>NZ_LXYR01000049.1 GCF_001650195.1 Phormidesmis priestleyi BC1401 | reverse complement strand
GCTTGATGATTTCCCACTCTGCGTCGGTGAGGCTGCTCGAATAAGGCATTTATTTCTGATTCTAGCTCTTTAGCCAAGATCCCAAATAGGCTCTATACATCAGGCTTTTCCAGTGAAGATAAACAAATTCAAGATCTCCTTTGTGAAATTGATATTTATCACTTTGAGGGCAGCACTGACATTTACAGCATTGAGATTGAGGATACAGCCTAACAATTCTGGTGCAGCGGATTGACTGGAGCCGCTTGGGTAGAGGCAAAGACTCTGGCAACCGCTGACCAGAACCGTTAGCTGACTCATGCCTCGATCGGATTGCTGCTTTAAAGCTATCTGTAAGGCTGTGATAGGCTCGTCACTAAGCAATTAACCCATGCAAATGATGCCTGTACAAACGAAAGCTCAAGTCCTGTCTCTTCTTCAGGAATATCAACAGGATCTACGCCGTTTTGGGGTGAGTCGTTACGGTGTCTTCGGTTCGTTTGTACGCGATAGTGCGATCCACGATCGCCGTAGGCTGGGTTTCCTTTCGTCGACCCAGCACTCTTTCTCCCACAGCACTGTCCAAAAACTCGATCTCAGTTGGAACTGTGACCGTGGGTGCAATCTCCTAGATTAAAATGAGAAGGCGAAGATTGAAACAAGGGCAAGCCTATGACAGTTCGACAACCCCGCTACAGCAAAGAAGAGTTTGCTCGACGTGGCGATGAGATCTATGAATCTCAGGTGCGCCCTCAAGTCGAGGAAGGCAATCATGGGAGAATTGTCGCGATCGATATTGAAACCGGAGCCTTTGAGGTTGGTAAAAACAGCATAATCGCATCCGATCTTTTGCTGGCTCATCATCCCGATGCTCAAATTTGGTTTGTCCGCATTGGTTATCTTGCCGTTCATCAAATCGGATACTTTGAGGCGGGCTGATCACAATGATCTCAGGATACGTGAACGCGAATCGAGAAGCAATCATTCAGGTTGCGATCGTGGGTGACAGTAAACAGTTGAAGAGTGTCAGAGCAATCATTGATACAGGATTTACAGGAGATCTAACCTTACCTAGAAATATTATTGATCAACTGGGATTCACGTTGAGAGGATTTCAAAGGGTGATTTTAGGAGACGGCAGTCTTCAATATTTCGAGATGTTTGTCGGTGTTGTGATTTGGGATGGAAAGATGAGGGAGGTTGAAATCAACGCAGCAGAAACAAATTCACTGATTGGAATGGGGTTGCTGGAAGACTACAAGTTAGAAATGGAAGGAAGACCAAACGGTGAAGTCAGAATAACATCTCTGCCTGCATCCCTCTCAAACACGGTCTAACAATCCAATTGGAGCAGACAGTTGAGAGTCTTTTCGTTTGTTGTTCAAGGCAATCTGCTGCCGCTCAATCAAGACGTTAGCTTACTCATGCCTCGATCGGATTGCCGCTTCAAAGCTATCTGTAAGGCTGTGATAGACTCGTCACTAAGCAGTTAACCCATGCAAATGATACCTGTACAAACGAAAGCTCAAGTCCTGTCTCTTCTTCAGGAATATCAACAGGATCTACACCGTTTTGGGGTGAGTCGTTGCGGTGTTTTCGGTTCGTTTGTACGAGATAGTGCAATCCACGATCGCAGCGATGTCGATAGTTTGGTTGCGTTTGAGCCATAGCGGAAAGCTTTAATAAAAAATCCGCGAATCGAGAGCGATCGCGGATTTCAAATCAATCATTAAAGAGAATTAGCTGACTTTCAGCAATTCCACATCAAACAGCAGCGTCGAGTTAGGAGGAATGGGACCAATTCCGCGTGCGCCATAGCCTAAGTCAGGAGGAATGGTGAGTTGACGACGACCGCCGACCTTCATGGTGCCTACGCCTTCATCCCAGCCTTTGATCACTTGACCCACGCCAATTTTGAACTCAAAGGGCTGACCCCGATCGCGCGAGCTATCAAACTTCGTTCCGTCGGTCAGCGTGCCCGTATAGTGCACCGTCACTGTTTGACCCTTTTTAGGAGAACCGCCTGTTCCTTCGACATCATCCACATATTGCAGACCCGATTCGGTCACCCTGGTGCGTTCAGGCATTGACATCATAGTATTACGCTCCTCTATCGTTTGGGTAGCAGGTTTGGGCGTTTCAGCAACCAGAGCTTGGGAATTCACTTCGGTGATAGTAGCCGATTCTGTCGTCGGCATCTCGCCTGCGATCGCGCTACTGCGAGTCGTAACCTGCGCCACAATCAACAGCACGCAGCACACCACCATGACCCCGAAGCTGACTAAAATCTCTCTCAAAATCAGACCTCCTGACGTGTATGTCTTTATCTTCTCACTCTGAACTACTTCGGTCCATTCCAGAGCTTATTTTCTAGGTCGCGCACCTGTCGCTCTAGTCGATCGAGCCGTCCGCGCAGTTCGTCCATTTCAGATTGGCGGGGCACTCCCAAGTCTTGCATAACGTTGCGAATCTGACGCTGCATCTGAGCTTCAAAGTTGCCCTGCTTGAGTTGCGCCATCAGGTCATCGACAAACCCTTTTGCCTGGTCGGGGTTGAGTTTGCCATCCTGAACGAGTTGGTCACTCACCTCTTTGAATTTTTCTGCCACGATAGAAGTCGTGCCGATGCCAACCATCAAAAGCTGTGTAATCCAATTATTGCTATCCATACTGGTTTCCTATGTCGGGTGCCGCAAAAGCCCGTTGAACGATCGACAAAATGGGGTTCTAATCGCTAGACATTTTGTAGGGAATTCAAACTTCTTCGCTTCTGTTTATATTCTGTCAAATTGCAAGAGCATTCACAGTCGCAAAGTCCGTACCTCAAAATACTTTGACTGCATTCTCTGACAAAATCTACGCCCAAGGGCAGAAAGTTCCAGATTTTTGAGGATTTCTCTGATAACGTCTTAAACGTTGCGATAGACGGATGATCTGATGCTAATCGAATGGCTCAAAGTGAAGGTTCCGCCAGAGTTGCGGGAGCAATACATCCAGAAAGATGACGAAATTTGGACTCCACTGCTCTCTAATTATTCAGGGTTTGCCGGAAAGGAAGTTTGGATCAATCCTCAAGACCCAACGGAAATCGTAATGGTGATTCATTGGGAAAGTCAAGACGGGTGGAAATCGATTCCTGCCGAGACATTAGAGGAGACCGATCGGCAGTTTACTCAAGCAATGGGTCAGTCGTTTCCCTTTGTCGAAGAGGGCGAATATCAAGTCCGCAAGTTTATGCAGCGACCTGCTTAAGCATAGAAACTACTTGTCTACAGTTTGTTAACTTAACGCGATGTGCGACTTTCCTGAAATACTCGCCAAGACTGCCCTCACCCCAGCCTTCTCCCGCAGGAGAGGGAACCAGAAATGTCCGAAAGCCCTTCTCCTTGGGGAGAAGGGTTGGGAGGGCTTCGCCCCACTGCGTGAGGAGGGCAAATTACTTGCCCATCGTGTAAGTTAGCATCAGAACATACCTTTAGAATCTGCTGTAATTGATGCCCGACTGTCCTCTTTGTCATCAATCGGTTGACGCTCAAGCGATCGTGTGTCCTTATTGCCGCACAACGCTCAAAGCGCACGGTCATCCCGGCATTCCGCTCTATCGCGCGACGGGAATTGAGCCGTTGTGCAAAACCTGCATTTATGATGCCGATGATTCGTGCACTTATCCCAAGCGACCTGACGCAAGAGAATGCACGTTGTATAGCGATCGGGTGGCTCCGATCGCGAATCGCTCCGTTAGCTACGGCAATAGCTTTCTCAGCAAAGCCTGGTTGAGACAAAATTTAGTCTGGATTGTCCTCATCGGACTCATCGTTTTAAGTCTGTGGCTGGCATTAAACAAACGCTGAAATGATGCAGTCAAATATTAGACAAAGTGATAAGGAGGGAGGGCTTCACCTAACATTAGTTCCCAGTGAGACGACTGATTTTGCCACTCTTGTAGGTGTTGATAAAGCTGCGTTTCTTGCTGACGATCGACCAACAGATAAAGCTTCTCAACGCCCTCCTTTACTTCAGTTATATGATAATCATCATAGATCTTAGAGATTGAGGCAAACACTTGCGCTAACTGCGACTGCTGCTCTTGCAGGAATTGTGGGTCTTGATATTGCTGCTTTTTGGCGAGAGAATACTGTTTCCCTTTCACGTCAGGAGGAGCCGAAACGGGCAACTCACACGGAGTCAGCTTGAGCCGATATTCTGCCTTGCCGTCTAATCGCGCAAGTTTAGCTAAATAAGAGTCTTGATGAGTGCCTAAGTGTTCGAGAAGGCTCTCTTGCGAGACAAAACAGGTGCCAAAGCGCAGTGGGAAAATCGTGGTTTGCCAAAATAACTCGCAAATCATCCGATCGTGAGTCAACACCGCCTGCACGAGTTGGCTATCATCCGTCTGCAAAACCTCGATCTCTAAGTCCGGTTCTACCAGCGCAGACAGTTGACCATTTTCTACAACCTGCACCTCTCCCGCGATGCCTGCCAACACGTTCAGCGGCGGGGTCGAAGAGTGAAAGAACGCATAGGTATACATAGCGGGAGAAGATTCCTGAGGGGCTGCAACGCCGATCGCGGGGCTGCCTAGAGTCTAACGTGGGAAGGGTTTGGGATGGAGTTGATCGCGATCACTCGCTTAAATCTGCTCGGTGGTACTGTAATTCTGGTTAATACAACCTGGCTTTTGGGTATGACGACAGACGCGCTCCCAAAGCGTTAATCGCGTAGAGACTGCCCCGGTTGAAAAGATCACCCGATCGTCCCCTACTAATTTAATAATTTTGACCCCACAGACCGAGCAAACTTGGGTTCTATCTTGACTCATAGCTAATGTGAAGATGATCGGATCGTTTCGATTCAACAAGCTTAACGCCAAAGAATGCAGCGAAGAGTAAACTTTCAACATCGTGTGACTTTCCCTTCAAATGGGCATTATTCGTTCATGGCTCCCTTGTGGCTGTAAGCAAAGGTTTTTCTGAAATGCGTCGTCTCTTTGTGTGTGTGGTAGTGATTTCTTGCTTGGGTTCGCTGGTAGGTCAATCGATCGCGTCAGCCAGCACCAACTCTACGGCTCCGGCGGTTGATCCCGGTCGTGATTATTGGATCGAGGCTCAAAAACTAGCTCAAAATCATCTGGTCTTGTTAAATCGAATCGAACGATCGCTCTCTAGCTCAGATCCCAATCGGCTACGTGCAGTGAGAGGGCAAATTTTCTTACAGACTTCTGCGGTCGATCGCTTTCTTAAAAGCAGTTATCCTGCGCCAGAGGTTTTGTGTGCTTCAAACCCTGCCAACAGTGGAGCCGGAAGCGTTGCCGGAACCGATGCTGTTAGTTTAGAAGAAGCTCAGGTTTATTGCGCGTTGTATTCGTCTGCTCGTGACTTGCAGCCTTTGAGAGCGCAACTTGATCGACGATCGGGCATGGTAGCGGCAGATCCTGCGCGTCCCTTGTCTGACCCAAGTCGGAGCCGTTTAGCCCTCGATTCGTCTTTGAGAAGCCCGATCGAGATAACAAATCCAGTCTTGTCTGCGATTCAGCCACCCGATGATATCTTGGCGATTGTGCGATCGAGCCGAGATCGCCTGGTTCAAGTTCGGTCTGCTTTTCCGGTGGCGGTTCGGTTTGCAGTGCCCACGCAAGTCATGCAGAGTCAGCAAACTCCCTATAATTTATATCCTCAAGAGTCGCAGCTTTACACGTCGTTTCTGTCACAGCCTCATACTGGGATCACTCGGCTGTTGTCGATCGAAGCGTATCGCACTGCATCCAGAACCTTAGAAAATCGATTAGCCCCAACGGTTGCCGAACAGCTTCCTTTCGCGATTTTGATGCAGCGATCGAACGGGTTGTCACCTCGGTTAGCGATTCAGATTGAGGGAGATAGCTTTCAGATCGTGCAGACCGATTTAGACTATGGGTTTATGACTGATCTAGGAGAGGTGGCGATCGAGACGCTCGTTCCGCCTTCTGTTGAAGCGTTGCCAAACCTATCAGACGCACTGCAATTATTCTATAACTACCGTCCGCCGTTAGAGCTAGAAGCCATTCAAGCCGATCGTCGCCGCTTTATTACTGGGAAAGTCAGCAATTTGAATCTAAGTCAAGCCACCGCCGCGCTGAACCGCACTTATTTAGTGCGATCGATTCAGTTCAAAGTGCCTGAAATCATCACATCAGGACGATCGCTGCTGCCGCGTGAACGCTTCCTTCTTAAAGATTTGCTCAACACGCCCAGCAGTGATTTGCTGTTTGCCTTCCGCCCGGTCAGCCGTCGTGCCGATGGCAGCTACACAGTTCTGTGGAAGGTTTTGACGCAGTTCTCTGATCCTCAGATTCGTGACCTCGATCGCTATGTTGTGAAGTAAGGCAAAAGATTAGAGCTAATCTTGGATCGAATGATCTGAATGCTCTAGCCTATTTGGGAGAACTTGCAATCCGCACTAATCTATATCGATTGAACTGCCTCGTTTAACTGCGGCACAAGTGATAACAAATCCTCTAGTCAGCTACTGTGCTTAAGTCGGGAAGCCCGCCCAACGCAGTGACTCATCAAAATCGGGGGACTTTGAACCAGACAAATGGCTTGACCTCTAAAGCCAATTTTCTGGAATTTGCCCTGCTTTTTCTCTACAATTCTGCAAAGCGATCGTAGGCTCTCCGATGAAAGTGAATGTCTTTAAAATCTCACAACGCTCTCCTGATGATGTGAGTGCTCTCGATGAGTTGATTCAAACTCAAAAACTGAACCCTATGACAATTGCAGCCATATTAGGAAAAACGGAAGGAAATGGCTGTGTCAACGACTTTACTAGAGGATTTGCAGTGCAGAGCTTGAAAAATTATCTCACTCAACAGATCGGCTCAGAGCAAAGTCAGAAAATCATCTACATCATGTCAGGGGGTACAGAAGGAGTACTCAGTCCACACTTGACGATCTTTACTCGCGAAGAGTCACCACTGACTGAGCCGACGCACAAAGGATTGGTTCTGGGCAGACATCACACGCGAGACTTTTTGCCCGAAGAAATCGGGACGCTGACCATGGTGAAAGTCGTCGCCGCAGGAGTGCAAACGGCGATCGAGGATGCAAAACTCACTCCAAAAGATGTTCACTTTGTTCAAATTAAGTGTCCTTTGGTCACAGCAACAGAACAAACCGAGAAGCAAGATAGCTACACCTCAATGGCGTTTTCGCGGGGTGCATCTGCATTGGGTGTTGCCGTAGCGCTGGGGGAAGTATCTTTGGAGCAAATTCAATCGAGTGATATTTGTCAACGGTATGACCTGTACTCTAGCGTTGCTTCCACCTCAGCAGGGTCGGAACTGAAGAACTGCGAAATCTTAGTGTTAGGCAATGCTGACTCAACCAGTGCATTTGTCATCGGTCATAGCGTGATGCACCATGCGTTAGATATTGAAGCGATTCACGCAGCTATTCAGGCGACCGGACAGCCGCGCGAACAAGTTGTGAATGTGTTTGCGAAGGCGGAAGCAGACCCGACAGGCAGGGTGCTAGGCTGCCGTCACACCATGCTCGATGACTCAGATATTAGTCACACTCGAATGGCAAGAGCGGTGGTTGGAGCAGTGATTGCTGCGGTGATTCAAGACCCAATGATCTATGTGTCTGGTGGCAGTGAACACCAGGGACGACCTGGAGGCGGACCGATCGCGGTGATTGCTCGACGAAGTGAAAAAAGCAGCGACCTCACTCGCTAGACTTCGCAATCTCATCGGGCTAGCTGTTTGCGCCAGTCGCCGTTTTATTCGATCGCACTAAAACAGTGAGATTAGAGGCTGCTTATGATCGATCGTAGTCCAGCAAGTCTAAAATCTCGTGAGCCGCCCGATCGCACACGCCGACTTCCCCGACAGCGCGACGCATTTCTTGATAGTCTGCCAGCATTTTTTGACGACGATCGGGCTGCAATAGCGCGATCGCTTCTTGCGTAATATTCTCGACGGTCGCCTCGTCTTGCAAAAATTCGGGGACGATGCCCTTCATTTCCACCAGGTTGGGCGGCGACATAAAGGGAATTGAAAACTTGAGAATCTTTCGCGCCACCCAAGCGGTGAACCGATTGACGCGATAAAGCACCACTTGCGGAACGTCTAGCAGCGCCATTTCAAGATTCACCGTTCCCGATTTTGTGATGGCTAAATCTGCCGCAGCGATCGCTTGTAGAGTCGTTTGTCCTTTGTTACTGTCTAACAAAGTTGCCCGCAATCCATAGTCTGCGATCGCTTGCTCGATCTCCCACCGATATTTTTCTAACGCTAACGGAACCCAGAAATGCACGTTGGGAAGTTTTGCCTGAATTTGCTGCGCCGCTTCAAAGATCACAGGCATTAAATACTTTAACTCTTGCTGGCGAGATGCTGGCAATAGCACGATCGCTGTCTGGTCAGTCGGAATTCCTAGTGAAAATCTCGCCTCGGCTCGACTCGGAGCCGCCTGCACTCGATCGACCAAGGGATGCCCTACCCAAACAACTTCTCCACCTTTACGTTTGAAATAGTTCGCTTCTTCTTGAAAAATCGCCAAAATTTTGCGGGTCGCTGCAATGATGCGATCGGTGTTGAACGAACTCGTTGACCACACCCACTCTTGAGGCGCAATGAAATATACAACAGGCACGTGGGGCAAATGCTTGGGAAAATAACTACAAAACGCCACATTAGGAGTCATGTAGTCAATCAACACCACGACATCGGGCGGATGTTGTCTAAGATATTGCTTTGCCTGTCGCTGAACTTTGAGCGTCGGTAGCACATAGGGCAACGATTCGACCAATCCCATCGAGCCGATCGCGCTGGTGTGTCCGAGCAGTTTTGCTCCGGCTTCCTCCATACGATCGCCGCCCAGCGCCAAAATTTCTAACTCAATGCCCAAATCTGCTGCGCGTCGCTGCAATGCCTTGATCAGCAACGCTCCCTGAAGATCACCTGACACTTCTCCGGTGCTGATAAAAACCCGAAAGCGCCGTGTGCCCTGAAGCGAGTTATCCTTCATCCTTGATCCTTCTCCCCGGTGTCAGCCCTCGTCTTCCGGGCATGAGAGACTGACGAATAAATTGATGGAGGTGCTGCAAGTGCAGGTTTTCAGGCAGTAATTCTAGCTGTTCGATCGCGTCATTCAGCGTCAAGCCTGAGCGGTAAATCAACCGAAACGCTTTCTTTAACAACTGCATTGTCTGCCCTTGATGCTCATCTGCCAAGCCCGATCGCTGCAACCCAATCAAGTTCAGCGCTCGCACTCTTGAAGGATTGCCCTCAACCGTCATATAAGGCGGCACATCGCGATCGATACGCGCCATGCCGCCCACCATTGCGTGTCGCCCAATATGCACAAACTGATGAACGCCCAGCACACCGCTCAATCGCGCCCGTGACTCAATGTGAACGTGACCCGCCAACGCCACTGCATTTGAGATAATCACCTGATCTTCAATCGAGCAATTGTGCCCAACGTGGACATTTGCCATCAGCATATTGTTATTGCCGATCGACGTGACTTCGCCCGCAAACGTGGCGCGATGAATGGTTACAAACTCTCGAATTTGATTATCGTCACCAATCTTTACCAGGCTGACCGCTCCGTCATATTTCAAATCCTGCGGCTCTAGCCCAATCACCGCACCGGGGAAGATGTGATTGCGATCGCCAATTTCGGTATGCCCTTCTAGCACCACATGATGACCCACAAGACTGCCTGCGCCGATCGTTACATTATCCCCAATCACCGCATACGCCCCTACCTGCACCGTTGGATGAAGTTGAGCACCAGAATGAATAACTGCCGTCGGATGAATCAGGGTTGCCATACAAAAGAGGAATAAAGAGTGAAGAGTGAAGAGTGAAGAGTGGCATCTTAAACGTTCACCCTCTACCCTTCGCCCTTGGGTGTAAGTTAGCTGACCAACGCAAACATTAAATCACCTTCGCACGCTAACTGACCGTCTACTTCGGCACGACCGCGCATCTTACCAAAACGACGAGCCTTAACAGACAACAGTTCCACGGTCATGACCAACTGATCCCCCGGTATGACAGGGCGACGAAACCGCACATTGTCAATGCCAGCAAACATAAACAGTCCACCCTGCACGTCTGCCATCTGGGTTAACACTATACCGCCGACTTGCGCCATTGCTTCGATAATTAACACACCTGGCATGATGGGCTTGCCCGGAAAATGTCCTTGAAAGTGCGGCTCGTTGAATGAGACATTTTTGATCCCGATCGCCATTTTTGCAGGCACATAATCGATGATCCGATCCACTAGCGCAAAGGGATATCGATGCGGCAACAGGGCATGAATTTCTTCGACGGTGAACACGGTTTTTTGAGGAGCGGGTTCGGAAGTCTGTTCGATCGACGGATCTACGTGGAGCGCAGCCACATTTTCTGAATTTATATCGGTCAACGTTGACATGGGTTGGTTGATGGCTAGAGGGTTAAGGAAATTTTTTGTGCAAGCTGGGTATGTAACCGATGACTGGCTTTATAGGCTAGAAAGTGGGCGATCGGAATGGCTCCTAGCAAACTCAAGTCTCCTACTAAGTCTAAAAGCTTATGGCGCACTGGCTCATTTGAAAACCTGAGCGGAGGATTTAGCCAGCCATCATCACCACACACCAAGGCGTTCTTAAGCGAACCTCCTTTGATCAGCCCACTCGATCGTAGCTGATCAATCTGGTGTGCCAGACCAAACGTTCGAGCCAGGGCGATTTCAGTCAAAAAAGAATCTTGATCGGGCGACCAGCTATGCCACTGATTCCCGATCTCCGCTAACTCGAAGTCAATGCCGTAGCTAAACCGCAGTGCTGGAGCCGGGATCGCCGCTACAAACGCATCGCCTTCATAAATCCAAATCGGCTCTAAAATCGATCGAGTGACTCGTGCAGATTGAGAAACGAGTCCGACATCAGCGATCGCCATCGCCCACTCATGAGCCGAGCCATCTAGCAACGGCACTTCAGCCCCATCGATCTCAATGCGAGCATTGTCAACACCCAACCCCGCCAACGATGCCAGCAAATGCTCAACTGTGCGGACTTTGGCATCGCCGTTCACCAACTCAGTTGAGAGCATCGTAGGATTAACCGCCTCAATCTGAGCAGAAATCACAGGCGCATCGGGCAGATCGACCCGCACAAAATAGCGACCTTCCCCCGCCGCCGCAGGTCTGATTGTGACCTGCGTTGAGGTGCCAGAATGTAGCCCAATGCCCGATCGCGTCACTTCACCCGCTAACGTATGCTGCAGCGGTGAGACCCCATGAGCTTCTGCCCCTGATTGAGAACTAACTGCCTCCATCAGAATCGTTCTCCAAAGCCAAAGCGGATGTTGTTCCCACCCTGGTCATTGATCCCAAAGTCGATCCGAATCGGACCCAACGGTGACTGAACTCGTACACCGATGCCGTAGCCAAAGCCGCTTCCGGGTTTGCCTCTAACACCCGCCGGATTACCAGGGACGTTCTTTCCAGTTCCTAAATCAGTAGCACCGTCGATAAACAGCGCCCCAGAAATAATTGAGAAAACCGGGAACCGATATTCTGCGGTAGCTTGCAGATAGCTGCGACCACTGCCCACATCGCCCTCGTCATAGCCGCGCACTGAGTTGGTGCCACCGAGCGGAAACGCTTCATAAGGCGGCAAATCGCCCAAGACAGTTCCCCCCTGAAGGTTAAACGCCAGCGCTTGCGGACAGCCGCCTGTCGGAGGTTTCTCACCAATTTTGAGCGGACGATTGCGACATCCTGGAGTCAACCGCGTCAATCGCACCGGAATATAGAAGCTATAGTTGGCTCGCAAACGGTTAAAGAGAATGCTGCCACTCCCTAACGGCACCGATTGCTCAGTGCTAAAACTCAAGACCGAGCCACTCGTTGGGGTCAGAAAGCTGTTGCGACGATCGCGCACAAATCCCAATCGCGCCGTGATCAAATCATCTTTGCCACTGGGGTCAAAGCTCAACAGGTTGCCTAGCGAATCTCTACGGCTGAGTTTGCCATCGGCATCTCGAATCGAAACCCGTTGATATTGCAGTCCGAGAGAGGCGTTCCATTCAGCGCGCTTAAACGGATTGCGATCGAGAGGACGGTTAAAGGTGATGCCGCCACCCGTTCTTAACACACGAGGACGATCGCCATTCGGCAGATTAACTTCTGGTTTGCCGCCATCAAACACGAGCGAAATCGTTCTGCGTCTAAAAAGATTCACCGTGTAAGACGTGCGGAACGGATCGCCGCCAATCCACGGGTCAGTAAAGCTCAGGTCAAAGAGTTGATCACGTTGACCAATCTGCACTTCTGCATTTAGCTTTTGGTTGTTGCCACCCACGTTTTGCTGCTGATAACTGACACTGCCAAACAGCCCACTTGCCGAGCTAAAGCCTCCTGCAACGCCAATATTTCCGGTGTTCTTTTCGGTCACGTTGGCAACGACAATCACCTTACGGGGATCTTGACCTGGGCTGAGGGATAGCTTGATGTCTTCAAAAATTCCCAATCCAAACGCCCGCTGCAAATCTTGTTCAGCCGTCTTCCGGTTAAAGACATCTCCCGGTTTTAGCTCAAACTCGCGAGTGACGATAAAGTCACGGGTGCGACCGCGAATCGGGTTGCCTTTGGCATCTTTGTCTTCGCCTTGCTTATTGACAAACCGAACTTGCAGCCCCTCGACCACTCCTTCAGCGACCTCTAGCGTCACCGATCCATCCGGGGAAACTCTAGGCACATTCACAACTTGGGCTAAGACATAGCCGTTATCTTGATACCACTTGGTCAATGCTTGGATGCCCGTCTGAAGCTGGCGCAGGTTAAGCGTGGTGCCATATTGAGGGGTAAAAATATCGCTAACCACTTTCTCAGGCACAATCCGTGCACCCTCTAGCTGCACTGATTTCAGAACAGGATTGGGCTGTACCTCAAAGGTAACTCGCACCCCAAGCGGCGTATCTGAAGGCGTGGCTTTGACGTTTTGAAAGAATCCGGTTGCAAAAACAGCGTTAATGTCTTCTTGCAGTTGAGAGCGCGTCGTCGTCCGCCCAGGCTGAGTGCGAATGACTCGATAAACTTCGGTTTGAAGATCTGCTTCTGCACCGATGACGAGCACCTCACCCACCAGCACTCTCGGTTCTGGCTCGGTTGGGGGAGTTGGGGTGACAGGTGGAGTGGTCGAAGGCGTGGCAGGAGTTTCGGGTTGGCTACTAGGTGCTGGGGTTATTTGAGGAGTCGGCTGCACGGTTGGCAGCGGAGCGATCGGAATCGTCAGCGTTGGCGCAGTTGGAGACGGCGGGTTTAGCTGAATAGGGGTAGGCTGCTGCTCATCAACTGGGCTTCCCTGAGTCTGAGCGATCTGAATGGCTGCCGTCGCCAACTTGGGTTGAAAAGGCTTAAGCAAAGGGTAGGCTGCAATCTTATCAGGGGCAGCCACTTCAGAAACCTTGACGGTCTCGACCACAACATCTTGGCTCGATCGCTTCGTTAGCGCGATCGTTTTCTCTTGCTGCTGGTTCGGTTTAGCAACAGGATTGTTCCCCATTGCTTGAGTCGTCCGCGATTGCTGAGAAACTTCAGGGGTTTGAGCGTTTGCAGAATTTGACCAGCCGACGGTGGCGACAGCCGCAAAAGCTGCCATTAAAATAGGAGATAAGCGCATTTTGTTCACGTTACTTGGCACGTCCTCACACCAGATTTTGCCTAAAGCAGAATCAATTTCACAATATCAAGAAGCGATTACAATCCTTGGCAAACTGTGAGATCTTACCGCATTGATGGGTATTAATATCCATCAATCAGAACGATCGATCAAAGATGATGCCCCATAATTGATCAGACCGCTTGACTCAAGACACGCTCTAGCACTTGCCGATAGGCTTCCTCAACGTTGCCTAGATCACGACGAAAGCGGTCTTTATCCATCACGCGGCGATCGGGGTCAGTTTCGGTTTGGTTCCACAAGCGGCAGGTGTCAGGACTGATTTCGTCGGCTAAAAGCAGTTGGTTTTTTGAATCGATGCCAAACTCTAGCTTGAAGTCTACCAGCGTGATTCCACACTGATCAAAGAAAGCGGTGAGCAGGTCATTGATCCGCAGTGCCATTCTTCTTAATTGATCCACCTGATCATCGGTAGCCAGATCAAGAAGACGGAGCCGATCGAGGGTCAGCAAAGGGTCACCTAGTCCATCGTTTTTGTAATAAAACTCCACGAGAGGTTGACTAAGGATTGTTCCAAGCTCCAGACCTGTCTGTTGACAGAGACTACCCGCTGCAATGTTCCTGACGACGACTTCGATCGGCAAAATCTTGACCGCTTTAACCCGCATCTCGATCGCTGTCGGGCAGTCGATGAAGTGAGTGGGCACGCCGTTTGCTTCCATCAATTTAAAGAGATGGGCAGACATGGCGCAGTTTACGGCTCCTTTGCCGATTATGCTGCCCCGCTTTTGAGCATTAAACGCCGTCGCATCGTCTTTAAAATGCGTCAGCAAAATGTCTGGGTCATCGGTGGCATAAAGAATTTTAGCTTTGCCTTCATAGAGTTTTTGTCCAGCAGTCATGATGGGCGATCGCCAGAAAGATCTAAAGCTCACTATTTTAAGCGCTAACGGGACATTGCCCTTCTTCCACTTTGAATTTGCGGGGTGCTATGGATTAGAGTTAACGAGATGTTCCTTTCCACGTGGTTTGAGGCGGTTGGGTTTCAGCCAACAACTTCCCTTGCGAGATCACAAAGCGAACGATCGCCCGACGACGAATTGCATCATAGCGATCGTCGGCATCCAGCGTGATTAGATTGGCTGGTTTGCCGACCTCAATCCCATAGTCGTTCTCAATGTGCAGGGTTTTTGCACCGTTCTGTGTCACCATCTCATAGCACGCGTCGATTTCTGACGTTCCGGTCATCTGGCAGACGTGCACCGCCATCGACGCGACTTCGAGCATATTGCCCGTACCGAGCGAATACCACGGGTCTTGCACGCAGTCGTGCCCTAAGCTGACGTTTTTGCCCTGCTGCCAGAGTTCTTTAACGCGAGTCACTCCGCGACGTTTGGGATAGGTGTCGGTGCGCCCTTGCAGTGTGATATTGATTAAGGGATTAGCGATGAAATTGATTTGAGTGCGCTGCAAAAAGCCTAAAAGCTTGAAGGCATACGCATTGTTATAAGACGCAAAAGCCGTTGTGTGACTGGCAGTGACTCGCGAACCCATCTCAGATCGAATCGCACAAGCAGCCACCACTTCTAGAAATCGGGACTGATCATCATCAATTTCGTCGCAGTGAATGTCAATTAAGCGATCGTACTTCTCTGCCAGTTCAAAAATGCGATGCACCGATCGCACGCCATCTTCGCGAGTCAGTTCATAGTGGGGAATGCCTCCGACTGCATCCGCCCCCATTTTCATCGCTTCTTCGATCAGTTCATCATTTTTAGGATTGCCATAAATCCCATCCTGCGGAAACGCCACGATTTGCAGAGTCACCCAGTCTTTGACTTCTTCTCGCACCTCTAATAGAGCTTGCAGAGCCGTTAAACTTGTCTCACTCACATCTGCGTGGCTACGAACAAAGAGCACTCCTTGAGCCGCCTGCTGTTTGAGAGTCGCGATCGCCCGTTGTTTCACATTGTCTAGCGAGAGAGTTTGCTTATACTCGCGCCAAATGTCGATGCCTTCAAACAAGGTGCCGCTTTGATTCCAACGCGGATTTCCAGCAGTCAGCGCTGAATCGAGATGAATGTGCGACTCGACAAAAGGCGGACTGATGAACTGATTGTGAGCGTCTAACTCAAGCTTGGCGGTGCCTTCGATTTGCGGCGCGATCGCCACAATCTTGCCGTCTTGGATCGCAATATCTACGGTTTCGATCGAATCCGATCGCAGCAATCGACCCTGCCGCAAAATAATATCGTAGGTTGGTGTAGTCATAGGTTTGGCGATCGTCAACATCCCTTCACTTTATCGGATGCAGACTCTGCAAAGGGTGCCCGATCTGGCATTCTGCAAACTGAAGCGGGCTAGTATTTATGACTCACTAACCCGCTTTGCAGCGAAGAGGCAACAAACTCTACGTTTCTACATAAATCTAGTAGCTCTGCCGTTCGATCAGCGGCTCTAGCCAGGGTTGAAATTCATCCCGGCGAAAGATCTGAGCGCGGCGGCGATAGTCAAACCTGACCAAGCTGGGCAACCCATGTTTATGAAGACAGTCTTTGATCCAGGAGGCAACGCCTTGCCCTGCTTCGGGCAGCATTTCGGTTTGAAAAGGACCGTACATCAAGACTAGCTGACTGTTGGTTTGAAGCGGGGAGTCTTGCTCGATTAGCTTCGTCAAACTGATCTTAGTATTAGCGGGGCGACTGCGATTCGACTCTTCCCACTGCTGCGAGGGGCGACTCTCAGATTGCAGTTCAGATCGATCGGACTTCCGACTTTGAGAATTGGACTTTGGTTGAGAATGTCTGTGAGGCATATAACTCCTTACGAGAGTATAAAAATGTGACCCGTCGATTCCCACCTCGTTCGTCGCAGGCTTTATCGGAAGTCGATCGACCTATCGGTAAACGCAACGTAAGTCAAGGTGTAAATCTTTATAACTTGATACTATTATCTTTTCTAAAAATCTGCAAACATTAGTTTGTCTATAGGTCAGATAGGTATCGACGCTCACAAAAATGTGATATGCAGACGTAAGCGATCGAGTGTTTGGTTCAGACACTACATTCTGATCTGCTAAATCTGATAAGTTAGCTTGAGATCACTCACAGTAAGACAACGGTAAATCATGACTGTCTGCGAATTTAGAGCAGGTCTAGAAGGCGTTCCAGTAACCCAGTCCAGCATCAGCTTCGTGGACGGGCAACACGGCATCTTAGAATATCGGGGCATTCCCATCTATGAACTTGCTGAGAAAAGCACCTTTTTGGAAACAGCTTATCTGCTGATCTGGAAAGAATTGCCCACCAAAGAAGAGTTAGAAGCCTTTGAAAATGAAATCCAATATCATCGAAGGCTCAAATATCACATTCGAGACATGATGAAGTGCTTTCCTGAAAGCGGTCATCCGATGGATGCACTTCAGGCATGTGCGGCAGCACTGGGTTTGTTTTATTCTCGTCGTGCATTAGATGATCCAGCTTATATTCGGGCTGCTGTCGTCAGACTTTTGGCAAAAATTCCGACAATGGTCGCTGCTTTTCAACTGATGCGAAAGGGCAACGATCCCGTTCAGCCTCGCGATGATTTAAGCTATGCCGCCAACTTTCTCTACATGCTGAACGAGAAAGAACCTGACCCTCTAGCCGCCAAGATCTTTGAAGTGTGTCTGGTGCTTCATGCCGAGCATACGATTAATGCGTCTACTTTCTCAGCGATGGTGACGGCTTCTACGTTGACTGATCCCTACGCGGTCATCGCTTCTGCGGTCGGGACTTTGGCAGGTCCACTTCACGGAGGAGCCAGCGAAGAGGTGATTGAAATGCTCGACGCGATCGGCTCAGTTGAAAATGTTCGTCCCTATCTCGACGATCGGCTTCAGCGCAAAGAGAGAATCATGGGGTTTGGGCATCGAGTCTATAAGGTGAAAGATCCTAGAGCAATCATCCTGCAAGGGCTGGCGGAACAACTGTTTGAGAAATTTGGGCACGACAAATATTACGACATCGCCACCGAGTTAGAGCGCGCGGTTGAAGAAAAGCTCGGCGGCAAGGGCATCTATCCCAACGTCGATTTCTATTCAGGCTTGGTTTATCTCAAATTAGGAATTCCTACCGATCTGTTTACGCCCGTGTTTGCGATTTCTCGCGTCGCTGGCTGGCTGGCTCACTGGAAAGAACAACTCAACGAAAACCGCATCTTCCGACCGACGCAGATTTACACAGGCTTGCATTCAGCCCCTTACGTTGCGATCGGCGATCGCTAGAACTCCAGATAGAGGGTGTCACCCCTCTTGCTCGATCGTCAATCCCTTGCAACGATAGTCAGGTGACGATTTTCAGGAACTCCAGCCTCCAAGACTCTTGCTCTTGGGGGCTTCTTTCATGGAACCCAAAATCGACCGCCCTCCGCCTGACGATTCATAAAAGTGAATGCAGACGATTGGATAGTTTGATGGTCGAAAGGGCTATAAATTCAATACTTTGGTGCGGTTCTGGTCCATTTGGAAAGATATACTGATAGGCGTTAAGGTCGTCAAAAACTTCGTCTCTAAGATTAAGCGAACGGCGACTGACCAATGACTTGACGCAAGTTGGGAAACATGAACCCAGGAATCGACCTTCAAGGAAATTTTATTGAATCTGTCAAAGGTTTTGGCATCCCACCTGGGGCTGCGAGAGCACTTTGGTTGCCGTTGCCGATGCTGATCGTGTTAGTGGCAGCAACGGTAAGCGTTTTAGTCGTGGTTTGGCTAGAGCGAAAAATCTCTGCTGCTGCCCAACAGCGAATCGGTCCAGAATTTATCGGTCCGTTGGGCATTTTGGCTCCTCTGGCAGACGGGCTAAAGCTAGTTTTTAAAGAAGATACTACGCCGTCTAAAGCAGACGCGCTCCTGTTTACGTTGGGTCCGGCGATCGTCGTGATTCCCGTTTTTCTGTCCTACCTAATCGTCCCGTTTGGGCAGAACCTGATCGTTTCTGACGTGGGAATGGGCGTGTTTTTGTGGCTCGCGTTGTCTAGCGTTGTCCCGATCGGGCTGTTGATGTCGGGTTATGCCTCTAACAACAAATATTCGCTATTAGGTGGGTTACGAGCCGCTGCACAATCGATCAGTTATGAATTGCCACTGGCGCTGTCGGTGTTGGCGATCGTCATGATGTCTAACTCGCTTAGCACGGTCGATATCGTGCAACAGCAATCAGGCTATGGCATTCTCGGCTGGAATATTTGGCGGCAACCTGTCGGATTTCTGATCTTCTGGATCGCAGCCCTGGCAGAATGTGAGCGAATTCCCTTTGACTTACCAGAAGCCGAAGAAGAACTCGTCGCGGGCTATCAGACTGAATATTCTGGCATGAAGTTTGCCCTCTTCTATCTAGGTTCTTACGTCAACCTGACGCTATCTGCGCTGCTGTTTGCGGTGCTATATCTGGGCGGCTGGGAATTTCCGGTGAACGTGGGCACGATCGCCAACCTGATTGGCGTAAGTGAGAATACTCCCTGGCTGCAAGTCGTCACCGCTACGATTGGTATTGGCATGACGCTGCTCAAAGCCTATTTTCTGATCTTCCTTGCTATCTTATTGCGCTGGACGGTGCCCCGCGTGCGGATCGACCAATTGCTAGACTTAGGGTGGAAGTTTCTCTTACCCGTTTCGCTTGTCAATTTGCTGCTCACGGCGGGTCTAAAATTGGCATTCCCAATCGCGTTTGGCGGCTGACCCTACTCTCATTTTTTGGAGAACACGAATGCTCAAGTTTCTTAAGCAAGTGGGCGACTATACCAAAGAGGCGTTCCAGGCGGGTAAATATATCGGTCAAGGGCTGTCTGTCACCTTTGATCACATGCGCCGTCGCCCGATCACCGTTCAATATCCCTACGAAAAGCTGATTCTGTCAGAGCGGTTTCGAGGGCGGATTCACTTCGAGTTTGATAAGTGCATTTCCTGCGAAGTCTGTGTGCGAGTCTGCCCGATTAACCTGCCTGTGGTCGATTGGGAATTCAACAAAGAAAGCAAGAAAAAGCAGCTTAAGCACTACAGTATCGACTTTGGAGTCTGCATTTTTTGCGGTAACTGCGTCGAATATTGTCCGACAAACTGTTTGTCGATGACCGAAGAATATGAGCTGTCAACCTACGATCGCCACGAGTTAAATTATGACAGCGTGGCGCTGGGTCGTCTGCCTTATAAAGTGACTCAAGACCCAATGGTGACTCCTTTGCGAGAGTTTGCTTACCTGCCCAAAGGTGTTTTTGATCCCCACGATCTACCTGCGGGGTCTCGTCGGGCTGGGCTGCGTCCAGAAGAGATTTTAGACAAAGAAGCCAAAAAATAGGGGTTTGTGCGACGTGTGTATCGCGTCGAATTGAGCCGCGTCCATACCACAAGGAGTTAAGAGCGTGAATTTAGCGGAAGGAGTTCAAATCGTCTCATTGGGGGTGCTGGCATTGATGATGCTGGGGTCTGCACTGGGAGTCGTGCTGCTAAAGAACATCGTCTACTCAGCGTTTTTGCTGGGCGGCGTGTTTATCAGCATCGCTGGGCTGTATTTATTGTTGAATGCCGACTTTGTGGCGTTTGCTCAAGTCTTAATCTACGTGGGAGCGGTCAACGTTCTGATTTTGTTTGCCATTATGTTGGTCAACAAGCGCGAAGATTTTAAGGTGGTGCCGAGAATCTGGATTCGCCAAGTGGCAACGGCAGCAGTATGTTTTGGCATTTTTGCCCTACTGGGAACAATGGTGGTGACGACTCCTTGGGCGATTTCGACCGAGGTTGCTAGCGGAGATTCCTCGATCGTCCGCATCGGTCTGCACTTCTTCAGTGATTTCTTGCTGCCCTTTGAGCTGGCTTCGATTTTGCTGCTGATGGCGCTGGTGGGCGCGATCGTGCTTGCCCGTCGCGAGTTTCTGCCAGAAGAGGATCTGACTCCTGGTGAAACCGAAGCGCTCACTTTGCCCGAACGTCCGCGTGAGCTAATCACCACAGGTCGTAGCGATAGCACCATTCAATAATCTGAGACTTATGCAACTCCAATACTTTTTGCTTATTGCTGCCGCGTTGTTTTGCATTGGCATTTATGGGTTGATCACAAGCCGAAATGCGGTGCGAGTGCTGATGTCGATCGAGCTAATGCTCAACGCGGTCAACTTAAATCTGATGGCGTTTTCTAACTATCTTGATCCGCAGACGATCAAAGGACAGATTTTCACCATTTTTGTGATCACGATCGCGGCGGCAGAAGCGGCGGTCGGTCTGGCGATCGTGCTTGCCATTTACCGCAACCGCGACACCGTGGACATGGAGCAGTTCAATTTGCTCAAGTGGTAGTTTTTGGGTAAGCCAGAAAATCTGAAGGTTGAGGGCGCAAGCAGTTGCGCCTTTATTTTTTAAGGTGATTTTTGCAAGTTGCTTTTATGATTAGAAGCATTCAACTCTAATTTTCCTTCGTTAGCCCACCTTCTCTAGTGTTGAATCTGCATCCATGTCTGAGATCTCTCCGCTTCACGATCGCTATTTAGAACTCATCGATCAGATTGTGCAACTCACGCTCAAGGGCAATATTCGCTCTAAAGAGCAGGTCTATCAGATGCTTTTGCAAGAAGCCGAACCAGGCACCGGAGAAGAGTTTGAGCAATGTTTGCGCGATCGCTTCACCACGACACAGAAACAGGCGGACGATCGCACCAATGAGGCAAAACAAGCGAGGGCGACTCGTTCGCTGAGGGCGTTGCAGACGATTCAAGGCGAATGGAATCGCTGGCAAACTCAGAATCGCTCACGAGAAGCGATCGTCACCGCGCTGCATCAGATCACTCAGGCAGAATCGGCGCAACGGTTGCTGGCTTTTCTCAAATTCACTGACCCTAATAATCCCCAAAATCTCACGTCTGACCAGCTTAAACAGTTAGCCGCCACACTGCGTCAGCAGTCGATTTCTGACCCCGCTACAAAAGAAGACATGGGGCAGCTTGCGGAGGGCATTTCTCGCGGGCTAGATTCTTGGCGCAACCTCCAGGATCATTTGGTGAGCTGGATTTATGACCCCGATCAACTGGGCTTTGAAGGGTCGTCAGGGCAGAGCAACCCCTGGGCATCGTGGGCAAAGCAGCCGATCGGAGCGGTGCCAAAATCTCTGTTTCAAGCGCTTCATCAGCAGCAGTCTGGAAGCGACTGGGCGGCAAATCAGACTGAGATGACGCTGGCTGCTTGGGTCGAGCTGGCGATCGTGCTGCAAGCGATCGAGCATGGGCTAGTGAGTTGGGCAGAAAATCTGGTCTACAACTCTAAAGCCGGGGCGAAACTTTCGATCACGATTTTTCTGACGTTTGGCGTGATTTGGTCGCAGTTGGCAAATGGCTTTAGTCGATCGACCTCGCTAAATTCTCTCAACCGCGATCGCTACACAGAGGCTTCATTCCGCATCACGCTGCAAGGGCTACGAGTCTTTTCTCAGCGCGACTATTTTCCGCTTTATGGCACTGTGTTTGCTTCGTTTACAGGCGGCTATTTTCGCAATGCGATGAGCTATCTGAGTGAGCCGCTCAAACAGGCGGAGGGGACGCAAGAAAAAGCGCGGATTCTGACCTTGTTGGGGTCAGCGCAGCGAGTTCAAGGGACGCTCGATTTGGCAAAAGAGATGCACTCCGCTGCTAGAGAAATTGCTCAAGAGGCGGGCGATCGTCCCTGTGAGATTGCAAATCTAAACCATCTCAGCCGCATTGCCGTCACTGAAAAAGCCTATGCAGAAGCCATTAGCTATAGTCAACGGGCATTGATTTTAAGTCGGCAGAGCGGCGATCGCATGGGAGAAGCAAACGCCCTGGCAAACTTAGGCTATGGCGAAGTCTTTCAGGCGCAGCAGCTCGAATCGGCACCAGAGGTTTATGAAGCGGCGATCTCCTATCTTGAGCAAGGGCTAGATCTTTCAGAAAAATTAGGCGATGGGCAAAGCAAAGCCCTGTGTTACACCAGTCTGGGAAGTGCTTACGTGATTCTGGGCGAACCGGAGAAAGCGCTGAAATTTTTGGAGAGCGGCATCCGACTGTCTGAGTTTTCAGGCGATTTATACATTCAGGCAATCAACCTGGCTCACTTTGCTGAGGCATTCTATCAACTAGAGAACTACGATAAGGCGGTTTTATCTGGCTCTCTGGCGATGTATAAGCTTGAACAACTGGGTTCCAACGACTGGAAACAGACCGCAGGGTTGCTCACCATTTTGCAAGGGCGATTGGGAGACTCCTTTCAAACCGTGCTGCAAGGACAGCGCCCTTCTATTCTTGAAGCGATCGGCGTAGACGGATATGATTATCTGTCGGAGTTGCTCGATCGCTATCGAACATCAGGCTAGGATGAGCGCCCATCCCTAAAAATGAGTGCCACTTCAAGAAGAGTAACAATCCTTAGTTCAGTCTATTTCGTCCCTGTAATACTAAAACTATGAGGTATTACAAGCTTAAGGGGGTGAACTCGATGAAATCATACTTACGTTGGTCAGTCGTGCCGACTACGATCGCGGCTGTTCTTGCATTAGCAGGGCTTGCATCTAGTCAAACCGTGGCGATCGCTCCAAATTCTCCAGCCGTGACGCTGAATGGCACATCTGGTGGATCGGTTAAAGATCCAGGCTGTGCAGGATTTATTGCTAGCAGCCCTAACCATACGATTCAAGTGACCGCAGATAGCAACCTTCGCTTCAAACTACAGGGTGCTGGTCAACCGACGCTGCTGATTAATGGTGAGCAGGGGCAAACCGTCTGTGTGCAGGCAGATAGTCTGTCGGGCGGCAAAATTGAAATTCCGGGACGCTGGAGTAAAGGCAACTATTCTGTTTACGTCGGAGATCGTGCTCAGGGTCGCAACCCCTACACTCTATCGATTACTCCGAAATAGGATTGCCATAGCACTACGCAGCTACTTTAGAACAAGGGGCTTAGGTTCCTTGTTGCTTCGACCGCAACCCAGCATCCTAATGTAATTTCGTAGTGCTACAAAATGTATGGGCAACAGACGAACTCTTTTGCTCGTTACTCTGTTTATGAACAACTGCCTGTTAGAGATTAACCTCAACAGGCATCATTCGCTGCTGGACGCTGACCTAATCGATTGATGACCTTCACAAGGTCTTGAAGAGCCACGTCTTTTTTACAAAAAGCATCCACCTTCGCCGTTTGAAGCATTACCTCAGTTTGAGGGTCTTCTAGGGACGAGTAAGCCAATATTTTGATATTTGGATGATCACTTTTAATTTGAGTGGATGCACTCAACCCATCCATGATTGGCATTTGTAGGTCGATGATAATCACATCGGGCAAATGACGATCTGCCATCTCGATCGCTTCTTGCCCATTGCTCGCCAACCCCACTAGCTCCAGCCCCGCTTGCCGCTGTAACGCAAGCTTGAGGCTTACACGAGTTAGTTCATGATCATCAACAACTAATACACGCAACACTTGAGGCTCACAAGACAGCATTGATACCTGACGCAAACTGTTTAATACTTAGCGTTAATGTAGCGGTTTCTACATATTGCGTCCTCTATCGCAAGGATTAGCCAAGTCTATTAAGCGCAAATGATTGCCAGATTCAGGCAAAATTTTTACATCCAGTCTTTTAGTAGGGCTTGACGGCGAGGATGGCGCAGTTTTCTCATCGCCTTAGCCTGAATCTGTCGCACTCGCTCACGAGAAAGCTGATAGCGTTCACCAATCTCAGTCAGCGTGTAGTGCTGCCCATCGGTTAAGCCAAACCGCAGCTTAATGATCTCTCGCTCTCGATCGCTCAGATGGTCTAAGACCGAATTGAGGCGATCGCAGAGCAGGTTGTGATCGAGTGACTGATTGGGTGCGATGTTATCTGCGTCTTGAATGAGCTGCATTAGCTCAGTGTCTTCGTCGCGCCCAACCCACGCATGAAGCGACAATGTGCGCTGGCTCACATCTAACACCTGCTCTAGCTTGTCTTCATCCATATCTAGCGCCCCAGCAAGTTCTTGCTTAGTAGGCTTCCGTCCAAAAGTTTGGGTGAGCGTTTGCCGCACTTTGCGAACTTGATTGAGTTTTTCGACCATGTGAACTGGGAGGCGAACCGTTCTTGACTGAGACGCGATCGCGCGGGTAATGCCTTGGCGAATCCACCAATATGCATAGGTCGAGAATTTGTAGCCTCGCTCATAATCAAACTTTTCGGCGGCTCTCATCAGCCCCATTGCGCCTTCTTGGATCAAATCAAGAAAGGGCACCCCACGATTTAAATATTTTTTAGCAATAGAAACAACTAAACGAAGGTTGGCGCGGACTAATTTGCGCTTTGCCTTCTCACCCTGAGCACCTCCTTTGGCGATCTCTCTAGCAAGTTCAATCTCTTGGGGTTGAGTCAGCAGGGGATAGCGTGCCATTTCTCGCAAAAACATGCCAACTGAGTCATCAGTAAGACCGAGATAATCGCTGGTTTTTCCTTTCACCGATCGCGCCAGAGTTTCAGGACTGAGATCTTCGTTGTCTAACGCTTCTAGTTCGATCGGATCGATGTCAATATCAACAGGAACTGAGTCAGCAAGAGAGGGGGTGGTAGGAACTTTAGTTGTCATTAGAGTTGGGGCAAGGTTGCTAGTTATTATTCAAAAATTTGAATCCAACTTTAGCTTACTTTTCGACCATCGTTCACATCTTTTTCAAGAAAGATCGACTTTTTTGATTGTTTTTTCAAGTAGGGTTGTTATTTTTTGTTTACAAGCCGGAAATTCAGCTTTTTTTAACCTAATATCCGTGCCTTTACGGAAGGAACAGGGGTGTACAAAAGCGCTATCGTGAACGATTTTGTTGATTAAGAATATTGAGTCTGGCTAGAGGATAGGTGAGTTAAACAAAAGATATTGTAGGAATAAAGATCGTAAATAAAACAATCGGCAATCCGGAATTAATTGCCGATCGCCGATTGTTCACTTCCAACCAAGTTTTCTTTAGTTCAGTGGTCAAACGTAAGGGCTTTTCTCTCTCCTGACCTATGACTCCCGACCCTTCATGTAGCGTTTGCCTGCTGCGCTAGCTCCATAAAGATTTTTTGTGAGCTTTGTTCTGGGCTGCCGTTGGTGGGGCGACGCTGAACATAGCGCCCGTCGGGCTGCAAATCCCACGCGTTGCGGTTGTCTGCCAGCATGATGCCGAGAATCTCCTCTAGGTCTTTTTTGAGGTCAGGGTCTGCGATCGGAACCACCGCCTCGACGCGACGATCGAGGTTTCGCGGCATCCAGTCTGCGCTGCCCATGAGAATTTCTTCCTCGCCGTTGTTATGGAAGTAAAAAATTCGAGAATGTTCCAGAAATCGCCCAACGATGCTGACCACGCGAATGTTTTCGCTCACCTCTTTGACACCGGGGCGCAAACAGCAGATGCCGCGCACAATCAGATCGATCGAGACCCCTGCTTGAGACGCTTCATAAAGGGCGGCGATCAGTCGCGGATCGACAAGGGCATTCATCTTAGCAACGATGCGCCCGTGACCTCCGTTGCGCTGATGCTCAATTTCGCGATGGATCAGAGTAAGGAGGCGATCGCGCAAGTTGACCGGAGCAATGACTAATGTGCGATAAGACTGCTGACGTGAATAGCCCGTGAGGTAGTTGAACAACTCGGTCAGGTCAGCACCGAGATCGTTCTGACAGCTAAACATCCCCAAGTCGGTGTAGAGTCGGGCGGTTTTGGGATTGTAGTTTCCGGTGCCGATGTGAACATAGCGACGAATCTTTCCCTCTTCGCGGCGCACGACTAACACGAGTTTGGTGTGGGTTTTGAGTCCGACCAGCCCGTAAACGACGTGTACCCCGGCACTCTCTAGCTTTCTTGCCCAAAGAATATTGTTTTCTTCATCAAATCGAGCTTTAAGCTCGACGAGGGCTGCAACTTGCTTGCCGTTTCCAGCCGCCGCGATCAGGGCACTGACGATCGGAGAGTCTCCCGATGTCCGATAGAGCGTCATTTTGATCGCCAATACATTGGGGTCGTGAGCAGCTTCGGTGATAAATCGCTGTACACTCCGCGAAAATGAATAGTAAGGATGATGCACCAGCAAGTCTTGTTTGCGAATCACCGAGAAAAAGTCTTCTTCGCTGTCGGCTAGGTCTTCGATATCGGTCTCATTAACTCGCTTGAGTCGGGGCGGTGTCACCGGACTCCAGGGCGGATCTTTGAGTTCGGGTGCGGGCAAGTCGGTCAGGCTGAAGAGGTCTCCCAGACAGAGCAATCCTTCGACTTCATAGACATCACTGGCGGTTAAGCCCATTTCATTCATCAACATTGCGCGGAGACCTTCGGGCATCGAAGGCTGAAGCTCAATGCGAACAACGGAACCCCCAAAGCGACGTTTTCGCAACTCTTGCTCAATCGCCAACATCAAGTCTTCGGCTTCGTCTTCTTCTAGATCGAGATCGGCGTTGCGGGTGATGCGAAACGGATAATATTCCTGGATCTTCATTCCTGGAAACAGCGGATCTAAATTGTGGGCGATGACTTGCTCTAAAGGCACACCCACCCACAAAGGAGGGCGATTTGGAACTGAGGAGGGCGAATCTTGAGTCTCGATCGGAATCTGAATAAATCGAGGCAGCACCTTGGGCACCTTCACCCTGGCAAATAATTCTTCGTCTGTAACGCCGTCTTTGACGACGACCGCCAAATTTAAGCTGAGACTTGAGATATAGGGAAAGGGATGGCTAGGGTCGATCGCCAATGGGGTCAGCACCGGAAACACCTGCTCCTCAAAGTAGGTTTGCAGGTAGGTGCGTTGCTCTTGATTGAGGTCAATATAGTCGAGCAGGTAGATACCTTGAGCCGTTAACTGAGGGCGCAACGCTTGCTCAAAATGGCGATGCTGCTTTTCGATCATGGGGTGCAGCCGTTGATAGATCATCTCTAAATGCTCTTTAGGGGCGCGTCCATCGGCACTGAGTTTGCTGACTTGTGCTTCGACCTGTTCTTTGAGCGCTGCCACTCTCACCATGAAATATTCATCAAGGTTAGAGCTATAAATTGCCATAAATTTAAGCCGCTCTAACAATGGAGTGCGGGGGTCAAATGCCTCATGCAACACTCGATTGTTAAACTCTAGCCAACTCATCTCACGGCTAAAGTAGTATTGCGGATCGCTGAGATTGATGTCTTCGGGAGCTTTTTTACGACGACGCATAAGACTTAAAATACCTCGTCTTCGAGACCGACCCACCAGTTGCCCAGGCTCATCAAGTCTTGATGAATGTCTGCCAGGGCAGTTTCAAATTCTTCGGGCGAGAGGGTGATTTGCCGCTCTTTTAATTTGATCAGCCTGAGTTGCGCCAAAAGCCAGGGTTTTGAGATGCCATCGGTAGCTTCTATATAGTGAGCAAGTTCGTTGCTGTCCATGAGGGACTCAAGATAGTGGGATTTTTACACAATCACCCTATCGTACTCGCCGGATTTATGGGTGTTATCTAGCACGAGTTGCTAAAAAAAACAGCCACGAAGCGATCGTGACTGTCTAAATATCCTAGTGATTGTGGATTAAATGATGTAGAAAAATGGTCGATCTACGGCTCCGTATTTTGCCCTCATCCCCTAACCCCTTCTCCCCAAGGAGAAGGAGAACTAGACTCTGGCTCCCTCTCCTGAGGGAGAGGGTTGGGGTAAGGGAGAATCCGGTTTTATTGAACCCACAATCCTAAATACTGGCGTGGCTGAATTAAGCTGCGAGATTATGGGCAACAAAATCCCAGTTGACGAGCTTGTCTAGGAAGTTGTCAATAAACGAAGGACGGGCATTTTTAAAGTCGATGTAGTAAGCGTGTTCCCACACGTCGAGAGTGAGGAGCGCTTTTTGCCCGTGAGCGAGAGGGTTCTCTGCGTTGGGGGTTTTGACGACTTTAAGGGTGCCACCGTCATCGACAAGCCACGCCCAACCGCTGCCAAATTGAGTCGCTGCGGCTGCCTTAAACTCTTCTCTAAACTTGTCATAGCTGCCGAAATCTTTGGTGATTCGTTCAGCGAGTTCGCCTGTTGGAGCGCCGCCACCACCTGCTTTGAGGCAGTTCCAGAAGAAACTGTGGTTCCAGACTTGAGCCGCGTTGTTAAAGACCCCAACTTTAGAAGAATCTTTAAACGACGAGGTAATGATTTCTTCGAGGGGTTTGCTGTCAAGCTCAGTGTCTTTGATCAGGTTGTTGAGGTTGGTCACATAAGCCGCGTGGTGCTTGCCGTAGTGATAATCAAACGTCTCTGCTTTCATGCCATAAGGCTCAAGAGCATCCTTAGCAAAAGGTAAAGGGGGCTGTGTAACTGCCATTGTGCGTCCTCTTATAGTCTGGTTTTAAGCTCTCGAATAGAGACATCTTCACACTCTATTAAGGATGTCTCACGCCGCCGTTGAATCTACAAAGCTGACGGAAACATAACTTCATACTTAATTCTATCTTAAAAGGAAGAGATGGGAGTGAGAATGAGTCGAGTCGCGATCGGGGCTAACACTAATATAAGAATCGGCAAATCATGGTTCTGAAAACGGCACTTCGATCGAGCTTTATTCGTCAAATTTTGTAAGCCGCACAGTTTCTACTCCAGATTTCTTGCTTGCTTTGTGCAAGAAGGGTCAAAAATTTGTAATCTTGGAGACAAGGACTTTGTAAACAAATCCTCAAACAATCCTAAATTTCAAATGTTTTGCCTGACTCGCCACCTCAATCAGCGGTTATGAGAAATGAGGGAGTCAACGATGCAATTGGGACACACCTGTAGATTAGGTCTTCTTGGAGAATAGTTGTGACTCAGGAATTCTATATTTCTGTGACTCTGGTCAGAGAAGACGAGTATTGGATTCGCACCGAGCGGGTGTCGCCGGGGGTGCCCCTAGCCGAAGAGCTAGTCACCTGGAACGTGGATGAATGGCTGGATCAAGCCAGTCAACTGATGCACGATCCGCTATTGGGACTGCTGCGGGGGCATTTTCCAGGACGATCGACGAGCGGTGAAGCAACTGATTCGTCTCTGTCTCATAGCCTAGTAGCGCTGGGGCAAACGCTCTACAACGCTCTCTTTCAAGGCACCATTCGCGATAGTTGGATGACCGCTCAAGGAGTCGCCCAAAACCGCCGAGAAGACTTGCGGCTGCGCCTGGGTTTAAGAGGCGATCGGCTTCCTCGCCTGCCGTGGGAAGTGCTAAACGCGGGAGGTCGCCCCCTTGCCACCGGGACAGATGTGGTGTTTTCGCGCTATCAGTCTGCATTTGCGCCAATGGCAACCGTGCTGCACTCTCAGCCTCTGCCTGCGTTAAAGCAAAATCAACCGCTCAAAATTCTCATGGTGCTGGCGGCTCCTACCGATCAAGAAGTGCTGGCGCTCAGGCAAGAAGCCAACCACCTCAACGAAGAACTTCAGCGAGAGCAAGCCACCCGATCGGGTACGGCTTCACCTCCAGCGATCGAACTCACTATTCTCGATCAGCCGGGGCGCGAACAACTCACTCAAGCGCTAGAGCAGGGCTGCTATCAGGTCTTGCACTATGCAGGGCACAGCAGTTTAGGCGGGTCGGGCGGCGACTTATATTTAGTCAGCGATAAGACGGGTCTCACCGAAGTGTTGAGCGGCGACGACTTAGCCGGGTTGCTGGTCAACAACGGCATTCGCATGGCGGTGTTCAACTCGTGTCGCGGTGTCTATACCGCTACGTCTGATCCGACCAGCGAAAATGGCAATCTGACCGAAGCGCTGCTGAGACGAGGTGTTCCGGCGGTGTTGGCGATGGCAGAACGCATTCCCGATGATGTGGCGCTGACCTTGAGCCGTTTGTTTTATCGCAACTTGAGACAGCGATCGCCGATCGACCTGAGTTTGAGTCGAGCAAGACAAGGGCTGCTGTCTTCCTATGGCTCAAATCAGTTGTATTGGGCACTGCCGATTCTCTATTTGCATCCTGATTTTGATGGCTATTTGCAGCCTCCGCTCAGCTCAGATTCCAGTCAGGTTTATGTTGAAGAACCCCCGATCGAGACTCCATCGCCCTCCATTCCCATCAGTGCGATCGATCCGCTCGACTCAGAAGAAATTGACCAGTACGAAGAGCCAGACGACGACGATCGCGATGCCGTTCTCGATCTGATCCGACAGCTATCTGGAGAAGACAGCAATCCGTTTGGCGCGATTCCGGGCGATGAAAGCTTCTTGATGGACGCTGACGATCGAAGCGAACAAGAATCGAATCCGATCGGGTTAGACCTGCATGGGGCAGACGATTACCTGATTTTGGGTGATGTGCTTTATGCTCAGGGCAACGTGGCAGGCGCGATCGGGGCGTATGGCGATGCGATTCAAATCACTTCGTCGGCTGAGGCATATAGCAAGTTGGGCATCGCCCTCGAAGCCTATGGCGATAATGTCGCTCAGGCGATCGCGGCTTACCAGTTAGCGCTGCAACTTGACCCTGACGATGAGAGCGCTCGACAAAACCTGCAGCGGCTTTATAAAACCCATCATCTGACCGATTCAGAGTCAGAATTTGAGCACTCATTGAGTCAGTCGGCTCTAGTTGAGCAACCTTCCTCTAGCGCTGCCCAACAGTCTGTCACGATCGCTCAATCGCCTCAACTCGATTCTGGCTTAACCGCAGCCGCGCCCGTCGATCGCGTCTTTGGGCATCCTAGACAGAAGATCCGTCCCCCCTGGAAGTGGGCGATTGCCGGAGTTGGCGCTGCATCTGTGGTTGTGCTGGGCATCTGGGGAGTGTCTAAGTTTGGGTCAGCTTCTAATCCCAGCCCCGATGACCTTCTGCGGCGAATTCCTAGCCTTGATCAACCCTCCAATCAAACGACCGCCAATTCTGATCAAGCTGATACTAACAATCTGACGAGAATTGCTACCACAAGTTTTAGCCAGGGCAACCTAGAAGCCGGACAGAAAGCCGTAGAATCGCTGCTCGATCGCAATGCGCTTTCATCGGCAGGGGCTGCTTTACAGTCGCTTCCGGCTGACAAAGACGTTCCGACGACTAGCTTTTTACGAGGTCGGCTGGCGTGGCAGTTTGTGAAGACCAAAAACGGCAACTACAGTGGCGAAGATGCCCGTCGCTATTGGGAAACCGCCGTTAAAGGCAGCCCTAACCCTCGCTATTACAATGCGTTGGGGTTTGCCTATTACCGTGAAGGCAATCTCAGACGCGCCAGTGATGCCTGGTTTCAATCGATCGCGCTGACCAAATCGCAAAAAGCCAGTCAGCAGGGTAGCGCTAAACCCCTTTCTCAAGATGCGCTGGTTGCCTATTCAGGGTTAGCGCTCGTGTCAATGAAATCGCTCAACGGTCAGCCTGCCAACCAGCAGACGCGGCTTAAAGGGGAGGCGGTGAAGCTCCGCGATCAGGTTCTCCGTCAGGCTCCGACTGAGTTTCAGCCAGACGCGCTTGCTAACAATTGGCTTTGGACTGAGGGCGCGATCGCTGACTGGAAAGCCCTATTAGCGGTGAGATCCTAGGCGTTGCTGAATTGATTTATGAAGCACAGATTTCGCCCTCACCCTAGCCCTCTCCCAAAAGGAGAGGGGACAAGATTTCTGGCTCCCTTCTCCCCAGGGAGAAGGGTTGGGGATGAGGGTATTCTCTCCCAAAAGGAGAGGGGACAAGATTTCTGGCTCTCCCTGGGGAGAAGGGTTGGGCAAAGCGCTCGCCCCGCTTCGTGAGGAGAGTATTTCATATCTGCATTCAGCAACGCCAGATCCTAAACCGTTTTTTACGGATAGTTAGAAATCGATTTTTGCTTACGGATGTCCATCAGGTCTGCCAAGCTCGCGTCGCCCCAATCTAAGGGATGGGTTTCTTCGGGTGATAGCACCGTGACGGTTGGCTGCGTCGCATCAGGACTCGATCGCCGAGTCGCCCCGTCAGCCGGAGGGTGTCGTCTGAGGTTACTTCCTTCTGTTGAAGGCTGGCGCGTTGCCATCGCAGTAGTAACGGAAGCTGGGCGTTTGATCACAAGTCTGCGCTGTGATTTTGTCGGCGAAAGCTGCTTGGCGAGAAGTAGAGAAGTCGCGCCACAACTGACGGCGATCGCCGCTAACAGCCCAAACGAAGAGGCGGGTTTTGCGTGCAGTCGCGGTTTTAGCTGCGGAATCTGAGGCTCGTCCGCCACGATCTGGGGCTGAGGTTGCTCGACCTTTAGGGTGTCAACGTGCAGCAACCCGGTGACGCTGATCCAGCACAGTGCCATCATCATGACCCAGGCACCACTCCAGACTAAGACAGGGTAGCGTTGCACAATCGCTACTAATTGATTGAGTCGCCGTCCAGCAATAATGTCACGATCGCTAGACAGGTTTTCTTTAGAACGGTGAGCAGACCTTTTTCCAAAGAGTGTTTTCTGCTTATTCCCTTTCACGCTTGTTTTCCCCACGACGCTTTCTAGGAACTCTTCTACCCCAATTGAGTTCAAATTCTACTGAATAATTTCCCGCTTGGCTAATAATGCACGATCGATTGTGATAAAAATCCATCTAATGAAGGAATAGCCGTATGAAATGATTAAACAATGGGACTCTCACTACATCGCTGAGAAGAATGGCTACCAGCCCACCACGATTACCCATAGGATAGACCCGATCGCTGCCATTGACATATGCTGTGGCAACAAATTCCAGATCGGTTGACGAGCAATTTTTTGAGTGAGAAAAACACTCAGCCAGAATGAAAAGGTGAACGTCACGCCCTGAAGGAATGCGATCACAGCCGGATCGGCAACGGCGATCGGCAACGACAGATTTTGAGTATCTGCGCCAAACGTGGCGATCGTCACGGGAATGACTCGTCCCGCTTCGGTCAAGCCTAATCTTAGATAATGGGCGAGACTGCTGCCTAAGACGATCGGCAAATAGCCATACGCCAGTTCTAAAAAGGGACGCGGCTTGGCATTGAGTAAGCGAATTACAGCGTGGGCAACGAGCGCGATCGTGCCAGGAATCAGCAACGCCAAAACTGAAACACCCGCGTGAATGCCGAAATTATTTAAGTGCAAATTCCAGCCAAACTGCTGTTCGATCTCAGGTAATCGATGTAAAAACACAGCACCAAACAGCAAAAACAACAGAGCAATCTCGGCGTAGCTTGGTTTGTGGGTTGTCCAAAGTTCAATACCGGGGGGACGAAAGTTGAGTTCGACCGATCGGTGCGGACACGCCTTTAAGCAGGTCATGCAGAGGACGCAATCTTTGTTGTCTTGAAGCTGAGCCGGGTGAGAATAAACCGGACATCCGCCCGTCTCTAAGCCTTCGCCCTTTTGAGGTCCGCCTTTGTAGCATTGATAGGTGGTGCAGGTTGCCGAACAGATGCCTTGCTGGGCGCGCAGTTCGATCATCGAGAGTTTGGCAAACAAGCCATTCATGCCTCCGATCGGGCACAAATACCGACACCAAAATCGCCGCTCAAACAGCAGTGAAAAAATCACCGCTCCCGCCGTGATCAGCAGCAGCAAACAGCCCGATAGATAAGCGACGTTCTCCAGATTCCACAGTTCTTCCCACAGCAAAATTAGGGCAAACATCCCAAACAAAAACCAGCCGCCCCACTTTTCGGCTTCGATTCGCGCCCAGGGTTGAAGCTGACGCGGATAGATCCACAGCGAGATCTTTTGCGCCAGTTCGCCATAGATCATAAAGGGGCACACCGCACACCACAAACGCCCCACAAACGGAAACGCCACCAGCATCAGCATCCACCACCACGCCCAAAAGAAATTGAGCGCAATGTTGCGATCGCGGCTCTGCGGACCAAACATCAGCACGGCTACCACGACGGCAAAAAATCCCAAGGTGAAGCCATAATTGAGCCGATCGGGATACCACGGACTGCGAAGAAACTGCCGCAGCTTGGGATAAGCGTTGAGTAAATTAATCCGAAATCGTCGGGTTTTGACACTGGCTGCCCAAAAGACTTCTTCGGTCAGTTCGGCGGCTCCATCTGATTGAGTCAGTGCACGAGTGATCAGGCTTTGCAACTCAACGGCGTTGCCCGGAAAATCGTAGCCTTGGAGACGACGCAGCGCTTCGGGTGCGACTGTGGGCTTGGGAATGCCTCTAGAGCGAGACAGCAAACTGAGGTAATACTCGATTTGAGCCTGAATGTCTGCCTTCCGCACTCGCAGCGGCGGGATCTTAATCGTATGTCCGACCAGTTTTCCTCGCTCTAATCGTGGCAAAACTTTCTCAGAAGTCATCATAATTCGGGCTTCACACCGTCGCGGAGTCGGGGCTGCATCGTCTCGATCGAGCGGGCTAAATTCCCCAGTCGCCAACAGGTGCGCCAACTTCTCTTCTAGCTCAGTGGGAATTGCTTCTAAGTTGTTGAGTAAAATCGTGCCACGTCCGATCCAGTCCAGCAGTCCCGATTTGCCGCCGACTCGTCCAAATAGCTCTGATCCACTCGGCTGTAGCGTATTGCAATTTACCTGAATCATCGGCTCTTTGCGATCGCCCGACCCAAAATGAATCAACGCCGCCGTGTTGTCTTTCTCTAGTCCCGGCTCTCCAAAAATCAGCACTGATTGGCGATCGCTGGCTGCCTTTTTAATTTCCTGCCGAATTCTCACCGCGTAGCGACTCGTGCCCACAATGCCCCGCTTGACCTTGGGTACCACATAGGGACGCAGCGCTGCCTGTCGATCGCGCTCAAATGCCAGTTGCAGCGATACCTCCTCTAACTCGTTTGCCAGATTCCGAGAAAATGTCTGTGAGATCTCTGGGTATTGCTGAGTCAGGGCTAGAAAATCAGCGCGAGGAATCGCCCACATCACGCAATCGCTGAGCGTAATCGTCGTGTCTTCGGCGACTGCGTTAATCAGCAGCTCTTTGAGATAGACGATCGCTCCGGGCAATAAGCTCGTTGCCTTGGCAAGCCCCGTCAAGCTGGTGCGATAGCTCTCAATCCGTCCTGTGTGCAGAATATAGACCGCCGCAGGCATCGTATCCTCCAGCACCAACCGTCGATTTTCTTGCACTGATTCTGCTTGAATTGCCGCCGCGATCGCTCCTAGTGTCTCGTCTGAAAGCGATTCCAGCACTGTGTTTTGCTTTAGCCAAGTAGCCCGTTCTGCTTGATCCATAGCTTTTTTTGAGGATGCGATCGTGGTTTGACCTTTCTGGAGTAGCACGATCGTAGAGTCTGCAAACGGCAAAAAGATCAAACTTTACGTGATTGGGCTTAGCTCGACTTTATCCTGGCTATTTGCCCTTTGAGGCTGACCATTGAAGCTCAGAGCTTGGATGTTGGAGTAAATTGCTCGACGTTCCGGGTTCTGGGCTTTGTTTTTGGAGTAACAAGCTCAGAGTTCCGAGGTCAAAGGTCGAAAGCTTAAGTTCCGAGGTCGGAGTGTCAGGTGTAGAGGTCGGAGTTTCGAGTTCTGATCCTGAAGTTTCAAGTTCTGGGGTCGGAGTTCCGAGATCAAAACTCAATTTTCCGAGTTTGGAGACGGTGGCTTACTTCCCGGTGGGAGTAGTGTAAGGGGTGAAAGATGAAGTTTCGCCCTTAGAATCGCATTAATTGAGTGCTGAAGGTGGGATTTTGCCTAAAAACCTCGACAGTTCAGGTTGAGTGTTTGTAGGTTGGAGGTTTGATACTCCCCATGCCTAAAGGCGAGGGGATTCTTGAAGAGTCCACAAGCGAACCTTCAAAGGCGTTAACAAAGCGCCCCTACTGACTCCCTCAAGGCATAGCCCTAAAGTTGTCGCTACTTTTCGCAAGATGTTTGCCGCACCGTTGCAATCAGCATTGATGTACTGATTGTTTTGAGTGCGGTACAAGCCACGTTTAACTCGTCTGCCTGACTCCTTCCACCCTTCGGGTTTCTCACCGATTTTAGGCAGGAAATCATCATCCACAAACGAAGCCTTAGACGTATAGCTTTCTTCCGTCTCAACGAATCGAATCCCGTGCTGTTCGCACAGTTGCGAGACTCTCTCTTTGAGTCTGCCCGTGGGAATCTGGACAAACTTCTGATTGGTTTTAGCACCCATATTGGCACCGTCTTTCTGCCCTCGATTCCAGCCAAACACGACGGTGCCGATTCTGTTCTCAAGACAATGATTGATCACCTTTCTAGCCGCTTTATTGACCGCATCCCTAACCTGACGATTGCGTTTCTCAGTGATGGCAGCTAATCGCTTAGACCAAAAACCTTGAGGCTGATTCTCTTTGAGGGTGGCAACTTGCTTGTTATA
>NZ_LXYR01000048.1 GCF_001650195.1 Phormidesmis priestleyi BC1401 | reverse complement strand
TCTAGCCGTTCCAGAAACGTCGCCTTGCCATATTCGGGGGTGGCTCCCATATAAATGGTGTGTTGTCGGTCTCCAAACGCGTCATACAGACTGATGGGCAGTGCCGACCATGGCTTCTCTCCATCCGGTGTCGCACAACAGCATACAGGTGCCATCTAAGCCAATGGCAACACTGGCAATTTCAGCGTCTAGTTGAGGGGGCACATAGTCCCAACTTTCTTCTTTCACCTCAATGATCGTGGCCACCGCTTCACTGAGACGCTGGATGTAGGACACGGCGACCGGGCGTTGATGATTCTCAGCCAAGTCTCGCTGCACGTCTCGGGCGGAACCATACGCCAGTTTCGAGGACACTTGTTTCGCAAACAGAGGCGTGGAGGTGATGATGATGCGAGACGCTCGCTCTAGCGGACAATCCGTTTTCCCGCCTCCAGAGCGCTGATAGACATGGCGTTCAATCACGACTTCTCCGTAGGGCGTTTGATACGCTTTGGGCTGCTTGCCTTTGGTTCGCATCACCTCTCCGGCAATCTCAATGGCTGAACCGTCGGTGTCCAGATACTCAAGAGCGGCTGTAGTGGCAATACGACCCGCCTCGTTGAGGCTTTCCTGAATCGCTTCTTCACTGGTCAGCAGCGAATGACTCAGGTCTATCGTCACTTCTATCCTGACTTGCGTCCCTTCTTGACTCAGCAATTGAGCGCTCATACTCACCACCTCTTGGTTGCCTCACTCAGTGATATCATGCTTGACCTACTAAATCAAGTAGAGGTCGCACCCTCAGCAAACGCTGCAGCTTGAGATTGCCTCCAACTTACCGCCCTTGATGTCTAATCCACTAGAGCTAGGGCGAGTGGTCACAGAATTGCTCACCAATGCCTGCAAATACACTCCACCTGGAGGCTCAATTATTGTGACCGTTTGTGCAACTCAGCCGACTGCACCCGATCGAGTGACGCTGACCGTTTGCAATTCTGGTGTTGAAATTCCAGCGACTGTCTTGACCCGTGTCTTTGAGAAGTTCTACCGCATTCCTAACAGCGATCGCTGGCAGCGAGGTGGAACTGGGTTGGGCTTGGCACTTGCGCAGAAATTAGTCGAGCAGCTAGGGGGCGAAATCCGAGCTGAGAGTCAAACCATGCAGACCGTTTTCATCGTTGAACTCCCTACTGAGAGGGCTGGGGAGGGAGCGTAGGAATGTGAATCTATTAAGGTGTGACTTCTCACCCTCACCCTAGCCCTCTCCCCAAGGAGAGGGAACAAGACTCTAACTCCCTTCTCCTTGGAGAGGGCTTGCCCCACTTCGTGAGGAGGGCAGAAGACGCTTACAAGTCTTACAGGTTATTTAATCCACGATCCTTAGCGGACGGCACCCGCATATTTCACCAACTGACACAGCCGCTGTCGCAGCGTTTCTAACCCCAGTCGATCGCTGGCAGAAATAAACGCCGCTTGCGGAAACTCTTCTTGCGCCAAACTCAGATTTTCACCGTCCACTTGGTCAATTTTGTTGAACACCAAGAGAACAGGACCGGGCGCGATCGGCATTTCTGACAGGATTTTCATCACCGATCGGATCTGATTTTGCCAAGCTGGGTGCGACAAATCTACCACATGCAGCAGGGCATCGGCTTCGGTGACTTCCTCTAATGTGGCGCGAAACGCATCGACCAGCGACGGCGGCAACTCGTGAATAAACCCTACTGTATCGGTCAGCAGCAGCGAAATCGATTCCTGACTCACCGAGTCAATCACCTTCAGCCGCCGAGTCGTCGGATCAAGCGTCGCAAATAGCTGATCAGCCGTGTAGACTTCGGCATTGGTGAGCGCATTCAACAACGTGGACTTTCCGGCATTGGTGTAGCCAACCACGGCAACTGAAGGCACTTCTTCGTGCTGTCTGCGCTGACGCATTCGCGCACGGTGCGCCTGAAGTTGGGTGACTTCTTGCTGCAATCGCGTAATCCGACGTTGAATCGATCGTCGTTCTGTCTCTAACTTGGTTTCACCTGGACCGCGAGTTCCAATCCCGCCGCCTAATCGAGACATCGCTTGACCTCGCCCCGACAGTCGAGGCAGGCGATATTCAAGCTGTGCCAGTTCGACCTGCAATTTGCCCGCACCTGACTGGGCACGCTGGGCGAAAATGTCGAGAATTACCTCAGTGCGATCGACGACCCGAACCCCAATTAACGCCTCCAAATTGCGGACTTGCGTCGGAGAGAGATCGCGATCGAACACGACCAAACTGGCTCCGCTCGTCTGTGCCGTGAGCGCAATTTCCTGCACTTTGCCTTCACCGACGACGGTTTGAGGATGGGGACGCGGACGCTTTTGCTTCAGCGTTTGTAAGACTTCTCCCCCCGCCGTTTCGACCAGCCGCCCTAGTTCTGCCAGCCCATCTCGAAACGCTTGCTGCGATCGATTATCTGTCAGCAATCCGACGACTAGCACCTGATCGTGATCGCGATCGACCTGTTGAGCCGTATATTCGCGTCGAAACTCAGCTTCTAACCCTTCGACCAACTCAATTAAATCTTGCTCGGCGATCTCATCCAGGTTCAGCACAGGCGAAACCGTCCAAGTGGCTTCTGGGTGAGGCACTAAATGCGCCAGATATGCGCCTTTGATGTAGCCCGTTGCGCCCCCGCCTCGTCGCTCAAATCCGCCTCCTGTGAGCATCAACGTCACGAGCGCATCCAATCGCTGCATCGCCATCGCGGTCAGCGCCGACTCGCCCGGAGGGTCTTGCTTAAGCTGCGTTGCCACACACCGAATTCCACACAGCCGCTCTGCTCCATAGCGCGGCAACTCTGCTGGAGGAATCTGAGTTTGGCGCGGGTTGCCGACCCCGACGCGCAGCACCTGACCTCGGCGATTGATGTACGCACACACAGGCTGAGCGATCTCGGTGCTGATTGCCGCCAGTCGTTGGGCAAACTCTGTGGTCGTGATGCGATCGCCCGGTAAGCGCTGATGATATAAACGCTGCAACTGTTTAAGCTGACTGGACTTTAAGCCTTGAAGATTTCCGTAGACAGTCTCGATAAATGCCACTCGCCAAACGCAACTACTTCTATTTTAGATCCCCGATTGACGATGCGCTTCATGGTTGGTCGATATTCCGATCAAGTTTCACCCCACAGAAACTCCTACAGCCTTGAGACAAGCCAGATTTTTCTCAGTGTTTGCATCGTTAAGGATCGTGGATCAAACAACTTCGGGAATGGTACAAGCCGAATTTGCCCTCCTCACGAAGTGGGGCAAAGCCCTCGCCTAACCCCTTCTCCCTGGGGAGAAGGGGAACTAGAGTTTGCTCCCTCTCCTCAGGGAGAGGGTTGGGGTGAGGGCAAATTCGGATCTCATTTGATTCACGGTTCTAAATCACTTAAAGTTTCTATAAACCTAGTGAAATGACTAGATCGGCTTCTAGCAGACTGTGCCAATTTATATGTAGATTCTTGAAACGCGACACAAATAGAGTCTCAAACCACGATCGACAAACCCTTAAATCTTTAACGCTGCTCTCATTAACAATACTCCGGACAAAATTTGAGCAGATTTTAAGGCTCAAACCCTTATTCTGCCGTGGACAAGATCTTTTTTTCCAAGTCAGAGGCAGAGCTAACTTTGAAAAAATAGCTCGATCCTTGAACCATAAACTCTGAAAGCCTTGTGGAACCGTTCAAAAAAATGTCCGGAGTATTGATTAAAGAACAGCAGTTTTTTGAGTGACGTGATGATTTAGTAAGTATTTGTTACAAAAATTTCATAAGCCAGAAATTGTGTCGTCTACTGAAGAGATAAGGAGAAACATCGCCTTCTTAAACTCTCTGCTGAGAAGGATTTCGAGGGCAGCGATGCTCACACACACTGCTTAAACTAGCGGGATAAAGAGCGGGGGCTTGAATTGTCGGATCTGACGATTTCATTAAGATTTGACCTCGATCGACTATCTTCGTTAGAAAATCCATGTCTGGAGTTGTCGCATCCCGCGCTCTAGATGCTCACTTTTTACTTCGTCATTTTTTAGGTTTATCTGAATGAATAGCAACGGACTGCCGCCAAAACAGGGACTCTACGATCCGCAGTTCGAGCACGATGCCTGCGGAGTTGGGTTTATCGTGCAGATGAAGGGCGAAAAATCACACGCGATCGTCGAGCAAGCGTTGACCATTCTTGTGAATCTTGAGCATCGCGGCGCATGTGGGTGCGAAACCAATACTGGAGACGGGGCGGGCATTTTGATGCAGGTGCCTCACAAATTTCTCAAGCGGGTGGCAGCCGCCGAAAATATCGCGCTACCCGACGCAGGACAGTATGGCGTGGGCATGATTTATGCGTCGCCCGATCGCGCCACTCGCAGTCAGAGTCGGCAGATTTTTGAGCAAATTGTGGCAGAAGAAGGTCAAAAAGTTCTCGGCTGGCGCGATGTACCGACGAATAACGAGTCGCTAGGTGAGACGGCAAAGTTGAGTGAGCCGTTCATGCAGCAGGTGTTTATTCAACGCGCTGCGGGGCTGGCGAACGACCTCGATTTTGAACGAAAGCTCTATGTAATTCGCAAGCGATCGCACAATGCCATTCGAGCGACTCACATCGACTCGTGCTGGTATCCGTCGAGTCTGTCGTGTCGCACGATCGTTTATAAAGGAATGCTGATGACCGCGCAAGTCGGGCAATATTACCCCGAACTCAGCGACCCCGACCTCGAAAGCGCGCTGGCGCTGGTGCATTCTCGATTTAGCACCAACACCTTTCCAAGCTGGGAGCGATCGCACCCTTATCGCTACATCGCGCACAACGGCGAGATCAACACGATGCGCGGCAACATCAACTGGATGAACGCTCGTCAGTCACTGTTTGAGTCGGAGCTGTTTGGCGACGACATGCAGAAGATTCAGCCTGTGATCAACGTTGAGGGCAGCGACTCCACGATCTTTGACAACGCGCTCGAACTGCTGGTGTTATCGGGTCGATCGCTGCCTCACGCGATGATGATGATGATCCCCGAACCGTGGACGGCGCACGAGTCGATGAGCGACGAGAAAAAAGCGTTTTACGAATATCATTCTTGCCTAATGGAGCCGTGGGATGGTCCTGCCTCAATCGCCTTTACCGATGGCACGATGGTGGGCGCGGTGCTCGATCGCAACGGGCTGCGTCCCTCTCGCTATTACGTGACCAAAGACGATCTCGTGATCATGGCATCTGAGGTTGGAGTGCTGCCGATCGAGCCTGAGCGCATCGCCTTAAAAGGTCGTCTAGAGCCGGGGCGAATGTTTCTCGTCAACCTGAAAGAAGGGCGAATTGTTGCGGATGACGAGATCAAAAACCAGGTTGCCACCGAGCATCCTTACCGCGAGTGGATCAACCAGCACATGGTCGAACTTGCCACAGTGAAAGATGCGCCACCAGAGGACGATCAAGAATTCACGCCAATCATTCAGCGTCAGACGGCGTTTGGCTATAGCTTTGAAGATTTGCGGTTATTGCTGGCTCCAATGGCGCGAGATGGCGTAGAAGCGATCGGGGCAATGGGTTCTGATACGCCTCTGTCCGTCCTGTCCGATCGACCCAAATTGCTTTACGACTATTTCCAGCAGCTATTTGCCCAAGTCACCAATCCGCCGATCGACTCGATTCGCGAAGAGATTATTACGTCAGCCGAGACGACGATCGGATCGGAGCGCAATCTCCTTAAGCCAGAGCCAGAAAGCTGTCATCTGATCGAACTCAAAACGCCGATTCTCAGCAATGAGGAATTGGCAAAACTCAAGCATATTCATGAGGGCGGATTCAAATCGGTGACGCTGCCGATCGTCTTCGATCCCAAAACTGGCGCAACTGGACTTGAACGGGCGATGGATGAGATTTGCGATCGGGCAAGCCAAGCGATCGAGACAGGCGTGAATATTCTGATTCTTTCCGATCGCGGCATAAACGCAGACAAGGCACCGATCCCCGCCCTGCTTGCGGTCGCGGGACTGCATCACCATTTGATTCGACAAGGCACTCGCACACGAGTCGGACTTGTCCTCGAATCGGGCGAACCCCGCGAGGTGCATCATTACGCGATGCTGATTGGCTACGGCTGCGGGGCGATCAATCCCTATCTCGCGTTTGAGTCGATGGCAGACATGATTCATCAGGGATTGTTGGTCAACGTCGATTACAAAACCGCGTGTAAGAATTACGTCAAAGCTGCTACTAAAGGAGTCACCAAAGTCGCCTCTAAGATTGGAATTTCGACGATTCAGAGCTATCGCGGTGCCCAAATCTTTGAAGCGATCGGGCTAAATCAGTCGATTGTCGATCAATATTTCACCTGGACGGCTTCTCGGATCGAAGGCGCAGATCTCGAAGTCATCGCCAAAGAAGCGGCGCTGCGACACAATCATGCGTTTCCCGATCGCGAGGTCAACGGTCACACGCTGGATGTGGGCGGCGAATATCAGTGGCGCAAAGAAGGCGAGGCGCACCTCTTTAGCCCCGAAACGATTCACACCTTGCAAAAAGCGGTTCGCACTGGCAGTTACGACGCTTATAAGCAATACGCTGCTCTAGTCAATGAGCAAGGTCAAAAACACTACACCCTACGCGGACTGCTGGAATTTAAGCAGCGCGAATCGATCCCGATCGAAGACGTGGAATCGATCGAATCGATCACCAAGCGCTTCAAAACGGGCGCGATGAGCTACGGGTCGATTTCTCAAGAAGCACACGAATCCTTGGCGATCGCCATGAACCGGATTGGCGGCAAATCCAACACGGGCGAAGGTGGCGAAGACCCCGATCGCTACACCTGGACAAACGATCGCGGCGACTCTAAAAACAGCGCCATTAAACAAGTGGCATCGGGTCGCTTTGGGGTGACAAGCCTTTATCTATCTCAGGCGCGAGAAATTCAAATCAAAATGGCACAGGGCGCAAAACCGGGCGAAGGCGGACAGCTTCCCGGCAAAAAAGTTTATCCCTGGATTGCCAAAGTGCGTCACTCAACCCCCGGAGTCGGGCTAATTTCGCCCCCGCCGCACCATGATATTTACTCGATCGAAGACCTCGCCGAGTTGATTCACGATTTGAAAAACGCCAACCGAGCCGCACGAGTTAGCGTCAAGCTCGTGTCAGAAGTGGGAGTGGGCACGATCGCCGCCGGAGTCGCCAAAGCTCACGCCGATGTAGTGCTGATTTCTGGATTCGATGGCGGCACAGGCGCATCGCCGCAAACCTCGATCAAACACGCTGGCTTACCCTGGGAACTCGGACTCGCGGAAACGCACCAAACGCTGGTTCTCAACAACCTTCGCAGCCGCATCGTCGTCGAAACCGATGGACAGATGAAAACCGGACGCGATGTCGTGATCGCCGCCCTGCTCGGCGCTGAGGAATTTGGATTTGCGACGGCTCCCCTCGTGACGCTGGGCTGCATCATGATGCGCGTGTGTCACCTCAACACCTGTCCGGTCGGAGTCGCGACGCAAGATCCACTCCTGCGGAAGAACTTCACGGGCGATCCTGCCCACACGGTTAACTTCATGACCTTCATCGCCCAAGAAGTTCGTGAACTGATGGCAAAACTGGGCTTCCGCACGATCGACGAAATGGTTGGACGCACCGATGTTCTCGAACCCAAGCAAGCCGTCGAACACTGGAAGGCAAAAGGACTCGATTTCTCGAAAATTCTCTATCAGCCAGAAGTTGGTGACGAAGTGGGTCGCTATTGTCAGATTCCGCAAGATCACGGACTCGACAAATCCCTCGATATCACGACGCTGCTCGACTTGTGCAAAGGGGCGATCGAGACTGGCGAATCCGTCTCAGCCACACTGCCCATCAAGAATGTAAACCGCGCAGTTGGCACCATTCTCGGCAACGAAATCACCAAACGTCACTGGCACGGCTTGCCCGAAGACACCATTCAGCTACACTTCCAGGGCAGTGCGGGTCAGAGCTTTGGCGCATTTGTGCCTAAAGGTGTCACCCTCAAACTCGAAGGCGATGCCAATGACTATCTCGGCAAAGGCTTGAGCGGCGGCAAAATCATTCTCTACCCGTCAGCAAAGTCCACTTTCGCTGCCGAGGAGAACGTCATCGCCGGAAACGTGGCGCTTTATGGGGCGACCTCTGGCGAAGTTTACATCCGAGGCATGGTCGGCGAACGCTTTGGGGTGCGTAACTCTGGCGTGAACACGATCGTGGAAGGCGTTGGCGACCACGGCTGCGAATATATGACGGGCGGCAAAGTCGTGATTTTGGGCAAAACCGGACGCAACTTTGCAGCAGGCATGAGCGGAGGCGTTGCTTATGTTCTTGATGAGCAGGGCGACTTTGCGACACGCTGCAATCAGCAAATGGTCGGACTCGAAACCCTAGAGGATGCTGAAGAAATCGCCGATCTTCGGCAACTGATCCAGCAGCACGCTGACTATACCCAAAGCCAAAAAGCTGCCAACGTTCTCGCCCACTGGGAGGACATGCTGCCCAAGTTTGTCAAGGTGATGCCCAAAGACTATAAGCGGGTTTTGCAAGCGATTTCTGCGGCGATCGCGGCTGGCTTAAGTGGTGACGACGCACTCACCGCCGCTTTTGAAGAAAACTCTCGCGATGTCGCCCGAATTGGTGGCAGCTAACCTTCTCATATCCTCTGGGGCAATATTTTTTGCCTCCATTTCCTTAATCATCACCATCTATAAGACACCATCATGGGAAAACCAACGGGCTTTATCGAATTTCTGCGCGAGTTGCCCTCGGATCGATCGCCCCTCGATCGCATTCAAGACTGGAACGACATTCACCAGCCGATGCCCGAAGACAAACTCCGCACTCAAGGCGCACGCTGCATGGATTGCGGCATCCCGTTTTGCCACAGCGGCACGTTGATTAGCGGCATGGCAAGCGGTTGCCCTGTGAATAATCTGATTCCTGAGTTCAACGATTTGGTCTATCGCGGACTGTGGCACGAAGCGCTCGATCGTCTGCATAAAACCAATAATTTTCCCGAATTCACGGGTCGCGTCTGTCCCGCACCCTGCGAAGGCTCGTGCGTTTTGGGCATCAACAATCCGCCCGTCACCATTAAAAATATTGAATGCTCGATCGTCGATAAAGGCTGGAGCGAAGGCTGGATCAAGCCCGAACCGCCCACCAAACGCACGGGCAAAAAAGTTGCCATCATCGGCTCAGGACCTGCCGGACTGTCGGCGGCGGCACAGCTAAACAAGTCGGGTCACTGGGTCACGGTTTATGAACGCGCCGATCGTCCGGGCGGACTGCTGATGTACGGCATCCCCAACATGAAGCTGGAGAAAGAAGAAGTCGTGCTGCGTCGCCTCAAAGTGCTTGAAGAGGAAGGCGTGACCTTTGTTTGCAACACCGAGGTCGGCAAGGATTTGCCCGTCGAAAATTTGCTCAAAGACTTTGATTCGGTTGTGCTGTGCGTCGGAGCAACTAAGCCGCGTGACTTATCGATCGCAGGTCGCGATTTAAAAGGCATTCGCTTCGCAATGGATTTTCTCAGCGCGAACACCAAAGCCATTTTGAATCAGAGCAGCAATGGCAACTTCATTTCCGCCGCAGACAAAGACGTGGTGATCATCGGCGGCGGCGACACCGGAACCGACTGCGTAGGAACTTCCCTTCGTCACGGGTGTAAGAGCCTCGTCCAGCTCGAAATTTTGCCTCAGCCTCCACAAGAGCGCACCCCTGACAACCCTTGGCCTGAGTGGCCCAAAGTCTATCGCCTCGACTATGGACAAGAAGAAGCTGCTGCTAAATTTGGCGACGATCCGCGCGGCTATCTCACGACCGCAACCCATTTTGAGGGGGACGAAAATGGACAAGTCAAAGCCGTCCACACGATCGAGGTCAAGTGGGAGAAAAACGAGAAGGGACAGTTTATCCCGCAGCCCATTCCTGGCACTGAGAAAGTGTTACCCGCGCAGCTTGTCCTGTTGGCGATGGGCTTCTTAGGACCTGAGCAACCCCTGCTTGATGCGCTGGGAGTCGATCGAGATGCCCGCAGCAACGTCAAAGCCGACCATGAGAAGTATGTCACCAGCCTTCGTGGAGTGTTTGCGGCTGGCGACTGTCGGCGGGGGCAAAGCTTGGTCGTTTGGGCGTTTAACGAAGGTCGCGGTGCGGCTCGTGAGTGTGATCGCTATCTCATGGGCAGCACTGACTTGCCTTAAGGTCGTCACTCGCTAGAGCCAATAACCATTTGCACGACAAAGGGCTTACCGCCGTCTCTGTGATAGCGGTCTGCCCATTCGCGGATCACCTCATCAAGTTCTTCAAGCGCCCGATCGATGCGCTCTGGTGGAATATCTAATTCTTCTAAAACTCGCATCACTTGAGTTTGACGGTCTGCCCAGTCTTTGATCAGCCTAAAAAATCGAGCCGTGTCTTCTACCATGACGTAGGCGCGTTCTTCTTGACCATCCGGTGAATAGGAGGCGCGGGTGAGAGCATAAAACGGCATTCCCCACGGTGAGTCGATGCGGGTGACAGTGCCCGAATAAATCAGACGACGCTTGATATGTTCTGCTAGGGCTTCGCTCATGGGCATCTGCTGATCTTGAGGCGAGTCTTCTTGAGAGCGAGTATGAAGAAACTCGATGAGGTCGAGAAACTGGAATGAATTGACTAATTGGGCATCGGGTAAGTTAGGCGGCAACTTTTGCTCAATGTGGCATTTTTCATCGGAGTTAAGGTTTGTCCCAGGAACCCGCGATCGCCCAGGTTGCCAAGAATATTGCTCTAACCAAACGTAGGGGAGTTGAATCAAGTAGCGAGGTTCTTGCGAACCCAGCATTTTCAGCAGCTTTCCTTCAGTTAATGCCTGTCTGACTTCTTCTACGATCGCTTTGACCCGCTTTGGCTCAAGGTGATGCAGATGCCCGGTCATTCGCAGGTTGCTGTCTTGCTCTAAATAGGTGGTGTAGATAGCGCATTTTGCGGCGGTTGCGGCTGCATCTAAAAAAGCCCCATGTCGGTGTCCACTCGTCCGCATCGCGCTGAAGGCAAGATAAAGCATGATCTGATCCATCGCGCTAGGGCTGAGGAGCTTGATCAGATCGATGTCATTGATCATGTCAGGAAAAATCTCCGAAAGAGCTAATACTCAATATATCTATGAATGCACTGAGACCCTAACTATCTTGAAAGATTGAATGGTTAGAGTCAGTTAGTGTTAAGTATTGTTTCTTAACTATTCCCACATAGGCTAAAAAATTAATCATTGAAAGCAAAAATGGAAGCGATCTCGGATGTAGGAGCTTCCATTTTTGAGTTGAATTTGTGTCAAGAAATCTCAGGGAACAGAATATAATCAATGCTTAAACCGTAAGTTAAGCGACGTTTTGAGTATTGAACGGAGGATTAAAACGACTTTCAATCCGTCCGCTTCCCCGATGGGCGAGATAGTAGCTTTGTGGCTCTGAGTGAGTCAGCAAAGAGGTGAGGGAAATCTGCTTCAGCCCAGGTAAAAACTCAACCTGGTGAAGACCTACGGCTACGGAACCGAGAAGCAAACTGATTAGAGTGACAGAGGTTTGAGCACGCATAGGTTAGGTCTAGTTCGGTGTATCTATTTACAGATACAGACCCTCTATTAGGTGATCAGGATAAACTGATGTGACTTTTCTAAATTCAGTAGTCCTATGTATTAAATTCTGTGCTGAGAACCTCAACCCTTATATGCTGGGGCGGACGGAAAAACAGAATCTACTAAGATCCAGCGTCCACTGAAGTTTATGCTACCGAAAATAGAAATAGCATCTCCGTGTTCATGTTGGCTTAACTGTTGATCAACCTCTGGCTTAAGGGTGACTAATGCCCACTCTTCTTTGACTTGATTCGGCTCACAAAAGTTCTCTAAAACGATCGTATAGTCTTGCTCGGCGTGTCGGTGAAACGTGCCAGAGAAGTTTGGTGGGGCGGCTGACGGGTGAGGTAAGGTGCGAATGGGACAATTTCCACTGCTGGGGTATGCCTCTGGAGCGTTTAGGTAATAGTGTTGCCAGTAGAGCCAGTCAGGATGATTGGGGGTCAGATTGAAAAAAGGAATAATGGCAGCAGGCGCGATCGGGTCTTCTAAAAGAGCATTTTGCAGCGATCGCACCGACAACTCTCTGGGCTGACAGGCTTGCTCAACGCACAAGACGGCTGCCATTCCTGCGGCTTGTCCAATTCCTAAGACAACGGGCTGAAGGCGAGTCGCTCCATTCGCAATGTGAGAAACCGAAATGTTTTTCTCGCACGCTAAAAAACCATCGGTGACTTGTGGCACTAACGCCCCGTAGGGAATCGTGAAGGGGGTGCCCGTCCAGCGTCCGCCCCAGCGAATTGATTTAGGCTGTAATGAAATGTCGCCACTGGGGTAGTGATGATCATTGACGTAGTTGCCGATGGCGATCGACTGGCAACTATTCTCAGCAATCTCGCACCCCTGAGCCGTAGTGCTGATCGGCAGCGGGGCGACCTGTCCTTTCGGTAACAAATCTTGCTCTCGAACGGTGGCTAACCCTGCAAGTCTTCGGCTCTCTCGATAGTAAGGATGAAGGGCATAGGCATTCCCTCCTAGAGTCGTTGAGACGGGAAAAATCTCCTCTGCTAAACCAAAATGTCCTAACTCGGTTTGGATAAAGTGGGCAAAGCCTTGAGTGTGCCAGAGCGCTTCTTGAAGGAACTGCGATCGCTCCGCTGTCGAGCCGATCAGTCGCTCAACGCCTTCTCCATAGTCATTGCCTGCGATCGGCCAATTGATCATGAAGCGGTTTCCGGGCAAGCGTCCGTAGTCCAAGAACGCTTCGGCTCCGTGGTCTGCCCACGCTTGGGTAAATTTGGCTCGATCGTAGTGAGGCGGTGCCGGAATTTTTGGAGCCAGTCCGGTTTTGCCAAAGTCTTGAAGCACGACCACCCACGTCGGAGCTTGAACCGGATAGGTTTTGGTGAGGGTGTTGGGTGCGATCGGCGCACTGGGTTCTCCCCATTCAGTCTGAAACTCCCAGCCCCAGCGATGTGGAATGTCTCCGAGTGCCAGCAAGTCGCCAAGCTCGGTGCCGTCGAGGGTGATTTTGGCGAAGATCGTGAAGTCTGCGAAGCGAACGCCGATGACTCGATCGCCCTCTTTTAAAACCTCTAGGGGCGTTTGTGCTTGAATCCAAGTCAGATTTGGAAGTTTGGCAACCCAATCGGCAAAAATATCTGCCCCAACTCGCGGATCGTAGGTGAAGAAACTCGCCCAGGCGTTGTCTAACCCTTCTGGCTGACGCTGCTGCAACTCTTTTAGGAATGCGCCCCAAATCCCGGTTTGAAAGGCGGCTAACTCGTTGCCGTCTGGTGCAGACACTCCTGCGCTTGTCAACATTCCGCCTAACCAAGAAAACTCGCTGACTACGATCGTGCTGACTCCGCGTCGAGCCGCTTGAATCGCTGCCGCTGTTCCTCCAGTGCCGCCACCTACTACTAATACATCAGTCTTAAGAATTTGCATCGAACGAGTACTCACAATAAGACGCTAAAGACATCGTATGAAGATGAAGTACCCAATCGCGAACGAATTTAGGCGTTGCTGAATGTAGATATGAAATGCCCTCCTCACGAAGTGGGGCAAGCCCTCGCCAACCCTTCTCCCCAGGAAGAAGGGAGCCAGAACTCTTGTCCCCTCTCCATTAGGGAGAGGGCTAGGGTGAGGGCAAGATCTGTGCTTCATCGATCGATTCAGCAACGCCCGAATTTAGCTTCGCGTTTACGATCGGCGATCGTTCCCTACTCAACAAGTTTCTCAATCTGTCGAGTGGAACGGATTGCGGTGCAGTTTTCTTAAGGAGCGATCGTTGATCGTATCCTCAATTTGTCTCAGGCGTAACTCGATCGCGCTCATCGTTTTATAAGGTGTCAATATCAATGTTTTCATAGAGAGAGACGATTTCGATTTGAGTTTCAAAAGTAGACAATGACAATGTGATATTCGGCTCGTCATATTCTGAGAGCAGCCATTGATTAGCAGCCGTTTTAACATAATGTTCTACATGAATCTTGTATTGATCGATGAGAAGATATTCGCGGAAGCTATCAATGGTGCGATAAGCAGAGAATTTTTCGCCGTGGTCATAATCCTGCGTTGATTTAGATAGCACTTCAGCAATAAAGCAAGGATTCGTGACTGTATCAGTACGCCCCGTTTGAAGCTGTAGAGGCTTTTCGATAACCATCACATCGGGATAAGTATAAAGATTGCGTGTCCCTTCGGGAGAGGATTTACCACCGGGAATCCAAAGGCGTTGATCGGTATAAAAAGTTCGATACGGCTTTCCTTTCAGGGCAAGTTTGATCAAAATGTATAGATTGCCAGCAATATCGTTGTGATCAGGGGTTCCTCCGGTCATGAGCTTAATTTCTCCATTTACATATTCATGACGTTCCTCTGAAGCTACTTCAAGTTCCAGGTATTCTTCGCGAGTATAGGTGCGTTGTTCAAGTGCTTGTGTCATGGTGTGTTTTCAACTTCTATCTTTATTCTGCTGGCATTTGGTGAATGATTTCCATTGTTTTGACGCTGACGGTGCAAACCCGATCGAGCAAGTCAATCACCTGTTCTTGATAGTCGGCAAATTTGTAGGTGTTGAAGAGTTTGGCGATCGTCGGGTCTTTGGGTTTCTTCTCTTTATATTGATCAAGAATCCATTCGAGGGCAGAGCGATTGCCGAGTTTATAGTCCCAGGCGATCGCGGGAATGCCTGTGAGTTGGCTGTTTTCATCTAGGATGATTACGCCTTGGGTTTTGTCGGCTTTGAGTTTGGCTTTGGGCTTTTCTTTGGTGGCGATTTCTTGACGTTCTAAGCCATAGGGTTGGATGGTTTCATAGTTTAGGTGCAGATCCATCAGGGTTTTGCCCCAGGTTGCCCATTGATTAAAGTCGGCGTAGAAGGGCGATCGGGGAAATTCGCGTTTGAGGTTGAGTTCATATTTGGTGCGGTAGGCGGGATGGTGGAGAACGGCGTAGGTGTAGTGGAAGATGTCGGGTTTGGTGATGGTGGGATCGCTGTAGTGAGTTTGAAATTGGGTTAAACCCCAGTCGGTGATGTTGTCGATGCGGCTCCCGTCTTCGTAGCGGTAGAGGGGAAGACATTGAGAATCGCCTGTCAGATGTAAATCAAGCAACGAATTAGCGATTAAACAGTGAAATGATTTTGTACACCCAGGCGCAACAAAAGCAATATATTGGTTTTCAGAATCTCTTGAATTAAAAATATCGAACCACTGATAAGTCATTCCATTAAAATGCTTATCAAAATAGAAATATTGTTTAAAGAATGGTCTACATAAGCTAGATACAATAGTTTTAAGCTCAAACTTTTTAGAAATTCTACGATCTAAATACTTTTCAAGCTCTCGATCCCATTTAATATCTAACTCTCTCTCTACTCCATTCTCCAATCGATCGCTATACACTTCAACAAAATATTTCATTCGCTCAATCAGAGCATCTTTTGAAAAGTCGTAAACCCACTCGTCGCGTTGAGTTGCAACACCACGCGAGAAAAGCTGAAAAACCGCCTGTTGCGATCGCCCTGCTTTCACCTCCTTATCAATTAACGGCAAAAAAGTATCAAAATCGTTATCGGTTAAATTAATCCAATTTGCCTTTTGATCGGGTGTGATATGGTCAAACGGAATCTCTTCAAACTTCGTCCGTTCAAACCAATCGAGCTTTTCTTCCTTGGTCTGCTCATCTTGCAGCGTAAAATAAAAGATTTTTGCCCTCATGATCAAGAAGCCTTTGGTTCAGGTTGGTAAGAAAAAACATCTACAGAAATTGACTTAGCGGGTTTCATATCTCCATGCAACATGACTCGAATTCGTTCGGTGGTTTCTCCGCTAAAGATTTCTTCACCGCACCGAGAACACACCGTAGCCGGAATCTTCTCAACGAGATAAAACTTTCCGTCGATTTGAAAGATTTCGCTCACAAGCTCTGTATAAGATTCCTCTGAGCTACAAATATGACACTTAAACATTATTTCCTCCTGGTCTTGCAATCAATCCATTCATTTTGATCTGGCTCATATAAAGTAATGATCTTTAGAGTGTCTGACTCGACCCGTGAAATCTGAATATGTAACGGTCGATCGACCTGAGTAAAGCCCATCAGAAGAGAACTCGGCGAATATTTGTCTTCTGGATAATCTTCAATAATTTCAACATTTCCCCCAATTTCTCTAATTTCTTGGTTACTAATATTTCGTTCGATCGAGCGTTTAAGAGCGTGTCGCGTAAACTCAAAATTCCCTATTTCTAGCTGTCTTTGAATCTCCTGAAGCGCCTTCATATTGCTTTGTCTCTGCGCGTCCTGATCAAAAACATCACAGCGACTCCGGTTTGAATGCCAAACACATTGTTTTTTGTGCCCGAAATCTTCGGATTATTCCTCACATCCGATTGAGTATCAACAATATAGACATAATCAAACTCCTTATCAACAGACTTGCGAAACCCGTCAAAGGTTTTAGAGTCAATAAACGATCGGTTAGTAACGAAAGCGATTAAGCCATTTTGACCGAGCCGATCGCTCGCCCATCGAAAGAAACGAGCATACATATCGTAAACAACAATTTGATTTTGAGCCGTTCCCTCTTTGATGTAGGTCTCTTTAATTGCTTTATCAATGCCTTTATAGAGACGATTAGCGTTGCGCTGGTTAAAGCTTTCTTGATGCGCGTTGTAGGGTGGATTGCCGATGATCACAGAAATAGTCCGATCGTTCTGCTCTTGAATCCTTGCTGTATTCTGCACACTCATGGCAAACAAATCAAACTGCTTCCCTTCAAACCCGCAGTGATCCAGCGTATCCACCAAACAAATATTCTTAAACTCCTCATATTTTTCCCATCTTTTGCTGATAGGTAAACTCAATATTCAAATTAGCAATGTAATAGGGCAAAATCGCCACTTCATTACAGTGAATCTCATTTTTATACTTATGCTCCAGCTTATCCGCAGGCAAATATTCAATCAGTTCTGTCACATAGGTTCCTGTGCCTGTGCAGGGGTCTAAAATCTCTACGCCCGGATCGCTCAACAGCTTACCAAAGTGCTTATGCACTAGATGATCGGCACTCTCAATCATAAAGCGCACAATCTCATTCGGCGTGTAGACAATCCCCAAGCGATCGGCTGCTTTAGGGTTATACGCCTTGTAAAAGTTTTCGTAGATTGCCTTGAGAAACTTTTGCTTTTCGTGGTGGTTCGCAATATTCTCAGACTTGCGACGAATCACCGCGTAATAGTGTTCGATGCTCTTGAGCGTGTTGCGGCGAGTGTTTCCGGTAAAAAACGTGTTGATAATTTCCGACAGTTCCCGCGCAATGTTATTTTCTCTGTGAAACTGCGACTCATGGAAAATGTTGGTAAAAATATCCTCTGTAAGAATGTGTTGAATCAACATCTCATGGATGTCAAAAACTTCGATTTCGGGGTTAATCGACTGGCGACAGACTTCTAGAAACGTGTTGCGACGCTCTCTAAAGGGTGTACTCGTCGCTTCTTGCTGACCAATAATGTCTCTTAGCGCTTCGAGAATATGGGGAATGTCTTCTTTAAACTTGATAATCGCCGATCGAAAGTCTCGCACCTCAGCGCGTTCATAGTCTACAAAGACGTTTAACAGCCGATCGAGCGCATCAGCATCTTTCATTGAGACACGGGCAACCTCTTGACTATGCTGAATCAAAACAGCAGTCTGAGAGTCTTCAAACAGAATATTTTCGTCGGGGTAGCCCTTCGCAAACTTCTTCTCAATCTCGTCGTCAAGGCGATCGTATTGGTCTTTGCTTTCCCACCAGCCATGCTCTAGCCGAATCGCATCCTTCACCGTGCCATCTGGGAAAACCGTTGTGTTGAACTTTGTCTTAAAGTCCAATTCTGGGATCAGCAGATAGTTGCGGGGCTTGCAATAGTCGTTCAGCAGTCGCTCAAACGCATTGCGAATGCTGGTCTCTTTACGAGAACCCCCATATCGAATGATTTCTTCAACGTCTGCCTGATACCGCGTTACCAGCAATCTAGACATAGAGCAACTCCCAGAATAATAAAGCTCAGGTCAATTAAAGGCTAATGCCTCAGTATCCTCGCTTATCTTGATTCTGACTCACAGCCTGCTGTCCTGGATCATGGGTAGCGAACCCACTACGCCTTTCGACTGGAGAGGTGTCGAAGTAGTTGGTTTAACTGCTACAGGATGCGCCACGATCGCCGCACTCAGCTTAGACCGCTCAATCATGTTGGCAATTCGGGCAGAGGAAGAATTTTTCGATCGCCATCCACCACTTTAATGCCATCAAGATATTGCTGTACCGCTGTGACAACGCACTTTGATTTACGATAGTTTTGACTGTAATCTTGCTTAAACTCTGAATTATGGCTGAACTTGTTCAAATACCGATCGAGCTAGCCTACTTTCAACTCCCCGTAGGGGTCAAAGAGCGGCTCACTTCACTTTTAGATCGCCAAGACGCAGGTGAAGGATTAACCCAAGCAGAACAACAAGAGGCTGAAGGGTTAGTCGAATTAGTAGAGTTTTTGTCCTTACTTCGTCTCAGATCGCAGCGTGTGACTCATTAAGAATGACGACAATACCTGCTGCTTTACGGCGATTAGTAATCCAGCGATCGGGGAATCGGTGTGAATATTGTGGTTTGTCTCAAACCGGGCAAGTTGCCACGTTTCATGTTGATCACATCGTGCCTGAAACTGCGGGTGGCGCAACCATAGCCACTAATTTAGCCCTTGCCTGTGTATCGTGTTCTTTACGCAAGGGTGCCCGACAACGGATCGAAGATCCAGAAACAGGTGAAGTGGTGTCAATCTTTAACCCTCGCCAGCAAATTTGGAAAGCACATTTCGGCTGGAAGGGTGTCGAAGTGGTTGGTTTAACTGCTATAGGACGCGCCACGATCGCCGCACTCAGCTTAAACCGCTCAATCATGTTGGCAATTCGGGTAGAGGAAGAATTTTTCGATCGCCATCCACCCCTTTGAATGCCATCAAGGTTCCAAAGGCGACTGAGCTTGGTGCGTGAACGGTACAGGCGATCGAGTCGAGAGTCGTGAAATCAAAGCGATTGCGATCGGGAATGGGAACAGAGCGATCGCATCTAAAACTTAACTTTGGCTTTTGGATCTGACGCACTAACGGCATCTGCATCAGCGGACGGCGATGCAGAATAAGCGTGAAGATAGCTTAACAATCCGTTCCGCCTGCATGCAGTGGTTAGACTTGTGCAGTAGAGCGAACTGAAACACTTTGCTTATTTTACCGTCAGCGCGATTTATTTTGTCTGCTGAATGAAAAGCTATCGCCCAATACTCTAAAAACACCCAAACATACAAAAGCTAGACTTCAATTGCACCATATTATTAGTTAAACTTAGACTTAAAACCATAAATTGACTGAACAAAAATCATAAATTGCTGACAGTTCTAAGTACATTTAGACTAGAATACCTGTGTTTTTTTGGTTGTCTGCCCTCAAGTAGATCTGCTGGATTTATCAGCCTTTATCTTTAAGTTTTCATAGGAATTATTATTCAATTCAAGAATCTCATATGGTGTTTTAAGACCCATTTTTTCTATTCTTAGAATATAATCTTCAGTCCATATATCTCCTAAAAATGTGCCAAATGATTCACCTCGACTTCTTATCTCTTGAGGTAAGTTATTAACATTATTATTTCGTAGATAAGTATATGCTTGATCAAGCTTACTCAGCTCGATTGGTAGGTGTACTTCCTTCCAATGCTCTGGATATCTTAGATTATATGAGTCCTTGAGCATCACCATCAACTCCTTCCAGTCTTCACCTAATCTATGCTCCTGTGGGATAAGCTGATTGTATGAATTTAGCTGATCAAGTAAATTATGGCCATATTGCCGTAACTCTCTCTGAGAAATTTCTCTTCCATTTTGTATGCGTTCAAAAATCGCAAAGAACAGCTTGAACTGCTTTTCAATAGCTTCTGAAGCTTTCGCAAGCCCCTGGAGAGGAAGTCCAGAGAGAATAAGTAGACGTGAAGCTAAATAATCAGTGTCAGCGAGGCCCATATAACTATTTAGCTTACTTAGAATAGTCATTATTTTTTTGTTCAGAGAAAGTCTTAAGCTTAAATCCCATACCTAAACTTAAATTTTTGACATTGGTTATGAAAACACATCATCTCTGGTCTAACTTCTTTTTAGAGAGAAAGTTTCCGCATATCACGCCAAAACGGGTGAATAGGCAGATGGTTTCTGCGTAGCACCCCGAATGAGGTAGATAGACAGAATCTTTCTGCATATTACGCTCATTTGGATAGATAGGCGGAATCTTTTCGCATATTTGCTTCAGTATGGCTGTCAGCGCACAGGTTCCCTGCACCGGAGGTGTTCCCTCAGCATTTTCTGTGCCTTGAGTGCTGTACTCAATTTTTGATGCGATCGCCCCCACAAACGCAAAAGGTTTACTCCACGTTCCCGTAGCCTTCACCCTTATAATAGAAAGCTGCTATTAGCCTCAGTTGCACCCTGCTTCTTGGCTGCGTATCCAGGAATTTTTAAGCCATGTCAGACGATCTTCGCGCTACTCGCCTCGAAAAAGTTGAGCAACTCAAGCAACTGGGCGTAAACCCCTACGCTTATAAGTGGCAGTCAACCCATCACGCCGCCGAACTGCAAGAGAAATATGCTGACTTAGCCAGTGGCGAAGAAGTCGAAGTCGAAGTGGCGATCGCGGGCAGAATTATGGCGCGGCGCGTCTTCGGCAAGCTGGCATTTTTTACGCTGCAAGATGAGACGGGCACGATTCAGCTTTATCTCGACAAAACGCGCATTCAAGCCAACATGGGCGACGCTGACCCACAGGCATTTGACCACCTCAAGCAACTCACTGACGCAGGCGACATCATCGGCGCAAACGGCACCATCAAGCGCACCGAAAAAGGCGAACTTTCGGTCTACGTCAATCACTATGTGATGTTGACCAAATCGCTGCTGCCGTTGCCCGACAAATGGCACGGCTTAACCGATGTCGCCAAACGCTATCGTCAACGCTATGTTGATTTGATTGTCAACCCTGAAGTGCGGCAAACCTTCCGTCGTCGTGCCCTGATCACGGCTGGAATTCGTCGCTATCTCGATCAGCAAGGCTTTATCGAAATCGAAACGCCCGTCCTTCTGTCAGAAGCGGGAGGAGCGGATGCGCGTCCGTTTACCACTTATCACAACACGATGGATATGGAGCTTTATCTCCGCATCGCCACCGAGTTGCACCTCAAGCGCTTAATCGTCGGAGGCTTTGAGAAAGTCTTTGAACTGGGTCGCATCTTCAGAAATGAAGGCATTTCGACGCGGCACAATCCAGAGTTCACCACGATCGAGGTTTACCAAGCCTACGCCGACTATTACGACATGATGGCGCTGACCGAGGCGATCGTCACCACTGTCGCTCAAGAAGTTCTGGAGACTTTAAAGATTATCTACCAGGGCGAAGCAATCAATTTGACTCCTCCTTGGCGTAGAGTCACAATGCACGAAATTGTTCACGAAAAAACGGGAGTCGATTTCTCGCAGTTCCAAAGTTTGGACGAGGCAAAAGTCGCAGCAAAAGCGGCGGGACTTCACGACATTGAGAAATGCGTCTCGATCGGGAACCTCCTCAATGAAGCCTTTGAGCAAAAAGTCGAAGATACTCTGATTCAGCCGACCTTTGTTTTGGATTACCCGATCGAGATTTCGCCCCTCGCAAAACCCCATCGCTCAAAGCCTGGGCTAGTCGAACGGTTTGAGCTATTCATCGTCGGGCGAGAAACTGCAAACAGTTTTTCAGAGTTAACTGATCCGTTAGATCAGCGAGCGCGACTAGAGGCACAAGCCGATCGTAAAGCGGCTGGCGATCTCGAAGCGCAAGGCGTTGACGAAGACTTTCTCACCGCATTGGAGTATGGAATGCCACCAACTGGAGGATTGGGAATCGGCATCGATCGATTAGTCATGGTGCTGACTGATGCCCCTAGCATTCGCGACGTGATTGCGTTCCCGTTACTGAAACCCGAAAAATCTGATTCTGAGGAGTCCGATGGGAAGGCATAAGTGTCTCTGAGAGAATTACTCGATCGAGCGTTCGACTGCTTCTCACCAAATCAATTAGGCTTAAAGCAGTCTTGTGAGAAATCTCAGGTACACTGCCCGTCAGAATTGCATCCACTAGGAATTGAGAACGTATGTCTACGATCGTGGTCGAACATCTCAGCAAGATGTACCCTGTTGCCGTCAAAGAATCTGGACTCAAAGGCACCCTCACCCATTTCTTTAAGCGTAACTACCGTCAGGTAAAAGCCGTCCAAGATGTCTCGTTTAAGATCGAACCGGGCGAAGTCGTCGGTTTTTTAGGCGCAAACGGAGCCGGAAAAACCACGACGCTGAAAATGCTGACAGGCTTGATTCATCCATCCGAAGGGCGAGTCACTGTTGCAGGACATACCCCGTTCGATCGCCGCGCTGCCTTTCTCAAACAAGTAACCCTGGTGATGGGGCAAAAGCAGCAATTGATCTGGGATTTACCTGCGGTCGATTCGTTTCGGATCAATGCGGCGGTGTATGGAATCTCGGATAACGCGCTCGATCGACGCATCGGCGAACTATCCGAAATGCTGTCTCTCGGCGACAAACTAACGCAACCCGTCCGCAAGCTCTCATTGGGCGAACGGATGAAAGCCGAACTGCTCGCCGCCCTTTTGCACCAACCACAAGTCTTATTTTTAGACGAGCCAACCTTGGGTTTGGATGTCAACGCCCAAGTCGCGGTGCGGGAGTTTTTGCGCGAATATAATCAGCGATATCAAGCGACCGTGCTGCTGACAAGTCACTATATGGCGGACATTACAGCGCTGTGTAAGCGAGTCTTGATGATCCACCAGGGGCAACTAATTTACGACGGCAGCTTAGAAGGGCTGGTCGATCGCTTCTCTCCATGTCGCGAAATCAGTATCGAATTCGCTCAGACCTATTCAAAAGATCAACTGACGCTTTATGGAGATTTGCAAGAATCAGACAAACATTCAGCGCGGTTCCTCGTACCACAAGAGGCACTAACTCGCACAGTTGCCAAGCTTTTAGGAGACTTAGAGATTTTAGATTTGACGGTGATTGACCCTCCGATCGAAGAAGTCATCGGGCGAGTCTTTCAGGCAGGAACAGTATCATAAGCAACAGAGCCTCTCATCTGCTATCCGTATGTCTGACTTGCCCGATGTCCAGCAATATCTGAAGTCAGTTTGTAACCACTACGCCCAGTGGTGGAAAGACTATGCGTTCATGGACGAGATTAATGCTTCGACTTGGTTTGAGTTTGAGCTAACCAGCAGAACGGAAGACAAGCCTAAGTCATCCGAGGAAAAGCCTCCAGATAAGTTACCACCCCAGCCTGTTCTTCAAGCGATCGAGAACTATGCCAACGAAAAGATCTTGATAGTGGGCAGTTCTGGAGCGGGAAAATCGACTCTGTTGGCACGAATTTTTTGGCAAGCCGCAGAGAGGGCACGCCACGACGAAACGGCTCCGATTCCTGTTTTAGTTGAGTTAAAGGCTTACCAGTTGGTGGGCGATCGCTCAGGAATTCGAGGACTAATTCTAAACAGCCTGGAAAGTCATGATCCCAGTTTAGACAGCGATGACCTAAAAAAGCTGCTGAAACAGAAGCGATTGATGTTATTGGTTGATGGGTTGAACGAGCTACAACAAGCCCAGGCAAAAAATGACTTAAAGAAGTTTTGCCTTAATATTTCTCTAATTGCTACAGCTCGTCATGCTGGAGATGGATGGGAAATTGAGCGAAAGTTAGAGCTTCAACCGCTTTCACAACTTCAAGTGAGGGATTTTCTAGAGGTTCGTTTGCCAACTTCTGATCGCGATCGATTACAAGAATTGAGCGATCGAGTGCAAGATTTTGGGCAAACACCTTTGATGGTGTGGATGCTCTACTGTATTTTTCGGACTGGTGATGAGATTCCAGAGACTCGTGGAGAAGTCTATCGGAAGTTTACGAATCTGTATGTGGAACGATCGAAGGAAGGGATCGATTTAGATGAATCGCGCTCTCTACTAAGCAGATTAGCGTTTGGCATGATGCAGTCTCCAGAACCGGGCGACCCAACAGATTTTCAGTTAGATATTTCTGAAGTCGATGCTCAAAACTTACTAGGTTCTGAAAAGGGATTAAAACTTCTGCGGAATTACCACTTGCTTCAATCTCCTGGTGAGTCAGGTAACCGTCGAGTGCGCTTCTGCCATCAATCGCTTCAAGAATATTATGCAGCAGAAGCATTGTTGACTCAACTACCTAAACTTCTTGAGGATCAGCAAGGTAATAATGATTTAAAGTCTGATTATCTCAACTACATAAAGTGGACGGAACCTGTAGCGTTGATGTTGGCACTGGTGGAGAGTGAGGCACAGGCGGTGCGAGTAGTGGAACTGGCATTGGAAGCTGATCTCATGTTAGGAGCAAGACTAGCGGGAGAAGTGCCACCTCGGTTTCAGGAGAGAACAGTAGGTATGGTAAATTTGCTAGAAACCACGTTGGAACTTAAATGTAAGCTTCTAAGCAGAACGGCTTCGGAAAAAGCCATCCCTCATCTGTCGAAGTTTCAACGAGAAGAGAAGAGCTTATCTACATCTTTATCTGTTTTACTGGCTTTATCTCCGATGAAAACAAATTCTTCAATACGTGAAATAAACGGTATTATCAGTCAGCATGACGAGTTAAAAGACATACAAAATAACAGTAGTAAAATATTTCAAAATATTACTGAAAGTCTTTCTAATGTGTGGAAAAATATAAACTTTAATAAGCTTAGCGAATCAATAGAACGAATCAAGGAAGAGAAGGAGTATTTGCGTCACTATATTACTGAAAATTTGAAGACATCTAGCTTAGAAAAAATAGTTACTGTTTTGCTCCAGAAACCCTGCGAGGAGAGTTTTCACACACTCTATTGTTTACCTAATCTTCTTAGAGAGTTACTGGGAAAACAAGCAATTCCTGGATTGCTTATTATGGCAGCCTCCCAAGACACAATAATTCGGGAGTTAGCTATTCAGGAGCTAGGAAAAATTAGCAATAATGTAGTTATCTCCGCTTTGATCAAGATGATTAAGGATAGAAATGAACCAGTCAATATACGCCGAGCCATAATTTTGGCTCTAGGTAAAACAGGCTCGAAAATTCCTACTCTTGACTTGATTGCAGCCTTGAAAGATCCAGACCTAAGCATTCGCAGGGCTGCTATTTCGTCGATCGGATCGATTGGCATAGAAATTGCTATCCCTGAATTGCTTAAATCAGTCGAAGATGAAAGTCTGGATATTCGCAAAAGCGCTACTGAAGCATTAATCAAGATTAAAGATGGTGCTTCGCTATCTCATCTTTGGCATTTACGTTGTCAGGGGAGAGCAGATCTCTCCGACACTATTGCTGCCATCCAAGAGAATTGCAGATACTACAACTACGAAATCTTTCAAGCCTATTTGGAAGCACAGAAGCCCGATCGACCAAAAAGCCAAAACAGCGATCGCTCACCCACCACAACCAACCACTTTCCCAACGCCACTGAAGTCAAAATCTTTGAAAACGTCGATCGATACCACGAAGCTCCACCCCCACCCAAAGATCCGCCATCATAAAACCATCAACGACAATCCACCCTTCTTACTAGGAGAACACACCATGCTCTCACCCCAACTCATCGCAACCCTCGACAAATTACCCCCAGATCTTCAAGCCGAAATCCTCAACTATGCCGAATACCTCGCCACCAAACACAACCAAACCCAAACCTCAGAACTCCAACCCAAACAATACCGCCAAGCCGGAACCATGAAGGGTATGTTCACAATGACAGACGACTTCGACGCACCCCTAGAAGATCTCAAAGACTACATGTAACCATGACCTATCTTCTCGATACCCACACCCTCATCTGGTTCTTTGAAAACGATCCTCGACTCCCACCCATTACCCGCACTCAAATCGAAACTACCCCTACCATCTTTATCAGCATTGTCTCCCTCTGGGAAATCGCCATCAAAGCCAACATCGGCAAACTCGCTCTCTCTTTCCCCTTCAACACGATCGAACCCAACCTCATCACCGCAGGCATCACCCAACTCCCCATCACCTTCAAAGACATAGAAATTTATCTCTCCCTACCCCTCCATCACCGCGACCCTTTCGATCGGATTCTCATCGCTCAAGCCATCAACTATTCCCTCACCCTCATCAGTCAAGATGTCCAGATGGATGCCTACTCCATTCAACGACTCTGGAACTAAGACAAGACCAGAACCCACTTAGCCAAACTAGAAAAAAATCAAATGACGAACAGTTCCAAATACAACTTTCCCAACGCCCAGAAAGTTCAAGTCTTCGAGCAAATCGATACCTACATCGAAACTCAAAATAACACCACCGAACAAACCTTCGAGATCCTTCTCACTGACTTCCAAGCCTTCCTCACCGATCTGCAAACCCACTACCCCACCGTCACTACTCCCGAAGCCGCCGCTCAGACCATCACTGTCCAAGCCAAGCAACTGCCTCCTGCCCGCTGGAAAAGTTTTCTCGACCTGAAACGGCTTTGGAAGGGCGGCAAAAAAGCGAGTGTCAAAGTTGGCGAACATTTTGCGGAAAATAATGTTTGGGCGAAAGGTGCAATCGCATTCCTCGAAGGCGTAAGCGAAAATGTGAAATAAATTCAACTCATCAAAATTATGCAAACCACGATCGACCTCCCTGACAATCCATCTCTCACAGAAGCAGATTTGCGCGCTCCAAGCGATCCTGACGACGACCCAGATGAACTCATCTTTGCCCATCTGCGGATTTCCTTACAAGCCAAAGAAGGCAACTTGAAGCCTATCTCTGAACTTTGGAATGAAATGGATGACTGAATTTCCATCCATTCAAATTTTAGTCACACCCGATTTTCAAGGACAACTTCGCAAGTTAGCCAAACGTCATCGCATTATTCGGTCTGATCTACAACCTCTGTTCGATGACCTCGAAAGTAGCAACTGTCCTGGCGATCAAATTCCTAGCACGACTTATACCGCTTTCAAAGTTCGTGTCAAAAACAGTGACATTCAAAAAGGCAACGGTGCGGGCTATCGGGTCATTGACCAATTATGAGACAAAATCCGCATTCTGCTTGTCACCCTCTATTCTAAATCCGACGAAACCACTCTTACAGCCCGTGAAATTTGCGAAATCATCGATCGCTTTGATGAGCCCACCAAAACTCCTGACCCAGAAATCTGAGCGATACAGCTTACGAAATCTTTCAAACCTATTTGGAAGCACAAAAGCTCGATCGACGAAAAAGCCAAAGCAGCGATCGCTTCGCCCCTCTCCCCCAGTTAGAATCAACGATCAGTGACGTACCCCAGTTAATCAAAAGCGATGAAACGACTATTTAGAGTCATCAAAACCATGTTGCTCGTTTACTACGCCTATATGGTGGAGTATCGCGCAGAACTCATCTTGTGGGTGCTATCTGGTTCGTTGCCAATCATTCTCATGGGCGTGTGGACTCAGGCAGCCCAGCAGGGCAATTTTGGCTTGTCTCCAACCGACTTTGCCCGCTATTTTTTAGCCGTGTTTCTTGTCAGACAGTTAACTGTGGTCTGGGTGATTTGGGAGTTTGAGCGAGAAGTCGTCGAGGGCAAACTATCGTTTCGGTTGATGCAGCCGATCGACCCTGCTTTCTATCACGTCATCTCTCACATATCAGAAAAATTTGCGCGATTGCCGTTTGCATTCCTGTTAATTGGGTTGTTTTTTTTACTGTATCCGGCTGCACTCTGGTTGCCGAGTTCTAGTAATCTCTTTTTATTCTCGATCGCGACTATCTTAGCGTTTGCGCTACAGTTTGTCATTCAATACACGTTTGCGATGCTGTCATTTTGGACGGAGCGTGCGAGTTCTATTCAAGAGTTTTGGTTTTTGTTTTACCTATTCTTGTCGGGAGTGATTGCACCATTAGAAGTATTTCCGCCCGTGGTGAGAACGATCGCGCTCTTCACTCCATTTCCCTACCTGGTGAATTTTCCAGCCAGCATTTTAGTTGGATTGCCAACCAATATTGGGCAAGGATTTTTGGTGATGCTGATTTGGAGTGTGGTGTTCTTTGGGCTAAATCGATGGCTTTGGCGCAAAGGACTCAAGCAATATTCGGGAATGGGGGCTTAACAATGCAGCGATATTGGAACTTGTTGACCCTGTTTTGGAGCACGTCGATCGCGGCGGAACTTGAGTATCGTACAAACTTTCTGGTGGCAGCATTCACGAGTCTGGGCGGACTCGCCGGGAGTCTATTCGGATTGTTTTTGTTCTACCGAACGGGCTACACATTTGCGGGTTGGCGATGGGAAGAAGCGCTGATCGTGGTCGGAGTTTTCACGCTGCTAGAAGGCTTTTCGGCGACGTTTTTGGCTCCTAATCTCAATCGCATCGTGCGTCATGTGCAGACCGGAACGCTGGATTTTGTCCTGCTCAAGCCGATTAGTTCACAGTTTTGGCTGTCTACTCATACGCTGTCGCCGTGGGGTTTGCCTGATCTGATGTTTGGGCTGATTGTGGTTATTTATGCTGGGAGCCGTTTGGGCGTTGCACTTCAAGGCTATTTGTTGAGTTTGATTCCGCTCACCTTTGGGTTGGCGATTCTTTATAGCCTGTGGTTTATGTTGGGGGCGACCAGCATCTGGTTTGTGAAAATCTACAACGTCACCGAAGTGCTGCGAGGGTTGCTCGAAGCGGGTCGATTTCCGATGGCGGCGTATCCTGCCACCTATCGATTCTTCTTCACATTTGTGGTGCCCGTGGCGTTTTTGACGACGGTTCCTTCGGAAGCGATGTTGGGTCGGACAAATGTGGGATGGACGATCGCAGCCGCTTTTCTGGCGATCGCCCTTCTCTTCGCGTCTCGATTCTTCTGGCGCTTTGCATTGCGTTTTTATACAAGTGCATCTAGCTAAAGGCACAATAGAAATTAGACTCTTCACCTTTCAATCATGGCTTCGCCGATCATCGGAATCCCAAATCACAGCCGCAACGAGGCAGGCGAACTTTGCCTACCCGGAACTTATGTCGATGCGGTGCAGGCGGCTGGTGGAACTCCAATTTTGCTGCCACCCAATCAACCTGAGCTTAGACAGATTCTTGCAATATTAGACGGATTAATTCTGCCCGGAGGCGGTGATATCAGTCCGACTTTATATGGTGGAATGCCCCATCCAACGATTTATTCGGTTGACCCCGATCGAGACGATTTTGAATTTGCCCTAGCGAAACTCGCGCTAACTGCCTCGATTCCAGTGCTAGGAATTTGTCGGGGAATGCAGATGCTGAATGTGGCGAGTGGCGGCGATTTGGTGACTCATGTGCCAGAGATTTATGGAACGGCGATCGCGCATCGGCTCGATCATCCCCGTCGCCCGACTCAGCACGAAGTTTATATTCTGCCCGAAAGCCGATTAGCTGACATTCTCGGCACCACTGAGGCGACGATCGTCACTTGGCATCATCAATCTGTAAAGAATCTGTCGATCGACTGGAAAGTTGCGGCAAAAGCCCCTGATGGGTTGATAGAAGCGATCGAGCATCAACGTCATCTGTGGATGTTTGGGCTTCAGTGGCATCCAGAAATGTCGGCTCACGACCCCGCTCATCAACGATTATTTCAGGCATTTGTCGATGCTGCAATCAGGATGAAGCGATAAGGGTTGAAAAAATTTAGTTGCTAGCATCACTCGTCGGTTGTCGCCAAAGTTATGAATACTAACGGTATCTTGCCATCTTTTGAATGATAATTTTACCATCGACCTTGAAGACGATCAGTAAGCGGAGCAGGTGCGATCGCTCTCTAAGCAACTTGTAAAGTTTGAGGCTGTGGAAGTGTTTGTCCTTCAGCTTGATAACTTTCAACTAACAGTTCCAACACTTCCTGAGCATTTTTTAGAGCCGCTTCGTAAGTCTCACCATCCGTAAAATAGCGCTGAATCTCTGTTGCAAACTCTGGCAACTCCACGAGATAGCTCTGATCCACGTCAGACCAAACAATATTAACTCGATACTTAAATTGGCTCATCTTCTTGCTCCTTGTTTTCTAGCTGTTGTAGAGCATCATCGACTAACTTCTCTAGATAAGGTTTAGCATCTTTTCCATCCTTCCCTGCTAATGTAATCGGCAATTCTGGTAATTCTGGATGAACCCACCGCTCATGACTTCCTCGAATTCGCACACAGCTAAAACCTACTCTACGCAGCATTGCCTTTAGTTCTCTAATTTTCTTAGGCATTTTTTCTCCAACAGTGCCGCCTCCTTGACCTCTGCGTTGAGCGCTGCATCGTTTTCTCACCCCTTTTTACTTCCGGCTCGTTGCTGTCCCCAGCCTGATTCAGATGGGTTGATAGAAGCGATCGAGCATCAGCATCATCCGTGGATGTTTGGGCTTCAGCGGCATCCAGAAATGTCGGCTCAAGATCCCGCTCATCAACGATTATTTCAGGCATTTGTCGATGCCGCAATCAGGATGAAGCGATAAGGGCTGGGAAAAACTCGCTAGATCCTGGCATTAAGTAGGTAAGTGGAATTAAATGTGGGATGGATGTAGGTTGGACACACGCATGGGTTACGCTATCGCTGACCTGTCCTACAAATAATTGTGCCTCCCTACTGACTTCCAAGATTCAAGTGGTTTGGGGAAGGGGAGCATAGTAAAGCTGCATTAACTGAAGAGCATTTAAGGTTTCTACAGCATAAGTCTTGCCTTTGAGGTCAACAAATTCGACCTCAAAAGCTCCTGTCTCATACACCTCGATAACAGTGCCGACTTGACCTTTATGAAGGTTGAGATCAGGTAAGTCTTGGGTGAGCGCTACTACGTCTAAGAGTTTCATTGTATGGTCTCCTGGAGGTTAGAGAATGTAGCAGGTGACGAGGCGAGGAAAGTCTTCAGTCTGTCTGACGATCCAGATACTTCTGATGATGGCGTTTTTACCTTCGCGTGTCATTTCAAAATCGATTTGGTATTTCTGCCCGTAAGGATTGCGTTTAGTGGATAGGGCATCTTCGGACTTGAGGGCTTGGCGCAGAGCAGCCCATAGCTCCTCAGCTTGTTCTAGCCCAATGCCCAGCGCAGATTGAAACACAGTTGCTTTGTGGCGACCCTCTGGGTGATTGGAATTGAGAGAATAGCCTTCCAGCTTATCTGGAGAAATAATTGCCCTATCAGGATTTGGTAGTTTCACGCCACGGTAGTGCTATCTAAGAAAGGATAGAGAAAAATGAACTGAGACGGGCAGATCATTCTGCAAATCTCCTAGTATTGCTTGACTATTCTCTACTCTTTCCTAAACAGGACTACCATCGTTCTTATAAATATTTGCCTTAGTATTCTGGGTCGGTGTAGGACGATGTGGCTCACTCCTCTTCGTCTGCTTCGTCTTCGGGAACGACTTCGTTAGACATCACGATCGACTTGCCCATAGCGGTCTCGATTTTGACCAACAAGGCTTGTCTGCGCGAACTGATAAACCCTTCAAAGTCATCTTGGCGCAGCGCGGTGGGGTCAATGCAGTGAGTCACTAAGATGGCATCCATCCCTGCATCGTCTAACTGAACGGTCTCATGGGTTTGAAGCTGGTTTAGATATTCACTGGGAGCCTTGCCCCCGATCGTGCGGTTTGCTTTGGAGGAGATCGGGGTTTTGTTGAGAATCGAGTCGTAACGGGCAGGCGGGATGTCGTAGCTCTCGCACCACTTCTTAGGAAAGATGTGGTGAATATCAAGTTGGTTTTCTTTCCAGTCGGTTTCGGCAAGGTCGCGAATGGTAGATTTCCAGAAGAAGTCTTTGGCTCCTTGTCGCTGAACCAACACGCTGATTCCTTTGTAAGCAGCGCTGTTGCGAGAGCGGAGAGTTTCTAGACGAGCAGGTTGGAAGTTAGCATCGCGGACGGTGACGGGTTCTCGATCGCCCCCTCTTACCCAGTCCATAAGTTCCTGAATGTCGAGCGCCATTCGCGTCTCAACAGCTCCCCCATAAAGCTCTCCCAAGATGCCACACCAAAACCAACGGGCAAGTTTGTCATAGATTCTGGGTTGGAGCCAGTCATCGCCCAGCAGAGCTAAGACGGCAGCAAGCGGCACTAATTGAGTGCTATACGGTAGATCACGGGTTGAGAAGAAAGATTCTTTTCGGAGAAACTTTGCCGCTTTTCGGAAGCCGTCAGTCAGCTTGCTTTTCCACTGCCGATAGTTAGCTAGGGGTAGGGATAAGACGGCTTCACGCTTGGCACTGACTCCCGTTACTTGCTTGCCTGTTTTGCCTGATGCAAGATCTGCCTGACGCTTTTCCCAGGTATGCAGCAGAGACAGCGCTTGTAAAAATTCGGTGGGCTGTACCTCTTTTAGTAATGCCTGCTTTGAAAGTGTTTGGTGAATGCCTTCAATCTTTTCTTTCGCGTTGCCGTACCACTCGTCTCGCAGGTTGGCGTTATCAGCAGCATAAGTCGCTGTAACAAGCTCAAACACGGATAGGGCAACGCCGCCAGTATTGACTTTCTCGAAGACCAAGCAGACTGCTTCTTTTTTGTTTTCTTTACTCAGTTCGATGATCGGGACGGTGTAGTTACGGAATTCATTCAAGACTTGTCTGCGGAATACGGCATACTGCCCGAACTTTGCAGCATCGTAGGCTAGGAGTCCTTCCTCCCAGTCGTCAGAGTTGAGAATTTGATTGCAAGGGAAGTAAAAGTTCTCGTATTCCTTTTCTGGAGTGCTGAGATCGAGTTTGATGTCACGACCGAAGTTTTCTTTAATAATCCGGTTCTCGTCTACCCCGATGACAGCAGTTTCATAATGTTCTTCTCCAGTCAGGGCAAGTTCGATGTCGATGTAGTAATAACGCTTGAGGGATTTGCCTGTACTCGTGCGAGTGTCCACAGGCTGCTTGAGCATCAGCACTTGCGTGAGAGAGGTCAGGCGTTGTTGACCATCGAGAATCAGTTGTTCGGTGTCTTCAGGTTTGATTTGGGTTGTGTCCAGCCCTTCGACAGGGCGAACTTTGAAGCGAGTATCGCCGCCTGCTTCTAGCATCATGACGGCTCCGATCGGGAAGGCACGAGCAATGCTCACCAACAACGATTGGATGCCTTCGTCTTTCCACACCCAGCCTCGCTGAAAATCAGGAAGTTGAATTTTGCCGGAAACAATGTCCCGGAGCAAATCAGCGAGTCGTTTTTTGGTGGAGTCGAAGTTGGACATACTGCTTTCCTGTGTCTATGGGTCAGCTTTTGTGTCAGCTTTTGTTGCGCGATGGCTTTGGTAGAGTGCCCTCAACGCTTGCTGAAACCTAACCTACGAGCCTCTAAATCGTCAGGTGGTGAATGGCTGAGGTTGCGATCGTCCTAAATCACTGAATGCTGGTACAAATGCCTGGGATTTGCCTCCCAGAACAATCCAGATTCCACGGAAATTTTTCGAGGAGGTGAGATTGTGACTAACTCACCTCCTCGAACTCGCTCGTGAGTCTCTCGGACTCGTTCATGAGTCTCTGGAAGTCGTTCATGAGTCTCTGGAAGTCGTTCATGAGTCTCTGAGAGTCGTTCATGAGTCTCTAGAACTCGTTTACAAGTCTCTCAAAGTCGTTCATGAGTCTCTGGAACTCGTTTATGAGTCTCTCAAAGTCGTGCATGAGTGTCTGGAACTCGTTCGTGATTCCCTGGAACTCGTTTATGGGTCTCTGGAACTCGTTTATGGGTCTCTGGAACTCGTTTATAAGTCTCTGGAAGTCGTTCGTGAGTTTCTCGATCGAGCTTATTGACCTGTCGATATGAATTACGCCAAAGGCAGTTGGGGCAATTCCTACTCGCCACTTGTTTTGTCCTTAAGCCAACTCTCGCTTAATCTGAGCGATCGGGCAACCACTCAGTTCTGCTCAACGTCTCGATCGGGGTATTAATTTTTTGCTCAATGGCATTCAAAGTCTGCTATTCTGCCAGACTGCAAGGGCAACCTCTTCAACCTGCACTTTATGATCGACGTTGAACATCTCAGCAAGGTTTATGGCTCCACCTCCGCGATCGCCGATGTGACGTTTTCGGTCGAGCCGGGTGAAATTTTGGGCTTTCTAGGACCCAATGGAGCCGGAAAAACGACGACGATGCGAATTCTGGCGGGCTATCTGCCTGCAACCAGTGGGACAGCAAAAGTCGCCGGATTTGAGGTGCATAAAGACTCAATGGCAGTGCGGCAGCGCATCGGCTATCTGCCCGAATCACCGCCGCTCTACCCTGACATGACCGTTGAGGGATATCTCAGTTTTGTGGCTCAAATCAAGGGTGTCAATGCGGGCGATCGTCCCCAGCGAATTCAGTCAGCTTTAACACGCTGCAATCTGCTCGAAAAACGCAAAACAATTATTCGCAAACTGTCCAAAGGGTTTCGGCAACGAGTCGGCATTGCTCAAGCGATCGTCCACGATCCCCCGGTCATTATTTTGGATGAACCGACCGTCGGACTCGATCCGCGACAAATCATTGAGGTGCGAAATTTAATCAAAAACCTGGCGGGAGATCACACTGTGATTCTCTCGACGCACATTTTGCCCGAAGTCAGCATGACGTGTAGCCGCGTTGCGATTATCAATCATGGTCAAGTAGTGGCAACCAACACGCCCGAACGTTTGATGACTCAGTTGATGGGCGGGTCGGGCTATGAGCTAGAAGTCGAGGGAGACTTTGAATCAGTGCAGCGATGCTTGCAAGCCGTGCAGGGAGTGACTGCGATCGAGCCAATGTCCACCGATTTACTGCCTCAAAATCGTCTCAAAATCAAAGTCGTCTCTGGGTCTGAAACGGAGCTAGGCTCAGAGATCGCGACAGCGCTCGTCAGTCATCAGTTAGGACTGTATGAGATGCGGCGAGTGCAGGCAAGTTTAGAAACCGTGTTTTTGCAGCTTACGACCGAAGAAACGCCTGTCGAGAATGCATCTGAAGTCGAGCCGTCTGATGAAGCGATCGAGGAGACACCCTAAATGAAAATGCTGGCGTACAACGTTTTGGCAATTTATCGACGCGAGTTACAAAGCTATTTTGCGTCCCCGTTGGCGTATGCGATCGCGACTATTTACTGGATCTTGGCTGGCATTCTGTTCAAAGCCGCTTTTGATGGCGTAATCGATCAAGGCAACTATGTCGATCTTCAAGCTCAGTCTGGGGTTCCGATTTCTCCGATCGATGTCCCCTATGAGTTGCTTCGCACATATCTGGGCGTGATGGGTTCGCTGTCGCTGTTCGTGTTGCCGATTTTGTCGATGGGGCTTTACGCTGACGAACGCAAACGTGGCACACTCGAATTGTTGGCAACGTCTCCAATCACCAATTGGGCAGTCGCGATCGGAAAATTATTAGGAGTACTGACATTCTTCATCACGATGTCGCTGCCATTGCTGTTATATGAAGCGATCGCGCTCAATGGCGTAGATCCTCCCGTTCCACTCAGCGTCATTCTTTTGGGTCACGCAGGGCTAATCTTACTGGCTGCCTCGGTGCTCTCACTCGGAATGTTTGTGTCGTCTTTAACAGATAGCACTATTTTAGCGGCGATTCTCACCTTCGCGTTAGTCCTCTGTTTGTGGATTATTAGCGAATTAGCCAAAAACTTTGGTGGCATCGTAGGAGATGCGCTATTTAACTTATCTCTGCTAAAGCATTACACAAACTTAGTTCAAGGCGTAGTTGATACGAGTAGTTTAGTGTTGTTTGCTAGTTATATTTTTCTCGGAATCTTTCTGACTGCCCAATCGATCGACGCATTGCGATTCCAACGTTCTTAGTGATTTTTATGAAGACCTCACAGCCCCGTCCTGCACTCCTTAAATACTGGAGAACTCTGTTTTGGTCCGGTCCTCTTCTGTCAATTATGGGCATCTCAGCCGGGGTCGTTTCAGGCGGTTGGACTTCGATTCCGCTGGGGCTAATCATCAGCGGCATCGTGATTATGGGGCTGTGGGTGGTGTTTTTAGGTCGCGGAGGCGATGCACGGCAACCCCAATTTTGGAGCCGTCGATCGACCCAAGTTAGCACCAATGCTTTGGTTAGCACGATCGCCGTTTTTGTGATTCTGGGGCTGCTCAACTTCTCAGTGAGTCGTCACCCGACGAGAATTGATTTAACCGAAGGGCAACTATTCACTCTCTCGCCAGAGTCTCAGCAAGTGGTAAAAGAGTTGCCCCAAGCGGTAAAAGTATGGATTTTTGACAGTCAACAAAATTCTCAAGACCGAGATTTGTTAGAGAACTATCAGCGACAAAACCCTAAGTTCTTGTTTGAGTTTATTGACCCCGAAGCTAATCCCGGCTTGGCAACGTCGTTTGGGATCAAAAACAGTGGCGAAAACCGAGATGTCTATCTAGAGTTGCAGTCGAGTAAGCGCAGACAGTTTGTGCAGAGCATCAGCCCTCAGATTCGCCTCTCTGAAAACCGCATCACTAGCGGAATTTTGCAACTCACCCGCGATCGCCAGTCTAAACTCTATTTTCTGCAAGGACACGGAGAACGATCGCTCGACGCAGGACAAGGTGCCATTTCCCAGGCTGCTCAAGCGCTCAAAGATAAGAATTTTGTCGGTGAACCCCTCAATTTGGGACTCACCGACAAAGTTCCGGCAGATGCGGCGGCGGTGATGGTCGTAGGTCCGGTTCGCCCGTTGCCAGAGGCAGAGACAAAGGTGCTGCAAGACTATCTCAATCAGGGTGGAAATCTGCTCGTCGCGGTTGACCCCCCGATTAAATCGGGACTGGATAATCTGCTCAATTTGTGGGGCGTTAAATTGGACGATCGAGTCGTGATCAATGCCTCCGATCGTCAAGTTCGCGGTAAGGGTCCGACAGCGGTTGTAATCGCGCAATATGGTGACCACCCGATCACCAAAGACTTTCGCAACAGCAACTCAATTTATCCACTGGCGCGTCCTTTAGACATCACTCCGGTTCTGGGGGTGCAATCAACGCCTCTGTTGTTGACTGATCCCAACAGTTGGGCAGAAAGCAATCTCAAAGAGCAGCCTCTCAAATTAGATGATGGCGATCGACCGGGACCGATCGCGATCGGCGCAGCATTCACTCGCCAAGTCACGCCCTCTGCTCAACCGAGTCCGTCACCATTGGTTAGCCCGTCTCCTCAAGCGTCGGGATCTCCATCTCCCACTCCTTCAGTATCTTCAACTCCATCAGTTAGCTCGTCTCCTCAAGCGTCGGTCAGTCCTTCAGGATCTCCAAGCCCGACTCCATCGACCCCGCCCTTTGTTCAAGGCACTAAAGAGTCGCGCCTGATCGTCTTTGGCAACTCTACGTTCGCCACCGACGGGCTGTTTGGTCAATATCTTAACGGAGACGTGTTTGTCAACTCAGTAAGCTGGTTGAGTCAGCAAGACCAGCAGCCGTTATCGATTCGCCCTAAAGACTTAAAAAATCGGCGCATCACCCTCACAAACGAGCAAGCCAGTGTTTTAGGATTCATTGCACTGGTTGCAGTTCCATTAGTGGGGTTGACGAGCGCCAGCTTTGTTTGGTGGAGGCGACGATAAAATCTGTAGACTCTTTGACACTCAGCGCGATCGCAAGATTTACTTTGCAAAATGAGTGCACGGTTTTTTTAGTCGGAATTCTCACCGATTTGCTGACCGAGTTGAGCGAAATAGACAGCTATCAAGGCGTGGTGCAAGTGATCTATGAAGCACAGATTTTACCCTCACCCTAGCCCTCTCCCCAGGGAGAGGGCTAGGGTGAGGGTGAGAAGTTGCACCTTAATCAATCCACGTTCCTTAGGAGATTTATGCGACTCATCCAACTCTAGGCAGAGACAGCATAAAGCAGCTTCCCTGCTCTGGTGTTGACTTTACCGTGATCTCACCGCCGTGGAGTTGGGCAAGCTTTTGCGACAGCGCTAACCCCAACCCTGTGCCTTGATATTTGCGATCGATGCCGCTATCAAGCTGCTGAAACGGCTGAAATAGTTTTGATAGTTCTGACTCAGGAATGCCAATTCCAGTGTCGGTGACGAGGAACTGAACTGAGGTTTCTGTTTTATCCACCGCTAACGTCACCGAACCTGTGTCTGTAAACTTGATGGCGTTGGACAACAGATTGAGCAAGATTTGAACGAGTCGCCGTTTGTCAGCCAGGCAAGTCGAGGCATCAGGACTGATAGTAAGGGATAAGTCTAGTCCGCGTCGAGCCGCTTGTTCTCGCACGATCGAGAGACAGGTTTCGCAAATCTCTTCAACGCCGACGGTTTCTAAGACCAACTCTTCTCGATTGGCTTCGATTTTAGACAAATCTAGCAAGTCGTTAATCAAATCAAGAAGCTGATAGCCTCCGGCTGAGACGCGCTGCAAATATTCTCGTTGTCGCTCATTGATCGAGCCAAACACCTCTTGAAGCAACACGCTCGAAAAGCCAATAATGCTGGTGAGCGGAGTGCGAAGCTCATGACTCATGTTGGCAAGAAACGCGCTTTTCGCCTGGTTAGCGGCTTCAGACGCTAACTTCTCTTGCTGAAGCTCCTGAGTTCTCTGCTGAATGAGTTGTTCTAACCGTTCTTCACTTTGGCGCAGTGCCTCAACGCGGGCTAACTCTGCGCTCAACCGTCGCCCAAAAAAAGAAGCCAGCAGCGCCAGCGTTAAGACCATCAGAGCCGCGATGCCAATCACCGTCGCCAGCCGCGATCCATCGAGCGTCGCAGACTTGGGCACGGTCAGCGGCGCAAAATAAAACCGCACACCCGACATTGCAATGTAGTGCATTCCTGAAATGGCACTGCCCATCAGCAGGGCGCTTCCTACTAAGTGCTGACACTGCCGCACCGTTGCCTCGACCCGCCCAGATTGAAACGCCAGCTTCAGCGACGCGATCGAGGCTGCGATCGCGATCACAACCCCCAAAATAATTTGCGTTAGCTGATATTGCTGAGTCGCCGCTACCCGCAGGGCTGCCATCGCTGCATAGTGCATCGCCACAATGCTAGTGCCGATGAATAAGCCGCCGCTAATCAGAGAGAGCCACCCGATCGGTCTTTGCCGAGTAACCGCCCAAAAGCCCAAGCCAGATCCCAAGACTGCCGCAACGAGCGACAGCACGACGATGCCAAAGTCATAGCTCACCGGGGCAGCCAGTTGGTGCGCCAAGATTGCGGTAAAGTGCATCGACCAGATGCTAATGCCGAGAGCTAGACTACTGCCAATGAGCCACCAGCGACTCTGCCCGTGTGACGGCACAATCTGCTCTGCAATATCCAAAGCCGTATAGGAACCGATTATTGAGATTGCAATCGAGAGCAACACTAAACGAAAGTCTGTCTTTGCGGCAAGGTCAATCGCTGTTTGAGACATTCCCTTATCAGATCTTTGAGTTGAATTGGGAAGCTCGATCGCCACCCACTTACCGGAATGGAGGGCTGGGGAACCCTTAAAGCCCCTGTCTTTTAAGCATGGGGATGTAAAAGGGGTTCCCGCGTGGCGGTCACGCCACAGAGTCT
>NZ_LXYR01000047.1:12446-40816 GCF_001650195.1 Phormidesmis priestleyi BC1401 | reverse complement strand
TCTAGCCGTTCCAGAAACGTCGCCTTGCCATATTCGGGGGTGGCTCCCATATAAATGGTGTGTTGTCGGTCTCCAAACGCGTCATACAGACTGATGGGCAGTGCCGACCATGGCTTCTCTCCATCCGGTGTCGCACAACAGCATACAGGTGCCATCTAAGCCAATGGCAACACTGGCAATTTCAGCGTCTAGTTGAGGGGGCACATAGTCCCAACTTTCTTCTTTCACCTCAATGATCGTGGCCACCGCTTCACTGAGACGCTGGATGTAGGACACGGCGACCGGGCGTTGATGATTCTCAGCCAAGTCTCGCTGCACGTCTCGGGCGGAACTATACGCCAGTTTCGAGGACACTTGTTTCGCAAACAGAGGCGTGGAGGTGATGATGATGCGAGACGCTCGCTCTAGCGGACAATCCGTTTTCCCGCCTCCAGAGCGCTGATAGACATGGCGTTCAATCACGACTTCTCCGTAGGGCGTTTGATACGCTTTGGGCTGCTTGCCTTTGGTTCGCATCACCTCTCCGGCAATCTCAATGGCTGAACCGTCGGTGTCCAGATACTCAAGAGCGGCTGTAGTGGCAATACGACCCGCCTCGTTGAGGCTTTCCTGAATCGCTTCTTCACTGGTCAGCAGCGAATGACTCAGGTCTATCGTCACTTCTATCCTGACTTGCGTCCCTTCTTGACTCAGCAATTGAGCGCTCATACTCACCACCTCTTGGTTGCCTCACTCAGTGATATCATGCTTGACCTACTAAATCAAGTAGAGGTCGCACCCATTCAATGATGACTTCTACAGTAATCTCAGTCAAATTCCCGAAATCATCTTTTAATTGAAATGCCACAACGAAAAACCAGTCCGGCACTTTTCTAGGCAGCAGACTGGTTCCAACTTTTCTACTAAAAATGGGTGGAGAATTACTTCACAATACCCAATAACCTACTCGGTGAAGAGATTGAGAGGTTTGGAGCAACCGAGAAGTGAGCAAGATCGTCTGGAGATTTGCCAGCCACAAGTGGAATCGAGTTCCGAACGTGAGCGGCGATTTGAACGGTCTTGACATCATAGGTCTGAGTAATCAGCTTTGGATATAAGCCGATCGCGATAATCGGCACGAGCAAACACGCTGCAATAAACGATTCGCGAGGCTTTGCATCCAGAAGAAATTCTCCAGCGACTGCCTTTCCTTCCTGACCATAAAACACTTCACGCAGCATCGACAGCAGATAGATCGGAGTCACAATCAGACCCACTGCTGACAACAACACGACCACAGCTTTGAAAGTCGGATTGTAGGCATCGCTCGTCGTAAATCCGAGAAACACTGCCAGCTCTCCAACAAAGCCGCTCATTCCGGGCAGTGCTAGCGATGCCATCGACCCAACGGTAAACAGAGCAAACACCATCGGCATCTTCTTCGCCAAACCGCCTAGTTCGTCAAGGTCGAGCGTGTGAGTCCGATCGTAGGTGACTCCTGCCAAGAAAAACAGCGCCGCCGCAATCAGTCCGTGAGACACCATCTGAAGCACTGCGCCACTCGTGCCAATCTCAGTAAACGAGGCAAGACCCAAAATCACAAACCCCATGTGCGAAATCGAGGAGTAAGCCATGCGTCGCTTTAGATTACGTTGAGCGAACGAAGCCAGCGCTCCGTAGACGATATTGACGATCCCCAAGATAGCCAGCACCGGGGCGAAAAAGACGTGAGCGTTGGGCAGCATCTCCATGTTCATGCGAATCAGCGCGTAGCCACCCATCTTGAGCAGAACGCCTGCCAAAATCATCGAGACGGGAGCAGATGCCTCGCCGTGAGCATCGGGTAGCCAGGTGTGAAAGGGGAAAATCGGCAGCTTGACCCCAAAGGCAATTAGAAGCCCAGCGTATGCCAGCAATTCAAACGTCAGTGAATACTCTTTTAGCCCTAGCTCGGTCATGTTGAAGGTCACATGGTCCCCAGAAAAAGCCATTGCTAAAGCAGCAACCAAGATAAAAATAGAGCTGATCGCGGTGTAGAGAATAAATTTAGTTGCCGCATACAGACGCTTGGGTCCGCCCCAAATCGCGATCAAAATGTACACAGGAACCAGTTCAATTTCCCACATCAGGAAGAACTGAATCATATCCTGGGCGCAGAATACGCCGATTTGAGCGCTGTACATTACCAGCATTAGAAAGTAGAACAGGCGTGGTTTTTCGGTGACTTTCCAGCCTGCCAGAATGGAGAGAGTCGTCACCAACCCCGTGAGGACGACGAGGGGCATTGAGATGCCATCGATCGCCAGTGACCAGTTGATCGCAATTTGAGGCATCCAGGCATAGCTTTCAGCGAGTTGGAAGCCAGGATTCTGAAAATCGTAGTGCTTCCAGAAGGCGTAAACCATCAGCACAAGGTCAGCCAGACCGACGCTAAGAGCATACCAACGAACCGTTTTGCCTTGCTTGTCAGGAATGACCGGAATAAAGAGAGAGGCTGCCAGGGGCAACAAGATGATGGTCGTTAACCAAGGAAATTGAGTACTCATCATGAGAACAAAAGTGTAGGGATGAAGGGAGAGGGTTCTGTTTGATGTAACGCACCTGCACCAGACCTGTTGAGAAGCCCATTGATCACAAGGAAGAGGTTGAAGAGTAACGAACCCACTTGCGGAGTGATGTCAGGAAGGCAGGAGAGCTGAGTGAATGAGAATTTGTACTTACCGGGTCATCTTACCTCACTTTATTAAGTTAAGTAAACTTTGGCAACAGAATATCTTAACTTTTGAGAAAGGTGAGATCGGAGATGCCCAAGAAGGCTCTGACTATAGGTTTCAAAAACGAGCAGCATCACATTCTTGATTTCGAGCAATGGCTACACTGACCTCTCAACACTTCGTAACATCCTAGTTGTAAAAAAATATAACGACCAGAATCTTAATAATTGGACGAAATTCAGCCTTGGTGAGTGTTCCGAAACTTTTTAGTAAGCCGACAAAAAAAGGAGGCACAAACTTTGTACTTCCTTTACTTCTGTGCAAAACTTTGAGGGGAACTTGTTTTCTCAAGTCGGAGGTTTATTGAAATATTCAGTCGTCATCAAACCAGAGCGACTAGAGCGACGAGTGTAGTTCTTCATCATGTAGCTGAGATCTTCTGGGTTGAGCGCAACTGACACAGCATCACTCTGGCTGACCATCCCGCTTTCATAAAGGTCAAAAAGCGCCTGATTGAGCGTTTGAGAGCCGTCTTTGCCCTCTTCCATCAGTTGATAGATTTCGTCAATGCTGCCTTTTTGCAGGTAGTCGCGGATGGTGTCCGTGTTGAGCATGATTTCTAGAGCGGCAATTCGTCCTCCTTTTACCGTTGGCACCAGTGCCTGACCAATGACTGCCCGCAATCCTTCCACGATTTGCAGTCGGACAATATCCTGTTCTTCAGGCGAGTAGAAATTGAGCAATCGCTTAACAGCATTCACCGTTCCTTTAGTGTGGAGGGTGCCGAGGACTAGATGCCCTGTGAGAGCAGCTCGAATTGCGGTATCGACGGTTTCCCGATCGCGCATCTCCCCGATCAAAATAATGTCTGGGTCTTGCCGCAGGGCTGCTCGCAGTGCCTCTTTAAATTCCTGCGTGTGCAGTCCGACTTCTCGCTGTGTAATTAGACACTGATTCGAGGTGTGAACATATTCGATCGGGTCTTCGATCGTCACAATCTTACGCGACAGCGAATCGTTGACGTGACGCAGCATCGCCGCCAAAGTCGTAGACTTGCCAGAGTTGACCGGTCCGGTCACCAATATCAAACCTTGCCGCTCTTCTACCAATTTGGTCAAGACATCAGGAAGCCCCATTTTGGCGATCGTCGGCACCTCTAGAGAGATTAATCGCAGCACCATCACGCCACCCATGATCGATTGAGCACAGTTGACTCGACAGCGCACCAATCCTTTATAAAAGATGGCAGTGTCTAACTCTTGGCGTTTGCGAAACTGCTCTATCTGCTCTGCCGATAAGACTTCTCCTAAAAACTCCTCGAACTGCTGGGGTGTCAGCGTTCCATATTGCTCTTGAAGCCGAATATGCCCCTGGATGCGATAGCGCGGCACCTCACCGACTTGCAGGTGAATATCAGAAGCCCCTTTTTTACAGCCATCATCAACCATTGCCCGAATCGTGCCCTGCCGCTCTAGCTCACTGGGGAGGTCTAGCACGATCGAGCTTAGGCTCATCGCCTGTACCCCCTGCGTCGTCGGACCGCAGTTGACTCGCGCTTGCATAAAGCCTGGAATTTGAGCATTCGTATCGAGCTTTTGGGCTTCGCGGTAATGTTTGAGTTGCTCAGGATTCAGCACCTCTTGCACATAGTGACTGAAGCGATCGGGCGTGAGAATCGGCAAATGGTCTTGCGAGATCAGCTTTCCGTGAACGCGATAAAACGGGGTGCGACCAATCTGCATATAGAGAGCAGTGGCACCTTGGTTATAAGCGTCCTGAATCAGCAACCGAACTGAGTTAGCTGCCTGGGGCGCAGGATTAGTAGAAACCTGAATCGCAGTCATAGCAAATCGCGTCAAGAGTGGGTAGAGAATTTTAGCCGAGAAATGCAAACCAGTGAAAAACTGAGACGTTGATTGCAGACACACTCAGGGAAGACCGACCAAGCTTAGAGGGAGTTGTGTAGATTTTAATCGAGAAGATTGCTGGAATCTGCTAAATATCGTTTTTTAACTATCGAGTCAAGGCAGCTGAAGAGATCAACCCTTGAGTTACTTTACTTAAATAGGCAATTTGACCATAGCTGTAGACTAAATTTTCAAAACACTGAGCCGGATCGGCTGCAAATTTGACTGATTTATAGAGTCCGCGCAGCAGCCGTTCTCCGCCTCGTTGAAATTGCCCAAACCCTGCCTCGCCCGCAATTTGTTCTCGATAGCACTCGCTGATGCCCTGCCACCAGCCACGACTTAAGAACCAGCCTCGCCTGACTCGATCGGGCGAAACGTGATGAGCGACGAGGGCATCGGGCAAATAGGCAACTTGCCATCCGGTCTGCAGCGCTAGGTTTGTCATGTGAAGTTCTTCGTTAGAGAGCAGGTTTTTTCCGACGCGACCTAGATTTGGGTCAAATCCGCCAATCTGCTCTAGAAAAGTTCGACGAACGGAGTAGTTTAAGCCTCTAGGAGTGAGTCCGGGGCGATCGATATAAAGAACAGACTTGCCTAAGTCATAAGCTCCTAGATTTCCGGCTAACCCCTCTGAGAGCCAGGACGGAGCCGTAGTTTCATCCTCCCAAATCAAGGTGACTTTGCCGCCTGCGATCGCAAGTTTTTCATTGGCTTGGTAAGCGTTCCACAGGGTTTGCAACCAGTCAGGACTGGCGATCGCGTCATCATCTAAGTAAGCGATGATGCCACTCTTAGCGGCGTTGGCTCCCGTGTTGCGGGCAATCGACAGCCCCGTCACTGACTCATAAACATAGCCCAAGCGGGAGTCGCTTAACCGGGCTTCTACGACTTGACGGGTGCGATCGCTGGAGGCATTGTCTACTACCACGACTTCAAAATCGGCAAACGTTTGGGAGAGTAGGCTGTCGATCGCCGCTCCCAAATAATGATCTCGATTGTGGGTGCAAATGATGGCAGACACCCGAAGGTCAGGCATAGTTTAGTTCCCAAGAAAGGATTCTCCTCTTGTCTCTTGTTTACATCACAACACATCAAGGCACAATCAAGATCCGTAAAATTCTGGGTAAAGTTGAGATAAAGTTTAGGATGCGCTGCTTGACACCTGTTCTTTGAGGTGGCTGTGCATGACGACCAGCGTTTGTGCGAGATGATTAAGACGCGTTTCTAAGTCTTGTTTGCGTCCTAGAAGTTGGCGGAGTTTTTGGTAGCGGGCGATCGCAAGGCTGAGACTGGCGACCTGCTCAGAGGGGCAAGGATAAGACCAAAGCTGCCCATCGGGATCAAGACCGCAGAGCCGATAGCCCGTGCGAGGCGACTCACAGGCGATTGGCTGATCTTGGGTTGAGCAGATTTCTTCTACATAGTCCATCAAGCGATCGACTTCTGCATGGCGCAACACTGATGAGTCAACCTCTGGTTCACGGGAGTGAGATTCTAGCCAACCATCGACGATCGGTCCTTCTAAATACAAGTCTTGAATCTGCTGCAAGATTTTGTGCAATTCAGCTTGCCAGCCTTCGACCATCGCTTGAATTTCACTCAGCAGGTTGGTTGCTAGAGCTGGGTTTGCCCCGTTTCGGTGACTGCTGAAACTAGGTGCTTTGAGTTTGGGCAGATTCGGGATTTTTGCCCCAATCTCTTCGACCAAAAAGGGCTGAACAAACGCTTTTACCCATGGTTCTAAAGCTGGAGTCGATTCGACCGATGGAGAGAGGCGTTTGATGTGATCGGGTGCGACCGTCGCAGGCTGAGGCGAAGTAATGACAGGTGGAGAACTGACTTTTGCGGTCTTGGGTCGCAAATCAAAAGACACTGATTTGATCGTTGCAGCAGGGGAGGTAGAGCCAACCAGACTATCGCCCGTGGTCGTTAACGCAGGTACTTTACGATCGATTTGGTGCAGGGTCTCTTCAATCCGTCTCAGTTCTCTTTTCATAATGCCTCACACCACTTACAAAAGTCAGATGCACGTCATCGCATCTCAAAATGTTTGCCCTGTGTAGCGGTTTATTGTAACGGCGAAATCGCAGAAGGCAACTATTTTGTGATGTCTCGATTGAATTTTACAGCTTTTCTTCTAGGGGCTGACAAAAATCTTGAACTCCAGTCTTTAGGATATAGATGGCAACGGGTGTCACTAGCTTAGAGGGAATCTCGGTGTCTGCCGCGATCGCATCCACAACTGCCCCAGATAGCCCATCTTCGAGGTTTTCTTTTAAGTCAGCCTGACAGAGAATATGTCTCCAGCGTTTTGCTAACCCTTCGAGCCAGCGATCGTTGATGTCAGGTTCTTGCCCTGACCGAATGGCAAGCGCAATCGCCGCGTCTTCTAAGTCGCCGTCACAGTCTTCGATGACTCTCAGGGCATCTAAAGCGGCGGGGTGATTAGTCAGGTCTGCTCGAAATTGCTCAAGCTCTTGGGGCGTAATAAGGATTCTCATGAAGCTTTGTATACCGACTAGAGAAAATTCTATCATTCCCGCTCAGTTGGTGGAGGTTGATTAGGCAGATTTAATCGATCGCTCATTTCTTCTAGAGCGAGGCAAAAATCCGCGATCGTCGATTTCACGTCTGCAAGGTCGCCGCTTAATTGATCCAGTCGGGTTTCTACAATCTTAAGATCAGTGGTTTGATTCGTTTGCCACAGAGAACATTTGAGAGCGGTCAAAATCTTCTCAACAGTCGAGAAATTTGGATCGTAAGACGGATCATTTAGGAGGCGACTGATTTGTTGGGTGTAGCCCAAAGCACTTCCCCCATGCTCTCTCGCGATTTCGGCAGAGATTTTGCGAATGCTCATGCCCTGCGTTTTCATCAACTCCCGAATCACATCCACCATTTGTTCTTGCATAAATGCGCCTATTTCTGTCAGTCTCTTATCAAAAACTCGAACCCATTAAGTGACCTTCACTCTGGGCGAAGGTCATTTTTTTAGCAGGTTTCATGAGTCACTTCAATGGACCTCTTGCAAAAGTCCCTGCCCTCACCCTAAATCCCTCTCCCACATTTGGGAGAGGGACTTTGAAATCTGGCTCCCCTTCTCTCAAGCTTGGGAGAAGGGGTTGGGGGATGAGGGCATCTGCGGACTTCTGCAAGAAGTTTAATGTCTGAAGTCTGCCCTATAAAAAAGCAGTAGAACTGATTTGCTCTACTGCTTTGAATGATTTAATCGTGGATCACTATAGCCCAACGAGTTCGCGAGACTCTAGACCTGTAAGCTGTTGGGCGATCGTCAGTCGGGTTTCTAGCTTGGCGACGCTAAACTCATTTCGCAAATGCTCAAGGTGAGCCAGGGCATTGGCTTTTTCGGTGGCGGCGCGGTTGAGAGCGTCGATCGCGCGAGAATATTCTTGGTTGACTTGCAGCACTTCAAAGCGGCGAGCTTTGCGCTGGTTGTCGTTTTTGAGGGCAGTTTCAAAGGCGACGACCCTATCGGCATTGCCTTACGAGCCGAGCCAGATGCTGACGAATTTCGGCGATGTTTTGCTCTAGCTCATTGACGTGCTGGGCAGCTTGAGCGATCGCGGCGGGATATTGACCTAAACGAAGTTTCATATCTGAACGTTCCTCGAAGACGGTGGGTGGTCAGTAGCCAAATCAGTCACCTCAGACTGAGGCTACGAACGACGAGACATGAGGCAAGCAACTCTTAAGCGGCAAGTTCTTGCAGTTGGGGAAGGGCAGTTCGAGTCGGCAACTCGTGTGCCTGAATGGGATCTGACTGAGAGTGAGGAGCCGCTTGCTCTAACACATTGACCTCGATTTTAACGGCAACTAAATAAGAGCCGGGTTGCTCACCGACGGCTTGGGCAATCAGGTCAGCAAAGATGGGTCGATCGGCGGTAATTGGGTCGCGGAGAGAGCAGCGATCCCACTCATATTTGGCGGCGGGGTCGAGGTGCAGAATGTAGTGTTTCGTCATGGGGCGAGAACTTGAATCGTTTGTACTATTGTAGTGGAATTTCACGACGACTGCAACTGAGGAGCCGCGACATTTGAACATCGCGCTTTTTAGGAGAATGAGTCTTGTCAAGCGCAGAAGATTGCTTTCGATCTAGCCGAGATCCCAATAGGCGAGAACCTTAGCGACACCTGAGACTCCAGAGAGCTTAATTTCGTAGGGGAACTGAGTAAGCACCTGACCCGATCGCAATTGACAAAGAGCAATCAGAACGTGCCAAGTTCTGAGCTTGACTCAATTTCTCGAAATCAAAATAGCAAGTCTCCCTACGCTTTACAGCCTTTTGAAACGGAGTTCTAACTATTAAAACTCTGAGGGGAAGATACTGTCCAACCTGCCCTTTGCCAATGGAGAAAAAACGACCATTTGCATCGTGGGTATTAAAGGTTAATTTCTGAGTTTTGAAGGGTAAACGACCGACTTCTATCGTAGTTTATACCCACTACAAGTATAGCTATTTTGAAGGACGATCGCCATTGGCTCGATCGAAGAACCCTGACTCCTAAATCTCTAACTTATTACAGTAAATTTGTACTTAATTGCGTGAGATTAACCGATGGGTGAAGAAGGCATAATATTGGTGAAGTGCGAGTCAATCTCTCAGCCAATCTCCCAAGCTTGACTTGACTTAATGGCAAAAACTCGGTAAACCTAAGATTAAAGACTCACTCTTTCAGTAAGAACAGCTTTCATAAGGATTAGCCAGATTGAAAGCGATCGTTCTTTGCAGAGAGTCCAGAGCGGCGAGTTCTTTCGCGGCTACCCCTCGGTTCATCACAGTTGGATTGGTAACAGAAGCCTCTGCAGGAATGAAAACTGTTTGATCTTGGGTGGGATTGGTCTGAAGATTACAAGCACTTTTTTAGAGGAGTTCCTGACTCCTCTCGGTTCACTATTGACCTATTCTGAGGAAACACGTTCATGACTGCAACTCCCGTTCGGTTGAAGTACGAAGTCAAAGATTTGGCACTTGCGCCCATGGGCAAACAGCGCATTGAGTGGGCTGGGCGCGAAATGCCTGTGCTGGCTCAAATCCGCGATCGCTTCGCCAAAGAACAGCCATTTGCGGGCATCAAGATTTCTGCTTGCTGCCACGTAACGACTGAAACGGCTCATTTGGCGATCGCCCTCAAAGCAGGCGGAGCGGATGCCATTCTGATTGCCAGCAACCCGCTCTCGACTCAAGATGATGTGGCTGCAAGTTTGGTCGCTGACTATGGAATTCCCGTCTACGCGGTCAAGGGCGAAGATAACGACACTTATCATCGCCACGTTCAAATCGCGTTGGATCATCGCCCCAACATCATCATTGACGACGGCTGCGACGTGGTTGCAACCCTGGTTCAGCAGCGCAAACATCAACTCGCTGACCTGATTGGCACCACCGAAGAAACCACCACTGGAATTGTGCGGTTGCGCGCGATGCTCAGAGACGGTGCGTTGACTTTCCCAGCAATCAACGTCAACGATGCTGAAACTAAGCACTTCTTCGACAATCGCTACGGTACGGGTCAATCGACTTTAGATGGGATTATCCGGGCAACTAATATTCTGTTGGCGGGCAAAACTATTGTCGTCGCTGGCTATGGCTGGTGCGGCAAAGGAACGGCGATGCGCGCGCGCGGCATGGGTGCAAACGTGATTGTCACCGAAATCAATCCTGTCGCCGCGATCGAAGCAGTGATGGATGGCTTCCAGGTTATGCCGATGGATGAAGCGGCAAAGCGCGGCGATATCTTCGTCACCGTCACCGGAAACAAAGGCGTGATTCGCGGCGAACACTTCGACTCGATGAAAGATGGCGCGATCGTCTGCAACTCTGGTCACTTCGACATCGAAATCGATCTAGAAGCGCTGAAGGGACGCGCTAATGAAGTTAAGACTGTTCGCACATTCACAGAAGAATACAAGCTTAAGAGCGGCAAATCTGTGATCGTCTTGGGTGAAGGTCGTCTCGTCAACTTGGCGGCGGCTGAAGGGCACCCCAGCGCGGTGATGGACATGAGCTTTGCAAACCAGGCGATGGGCGCTGAGTATCTGGTCAAAAACAAAGGCAAGCTCGAACCCGGTGTCTACTCGATTCCGGTAGAGGCGGATCAAGAGATTGCGCGGCTGAAGCTGCAAGCGATGGGCTTCACGATCGACGCTCTTAACGCCGATCAAATCCAGTACGTCAACTCTTGGACTTCTGGCACCTAATGCTAGTCGTCGAGTAATTCAGACCCCCGAATTCGTTAATGAATTCGGGGGTTTTTGCGTTTGCGAAGTGAAATTAACCTTTGGGTAGGTGCAGTCTGCGATCGCGACTTAATAAAGTTCAAGCAGTGAATTTGAGAGATTGAATGAATCAGATTCTGTTTATTGAACTATTGGGAGGAATCGGTGACGTTTTGATTGCTTTGGCTGCAATTCAGGCGTTAGGACGGTCGCATCCTGATGCACAGCTAACCGTTCTCACGTTTGCAGGAGGAGAACTGCTCACTACTGATCCATTGATTCATCGAGTCGAAATGGCTCAAAAGGGTCAGGCAGGAGGTGCGATCGAGACTCTTCTCAGTCAACAACCCTATAATTTGATCGTTTCTGATACCAACTACGACGGCATTGATCAAATCATTCATCAGAGTGAGGCTAGTCGCGTTGTCACAAATTTATGGCGATCGCCACCCTCTGACGAATTTGTCAGCGATCGCTTTCTCAGCATTCTTCTAAATGAAGGACTGATCCACTCGGATGCGATCTCAGATCCTCGGATACACGTAACGCCACAGGAACAGCAGGACGCACGAGAAAAATTAGGGGAAATTAAACGCCCGATCGTGGTTCTCTATCCCGATTCGGGGATGCCGATTAAACAATGGTCAACCGAGAATTTTATTCGGGTAGGGCGAGAATTACAGCAGCGATATGGAGCCTCGATCGTGGTTCCGATCGGGTCAAACGCAGACTCGGTGACTGAGATTGTAAGCTCGATCGGAGGAACTGCCCAAGTCTGGCAACTAGGAACTCTCAGAGCACTCGCTGCGATGATGTCTCAAGCTGATTTAACGCTTGCTTCAGACACAGGCTCGGCTCGGATTTCAGCCGTGCTGGGCGTTCCTACGATTACGTTGTTTGGTCCGTCTTGGCAGGGGCGATATGGTCAATCGGCTCCGCATATCAACTTGCAGGGCTATCCAGAGTGCCCGGAGCGAATCATTCAAAACTTCACGATGCAGCGCTGTTGGTATGACGGGATTTGTCCTTTTGAGCAGTGGAATACTTGCTTAGACGAGATTTCTGTCGATCGAGTCATGGCAAGCTGCGGCTCGTTACTCAAAGCTCATAGTCAGCCTCAATCGGTATAACTCGTATGATTTCGGTAGACTTGTTTGATTCAACTCATGTAATCAGTCACGATTGGGCATCTGTTCGCAATCTGTTGGTGATGCGATTAGATAACATTGGCGATGTGATTATGACTAGCTCGACGATGCGATCGCTGAAGGAAAATCTACCTGATGCAAAACTAACGCTGATGGCGAGTCCAGGCGGGTCGTTGGCGGCTCCGCTGTTGCCGTGGGTAGATGAGGTGATGACGCGGCGCGTTCTCTGGCAGGATTTGGGGCGATTGGAGTTTGACCCAGCGCGAGAATGGCAGTTAGTGGAAACGTTGCGCGATCGTCAGTTTGATGCGGCGATTATTTTGACGAGTTTTAATCAGTCTCCTCATCCAGCCGGGTTTTTGTGTGGCTTGGCGGAGATTCCTCTCCGGTTAGGTGAATCGAAGGAAATGGGCGGAACTGCTTTAGCTCACGAAGTCGCAGCGGCACCCGATGATATTCACCAAGTCGATCGCAATCTGCGTTTAATCGAGTCAGTCGGATTTGAGGTTAGCGATCGCAGTCTCACGATTCAAATCCCAGAAGTTGCTCAAAGAAGTGTGAGCGATCGCTTAAATCAATTTGGATTAGCTGACGACGATCCGTTTCTATTGCTCAACCCCTGGACAAGTTGCCAATCGCGAAATTATGCGTCCGATCGTTTCGCGATTTCTGCCCGTCAACTCGCAGAAATCACAGGCTGGAAAGTCGTCGTGACCGGAGTTGAGAAAGACCGAGCAAATAGCAGTGAACTATTAAAAATCTTGGGGGAATGGGCGATCGATTTGATTGGCGCAACTGACTTATCAGAGTTAGCCGCATTGATTGCAAAAGCGCGATTGATGTTGAGCAACAATACGTCAACGATGCACCTTGCCGATGCGACTCGCACGCCGAGCGTGATTTTGTTTTCAGGCACCGAGTTAGAATCTCAATGGCGATCGCGAGACAATCCATCAATCCTGCTGCGTCAGCCCACGTTTTGCAGGCCTTGTTATGCCTTCACCTGCCCTTATCATTTGGAATGTTTAGACATCGCTCCTGAGCAGGTTGTAGCGGCTGGTCTAGAGCTTCTGAGGCGTTGCTGAATGCAGATATAAAATGCCCTCCTCACAAATCTGGGCAAGCCCTCGCTAACCCTTCTCCCTGGGAAGAAGGGAGCCAGAACTCCTGTCCCCTCTCCTTTTGGGAGAGGGCTAGGGTGAGGGTAAAATCTGTGCTTCATCGATCGATTCAGCAACGCCGATTTTGGGTATCTGAACGAACTCATTCATTCTGCAATCTGAAATAGATATGATGGCTTCCTTCGATTTGCAACAGCAAAAGCTTTTCAGCTTCTTGAGCAGTAAGACGAGGCAGTCTAGGCAACTTGCACCTCTAAAAGCATGGTCGTGATTTCTTCGTTTTGGAGTGCTTGCTTCTCTGCTTCAGAAAGGGTTTCTAGATAAAGTTCGGCAGCCTCTTTGATATTGGCTTGCACCTCCTCCAGAGTATCTCCTTGAGTTTGGCAACCTCTAAGCTGCGGACAGTACGCATAGTAGCCATTTACATCTTTCTCGATTACAACGTTGATTGGGTAAGACATAGATCTGAGAGGATTGTATAAATTTAATGGGTGTACGAGGCTTCGCGGCTGTAAAGACTGATTATAGGATCGCCTTAGAATTTCTTTCGAGTTAAATCCCTGCTGCAAAGACTTGTTCAGCCGTGAGCGTTAGGTTGGGAAACGCTGGCGAAACGATGCGATCGCTTCCTCGAAACTGTTGCCCTTCGTATTCCCCTTCTACTAATTCATAAACAGAAAGCGTGGGTTGTTTAGGAGAACCAATAAACTGTCTTCCGCCTAACCCCAAATAATCAACAATCCAATACTCTGCAATGCCGAGCGCTTCATAGTCTGCAAACTTTTTGTGATAGTCATCTCGCCAATTTGTACTCACCACTTCGATCGCCAGAACGGCAGACTGACCTTTTGTAATGACCGACTCTTTTGCCCATCTAGGATCAGCGTCGATCGTGTGTCGATTTAGCACAATTACGTCTGGTTCATAGCTAGATTCTGCGTCCTCTGAGCGAATCACGCACTCTTTTGGGATGAAGTAAGGGAGTTGGGACTGGCTAATCTCAACGAACAAAGAACCGCTCAAAAATCCTTCAACATCTGAATGCTTGCCTCTGGGTTTCGGCATTTCGACGATGACTCCATTGCGTAATTCATAGCGAGTGTCTGAGTTTTCTGGATACCAAGCAATAAACTCATCGAATGTGACAGGTTGTTGGAGTGCTTGAATCATAGGAGTTACCTGATTTGCGATCGGTCGTGCAAAACGTTAAAAGAGCGCAGCTTGACTCATGGAGAATAAGTCAATTCTACGATCGAACGATGGAGATGAGTAACGCGATTGGCATAGTGAGGCGTGGTCAACTCTTGAGCATTACCAATTCATCGGGCTGTTTCTTCCAAAGCTCGAACGTGTAGAACTTCATCCGGCAACAAGGGTTCGATTTGGGAGGCGGCAACAGTGAGGACTGCGATCGTATCCCCAACAGCGTTAAACACTTCCAGGCCATAACCATCTTCATCAGAGGCTGGATGATAGTCTATAACCGTTGCTACATCATCTTTGCGTAGACTGTGCTGAGGTAAGTCTTCGCAGCGTGCCACTCGCTTGAAAAGTTCAAATTTCATTGCTTAACTCTCTTTGTTTGGATAGAGCGTAATAAATTTGGCGCGTGTGATGGAAATTCAGTCATCCAAATCGTTACTACATGCAACACTACCCCGTTGAGCCAGGTCTCCTGGGTATAGCCTGCTCTTGCCAGGAACTGTGATTTATCATCTTCTGGTAATAGTTTAAGTAGATATCGAGTCAGCTTGGCTTCAAGCAATATAGGTGTCGAGAGGCAGTTTCACTTGCGGCATCTCATGGCATTATCTTGCACTAGAATAGCGTAGTTAAAAATGAGCAACCTACCAAGGTTATCTGTCTCACTCAGTGCGAACGCGTATCGATCGGTCTTATGAATAGTCTACAAGTTGTTATCTACACTGATTCTACTGGCATTGGTGGGGCTGAGATTAGTTTGGCTCACTTAGTTGCGACGGCATCCAGTGAAATTGATTTAACTATCGTTGGCGTTTCAGAATCAGTTGTGAATACGATCGCTAAAGGTCGTCCTCACTCCAATCAAATCGTCTTGCCTGAGAAACTATTCTCTCACTTCACAACATTTCGGAATTTACAACCTGATATCATTCACGTTAACCTTTGTACTCCTTGGGCTTGTTCTTTAGGACTCATCGCTGCATTATCGCTTCCAAATACTCGTGTTGTAAGAGTCGATCAGTTGCCGTTGCGAACCACCGATGCGATCGAGCTTTGGCGAACCCGATTTTTATCACTACGAGTCGATGCCCATGTCGCCGTCGGTGAAGCCAGCGCCCGACGAATGGAAGACTTCTATGCGCTAGGTCGAAACAGTGTGATCTCGATTCCCAATGGAGTTCCAGACCTGGGTGAGAACCCTTTGCCCACTCAAGAAACGATGACGATCGGAAGTATTGGACGACTCGACGCGATGAAAGCGCACGATATTCTGATTAGAGCGATCGCTCAAGTCGAACAGGTTCGCGTCATTATTCTCGGCGAAGGCGATCAACGTCAGTCACTAGAGCAGTTAGCAGCAGAACTGGGAGTCAGCGATCGCATCAAACTGCACGGCTGGGTCGAAAATCCGCGTGATCATTTGGCTGAGTTTGATGTCGTCGCGATGCCGTCTCGATCAGAGGGCTTTCCGTTAGCAATGGTTGAGGCAATGTTGGCAGGTCGTCCGGTCATTGCAACTCGCGTGGGTGGTATGCCCGAAGCTATCATCGACGGTGAAACGGGATTATTAATTGAGAAAAATGACGTGAACGGACTCGCGATCGCACTGCGCCGACTTCGAGATAATCCACCGTTGCGAACTGCGTTGGGTCAACGAGCGCGAAAAATGGCGCTGGATCAGTTCACCGTAGACGTGATGACCGCACAGTATGAACAGCTTTGGCAGAAAGTATTGAACGAGGAGCGATCGCCCCGACTGAAAGTTCCTCGACCCCAAGATTAAGAGAATGTTTCCGCGATGCCTTCACCTATTTTGAAACGAATCTCAGGCGAATCGGGGAGCGTTAACTAAAATCGATTTCAGCTTTTCTTAAAGTCCAGATAACTCAATCCTTACCCTCATTTAACCAGGTTCATAGAGGAAGTCAGTTACTCTAGCGAGGGGTGTGACTGTTTTGTGTTTAAAAAGTAACGTGCCGGGATATGTCTAATTTATTTGAAACGATCGTCAAAGGTGGACCAACAATGATCCCAATGGTGGGGTTGTCGATCGCCACGATCGCCTGTGGTTTAGAGCGCTCCTGGTTTTGGTTCCGATTGATGAGCCAGGAAGAACGAGTTGTGCACGATGTGATGGAAGCGGCTCGATTTGATTTGTCTAAAGCTGCCGAAATTGCGAGTCAAGCTCAAGATCTGGCAATCGGGCGATTTTTGTTAGCTCCGCTCAAGCTCAAGCAACCCACTCCTGAGACGTTTCGGCTAGCTCTGGAAGCGGCTGCCGATCGAGAATTTGTTCAGATGCGAAAAGGCGACAAACTGCTCGAATCAGTCGTTGGAATTGCGCCTCTGTTAGGTCTGTTAGGAACCGTCACCGGACTGATTGCTACCTTTGCCAGCCTAAAAATCGGCGGCGGCGGCACATCTGCTGACACCACCAAAGCCGCCGCAGGGATCGGTGAAGCCTTGATTACAACGGCAGCAGGAATGATCGTGGCGATCATCTCTCTATCCATCTTTCGAGTCATGGTAACGCTGCAATCTCGCCAAATTGATTATTTTTCGAGCGTTGGCAGCGATCTAGAACTCATCTACCGTGAGATTTGGTATGAGCCGACCTTTCATCACATGACTCAGCCTAATCATGGCGACTACTCTACTGCTAGCAACGTCAGATTGCTTGACAGTTAATCAATTCTAAAGTGTTGGCTCATTCAAATCACAACTGATTTGGGAATGCTGAAGCCCGTGTAATCTAGTCTGATGTGAGTAATGCGATTTAAATCACAGCAAAAAAAATCAGAAATGCCAGAAGTCAATCTGGTGCCCATGATGGATGTATTGATGACGATCTTGACATTCTTCATCATCATTGCAATGACGTTGACCACGCAGCAAACGGTCAACGTAACGCTACCGAGTGCCAGTGCTGGGGCGGTTGAGTTAAAAGAACCCGATCCGTTAATTATCGGTCTCAATCTTCAAGGCGAAATTTTGTTAGATGATAAAACGGTGTCTCAAGCCGAATTATCTCAGCGAATGCAGTCTTATTTAGTGCAAAATCCTAAAGGGGCTGTGATCTTGAAAGCGGCTGACAAAATTCCCTACGAGCAAGTGGTGAAGCTGTTAGGAACCATGCGAGATGTAGGGGGCGATCGGGTGTCGCTGGCGATCGAAGCCAACTAAGGATCGTGGATTTAATAAAACTGAATTCTCCCTCACCCCAACCCTCTCCAAGGAGAAGGAGCAACTAAACAGGTTGACTGCGCCAAACCACTACGATCGTCGATGCCCCGTCTTTTGTCGGCACCAGATTCAGATAAAACGGTTTAGAACTGCCTTTTTTAATCTGATATAAGTCTCCTCCGCCGTAACCGCCAGCGATCGACGTTGACTCAAATCCGTTACTTTGCAGGTTGCTGTTAAAGAAACTACTGAATAGCTGGGGGGGCGTTTTTCCTTGAACGAGCTTGAGACTTTCAACTTCTGGATTTGTTTCTGCGGCAACTTCAAAGCCTTGAGCATCGGCTCCGCCTAAACTCGTAAAAAATGAGTTGGGATCAGCAAAAATGTCCGGGGTCGGATTGAGGTCGCTCGACAACTCAGAGCCGCTCACCGACTGCGAGAGTTGCGACAAAATGTTGTTAGTGAATTCAGGGGGAATCTGAACTGTTTTTTGCAAATCGGCAAACGATCGTGGGGCATCTGCCAACACATATAAAGTCGAAGTGCCATCAAAAATCAAGCTGAGAAACTGTTTCGTGCCATCTTTTGAAATCTCGTAAACCTTACGATCGCTCTCAGGCGGACTTGGCTGAACCGTGTATTTTTTGTTGGGAAGTTCTTTCTCAAAATAGCTGGAGACGATCGCTAAGTCTTTGCCCGTCGCATAACAGGAAGGAACGCCCAGACATCCGGGCTGTGCGCCTGGGAAATGGGGGAAGGTATTGAGCGGATTATTAGGATCAGCCGCAGACGGTGGCTCTGCTGCACTTGCGGGCTGAACCTTTTGAGGTGCCGACTCAGTGGGGACGGGTTTTGTTTGCGAAGGAATGGGCGGAATTGCGCTCTGAGGTCGAGAAATTAGACGCTTAGGAACGACTAGACTTTTGGGAACCAGTGACGGCTTAACGGTGGGTTTGGCTCCTGTAACTTTGGATGTAGACGGCAGTTGCGTGACTTTGACCGTCTTTTCTTGAGGCGGCTTTGACTCCTGGTTTGCATTAGGGAAGGGCACAAACAGCAATAGCGCATGAAGCCCCACTGAGGCAAACAACATCGGTCGCACCAGTGCCCTCACCGGAGCAGGCAGATTATTCAAGGGAGAAAATTGAGGCATTGATGGAAGTTTTCCAAATTCGCTCTGCATAGCTGTTGTTGAGAATAGGGGACTGCAATCTAAAACTCTGGCAAAGCGATCGCTTCAAATCAAACAATTTTCTATAAGGTTAGAAAACGAATCTGTCTCCATTCAAATTGATTTGATTACTGTCGCGATCGTGCTTTCTGTAATTCTGTAAACCTACATTTTTGCTTTATCTCGGCTCTAAGGCTCACGTTAAAAGATCGAGATGTGAAACTTCAGGAACAGACACTCTAAAAACTATCTACACAGCACAAGTAGCTGTTTGCTAAACTGAAAATCTATCGCCTAGTTCAAGCTCATTGGATGGTTCTGCGCCCTTTACGTGACGGGCTTTGTAAGCTCTTAAACTTATGTGATCAATTCCTAGAACAGATTGTATCTAAAAACGTTGCCAATGACCATAAGAAAACAATTGATTTGAGCCAAACTGCTAAACAAATCACGGTCAAATGTCTTCTTAAACTGAACTTTACCGAAAGTTAACGATTATTTATTGATCCGTTTGTTTGTACTTAACCAATTAAATTGTAGGGTTGACAGAGATTGTTTGTTTGATCACTCAATTTCTAATCAGCCTTTGCTTGAGGACGGTACGATGGCTTTTTCAACAGTTGCTTTTCGTCGAACATTGACCACTTCGGTGGTCACCGTAGCGGTTGCCTTTGCACCGATTTTGACGGCGATCGCTCAAGCCGTTACGCTAAATGGGGCAGGGGCAACGTTCCCGGCTCCGCTTTATGAGCGCTATATCGCTGAGTTTCAGAGAAAAAATCCTGATATTAAGGTCAACTATCAAGCGATCGGCAGCGGTGGCGGTATTAAGCAAGTCATTGCGGGTGTAGTCGATTTTGGCGGCAGTGATGCTGCGATGACCGATGACGACATCAAAAAAGTTGGAAAGGGTGTGCTTTTGGTGCCGACCGCAGGCGGCGCAGTTGCCGTGGTTTATAATCTCCCAGGAGTTTCTAACCTCAAACTTTCTCGCACAGCCCTGCCCGAAATCTTTGCAGGTCGCATTACTCGCTGGAACGATCCTAAAATCGCGCAAGACAATCCAGGTGTGAATCTGCCCAATGCAGAAATCAAAAGTGTCGTGCGCGCCGATGGCAGCGGTACTACGTTTATCTTTAGCAATCACCTGAGTGCAATCAGCCCCTACTTTAAGGGCAGAGTGGGCGTTGGCACGGCTCCCAAATGGACGACCAACCCCATTAAAGGCAAAGGAAACCCAGGCGTAGCGGCTCAGGTGTCTCGCACTGCAAACAGCATCGGCTACGTTGAGTATGCTTACGCCAAGCAAAACAAATTGTCGGTCGCTCAGGTGCAGAACAAAAAGGGCGAATTCATGATGCCGTCAGTTGAGTCGGCAAACGAAGCGCTTTCGACCATTGTGTTTCCCGCTAACTTCCGAGTGTTTGAAGGCGATCCTAAGTCTGGCTACCCGATCACGGGGCTGACCTGGATGATGGTCTATAAGCAATATGATGCCGAAAAATCAGCGGCGATGAAAAAGTGGGTTGAGTGGGTGCTAACCGATGGTCAGGCGTTCAACAACGGGCTTGAGTACACGCGCATTCCGACTGAAACGGCGACTCGCGCTTTGCAAGCTGTGAAGAATGAAGTGAAGCCTTAGTCATCAAGTTGATTGTTTGTAGGAGTGTTTTACGAAATGTTCCTACAAACGATCTTTATGCGATCGGTCAGCAGTTCACTGACTCGATCGTCATTCTCCAACCTTTGTTTTTTCAATCTTTATTCGTGTGAGGAGTTGAAATGTCTCGAATCATTACCTGGAGATCTCTGTTAGTGACCCCAATCCTGTTGGGTGTGACGACACTGATCGCTTCTTCTGCTTCCGCGCAGACCTCTGTTAACCCCGTTTTAGCTAACGATTCAACGTCGATCGAGACTCTGCCCGCCAATCCTTCGGTGATTTTGGGTCAAGTCACATCCGTGTCGCAGCTCTCGGATGTCAGACCCACCGACTGGGCGTTTCAAGCGCTGCAATCGCTCGTCGAACGCTATGGCTGTATTGTGGGCTATCCCGACAAGACCTTTCGCGGCAATCGCGCCCTGACTCGCTTTGAGTTTGCGGCAGGGCTGAATGCGTGTCTCGATCGCGTCAACGAGCTAATCGCGGCTTCCACGGCTGATTTAGTGAAGAAAGAAGACTTAGCCACGCTGCAAAAGCTGCAAGAAGAGTTTGCGACTGAATTGGCAACCTTGCGCGGTCAAGTCGATGCTCTTGAAGCTCGCACCACCACTTTAGAAAAACAGCAATTCTCCACCACCACTAAGCTGAATGGAGAAATCATCTTTGCAATCAGTGGCGTACAAGGTGGCGATCGGTCGCTCAATTCTGACCAGCAGCGTCAAGTCGATAACGCACGGACGGTTGCCGCTAGAAACACGTTGATCAACGGGTTTCTTCCCGGTGGGCGAGGTGTGCGCGACAACACGATCTTCAGCGATCGGGTTCGGCTCAACTTAGACACGAGTTTCTCAGGAAAAGATCGGTTGAGAACTCGGCTACAAGCCAGAAACACCGTTTCGTTTAATACTGCCACAACAGGCACTAACATGACCCGGTTGGGATTTGACGGGGATAATGGCAACGCCGTTGAACTCTCTCGACTTGAATATCGATTCCCGCTCGGTGCTCAAACGAATGTTTTTATCGGCACAGGCAATAACGACGGTTTAGAATATAACGACATCGTGCCTACGCTCAGCCCAACCGAGTCGAGCGCCAATGGCTCGATTTCTCGCTTCGGGCGGTTTAACCCGATCTATCGCGCCAGCGCGGGCACCGGATTGGTTCTGAACCACAGATTTGGTCCTGAATTCACCTTCGGCAACAAACTCACGCTTTCTTTGGGCTACCTGGTGCCCACCGCAACCGCAAGTGACCCTACTAATAGCAGAGGCTTGTTTAACGGCAGCTATGGCGCATTGGGGCAGCTCGTATTTCAGCCAACACCCGCGTTAAGTCTCGGCTTCACGTATGTGAATTCCTACTACGTCGGGGGGGCTGGAGTCACAGGCGGCACTGGCAGCGGATTTGCCAACAACCCCTTCAATGGCAGCAATACAGCTTCAAATGCGTTCGGACTTGAAGGAAGTTTTCGATTAAGCCCTGGCATGATTCTCTCAGCGTGGGGTGGCTATACCCGCGCAGAAGCACGGCAGCAGGGCGCAGGTGCTAACCCGATCGTGAATCGCGGCGACAAAGCCGACATTTGGAACTGGGCAGTGACGCTCGCGTTTCCTGACTTCTTAAAAGAAGGCAACCTGGCAGGCATTGTTATTGGTCAGCCTCCTAAAGTGACAAGCAATGACTATGGCATCAGAAATCAGGTGATCACCTCTGCGCGTCGTCGCGATCTCGATACGTCTCTCCATGTGGAGGGCTTTTATCGCTATCTCATCAATGACAACATCTCGATTACGCCAGGTTTGTTAGTGATCCTTAACCCGGAGCACAACAACGGCAACAGCACTGAGTATGTTGGCACTATTCGGACAACCTTCATATTCTAAACCCATGACTGCAACCCCTGAACCTGCTCAAAACCTGATCGATCGAGACCGTCTAAATGATGTCAATCTTGCGAACCAAGATGGGCACAACTCTTTCATTGATCAAGGGTTTACCTGGCTTGTTCAGGGGTTTGCAATGTCTGTCGTGATCGTTTTAGGGTGGATGAGTTGGGTGATTTTTCGCCAAGCGCAACCCGCGATCGAGAAGTTTGGCTTTGGCTTTCTTTGGACTCAAAACTGGGATATTAACGAGCTGACCTTTGGTGCATTGCCCTACATTTATGGGACGCTGGTGAGTTCGGCGATCGCGCTTATCATTGCCTTACCCATTGGGCTAGCCGTTGCAGTCGTGACCAGTGAACGTTTCCTGCCGCCGTGGATACGATCGCCGATCGCATTCGTAGTCGAACTGATTGCAGCGATTCCCAGCGTGATTATCGGACTGTGGGGAATTTTTGTACTCATCCCATTCTTACAGCCAGTTCAACAGTGGCTTTTTCAGCATCTAAGCTGGATTCCTATTTTTAATTCTGAGCCTGCGGGTCCGAGTATGTTGATTGCAGGCATTATTTTAGCGATTATGATCTTGCCGACGATCGCAGCAATTAGTCGAGAGGTCTTAATTGCGATTCCAAAAGAGCTACGCACTGCATCAGCTTCGTTAGGGGCGACGCAGTGGGAAACTATTTTTAGAGTATTGTTACCCTCCGCTATCTCTGGCATTCTAGGAGCGGCAATGCTGGGATTGGGCAGAGCGTTGGGCGAGACGATGGCGGTGACGATGGTGATTGGCAACTCAGATCAGATTAGCACTTCGCTATTAAATCCAGGCAACACCATTCCAGCACTGTTGGCAAATCAGTTTGCGGAAGCGAGTGATGGGCTGCACATCGGCGCGTTGATGTATCTGGCGCTGATTCTGTTCGCTTTAACGTTGATTGTGAATATGTTGGCGATCGTTCTGGTGAAATTCCTCAAACCGGGCGAAGCATGAAAGAGACCTCAATCACTCAAGAACTATATCGCCCCTTGTCTCCTGCACGAACGGCATTTAGCAGAGGAATGACCACGATCGCGTTCCTGCTTTCGGGACTGGCACTGCTGCCGCTGCTTGCAATCTTGTTTGAAATTCTGCGTCAGGGCATCCCTAATCTAAAGTGGGAAGTCTTGACCAGTCTCCCTGCCCCCGTAGGGATGGAAGGTTTACCAAGCGGGTTTGCAAACGCGATCGTGGGCACTGTGATCATGGTCGGAATTGCCTCTCTGATCAGCATTCCAGTCGGTGTATTGACGGCAATTTACCTGGCAGAGTTCAGCAAAGGAAGCCCGATCGCTCACCTGATTCGCTTTGTTGTAACGGTGTTGAGCGGCGTGCCGTCGATCGTCGTCGGAGTCTTCGCTTATGCCGTGGTGGTTCTCACCTTTAAAGGATTTTCAGCCTTCGCAGGCGGGTTTGCCCTGTCGGTGATCATGCTGCCGATCGTCATTTTAGCGACCGAAGAAGCTTTGAAGTTAGTGCCAACTTCTCTGCGACTCGCATCATCTGCTCTAGGGGCAAGCCGATTTCAAACCGTGTTTCGAGTCACGATCGCAACTGCATTACCCGGAATTACCACAGGCGTTTTGCTTGCGGTTGCACGAGCAGCCGGAGAGACGGCACCGCTTCTATTCACGGCACTGTTTAGCCAAAACTGGTTTGAAGGATTAACTAGCCCGACGGCTTCCCTATCCGTTTTGATCTATAACTATGCAAGTTCTGCTTACGCCGAGCAAAATACATTAGCGTGGACTGCATCGTTGATTCTCGTCGGAATTGTTTTACTCGTTAACGTTGCATCTCGTATTGTCACTTCTAATCGTTTTAAGATTCGTTAGATTATGCAGTTTAGTTTTCACGATTCAGCAACAGACCCCTCATCTCCTACAGCAAGTGGAATGACTCCAGCACTGCGCGTCAAAGATTTGGCGTTTTATTATGGCAGTCAAAAAGCGATCGAGTCCGTCTCAATGGACATTTATCAAGGACAAGTCACCGCCATTATCGGTCCATCTGGCTGCGGCAAATCGACGTTTCTCAAAGCACTCAACCGCATCAGCGAACTTGAAGGAACCGTGCGCGTTGAAGGTCAAGTCGAGTTTTTTGGTCAAAATATCTACAGCCGTCAGGTCAATCTCAATCGGTTGCGCCGCCAGATTGGCATGGTGTTTCAGAAGCCAAATCCCTTCCCGATCAGCATTTACGACAATGTAGCTTATGGGGTGAGAGTCTACAGTCGCCCCAGTCGATCCAGTCTTGATGAAACCGTCGAATCTGCTCTCAAGAGCGCCGCGCTGTGGAGCGAGGTCAAAGATAACCTCAACAAATCAGCGTTAGGGTTGTCGGGTGGACAGCAGCAGCGATTGTGTATTGCCCGTGCGCTGGCTGTCAAGCCAAAAATTCTGTTAATGGACGAACCCTGTTCTGCCCTCGACCCGATCGCCACGATGAAAATCGAAGAACTGATCGACCATTTGCGGCAAGAATTGACGATCGCGATCGTGACTCACAATATGCAGCAAGCGTCTCGCGTCTCTCAATACACTGCGTTCTTTAGCACGGATGAAAGTCGCATCGGTCAACTGATCGAATTTGGCTCTACAGCCCAGATTTTTATGGAGGCTTCTCAACCTCGCACCAGAGATTATGTCGAAGGTCGATTTGGCTGATCGTCTATCGCTAAAGTCGGACTTTGATACGATCGAGGTTCTATCTTAAGGAGCTACTTAATCCACGAGAAGTCTTCTAGTCTAAATGGGAGATTCAATCATGTATGGGAAAATTTCTTATATGACAACCAATGTTTCGCCCGATGCGAACAAGACAAGCGATAAATCTTCTTTGTGGATTGGCATTCTTTTAATAGTGTTGGGATTAGTTGGAATCTTTCTGCCAGGATTTTCAACGATCGTCGCTGAAACCTGGATTGCGTTGATTATTCTCTCCGCAGGATTTGCAAAGTTTGGCTATGCGTTTCAAACTCGTCAAGAAGGCGGCTTTGTCTGGAAACTGTTGTTAAGCATCCTCTACATTGCAACGGGAATCATGTTACTGATTTCACCTCTAACAGGCACGTTGACGCTTACCGTTTTGCTTGGCAGCTTCTTGCTATTTGAAGGCGCATTTGAGCTAATTCTGGCGTTCAGATTACGTCCTCAGCAAAACTGGACCTGGGTGCTAGGCAATGGCATCATCACTCTGATTTTGGGCGGCATGATTTGGTTTCAGTTTCCGTTTGATGCGCCCTGGCTATTAGGAACTTTGGTTGGAGCCAGCGTTCTGTTTACGGGCATCTCACGAGTAGGTTTGGCGTTAAATCCTCACGCTGCAGACAGCCAACCGACTGCAAGCTCAACTTAGACGTTCACACAAGCGAATTAGAAAGCCCGATCGCTGCTAGAGAAATCTGAGCGATCGGGCTTTCTATTGTCTCTACTCCTAGAATGGAATCAGCGATTTCTCTAAAGTAAAAAATGCTATTAGAACTCAGTCGAATTCAAATTCCACCAGGGCAACGAGTGGTGTTGCAAGACATCACGTGGCAGGAATTTGAAAGAGTTCTAGAGGAGCTAGGCGAACATCGCGCCGCTCGGATCGCTTATGAGAATGGACTGCTAGAAATCATAGCTCCTCTGCCCGAACATGAAGATAATAAAGAAATTATCGGGGATTTGATCAAAGATCTTTTAGAAGAATTAGACGTTGAGTTTCGGAGTTTGGGTTCTACCACCTACACAAGTGAAGGGATGATGAAAGGAATCGAGCCTGACCAATGCTTTTATATTCAGAATGAGCCAGCCATTCGAGGTAAGAAACGACTGGATCTCTCGATCGACCCTCCCCCCGATTTAGCCCTCGAAATTGACGTGACTTCTCGGACTCACCGCAGCATCTACGCAGCCTTGAAGATGCCTGAGCTATGGCGGTTTGAGAATGGAAATCTGCAAATTAACATTCTGCGGCAAGATCGCTATGAAGAGTCACCAGAAAGCGCAATCTTTCCAAATTTACCGTTGAGCGAGGCGATCCCGCGATATTTGAGGGAGAGCAAAATTGTTGGCAGAAACAAAGCGCTAAAAGCATTTCGTCAGTGGGTTAAAGAGCAGATAGACCTGCTTAGGAGCGTGGATTAAATAACCTGTAAAACTTGTAATCAAATCTCTTGATTGGTCATGGCTGAGATCTTCGCCCCCTAAATCCCCCATTCTGGGGGACTTTGAAACCGGGAATCTTGGCTCAAAGTCCCCCAGAATGGGGGATTTAGGGGGCACAAGCCGACTCAAACGGAGCAATCAACAAACTGATATCCACGCTAGTTGAGTCCGAGAAGTTGCACCTTAATAAATTCCCGCTCCTTAACGTTAGATCTTGAGCCTATAGCGATCGAATTAAACACAATGCGAAGGCTAGAAGAGTTTGAGACGAAGGTTATAATTATTTTTAAGCCTAAAATATTCTGGGTTGAACTTGTGGATTTAAGCCCCATCCTGCAATTCTTCACTGCGAACAAAGACCTTATTGGCTTTGTGTTTGGCTCAGGAATATTATTGGCGATCGGCAAGTTTGCTTGGTGGTTGCGTCAACAACAGCGTAAACAGCTTGTTTCGTTGGATCAGTTCCCGTTTGAGGTTTTCAAGCCAAATGAAGTCACCCTACAGAGATTAATGGGTGAAGGGCGCACGGATGAACTCGCAGATCATAATATTCCTTACCTACAGCGCGTTGAAGGGCGAAATATTGAGCGAGAACTTCGGCAAGGGCTAGACGATCGTGGCTGGGTTTTGATTTTGGGGCGGAGCGGACTTGGCAAAACACGGGAAGCCGCAGAGGTTGCAGAACGGATGAGTCGGCAAGGATGGACGGTTTTGAAGCTGAAGTCTCAAGGGTGGTTGGAGGCTCCCAACGAGTTGCCCGAAGATAGACTGGGTACAAATCGGCAAATTTTGTTTTTCTTAGACGATTTGCACTTGCAGATGGAGCAAGGGCGCGATCGCAAATCGCCTAAAGTTGACGACCCGATGCAACCTGCCATCATTCCTTTACAAGAGCGGCTTCTGCGAACTCTAGAGGCATATGAGCGGTTTGTCGGAGCCGATCGCCTTCGCGTATTGGCGATCGCCAGGAATGAACAAGATTCTCCGACCCCTGGCAAACTTAGTGAATTTGATAAATTAGCCTGGTCTAAGTATCCGCAGCTATGGCAGCGATTTGAGGCTTATGAAATAGCTGAGGTTGAAGATGAGACGATCATTCAACTGTTTGAGCAAATCACTCCTAATATTGAGGGCATTCAAGCAACGCCAGAAAATTTTCCAGCATTGGCGCGGAAGAGCGATCGCACCTTCAAAAATGTCGTGCTGAATTTGCAGAAGACGAAAGATCAGAGCTTGCCGCTAACCCCGCAAAACTATCAGGGCACCGTGAGAGGCTCTTGGGAGAAGCGATATCAAGAAGCGGTTAAACGGCACAAAGGGGCAAAGTCTATCTATGATGCGGTAGATTTGCTGCGAAGTCTCAATGTTGATCTGAAGAAATTTGTCATTATGCCGACTGCCCATCTGATGGCGGGAGGAACGTGGCGACAGTGGCTATGGAAATGGAAATGGCGCATTCGGAAAGCCTTGCCTTATCTGATTCGAGAAGGCATTTTAGACCCTCGCGATGGGCAGATCGAAGGGAAAGGCTATGCGGTTGAGGTGGGTGAGCGAATTCCACGATTGGCTCGGCTTCTATTGCAACTCAGTCAGCGGCAGCCTGGAGAAATGGTGTTTTTGTTGCGTGATTTTGCGTTCGCACTCTATGGGCTAGAGCGATATCACCAGAGTCTTAGCTGCCTAAATAGAGTGTTAGAGATTGCTCACTCGTTAGAGCAACTGACGCTAAAGTCTGACGCTGATCTCGAAGAGGCTGAATGGGTGAAGGATTTTCTCTTCATAACCTTCGGGGTTCAGGGGAATGTATTGTCTTTCTTAAACCGCTACCCCGAATCGGTTGCGAGTTATGACAAAGCCATTGAGTTCAAACCTGACGACCATGCAGCCTGGTATAACCGGGGCATAAGTCTTGCCAACTTACAGAAATATGACGAGGCAATCGCGAGTTATGACAAAGCAAAAG
>NZ_LXYR01000047.1:0-12405 GCF_001650195.1 Phormidesmis priestleyi BC1401 | reverse complement strand
CCCCCCCAACTTACAGAAATATGACGAGGCAATCGCGAGTTATGACAAAGCCATCGAGTTCAAACCTGACGACCATGCAGCCTGGTATAACCGGGGCAATAGTCTTGACAACTTACAGAAATATGACGAGGCAATCGCGAGTTATGACAAAGCCATCGAGTTCAAACCTGACGACCATGCAGCCTGGTTATATCGAGGTGCCATTCTGCAAGAATTAGGGCGCTACGACGACGCTATTGTTAGCTACGATCTAGTCCTCAAAATTGAACTAGAGAATTCCTTTGCTCTTTACGGCAAAGCCAATTGTTATTCACTACAAAACAATGTTGCATTAGCAATCGACTGTTTGCAGCAAGCAATTGCACTCGAACCTGAATTACGAGAAGGAGCAAAATCAGATGTAGACTTCGACCCTATTCGAGGAAACGATCTCTTTCAAGCGTTGTTAGCAGCCCCACCTTGAGCACATAAAGGTTTTCTGAATTAACCTAACTATTAACAGTTTGATTTATCACCTGCATGGATACTCTTATTCTCATTCTCAAAGTTTTGCTGCTCTCGGTCGCCCTCTCTTTCCTAATCAAATATGCCGCCCCTTGGGTGACGATCGCACCTACAACTCCGATCGTCATCACCGCAATCCTCTTGCCTAGCGTCACCATCTTGTTAGTTCTCATCGGTCGGATCGTACAAGCCTCAAACTCAAACAATGTCTAGCTATCAGTTTCCAGAAACCTTTGAGTGGGGTGCCGCAACTGCCGCCTATCAAATTGAGGGAGCCGTCAAAGCAGACGGGCGCAAGCCGAGCGTGTGGGACACCTTTAGCGCCAGACGAGGACGAACCCTCAACCGCGACACAGGCGCGATCGCGTGTGACCACTACCATCGCTATGAGCAAGACATCAAACTGATGGCGGAGTTGGGCATCAAACACTATCGCTTCAGCATTTCCTGGTGTCGCATCATTCCCGATGGGCGAGGGGCGGTGAATCAGGCGGGCATCGACTTCTACAGCAGACTGGTAGATTGTTTACGATCGCACCACATTACGCCCCACGTCACCCTGTTTCATTGGGATAGCCCTCAAGCTCTGGAAGACCGATATGGCTCGTGGCAAAGTCGAGAAATCGCACAGGATTTTGCAGATTATGTCACGGCTGTCGTGAGTCGATTGGGCGATCGCGTCGTTCATTGGATGACGCTCAACGAGATTTCCTGCTTTACTCACCTGGGGTATGACGTAAATCAAACGCCAAAACACGCCCCCGGCACTCGTGTGAAATCAAAGAAACAAGTTTGGCAAACTTCTCATCATGCGCTGTTGGCACATGGGTTAGGCTGTCAGGCAATTCGGGCTGCGTCTCCGGTTCCGTGTTCGATCGCGCTGGTCGATAATCCTGGCATCACCGTTCCCCTTACTGAATCTGCGGCTGACATTGAGGCGGCTCAAAAAGCCTTTCCTTATCACTGTGGCAATGGCGGAATCATTTATCCGGCGATCACGGGTGAATATAGCCCAGTGTTGTTAGAGCAACTCGGTCGCGATGCCCCTGATATTCAGACTGGTGATTTAGAGATCATTCATCAACCGATCGATTCACTAGGTTTAAATGTCTACACAGGCACTTACATTCGGGCTGCAAATAACGCTCAAGGCTGTGAGTGGATTGATTTCTCGAAAGGCTATCCAGCGATGCATATGCCGTGGTTGCAGATCGTGCCAGAAAGCCTTTACTGGGGCATTCGTCACGTTAGCGAAATTCTAAACCGTCCTGATCTACCGATCTTTATCACCGAGAATGGCTGTGCGGCTCAAGATCAAGTGACTCGATCGGGCGAAGTCATGGACAGCGATCGCATTTTCTATCTGCGTCAATATCTCAAAACGGTTCATCGGGCTGTTGATGAGGGCTACCCGATTCGAGGCTATTTTGTCTGGAGCTTGATGGATAACTTTGAGTGGTCGTGGGGCTACGATCGACGGTTTGGCATCATCTATGTCGATTACTGCACCCAAAACCGGATTCCAAAAGCCAGTTATCATTGGTACGCTGAGTGCATTCGTCAAAATCGAGTCGTCTAGTAGTCACCCTTCATGGTTGTCTCTAAAAAATTCCACTGGATTTCCCTTGCCCTTCTGCTTGCAGCGCACATCGCCTTTGGCAAACTCTTGGCATCGACCAGTCATCCATGGACGGCTTTTGCGTTTGCGATCGGATGGGCATTTGTGTTAGCGCTGTTGTTCATCAACCCATTGACTGGGTTTAGACATCTCGTTTTGCGATGGTTTACGTCCGACACGATAGCGTTTTGTGCCATCATTGCCGGAGCCGCGCTCGCCTCGATCGTGCTCAACTGGTTTAAAATATTTATTCCAATTATTCTAATTCTGGCGGCTGAGGCACTAGCCCGAATCGACCTTCTGACTGCTAACTTTAACAACATTCAGTCGTGCAGTCTGCTTACCGTTACGTCTTGGATCGGCTTAGGATTGGGCTGGGCGTTGGGGCAGTTTATCTAGGGGTCAGAGAGCGATCGCGCTTAAACTAAGGAATTGATACTCAGTGGGCGAGCGCGATCGCAATTAGCCGCTGTCGTTAGCGAACGCCGATCGTTAGGCTATATTCTCCCGTAATGCCTGACTGCTGCTTTTCAGGCACTAGCCGCATACGGACTCGGTAGTCTCCACTTCGATTCAGCACACCCGACCAGTTGCGGCTGCCTGAGTAAAGGTTGTTGCCGTTTGGGTCAAACACCTGCACCTGCAAATAAGAGGTGGTGATCGTGCTGACGCTAAGCGTTTGACCTGCTCCAACCCCCAGGATATAGTCGCGAGACTGCGTACCCTGCACTCTGCCACCGACCCTTGCGGCAGAGGTTCCCGGTGCAAACGAGATGCGCTGGCTAGAACTTCCGCCAGAGGTTCCACTAACACTCAATAAGTCGCCCCGAATCCAACCACGCGCGCCAGAACTGGGAAACTCGACAAAATACCAGCGATAGCCATCTGGTGCATTGGTTTGGTTGAGGATATTAACCCGATCGCCGCCTACCCCATAGTGCTGCACAGACGCGTTTGTTGAAGGCGACTGCCGTATATTCACACGACTACCCGGAGTTCCCTGAATTGTCCCTGTCTCTGCAAACGCTGGTAGCACCGTAGCAACCGATATAACCAGGGCTGTCATCACTGCTGAACCGTACTTAAACTTCATTAAAAGAGACCTATCGAAGAAGATTGCTTAGACCATCTAAGCGCAGAATCTGCCAAGCGGCTCACATTTCCTCATACCGAAGCGTCAGACATTAGACCTCCTGCACGAATCCTTCGCCCTCACCCTAGCCCTCTCCCCAAGGAGAGGGAACAAGAGGTTCTGGCTCCCTTCTCCCTAGGGAGAAGGGTTGGCGAGGGCTTGCCCCACTTCGTGAGGAGGGCTATCCAGATTCACGCGGGAGGTCTATTCACGAATGAGGCTTAGAGACGCTTGAATGAACCTCACATGCTTCACGACGAGCATCCGAGACTGATTCACCAGCATCCGATATTCATCAATGAGTACCCAAGACTCACTCACCAGCATCCGAGCCTCATTCACTAGCATCTGAGACTGATTCATGAGCATCCGATATTCATCAATGAGTATCCAAGACTCACTCACTAGCATCCGAGACTGATTAACGAGCATCCGAGCCTCATTAACGAGTATCCGATATTCATCAACGAGTATCCAAGACTCACTCACTAGCATCGGAGACTCGCTGAAGAAGCTCAGAAGCTTGTGAATGACGATCGCGTCTTTACCTCAGTAGATACACCTCAAACCTGACTCTCACTCAGCCTGCTGCCGCTTGCGTCTTTACCGGATTGCTGATTGCTGCTTCTGATTGATCAGTCTCAGAGTTCATAACACTCTCTAGCGATCGAAGAAAATCCGCGTGTCCAACTGCCCCCGGTCTCTCAAGTAAGTGCCCATCGCCTCAGCCTGTTGACGTTGAGCAAACGGACCGACCGCCAAATGCGGACCCAACGGACGCTCTCGCAGTTGAATCGACGTTTGCTGAACGCCTAAGCGAATCGCTCGATCGCGCAAATCGGGCAAGTCGGCTCGATCGCCCGGAACTACCACATAGTAGCCTCTAGCGCTGTTTCCAGGCAGCAGAGACCCCATATTAGAGGTGGTGATTTCGCTAGCGATTCCTTGGGCTGCCAAGGCTTCGGTCTGCTGGCGCGCATTTGCCTCAGTGCTAAACACCCCAGCCTGAATCACCCGCCGCCCCTCAAACTGCTGAATAAATGCCTGTGGCTCGACGCGTTTGACTTGCTGCAACATCAGTGAGCTGTCACCATTTACAAACACCCGATATTGCGGACGGTTGCTCGGAGCCAAGTTTGGAATTGGATTGGGAACTGGGTTTGTCACAGGTGCCCGAAAAACTCGCTCATTGGGCAAAGGGGTGCTCTCGACGGGCAGAGAGGGCAACGGTTGAATCGGAACCGTCGGCGGCGGTGGCGTTAAGGGAAAGCCCGGAGACTGAGCAGAAGCAGACTGAACGATCGAGCACAAAGCCAAACCGCTCAATGACGCGAAAGACAGATGAATGGCTCTACACCAATTTCTATGAGAACCCTTGTGTGAACCGCAAGCCATGTAGATTAAACCCGTGACTACAAAATTTTGCGGTCATCGTAACACTAAAGAGCCAAGGAGCGTTAAATTTTTGGGCGAAATGTTGTCAACAGCACAGACACGCAGACTCATTAAGCTATCTTGTAAATAGGTTAGGCTAGAAAGCGAGATTCTCTGGCTGAAACCGCCTCAATGCTACAGAATTTTGCTGCTCACACACACAAGGTCTGCCATGTCTAGCTTCAACCCGTCTTCATCCTCTGAAAATGATGCCCGTCCTTTAGCCTACGATACGCAAGTTTGGGACAGCTTGAAGCGAGCGATCGCTGATAGTTCGGGGTTTAACGGCTGGAAAATTGAGCGAGAAGTAGACAAACACCTTTCAGATTTAAGTCTTGATACGCTGGTTCATACCTATTTGCGCGAGACTCTAGAGACATTGGCTTATTAGGTCAAATCGCTCAAGATCTCTCTCGGTTGTGCCTCCTTTTCAGGGGGCTATCTTTTGAACAAAATGCTGCCAAGGGGTGCTCTCAGTCGATCGGCAAGGTCGCTCAACCGACGGTAAGACTCGACGATGCGATCGCCATCGATCAACACCTCTTGGGTCGGATATTTTTGCACGATTTCTAACACTGAAAATTTGCCATCTCCATTTGCAGACAGCGCTAAGGCACCTCGCAGCGCTTGACGATCGGCACCACCTGTTGGGGTGCGGATGGCTTGACTGAGCGGATCGAGTAGGGCATTTCCGATCGGGCTATTGAGGACTCGATCGAGCACGATCGGATTGATTCGGACTTCTCTATTGAGCGTTTGCCGCACCGCTTCGGGCTTTTGACCTGACAGCCTCAAATGAGCTTGCAGCGCAGGCGATGCGTTTCCAGTTTCGGCAAAGGTGGTCAAATCACTAACCGAAACCGATTCTCGTAAAATGCCATATTTGAGAATCACCTGTTGAGCCGCAAATGCAGAAGGGCTGACGAAAACAGCACCTGAACCCAGTCCTAAAGCCAGCAAAAGGCGGAGCGATAAACCTTGTAGTTTCATGGGGTGGTCAACTGAGGATGATTTTTCTGACGTTAGCGCACCTCGTTAGGTTCGTCCGTTTTATCCGTCTTTAGGCAGAATCTCGCTCACAATCTCATAAGAACTCACCATTGGCACTGCCGAAAACAAGGGAGCCATCTTCTTGAGAATGGCTTGATGTGCCTCGCTGCTGTTGGCTTCCATCAGTTCTTCGCTCTTCCAAAAAATCACCGAGATGCCGCGATCGGTGTCTTTTTCTCGCAGCAAATAAGCTCCTAAAAAGCCTTCTGCATACATCGAAACGGCTTCTTGATAGAGTTGCTGCGCCGCTTCAAACTTGCCTGTTTTAAATTCTCCGATCGCAACTTGGGCGCATTTATGAATGAGAAAATCCTGAAAATCTGTCATACGATTCTGCGGTTTTTTAAAAAACGGTTGAGCCGGGATTCTTAAGAATGTGGATTAAATAGCTTAGAGAAGCAGTCGATCTGAAGCTTAATCTCTTGCCCTCATCCCCCTTCTTCCTAGACAGAAAGAGAACTAGACGTTTGCTCCCTCTCCCCAGGGAGAGGGTTGGGGTGAGGGAGGATTCGGTTTTATTGAATCCATGATCCTTATCATTATCTGGGAGGCGGCGCGATCGTCTCGACTCGGCTCAAAACCGATATATTTCTTAAACCACGCACCGGGGAACTTAGAGCCATTTGAGTTTGTCACGTCCCTGAGTTCTAAGTTGAGATTTAGATGCTATTGTCTAATGCTGACATCTGAACTTGGGTCAGAATGCTGACCGATTAGCCTTCTCGCATCGATTCAATAACTCCTACACACATACCGATATGTCACGCCAGGGTATTCAAACTCATTCGATTTCTCGGTTCAAAACTCGTTTTGCCGCTTGCTCAGGGTTAGCCACTCTGCTGTGGATGAGCAGCGGTGCAGTTCTGTTAGCTCAATCCCTTCCGACTACACCCAATGTTGTGGTTCCTACGGTCACACCTGACACGCCTCAAGCCAGTCCAACTCAGGCTCCCGTTGTGATTCCTGACACGCCTCAAGTGATTCCAACTCCGCCCAGTGGACTGATCCCAGCGCCAACGCCTGAAGTTTTGCCACCGATTCCGACTCAGCCGAATGCACCGACCCAAAATCCTCAAGTGCCGACTGCAAGAGGAACGGTTTATGTGAATCCAGTATCAGGCAGCGATCGCCCCGATGCCGGACGAGTCGATGCCCCTTATCGGACGATCGCGTTTGCACTTCAGCAAGCGGCAGCGGGCACGATCATTCAACTCGCTCCGGGCACTTATAGCAAGGAGACGGGCGAGACGTTTCCGATTCTGATGAAACCGGGCGTGGTGCTGCGGGGCAACGAATCCGACAAGGGTCAAAGCGTCCAGATCAGCGGGAGCGGACCTTACAACAGCAAGACCTTTGCGACTCAAAACGTGACGATCTTGGCAGCACAAGACAGCGAGATTCGGGGAGTCTCCGTCACGAACTCTAATTCTCGCGGCACTGGCATTTGGGTCGAAGACGCGAACCCAACGATCGCCAACAGCACCTTCACAAAAAATGTTCGAGAAGGCGTTTTTGTGACGGGTGCCGCAAATCCTAAAATTCTTGACAGCATCTTTACCCAAAATCAGGCAAACGGGATCTCGGTCGCCAAGACTGCACGGGGCGAGATTCGCGGCAATGTTTTTACTGACACTGGATTTGGACTCGCGATCGGGGGCACCTCTGCGCCGATCGTCGATGGCAATCAGATCACCCAAAACCAGGATGGCATCTACATCAATGACAATGCCCGTCCGATTCTTCGCAACAACTCGATCACCGATAACAGACGTGATGGAATCGTTGCCACGATCGGCGCACAGCCAGATTTGGGCACAACCGACAACGCCGGAAACAATACGATTCGCAACAACAAACAATTTGATCTCAACAACTCGACGGGCAACAACACGCTGGTCGCGATCGGCAACAGCATCGACCCCAAACGCACCTCCGGGAAAGTCGAGTTTGTCGCCAGCGGCAACTTTGCCGACACTCAAGGACACTGGGCGCAAGCCTACATTCAAGCCCTAGCCGCTCAGAAGGTGATTACGGGCTTCCCAGACGGCACCTTTAGACCCAACGATCCGGTGACTCGTGCTCAGTTTGCTGTGATCGTCGCCAAAGCCTTTAGCCCCGCGCCTAAACGCACAGGGACAGCCTTTGCCGATGTTGCCAAAAGCTTTTGGGGGTTCGATGCGATTCAAACCGCATCACAGGGAGGATTCATGGCAGGCTATCCCGGCGGCACCTTTAAGCCAGAGCAGAAAATTCCCAGAGTTCAGGCGCTGGTGGCGATCGCGAACGGCTTAGAGTTTGGCGAGGGAAATGTTTCGATTTTGTCGAGATATCAAGATGCGACTGCGATTCCGTCTTATGCGAGTGGCTCGATCGCGGCTGCAACGGCGCGTAACGTAGTGGTCAACTACCCGACCGTAAATACGCTGAATCCTAATCGGGAGGCGACCCGTGCAGAGGTGGCGGCATTCGTCTATCAAGCGTTGGTCAACGCTGGAAAAGCACCTGCAATCCCTTCGCCTTACGTGGTTGCTGCTCCTTAGTTTTTCTACCTATCCGCTTTGGAGCAGAACAATTTAGTGTTTTTGCCCCGAAGCGGGAGTAGATGAAACCTTTCGATCTACTCCTTCCAGCTAGCGCAGTTAGTTTTTCTTAAATTGATCGTCAAATGTTGTAAAAACCTATGCCGCTTAAGAAAGTCGGTCAACGCAGGAATAGTTAGGCATACTAGATAGAATCTGTTGGTTTTGTATGGGTTATTTTTCATGAGAGACAATAAACTACAGCCAAGGAAAGCATTAAATAAAGCGTTCCTCAAAGTTAAGCCCAATAGGGAAAATATTGAGACGTTCAAAAATAACTTAATTAAGCTGCTCGACCAAACTAACGAGACTGAATCAGAGGAGTTTCATAAAAATCTTGTTTCCGACTTTTTAAAGAGCACGTATTATAGGGCAAATAATTTTATCAATACCAAAGGGCGTAACGACCTTGTTATTCATAACGGGAAAGATGCCAAAAGCAGCGTCGGTGTGATTTTAGAAGCTAAGAAGCCAACCAATAAAAGCGAGATGCTTAAGGTTGACAACCTAAACACTAAAGCTTTTCAGGAATTGGTTCTATATTTTCTGCGCGAACGAATCACAGAAAAGAATCTTGAAATTAGATATCTAGTTGCAACCAATATTTACGAGTGGTTCATTTTTGACGCAACTGCTTTTGAGCAGATGTTTGCCCAGAACAATGCGCTGGTAAAGCAGTTTATCGATTTTGAAGAAGGGAGATTGAGTAGTACAAAAACTGACTTCTTCTATAATCAGATTGCCAAACCTGCGATCGCACACATCAAAGATGAGATCACGTTTACGCATTTTGATATTAGAGATTTCCAAGGAGTTTTGAGAGATGAAGGACAGGACGATCGCGAACTGATTGCGCTGTTTAAACTGCTTTCGCCAGAACACTTATTGAAGTTGCCTTTTGCCAACGATAGCAATAGATTAGATAAAGCTTTTTATAGTGAGTTGCTGTATATCATCGGTTTGACGGAGACGAAAACAGGCAGCAAAAAGCTGATCGAGCGGAAGAAAGAGAGCGATCGTGATTCAGGTTCGCTAATTGAAAATGCGATCAACCAGCTTGATAGTTTAGACAAAATTTCTCGACTAGAAAAGCCCGCACAGTTTGGTGACACTCATCAGGACAGACTTTTTAATGTTGGCTTAGAGTTAGCGATCACTTGGATCAATCGAGTTCTCTTTCTTAAGCTACTAGAGGCTCAGTTGATCAAATATCACAAAGGCGACAAGTCATTTTCATTTTTAAGTTTGGCAAAGGTGCAGAATTATGACGATCTGAACAGCCTTTTCTTTAGCGTGTTGGCTCGTAAGCAAAGCGATCGGGTTGAAAGTGTAAAAAAAATCTTTGCTAATGTTCCCTATTTAAATAGTTCGCTGTTTGAGCCAACGGAGGTTGAGCATTCAACTATTTTTATTAGCAATCTCAGAGATGAGAGTCTTCCTGTTTTTTCATCTAGCGTCTTGAAAGACAGCAATGGCAGAAGGCGATCGGGTAGACTTAATGCTCTAGGGTATCTATTTGAGTTTCTCAATGCTTATGATTTTAGTAGTGAAGGCTCAGAAGAAATTCAGGAAGAGAACAAAACGCTGATTAATGCTTCTGTTTTGGGGCTAATTTTTGAAAAGATTAACGGCTATAAAGATGGTTCTTTCTTTACGCCAGGTTTTATCACGATGTATATGTGCCGCGAAACAATTCGTAGGGCGGTGGTGCAGAAGTTTAACGACACCAAAGGCTGGAATTGCCAGAATATTGATCAGTTGTTTGACCAAATTAGGGATAAGCAGGAAGCTAACGAGATCATCAATGGCTTGAGAATTTGTGATCCGGCTGTGGGTTCAGGGCATTTTTTGGTTTCAGCACTCAATGAGATAATCGCGATCAAAAGTGAACTGAAGATTTTGCTTGATGGGAAAGGGAAAACGTTAAGAGATTATCAAGTTGAGGTTGTCAATGATGAACTAATTGTCACTGATGATGACGGAAAGTTATTTGAATATAATCCGAAAAGCCAAGAGAGCCAGCGTATACAAGAGACGCTATTTCACGAGAAGCAGACAATTATCGAAAGCTGTCTCTTTGGGGTAGATATTAACCCAAACTCAGTTAAGATATGCCGACTACGGTTATGGATCGAGTTGTTAAAAAATGCTTATTATAAGTCAGATAATGAGTTGGAGACTTTGCCGAATATTGATATTAATATCAAGTGCGGTAATTCTTTGATTAGTCGTTTTGCTTTGAATGCTGATTTGAGGTCGGCTTTAGGCAAGAACAAACACAGTATAGATAGCTATAGAAATGCTGTGCAAACTTACCGCAATGCTGAAAATAAAGAGCAGAAGCGAGAAATGGAAAAACTAATCACTGATATCAAAGGCAACTTTAAGACGACGCTACAAGGAATCAATCCGAATAAAACTAAGTTAAGACGCTTAGAGGGTGAGATTTATAATCTAGAGAATCAAACTTTGTTGCTGGAGCCGACCAAAGAGGAGAAGAAAGCGCAGGAGAAGAAGATTGTTAAGTTAAATAATGAGATTGATAAGTTAAGGGCTGAGATTGAAGATATAGAAAGCGGTAGAATTTATGAGAATGCACTAGAATGGCGGTTTGAGTTCCCTGAAGTATTAAATGATGAAGGTGTTTTCATCGGTTTTGATGTAGTAATTGGGAATCCTCCTTATATCAGACAAGAAGAAATCAAAAGTCAAAAACCTTATTTACAGACTAATTTTATAACCTATTCAGGAACTGCTGACTTATATGTGTTTTTCATTGAAAAGGGGTTTAAAATTCTAAAGGCTAAAGGTCAATTTTGTTATATTATGCCTAATAAATGGATGCAAACAGGTTATGGGAAACCTTTAAGAAGCTACCTTTTAGAAAATCAACTACAGGCAATTATCGATTTTGGTGATTTGCAAGTGTTTGAAGAGGCGACTACTTATCCTTGTATCCTTAATGCTTCAAAGCAGAGCAACAGCGATAGTTTTGTCTCTGCTGCTGTAAGAACGCTTAATTACAGTAACGGATTTGCTGCTTATCTAGAAAGTATCTCTCATGAAATAACGTCTGAAGCACTAAATGATGAAACTTGGGTGATTTCTTCTGGTAGCGACCAGAAATTACTTTCAATATTAAAAAGTAGATGTATTTCACTAGCTGAGTATATTGATGATAAACAATTTCGTGGAATTGTAACAGGTTTAACAGAGGCATTTCTTGTTGATGATGAGGAAAAAGCTCAAATGGTAATGAAAGATCCTAAAAGCTCAGAATTACTCAAACCTGTCTTGCGCGGTAGGACTATAAAAAAATGGTATGCGGAACAAGATAACTTATGGTTGATTGGCACTTTTCCCGTATTAAATATAAGTATTGATGACTACCCAGCGGTTAGAGATCATTTACTTAGATTTGGCAGGAAAAGATTAGAGCAATCTGGAGAAGAAGGAAGTCGTAAAAAAACAAGTAGTGACTGGTTTGAGACTCAAGACAATATAGCTTATTGGCAAGAATTTGAGATGCCTAAAATAATGTATCAAAAATTTCAGGTAAAGCCATGTTTTATTTACGATGATCAAGAGCTTTACTGTAATGACTCCATGTGGATTATTTCAAAAGCAGATAAAGTTTTACTAGCAATTCTTAATTCAAGAATGGGTTGGTGGCTTATTTCAAAATACTGCACAGCTATTCAAAATGGGTTTCAATTGATCTGGAAGTATTTTGGGCAAATCCCAATTCCTTCAATAAATCTGGAGCAATCAAAACTTATTACTTTATTAGTTGATGAAGTTCTTACTACTAAAAAATCTGCTCCAAACGCTGATACAACTACATTAGAAACAGAAATAGACCAACTGGTTTATCAACTTTATGGGTTGACAGAAGATGAAATTAAAGTTGTGGAAGGAGAAACAGACCTCGATCGTTTACCTGCTTAACCATCCTGTATTGGTCGCATGACGATCTGGGTAGACGCACATCTATAGCCACTGCCACATTGGTTAGGACGCAGCTTGTTTAAGAACAAATTCTACCGCATCGCGTAGGTTGTCCGAGTCGCGCAACTGCTTGCGAATAC
>NZ_LXYR01000046.1 GCF_001650195.1 Phormidesmis priestleyi BC1401 | reverse complement strand
TCAACTGTCCAATCTGTCGATACAACTCATCGAGGTGGGCTTGCCCTTCTGGCTCTACTTTGCTGGCGCTGGAACCGCGCTCAAACACCTCACTCATGCCCGCTAGAAGATGCCGTTTCCAACCGTGAATCATCGTCGGATGCACGCTATATTGACTCGCAATTTCAGCAATGGTTTTCTCTCCTTTCACCGCTTCAATCGCAACTTTTGCTTTGAATTGAGAACTGTACTGTTTGCGTTTGTTTTTGCTCATAACCATTCCTATCATGGGTGGGAAGTTTAGAGCTTATTCACCTGTCCAGTTTTTGGGTTCCACCTCAAGCAGCTCAAAGTTCTGAATTCTCAACGGTCTGAGCGCAGATGCTTCGGGAGACGTTCGCTGCGTCAAAATTCGAGCGAACCCTCTCCCTAACAGCTTCAGCAAAACAAATAACACGATCGTGGCAATCACCGTGTAGAGCGCCCCGAATAAGAGACTTTGAGCGCTATGTTCTTGTCGATATTGCCCGATCGCAGTTCGGAGTTTAGCGACATATGCATCGGCAAGCTACGATCGCGTTTTACCTGCGAATTGAGCATCGGCATCTGTAATGCTAAACAGTAGCTGGTCGCCTGCCTCGATCGTCGTCGCGTATTGTTGGTCTTTTACTTTGATTGTATCGATTGGAATAGCAACATCAGCCGCGATCGCTTCCACTCTTTGAGTCACAGCCCGCGCTCGTTCTGCTGCTGAGAAGGAGCCGACTTGTGCTTGTACTACAAATAGCTGTTCACCCGCTAGTAAGACAGGAGTCTCCTTGACTCGATTATCGATTGGATTGTCGATCGAGTTTGCGGAACTGGTTTGAGCGATCGCGAAGGGAACGGAGATCGTCAGCAAAAAAACAGCTAGGGCGATCGTTAAAAACCACTCTAACTGTTTACGAACGTTGAATTTCATGTCCTGAGCCTTAGATTACTGAATCGGAAAGTTTGAAAATTGTGTAGGAGGGTAGTTTTGCCGATCGCTCTCAGACGGTGGCAGTTCTGCGGGTCGAGCAGGACTGCTGACTGCTAATTTCTGCTCCAACTCCTAAATTTTCCATCGACGCTTCGTAGCTCCAGCCCAGAAAATGAATCGCGACGGGTGCAGCATTTTGAGTTGCAAAGACCACTGGGACGATCGCAATCAGCAGCGCCAAAATCGTTAACAGTTTCACAATGTTCTTCTCTAGGAGTGTCAGAAAATAGGGGTGTTAGAAACATCGTTACCCAAACTTATCGTATCACTGCCTTCAGCTCACTGAATCGTTTACCAATCGTTGCCTCCCATTCGACGATCGCTCAACACACGATCGTCATTCGATTACAACGTTCGTTTTTGTGGCGACCCTCCAGAATAGAGATGAACAGCCGCTTCAATAGACCTCCTGCACGAATCCTTCGCCCTCACCCTAGCCCTCTCCCTGAGGAGAGGGAACAAGAGATTCTAGCTCCCTGGGGAGAAGGGTTGGCGAGGGCTTGCCCCACTTCGTGAGGAGGGCTGTCCAGATTCACGCAGGAGGTCTGATCAAGATTAAGCACTTTTATCATTTTGTGGAGGGAAATATGAAACATTCATTTGAAGACCCAGATAGAAGTCTCCGTTCTGTCCATCTGCTTCAGCAGATATCTCTCCGAGATTGCTCAAACCTTACTTTTGGGCGAACGGAGTTATATCTGCTGAAGCTGTTGTTTGGGGGTGGCGTTGCGATAGACTCTTGGTTTAATCATCAACCACAGCAGTCTTGGCGATCGCCGACTGAGCAGCCTTCAGATGTCCATCCAGCATCTCCAAAATTGCTGCTCTAACCAGATTGCTGTGTCTGCACTCTCCCCAAAGACATCATGGTACGCATCGGAAAATCGATCTGGAACCGCTTTTTGCGTCTGCTGTTGCGTCCGAAGCGATTGGCAATTTTTGAAGCTTGCCTGATTGGATTAGTGTCAGGACTGGCGGCGCTCCTACTTGCACAAAGCGTTGGTTGGCTCGGTGGATGGCGGCAACAGGCAGCACATTTAATCCCAGCGTATATTGCTTTACCCCTGATTGGGTCGCTGGGTGGATTCTTGTCTGGATTGATCGTCGATCGTCTAGCTCCAGCCGCAAGTGGCAGCGGCATGACCGAAGTAAAGGCGGTACTCGCGAATGTTCCGATGCCCCTAAATCTACGAATCGCGCTGGTGAAGTTGGTCAGCGCCACGCTCGTCCTGGCGGCTGGAATGCCCCTTGGACGAGAAGGACCAACCGTACAAATTGGGGCAGCGTTGGCGAGTCAATTGACTCGATGGTTTCCCACGTCACCCGATCATCGTCGTCAAATTCTCGCCGCCGGAGCGGGAGCGGGACTTGCTGCTGCGTTTAATGCGCCGATCGCAGGTGTTTTATTTGTCGTCGAAGAACTGCTGCAAGACGTGTCTGGCATCACGTTAGGAACCGCGATCCTGGCTTCGTTCATCGCGTCGGTTGTCGCTCGCATTAGTGGTTCGCACAATCTCGATTTAGATTTGCATCTGGTCGTCTCCAATACCAGCTTTTCTGCTCCTGAGATTCCCTTTTATCTGCTGCTTGGAGTGCTGGCAGGCGGTCTCGGTGTGCTGTTCAATCGCTCAATTCTGACGAGTTTGACCTTGTACCGCCGTCTCAATGTGAGCTTGCCCTGGCGAGTCGGATTTGCGGGACTCATGACCGGAATTGCCTTTGCTGCCTTACCCGATCTTTTTCGAGACAATGCGGGACTGAGGGAACTGCTCTTAACGGGGAATGCAGACTGGCAGCTCGTCGCGATCGTCTTTTGCGTCCAATTTTTTCTGATCGTCGCTACCTATGGTTCTGGCGCACCGGGAGGATTGCTGATTCCCAGTATGGTGCTAGGTGCGGCGCTCGGCTACCTCGTTGGCGTTGGAGAACACCAAATTTTGGGGTTAAGTCTAGCCACTACTTATGCACGAGTGGGAATGGCAGCCTTTTTCTGTGCAGTTGCTCGGACTCCGATCACAGCGGTCATCATCGTGTTTGAAATGACCGCTGACTTTAATTTAGTATTGCCGTTGATGATTGTCTCTGTAACTTCTTATCTGATTGCAGAATTGTTTGAAGAAGGTTCACTCTATGACGATCTGCTTGAATTTAAAGGCATTCATCTGACCAAAGAAACGACCGCCCAAGATCCTTGGACCGATCTAACCGCATCGGACGTCATGCAGCCCAGAGTCGAAACGCTTCCTAGTCGAATGCGGCTCGAAGAAGCACTACAGGCGTTTTCTCAGTCTTCGCATCGCACATTTCCGATCGTCGAAAGCGGCAAGCTAGTTGGCATTCTCACTCAAAAGGATATTGCTAACCTTTCTGTACGCGGATTGAACGGCGAGAATCTGGTGAGCGATCTGATGACCCCCGATCCCGTCCGCATTGACCCAGAAGATACGCTTGCCTACGTGCTGCATTTACTCGATCGACACGATCTCAGCAGCTTACCCGTTGTAGAAGGACGGCGATTGATTGGAATTATCACCCGCAGCGACATCATTCGCGTTGAAGCAGCGTATCTCAACAACGAAAGCCTCACGGAACCCAATGCAGAACGCTCACACCTGATTTACCAAACGCGCTCGCCAGAAACCGGACAAGGGCGCATCCTCGTGCCGTTGAGTAACCCAAAAACATCGCTGATGCTCCTAGAAATGGCAGTGGCAATTGCCCACGATCGCAACTATGAAATCGAATGTTTGCAGGTGATTGTTGTACCAAAACATCATGCGCTTGCAGAAACGCCAGTGAAAACAGCAGAAAGTCAAAAACTACTAAAGCAGGCAAGCCGTTTGAGTCAGGCATGGCGAGTTCCGATGCATACTCAGATTCGAGTAGCGCATGATTTGTCAGGTGCCATTCTAGAAACGCTCAAAGAGCGACACATTGATCTCGTCGTCATGGGTTGGAAAGGCAGTACAACTACGCCGGGGCGGGTATTTAGTCGCGTGGTCGATACCATGATTCGACAAGCTGCTTGTGAAGTAGTCTTGGTGAAGCTAAGTGATTCCTTTGAAGTTGCACAAAGTGCGAATCGACCTAGCCTTGAACGATGGTTGGTGCCGATGGCAGGCGGACCTAATGCCCAAGAAGCGGTTCGATTGCTGCCTGCATTGATGTCTCTGAGTAAAGCCGCACAAATCCGATTATTTCACGTATATGATGCTTCAGAAGAGCGCAAAACCGATGATGCGGGGTTGGACACTGAGGCAGTTTTGGCAGCCGCCGCTCAGTTCCTCAAGCCTCATACGAATGCTTCTATCTTGACAACTTCGGTCTGCGCTGATTCTGTGCCTGCGGCAGTGCTGAGTTATGCCAAACAAGATCAAAGCGATGTCATTGTTTTGGGTGCGAGTCGAGAGGGCTTGCTGCAACAAATGCAGCAGGGAAATATTCCCGCCGTGATTTCTCGCCAAAGCACCTGCACTGTGATTTTGGTGAGAGCGTCATGAAGCTGAAAAGAGACAAAAGTAAATTGTAGGGCGATGCTACTCTGGGAATTTGTTCTCATCTTGAAACCTTTTGTAGAGGAACGAAGAGAGTTCTTGATTCAGTAGCCCTGTTCGGACTAAATCTGCGTAGGTGTCGGCTTCGATCGCAATCAGTTCGCTGTGTAATTGTTGGGTAATCCAGTCTCGGATCGCCGGATTTTCTACTTCAAATCGACTGATTTCTGTTTGTAAAAGCTGTAATTCTTCCTGAATTACAGCTTTTGAGTCACGATAAATTTCTGGCTCAATATTAGGACGCAACTCAACTTCATCCAAGTGTTGCAACACTCGACTCAATGCCATATGTCGAGCGATCGCTTCTACATACTTCTGACGCAGCGGCTGGCTACCGAGCAGCTTTAACGCCATCATCAACGGTTGAATGCTCAGTCCTTGAACGAGTAGCGTAAACAAAACCGCACCAAAAACGGCTGCAATGATCGCATCTCGATCGCCCAAACTTCTCGAAACGCTCAGAGCAAGCGCGATCGAAACCGAGCCGCGTACTCCGCCCCACCAGAGCACCGTTTGCTCTTTGATCGGAATCCGAATTTTAATCAGGCGATTGCTAAACCATCCCAATCCATAGATCGCGATCGCACGAGTCAGAAACATCATCCCCACAGTCACCGCGATAATACCCAAGTTCTTTCCCAGACTCGTAAAGTGAATCTGATCTCCAATCAACAGAAACACGATCGAGTTGACAAAAAACGATAAAAACTCCCAAAATGCCGTCACAATCACTCTTGTCCGAGGACTCATGCCAATCTGAGAGCCGAAGTTGCCCAAAATTAACCCAGTGGCAACCACCGCAATCACCCCCGATCCTCCCAAATCTTCAGCAAGTAGATATACTCCATAGGCAGAAACGAGCGTTAATGATTGCTCGACTAAGGGCAAATCAAACCGCTGCGTGATGTAGGAAATTCCAAACCCGATCGTGCTGCCGATCCCGATCCCAATTCCAACTACCTGAACAAACTCAAGCAAAATAGATTGCGGCGTTAGCTCACTCGCTCCATACGCCATTGCCGACAAAGCGCTAAACGCAACAACCGCCATGCCATCATTAAATAAACTCTCGCCTTCCATGACCGTTCTCAGTCGTTTATCTGCACCCAGTTCTCGAAACAAGGCGGTGACAGAAACCGGGTCAGTAGCAGACAGACACGCCCCGATCAATAAGGCAATCGGCAGTGCGACGTTTGCAAGCTGGTTAAGTCCGATCGCAACTCCTGCAACCGTAATGACAACACCCCCGATCGCATAGAGACAAATAGGAAAGAAGTCACGTTTTAAGTCTGACCACTGCAAGTTCCAAGCTGCTTCAAACAGCAGTGGCGGCAAAAAAATTGATAGAATTAGCCCTGGCGAGAGTTCCACTAACCGAATATCGACGAAGGCTAAACCTAACCCGACGATGACCAATAAAAGGGTGTAGGGAATCCGATGGAGCCAGCTTATAATCTGGGGTAGCGTGGCAACGCCGAGAGAGACCGCAAGCACTAAAAGAAATTGCTTCAAGTTGACCGCAATTTCATGTGGGTTTAGCTGTACAGCTTCAGATGAAGTTTGTTGAATGAGCAGCGTTGTGGCATCAAGAAACATAGAGATGATTTGGAGTTAGCTGAACCGTTTTTTCGTCTTAGAAGTGACGAAACGAATGCACTTTGTGATGTGTAACCGGATGGGCAGTGGAATAATTTGTCCACAGCAAAGAGAGCACAGAGCGATAGACAAGGAGCGGCTTGCACAGGCGTTGATAGCATGAAGCAAATTGATTATTGCTGACTGGGAGCAAGCGATCGAGCCGTCACATCTGTACATTGTAGATAAATTAACACAGGTTCCTTTCAGAAGCTGGCGATCGATAAGCATTCTGACCCTTTGAGTTAAATCTTCAATCTCTTTCATACTCTCGCGGTACGACGAAACTAGCCGTTGACGGGAATGCTTTGATGATTCTTTAACTGTCCTTCTCTTTAGGAGAAAAGCTATTCTTCGTCTTCCGAAGCGGTTACAGAGCTTTCTGCTGGAACGACTAACCGTTGTCCCCGCCCCCGGCGGCAAGTCATGGGGCACCAATCGCCAAGCTCCTTCTGCACGAACGATCTAGCGCCCAGCTTTGGAGGATGGCTTCCCCCCGAAGGGGACTGGGTAAGCGCGCCCTCCACTGAACATCTCACGCAAACTACGAGCGTGTCACGACGCAACCAGAAACAATGCAAGTGCGAATGCGTTCTGCCACTTTCCTTGAACAACGGCAGCAATCACAGCAGCGCTGAGCAGTCCCTGTCCCACATAAGCCGCAGTCCGGTATCCTGACCATCTTGCACTTAACATTGCTCCAAACATTGCTCTAATTACTCTTTACCGTTTTGGTGAGTTCGTGCCTCAGCAAGCGCCCTCAAAGAACCTCCGATACTGCGAGGCTTTGGGGCATTCCCTTGACCCACGGGCCACCCTTCACGCTGACGAGCGCGATCGCCATCCGTTTCCTCAGTCTGGTCATGAAAGAGAATCTGCTGGGTTGGGAAAGGCAGGTCAATTCCGTTCGCTGTTAGCTTATTTTTAATGGCTGTAAGAACGCGATCTTGCAGTTCGAGAGTTTCAGCGCGGCGCGGCGGTTTAATCCACCAACGGGCACGGATGTTTACCGAACTTCCTGCTAACTCCATCACGATCGCATCGGGAGCAGGTTGCTCTAACACTCCATCAGTTTCACGCATCGCCTCTAAAATCGATCGCTTTGCTTCATCAATATCATCGCCATAGCCAATTCCAATGTCATACTGCAAGCGTCGGTGCTCGAATGCTGTATTGACCGTCACCGAGTTTGTAAATAGCTCCGAATTTGGAATCACAATGCGACGACCATCATAGGTGCGAATCGTGGTTGCCCGCGTTTGAATACTTTCGACTGTGCCCTCAAAATTCTTGAAGACAATCTGATCATCGATTTCAAACGGCTCAGTTAACAAAATCAAAATGCCTGATAGGAAGTTTTGTAGGATGTCTCGAAACGCAAAACCAATGGCTACTCCACTGATTCCTAATAGTTGAACTAGGTCTCCTGCTTTGAGTGAAGGAATCACGATCGAGAGAGAAATGAACAGTCCCGTGAGAATGGTTGCACCTTGCGCCAATCGTCCTAGCACCAGCCCTAAATTACGAGCATTGCGGCGATCGCGGGTTAAATCTCTAACAACTCGCTTGATTGCCCTGGCGACGAAAAAGAAAATCGCAAAAACAACCAGCGCCAAGACAAGGTTAGGCAGTAAGACAATGAAGTCATTCACCATCGACTGTACCTTAGCCCAAAGCTCCGATACTCCTGTATTCATAACGCTATCAATTGAGAAGGTGACTCACTCTAGTCAACGTCAACAAAATAATCTTCTACCTACAGAGGTTAATTTGTAACTCTAACGATGGAGCCATTCAAATACGCTCAGAGAAGCAACAGCGCCTACGAAATTTGCTGCAATTCCGCTCATATTTGCCATCGCGACCATGATATCGATTGACCGAATCATGCGAGTCGGGTCGTAGATAGCAACACCTTGCGGTTGAGAGATCGCCTTTGAGAGCAAGACTCCCAGCGTGGCTCCACCGCCTAAAATGGTTAGCAACATTCCAACTAAGCCCACGATCGCACCCAAGCGCAACACGTTCATCACCTCTGATTTCGCAGGATGTTTCATGGTGTCTGCATGACGCAAACGTTTTGAAAATCGCGTCTGTAGAAAGGCAAGATAAATTCCACCTAAGAGCGCTAAAATTCCACAAACTGCCCAAAAAATCCCGACACCGATGCCGGGAGCCGTTCCTGGATTCACATTGACCCCAACACTGGGTAAAACTGCTGTATTCTGGCTAAAACTACGACCTGCGATCGCAAACATCAGCAGCAGTACAGAAATCGCTCCAAAGCCAATTTGAAGAGAGAGACCAACCCATCCGGTCAATCGTAAAACGTTGCCTATTCTTTCGAGCTTTGCCTCAAGTGATTGCTTTTCAGCCATCTGCATAAAATTACTCCATTGCTTAGTGTGGTTTTAGGTTTTACGAGTCCTTCAGGGCTGCGCTCGGCGCTGATCAGGCTCAATCCGGCTGACTAACGCTGACCAACAACGTATTGATTTGCCGTCTGCTCCGCGATCGGTGTCGCCCTACCCTGGCTGACCAGTGCCTGATAAATCAACGCGGCAATTTCTCCACGAGTGGCAGGCTGATTCGGATTCAGCAGGCTGAGATTGGGATGATTGACCACAATTCCGGCTCTTGTCGCGGCAGCAACATCGTCCACTGCATACTGAGGAATCTTGTCAGCGTCCAGATAGTAATCCCGCAGCAAACTAGAAGCAGATCTTTGCGTTGCTGGCTGGGCTGCTTTCAATGGAGCAGTCGCAGTTGGCTGAGTGGCTTGGGAAGAGGTTCCTAAAGGAGTAGAAGCCGCATTAGCAGGCGCAGGACGACTGACAAAGGGCTGCATTAACGCAAGCATCGCCATCGGGATTACCCTTGTTCTTCTCGTGGCTTGAGGACGAACAGGTTGTGCAGCATTCGCTTGTGCAGCAGGAGCTTGATTCGTTGAGTTGAGAACAGCCGCAACAGGTTGGTTTGCGCCTCGCAGGTTCAGATTTCTGGCAAGTGATGCGATCGCTTCAACTTTCGTGACGGGCTGCTGAGGGCGAAAATATCCACCAGGATATCCATTCATGAACCCCATTTCATAAGCAGACTCGATCGCTGGAGCCGCCCAGTTACCTTTCGGAACATCTTTGTAAACGCTACCACTCGCAATCTGTCGTTCTTTCTTTTGGTTAAAGGCATCCCGAATAATGGCAGCAAACTCGTCGCGATCGACGGCTTGTTTGGGGCGGTAGGTTCCATCGGGATAGCCACTCACGATATTCCGCTGCGCCAGCGATTGAATGAAGGGTTGTGCCCAGTAGTTTTGGGTATCTAGAAAAGCGGTGTTAGATGCGGCAGTCGCTGGAGTTGAGGTTGGTACTGCGATCGCGGAGATCGTCCCTACGCTTAATCCCGATAAGATTGCTCCACTAAGAAGAGTTTTTTGAAAAATGTAAGACATAATGCTTCTCCCGAACGTATTTCCGAAGCTTGATTAACTTTGTTTTGAACGCTCTCAGGTTACCTTTCATATCGCTGGCTTCCCTCCATCAAACGATAGAGGGTTTGGAGTACGTTCAAAAAACGGGTTTTTAAGTTGCGGTTTGACCTAGAAGAAGATCACGGCTGCGGATTCGTATTAGAATCGGCTCTGACCTCTGTGATTTTACCTACTTGAAAAATCAATCTGAACTGCTGTCCTGTTTCTCGTTTTAGAAAAGCTTCTAACAGTCGGACTTGTTTGGGAGTAATCGGATCTGTTGCTTGCACATTCAAACGAACTTCGGGTGGATTGGTCAACCAATTGGTATCAATATTGACTAGCTCTAAGCGCTGAAAGGTGACGGTTCGATTGAGCAGTACGGATTCCAAACTTGCTTCCAGCCGAGACTGACGGATCAACCTCACAAAACTTACACTAAGCGGGACGACCAGCAAACCTGTTAAAACGAGAGTGATCATTAAAGGCTTCCGCACTCGTTCTAGCGGAGAGCAACCTGTGATCAAGAAAGCGATCATACAGGCAAGAATGATGCCGAGCAAGTTCGTCAAATACAGTAAGGTTGCTCCTAAGCTGAGTGACCAATTTGCATGAGACACTCCCAACCCAACCACGCAAATCGGCGGCATCAGAGCAACCGCGATCGCAGTTCCCGCCAAACTAGCCGAAATTTTGGGCTGAAGCTTTGCATATCCGCTAATTCCTCCCGCCGCGATCGCAATACCCAGATCTAACAAGGTAGGTTTAGTCCGAGAGAGGATTTCACTTCCAAAACTAGATAAACCGGAAACAAGACCGAGACTGTAAGCAATTCCAACTGCTAGCAAAGTTCCGACACTGAGGGCAATTAGGCTTTGTCGAAGGAGTTGAATGTTTGCGGTGAGAGCGCTGAACGCCAAGGCTCGGATCGGCAGCATGAGAGGTGCGATGATCATTGCTCCGATGATGACCGCAACACTGTTAGAGAGAAGTCCCAGTGTAGCGATGATACAAGACCCAATAACTAGCGTTAAATAAGTCAGATTCGGGGTTGCTTCATCCAAAAACTCGGTCTGAAGCTTGTGTTGTTGGTCAGGTTCTGCCTGAAGTCGCCTGAATTTGTATAAGCGATCGCGAACATTGCTGAACAAAGCTGTCTCTCCTTTTTTACAATTGCATCATCAAAAGAGCGTGTTTAGTGAGTTCTCCATCGATTATCGTCAAACTCCTTGAGATCTTGTCTTGCTCAATCAGCGGACAAAAGTGAAACTAACATAAATTTGGATTCAGTCGCATGATCGCTTTTGTCTTTTCCATTGGTCAGAAGCGATCGTTGCTCTCAATTTCTAGAGCGGTTCCGCTCAAGACAAAACGGCAAATCGAATTTCGTGCAGGTTGATCGGTTAGATAAGATCAATCGATTGAAGGTGAACGTTTTGGTTGCAGCTTATTCCTGTTGATCACCACTTCGATCTCGATCGCACACAGTAAAGTCATTCAATTGCCCAAAACTGAGGCTGAAACTTCACTAGACCTCCTGCATGAATCCTTTGCCCTCGCCCTAAGGAGAGGGAACAAGAGGTTCTAGCTCCCTTCTCTCTGGGGAGAAGGTTGGCGAGGGCTTGCTCCACTGCGTGAGGAGGGCTGTCTAGATTCACACAGGAGATCTACTGATGATCGAGAATTCTACGGCTTCATAATCAAGTAACTCTTTCAGGCGATGGCGGACGGTTAAAACTCCGTTCCACCGTCTTTTTGTTGTCCTATTTAATTTTTGAATATATCGATTCTTTTCCCCACAACCTTCTAGGTTTAATCTAATTTTTCGAGATGCCTGGAGTTACCTTAGCTGAGGTCTTGCACCTGATTAAAGCCCCTCATTCGTAGCATTCAACCGCCCTGAACTGAAGTTCGGGCTAATCAGGGGGAGGTCTATTGAAACGGACTGAAAGTCAACTCTAGTCTGCTCTTGAGTCCGTTTTAACGGACTTTTTACCATTAGCCCGAACTTCAGTTCAGGGCGGGTTATCGGGCTAACTGAGAATGCTGCAAGATCTCAGTTAGCTTAAATCGATGGAAATCCAAGTCGATAGAGGATTGCAGACAAATTGCCCAGAGAGCAAAACTTGCCAGAAAGCTGTACATCACAATTTATCTCGTAATCAATCGATTCACACACCAAATCAAACACTCGACCTTTAGGGTAGGAGTCGATGAGCAACACTATCTTGATTTTTCTGTCTGACATCGCCGCGATCGCATCGTCAGAAAGAGGCTGCAATCTAGTCCGATCGACCTCAATCAAACGACCCCCTTGCTATCGCACAGGACGACTAATTGAGCTGATCGACGTTTTTGTCGTACCGCAAATATCAGCACGATCGTGGCTGAATTTGTGGGGATCGCAATTCCATTTTGGCTTGCAAGTCGCTTAGAACACCGTGGGGAGGCGCACGATCGAATCGGGATTGAATTGAACAGAGAAATCTAAAGCAGGCGAACTGTTGCTCAAACTAGCAAAAATGTAGGTTCAAGGTGAAGCAAACACTGGAGCTAGTGATAGCAGTCGAGACTCAGAGACCGCCTAACCAGAAGCCGTTCAATGACTCAATGGTCAATCACAGGATGCAATTGATTGATTATGTTGGAGCGGCTGTTCTTCTCAGCATCGTGGTCGTTGCGATCTCAATGCTTGCTGCCCGACTCAAATAAGCATGACACAGAGGCTCAAAGTAATGAACTTTAAACGAATTCTGGTCGCCATTAATCATTCTCCGCTAACATCCACCGTATTCGATCAAGCACTCTATTTAGCACACCAGGAGAAAGCTCATTTAATGATTCTCCACTGTGTTGCAGATACTGCTGAATTCAGCCAAGGGATCGAATCAGCGAGTATGTATGGACTCTATCCGAACAACACCGCATTTTCTCGACTCCTCAACACCGAAACGATTCAGTCCGAGAATCATGAGGCAGAATCTTGGCTACAAGAATACTGCCAGCAGGCAACGGCTCTGAATGTGCCAGTAGAACATCAATACCATTTTGGTGATCCAGGGACAACCATTTGCAGCGCCGCTCAACAGTGGAACGCCGATCTGATCATCTTAGGTCGGCACGATCACGCTGCGATCGCAGAGTTTTTCACAGGTAGCGTCAGTAACCATGTGTTGCATCATGCGAATTGTTCTGTCTTAGTGATCAAAAAAGATAGCTATAGCCTCGTCGTCGAGCCGCAACTGGAATTGGAACCCCCTCAAGTCACTCCCCTACATTAGGAACTTAAACCATGATAGCCAATACGCTGACCACAAAAAACAACACGCTGAGTCCAGAACTGCTCCACAAAATGGATGCCTACTGGCGCGCCGCTAACTATTTGTCTGTTGGGCAAATCTACCTCTACGACAACCCATTGCTAAAGGAGCCGCTGAAACTTTCACACGTCAAACCGCTGGTGGTTGGACATTGGGGGACGACACCGGGGCAGAACTTCATCTATGTGCATTTGAATCGAGTGATCAAGAAGTATGACTTGGATATGTTCTATATCGCGGGTCCTGGTCACGGAGGTCCGGCGATCGTGGGCAATGTTTACCTCGAAGGCACCTGGAGCGAGGTCTATCCAAACGTTACCCAGGATGAAGCGGGTCTGAAAAAGCTGTTCAAACAATTCTCGTTTCCCGGCGGGATTTCCAGCCATGTCGCACCCACCACACCCGGATCAATTCACGAAGGCGGTGAACTAGGATACTCGCTCAGTCATGCTTTCGGAGCCGCCTTCGATAATCCCGGTCTCATTGTCGCCTGCGTCATTGGCGATGGTGAAGCGGAGACGGGTCCTCTGGCGACCGCTTGGCAATCCAACAAGTTGCTCAATCCGATCACCGATGGGGCGGTTCTGCCGATTCTGCACCTGAATGGCTACAAAATCAGCAACCCCACCGTCCTGGCACGCATTGAGCCTGAAGAGTTGGAGCAATTTCTCCGAGGCTGCGGCTGGACACCCTACTTTGTGGAAGGCGACGATCCTGAAACAATGCACGAACTGATGGCAAGCACCTTGGATCGGGCGATCGAGGACATCCAGCAAAACCAAAGCAATGCGCAAAACAACAACGATGCAACTCGCCCCCGATCGCCGATGATTGTCCTCAAGTCCCCTAAAGGCTGGACGGGACCGAAAGTGGTCGATGGTTTGAAAATTGAAGGCACATTCCGGGCGCATCAAGTGCCATTGTTGGTGAATGCCGAGCATCCCGATCATGTCCAACTGCTAGAAAGCTGGATGAAAAGCTACAGGGCAGAAGAACTGTTCGACGAAAAAGGCTGCCTCCTCCCCGAATTGGCAGAGTTGGCTCCGAAAGGCGATCGACGCATGGGCGCAAATCCTCACGCCAACGGGGGTTTATTGCTGCGTGACCTGCACCTGCCAGACTTCCGTAACTACGCGGTGACGGTGCCTGCGCCGGGTGCTGTTGACGGTCAGGATACGCTCGTGCTGGGCAAGTTCTTGCGAGATGTGGTCAAGCTGAATCAGGAACAGCGGAATTTTCGCATCTTCGGTCCCGATGAAACGCTCTCAAATCTTCTAGGTGCAGTGTTTGAAGTCACCGATCGACAGTGGGACGCACGAGAAGAACACAACGATGAGTTCCTCGCGCCCGATGGACAAGTGCTGGACTCAATGCTGAGTGAGCATCAGTGCGAGGGTTGGTTAGAAGGCTATCTGCTGACCGGACGACACGGGCTATTCAATAGCTATGAAGCCTTCATCCGCATTGTGGATTCGATGTTCAGCCAGCACGCTAAATGGCTGAAGGTGACGGCGGAACTGCCCTGGAGACGACCGATCGCCTCGCTCAACTATCTGCTCGCCTCCCACGTCTGGCAGCAGGATCACAACGGATTCACGCACCAAGATCCCGGTTTTATCGACCATGTGATCAACAAAAAAGCGGACATTGTGCGAGTATATCTGCCAGCCGATGCGAACTGCTTGCTGTCGGTCTTTGACCACTGCCTGCGGAGCCGACACTATGTCAATGTGGTGGTAGCAGGTAAACACGCCCTACCCCAGTGGCTCACAATGGATGCCGCCGTGATCCATTGCACAGAAGGCATCGGGATTTGGCAATGGGCAAGCAATGATCAGGACTCTGAACCGGACGTAGTGATGGCTTGCTGTGGCGATACGCCGACGCTAGAGATTTTGGCGGCGGTTTCGATTCTGCGCAACCATCTCCCCGATCTGAAAATCCGGGTTGTGAATGTGGTCGATTTGATGAAGTTGCAGTCTGCCAGCGAACACCCCCACGGTCTGAACGAAACGGACTACGACTCGCTCTTCACCAAAGACAAGCACATCATCTTTGGCTTTCATGGCTATCCACAGTTGGTACATCGACTGACCTATCGCCGCACCAATCGCAACCTTCACGTCCGGGGCTACAAGGAAGAGGGCACGATCACAACGGCATTTGATATGCGGGTGCAAAATGACCTCGATCGCTTCCATCTAGTGCAAGACGTGATCGATCGTCTACCCCATTTAGGCGCGAAGGGGTCTTACCTGAAGCAAATGATGCAGGACAAGCTGATTGAACACACACTTTATATTGACCAGCACGGTGAAGATCTGCCAGAAATCCGCCACTGGAAATGGCATACGGAGACAACGTAGAAAGAGGAACCGTTGGTGAAGCAAGGAGTCCCAGATGCCTATTCAATTCAGGGAAGAAAACAGCGGCAAGGTTCTGCTTGTTCACGCGATCGACAAGCTGACTAAGGCAGATTACGAGTTCTTTCTACCTGAGATCGATCGCCTTGTCCAACTGTACGGAGCGTTGCATGTACTGATTGATGTGACCGCCCTCCAAGGTTGGGAAATCGATGCCCTGTGGGAGGACATCAAGTTTGATGTTGCCCACTTTGCCGATATTGAGCGACTCGCGATCGTCGGAGACAATCAGTGGCAGAAAGTCCTAACCTTGTTCGCTAAACCGTTCACTAAAGCGACGATCCACTACTTCAATCAGTCTGATACTACGGAAGCGCGACGGTGGTTGGATGGTTAGACGAGTCGTTAGATCTCCTGCACGAATCCTTCGCCCTCACCCTAGCCCTCTCTCCCCAAGGAGAGGGAACAAGAGGTTTTAGCTCCCTTCTCCCCAGGGAGAAGGGATTTCCTTCTGGATTGCTAACCGTCTAGAGCAGCCCTCGTCCTCAGATCAGGTTTCGTGAATCAGGCTTTTGAATCACAATTTGTATCGCAATCAATCAACTTAATCAACTTATACCAGAAATGAAATGGTTCCCTGTCACTATCACAAGAGTTACTTTTTGTTTAGTTGCGTTCCGCCTCCCTCAACTCAGTCGTTAGTTCAATCATCTGTGCAATATGAGACTTAAAGGCATTCACCACATTGAGCTTTCGGTACTCAACTACGAGGAGTCGATCGGATTCTTCGATCGGATGTTCGGCTGGCTTGGATACAAGAGTTTCTGGACCCTGGACATCGGCTATAGATCGACCTACTACATGGCGCGCTTTCCCTTCTTCCACAGCTACATCGGCATCCAGCCAGCCAAGACCGGAAGCAAGCTGGCTCATGTCGATCGTGCCACTGGAATACATCATGTCGCGCTCTGGGCGAGGAACAGAAAGGAGGTTAACGACTTCTACGCGAGCTTCTTGCTGAAAAACAACATTGATGTGACCGATCCACCCCGTGAGTATCCGACCTATACGCCGGGCTACTATGCCGTGTTCTTTGATGACCCGATAACGGGGATTCACTTCGAGCTGAGTCACACGCCGATGCTACCTTCTATTTCCAGCTATTGCGTGTGGATTCGGACGCTGAAGGATATCTGGCGAAGGCATCCTGAATGGAAAGCACCGCCCTGGAAAGAAGCGATGCGGAAGTTGCCCTCAAGGCATGGACAAGGCTAACAAGCGCGTGCATACGGCAAGATGTTGGTGAAGCTAGATTAGCAATTTCTAGAATGCTCTCGGCTCAAGTTTCGTGAACCAGGCTTTTGAATCACAATTTGTATCGTAGTCAATCAACTTAATCAACTTATACCAGAAATGAAATGGTTCCCTGTCACTATCACATTAAGCGTCCATCCTATGTAGATTTGAATTGAGTCATGAAGGAATATGACCTGAAGGTAAAACAGACTGCTGTTCACTCAGTTGCAACTCAGCCAGCTCAAACAAACCAGGAGAGAGCGATTAGAGCTGGAGACGGATTGTCTCTCATTCTCTTCATCTCCCCGATGGTTCTGGTCATTTCCATTCTGATGCTGGAAAAAGTTTGGAAAGTGGTCAGAGCAAAAGATGTAACGTTCAACTGCTCCCCTACGCTTCCCTGTAGGAACTGTCATTTCTTTACAAACAACCATTATCTACGCTGTACCGTACGCCCCTCTTGCGTTCTCACTAAGCAAGCACTCGATTGCTCTGACTATCGCCCTCTAAGTAAACATTGATCATGCAGGAAAACATCTCTATGCTAAGTAAAGCTAAGACCCTGGAAGGTTACAAGCTGGCAAACCTCGATGAGACGATCGGGACGGTTAAAGGATTCTACTTTGATGACCATTACTGGACTATTCGCTATTTGGTTGCTGACACCGGGAACTGGCTGACGGGCAGGCAGGTGCTAATCTCTCCCTATGCGCTGGCTGCTGTGGTAAAAGAACAGCATCACATCACCATCAATTTGACCAAACAGCAGATCGAGAGCAGTCCTTCCTTGAGCAGTGACAAACCAGTCTCTCGACAATTCGAGCTAGATTACTACGGGTATTACGGATTGCCGAGGTATTGGAGCAGTTCCTCTATGTGGGGAGCGTATCCCTACCCTTACCTGGAGCCTGACCGCGAAAAATGGCCTGAAGCTAACCCCGAAGAGAAAGGGTGGGACCCTCATTTGCGTAGCACCCGTGAGGTGACTGGCTATCACATCCAAGCCACAGACGGAGGACTGGGTCACATTGAGGATTTCATCATAGATGAGCAGACGTGGGCGATTCGGTATCTCATCGTCGATACCCGCAATTGGTTGCCTGGAAGAAAGATCCTGCTGTCACCGCAGTGGATCGATCGCGTGAGTTGGAGCGAGTCAAAAGTCTTCGTCAACCTTCCCCGCGAAACCATCAAGCAAGCACCAGACTATACAGAGGAGTCGCTGCGATCGCGGGATTATGAGACCCATCTGCATCAGCATTACAATCGCCCAGGTTACTGGGAATCGACCGCTAAGGAACTTGCCCGTTAAAGTGGACAAACCGTTAAACAAAAGAGGTCGCTATTGTTGTACAAAAAACACGATCGACGACTTCGATCGTGCTGGCACCACGGCGGCGCGGCAGTGATTAGACAAAGTACAGCACTATAATTGAGCCAATCACCCTCACATTAGGAGAGCACCATGCAAGTTCAAATCAGAACTGACCACAACATCGAAGGTCATGAGGCACTGGCACAGCAAGTTAGTAGCGTCGTCAAGGATGCTCTGAGCCGAGTCAGCGATCGCATCACCTCGGTTGATGTGCACCTGAGCAATCAGAATAGCGAACACGAGGCTGGCAATGACAGTATGCGCTGCATGATCGAAGCCCGCCTCGAAGGACATCAGCCCATTGCGGTCACTGATCAAGCCGCTACTCTTGACCAAGCCGTTGACGGTGCTACAGACAAATTGATTAACCTGATCGATCACACTCTGGGACGGATAGAGCATCAAGCCAGTCACCGGACTGACCCACCTCTGTCTTGATCGTCCTAGTCCCGAATAAGTCTGCTAGACGTTGCCCAGCCTGGATAATTCCAGGCTTTGAGTGATTCAAAATGGCTTATTTCAGTGACACTCAGCTTTTTAGATAACTTGAATGAACAAAGGAGATATCAATGAGTATACAAATAGGACTATGGATTGACCATCGCAGGGCTACGATCGTATCTGTGACGGAGAAAGGAGAAGAGACTAGCGAGATTCTCTCGGACGTGGAAAAACAGCTACGACGATCGGGCGATTCACCCATGAAAGGGTCTTATGAAGCGCTTCAGGTGCCCGCCGACGATAGCCGTCAGAGGGCACGTACAGGAGAACTCAACGCTTACTATGACGAGGTTATTTCGCAGATTCGCGATGCCGACTCGATTCTGATTATGGGACCCGGTGTAGCCAAGCATGAACTGCAAAAGCGGATGGAAAAAAATCAGCTTGGAGCTAAGGTGGTCGGAGTTGAAACGGTTGATAATCTGACCGAACCTCAGCTCGTAGCCAAGGTTCGACAGCACTTTGCCGCATAGCACTCGGAAAGCCGATCGAGTTAGGCGCACAAAGGAGTCCTGAATAAACTAAATGGCAGCAAGGTATGGCAACGTTCTGCAAGCCGTTTACAAAAGCGACGATTCACTACTGCAATTTAAGGCATTGCTGAATGCAAGTATGAATTCCTAAATCCGCCCTCACCCTAGCCCTCTCCCAAAAGGAGAGGGGACAAGATTTCTGGCTCCCTTCTCCCTAGGGAGAAGAGTTGGGGATGAGGGCAAATCATATATCAATTCAGCAACGCCCAATTTAGCTGTACTACGGACGCACGGCATTGGTTGGGCAAACAGCAGCGAAAAATCTGCAACTGAAGATGGAGCAACCCAAAATGAATGTCCAAAAGCTGATAGATACTGCCAAGACGCTGGTTGCCAGCGATAAGGGACTACTGGCAATAGATGAGAGCAGTCCCACCTGCAACAAACGCTTTGCCAAACTGGGGATTCCTCAAACAGAGGAGTGCCGACGTGTCTATCGGGAGTTGATCATCACTACGCCCAGTCTTTGCAAGTTTATCAGTGGCGTGATCCTCTACGACGAAACGATCCGTCAGCAAAAAAAAGACGGTACGCCCTTTGTGCAAGTGATCACTGAGGCGGAAATCATTCCTGGCATCAAAGTGGATATTGGAGCTAAGGATATGGCAGGTCATCCCGGCGAAACCATTACCGAGGGTCTGGATGGCTTGCGCGATCGCCTCCAGGAATATGCTCAAATGGGCGCTCGTTTTGCCAAGTGGCGGGCGGTGCTGACGATCAATACCAACATTCCCAGCGTGGGGAGCATTGAAGCAAACGCGCAGGCATTAGCTCGCTATGCGGCGTTGTGTCAGGAAGCGGGACTGGTTCCTATTGTCGAGCCGGAAGTGCTGATGACGGGTAATCATACCCTGGAGCAATGTGGCGAAGTCACGGCGAAAGTTCTGCAAACGGTCTTCCAACAGCTTTACACCCAGCGGGTGATGCTGGAGGGCATGATCCTCAAGCCCAATATGGTGCTGCCGGGATTGGCTTGTCCTCAGCAAGCAACGGTGGAGGAAGTTGCTGATGCTACGGTGCAATGTTTGTTGCGATCGGTTCCCGCTGCTGTTCCGGGGATCGCATTTCTGTCGGGCGGTCAATCCGGTGAACTGGCATCGGCTCATTTAAATGCCATGAATCTGAGATTCAAAGCGCGATTGCCCTGGGCATTGACGTTTTCCTTTGGTCGCGCCATTCAGCAACCCGCGCTGGAACTCTGGCAGGGCAAGGAGTCGAACGTGTCGGCGGCACAACAGGTGCTGCTGCATCGAGCCAAGTGTAATGGATCGGCGCGCCAGGGCGAATATAAGGCAGAGATGGAATGGACAAAAGTTTGAACACCGATCGCTTTACCACCCTACGCCTTTACCTGATTCGGCACGGCGAAACTGAGTGGGCGCTCTCTGGGCGGCACACAGGTCGCACGGACGTACCGTTGACCCCAAACGGTGAGGACGAGGCACGAGAACTGGGCAAGCACTTGAGGGATATCCAGTTTGCCCAAGTGCTGACCAGCCCGCTTCAGCGTGCCCAACAAACTTGTGCCCTGGTCGGACTGAATCAAGCCCCGGAGATCGAACCGGATCTGATCGAATGGGAGTACGGGGATTATGAAGGCAAGCGCTCTGTAGATATTCGTCAAGAACGCCCGGACTGGACTATTTTTCGGGACGGCTGTCCTCACGGTGAAATGCCCGACCAAATTTCTGCCCGTGCCGATCGACTGTTCGCTCGTCTGTCCAAGCTGGATGGCAATATCGCCCTTTTCTCCCACGGTCAGATTGGGGGCGTTCTGGCTACACGCTGGATCAAATTAGCGGTGATCGAAGCGCAGCATTTCCCACTTGGCACAGCGTCGGTCAGCATTTTTAGCTTCGACTCCCATCACCCCACAGTGCCCGTCATCGCGTTGTGGAATGCTACTCCTCACTCCCTAAACTTATGAACATTCCAAAACACTCTCGTGATTTGATTTACACAGATTGGACGTTGAGTGAAACGAACTTCGATCCAGAGCAGTTGCGTGCTAGAGAAACCGTTTTTACGATCGGCAACGGTTATTTGGGGACGCGGGGCAGTTTTGAGGAAGGCTTCCCAGAGGCGCTGCCAGCCACCTTAATTCATGGGGTTTATGACGATGTGCCCGTGATCTATACCGAACTGGCAAATTGTCCTGACTGGCTGTCGTTGATGATCATCATCAACGGAGAACGCTTTCGGCTCGATCGCGGCGAAATCCTCCACTACGAACGACAGCTCGATTTACATTATGGAGTGCTGAGCCGCTTCGTGCGCTGGCGTAGCCCCACGGGTAAGACCTTAGAGTTCCGGTTTGAGCGGTTCGCCAGTTTAGCCGATCGACATATGTTGGGATTGCGCTGCCAGATTACACCGATCGATTGCAGCGGCACATTGGCGGAGCCGTTTCCCTGGAAAATCGAGGTACAATCCAGCCTCAATGGGTATCCCGAAAATCAAGGCTTTGACCACTGGGAGCAGCTCGATCAAGGCGAGCTTGAACAGGGAATTGAGCAAGGAATTTGGCTACAGGTGCGTACCCGCACTTCCCACATTGAACTCGTCATGGCAGCTAAAATCGCTGTAATCGGCACCGAGGCATCCTTCCAGGTGGCGAGTCCTCCTGGCTATCACACCTTGACGACCACCTTCATGGCAGCAGCGGGGCAAACCATCAGCGTGGAAAAGGTGGTGACGGTGTTCACGTCCCAGGAGACGGAACGTCCAGTGCAGGCGGCTCAAGACAAATTGGCGGCTCTGTCCTCCTATGCGCTGCTGATCGAGGCACATCAGCAGGCGTGGAATGCAGTTTGGCAGCACAGCGATATCGTCATTGAGGGCGATCGCACTGCTCAGTTGTCCGTGCGCTACAACCTATTTCAACTCATTATCAGCGCTTCAGCAGACAACGATCGAGTCAGCATTCCTGCCAAAACGCTGTCGGGGTTTGGCTATCGGGGGCATATTTTTTGGGACACCGAAATTTTCATTCTGCCCTTTTTTACTTTTACGCAGCCTGCGATCGCCCGTAGCTTGCTCACCTATCGGTATCACACCCTGGAGGGCGCACGTCGCAAAGCCGCCCATAGCGGCTACCAGGGGGCAATGTTTTCCTGGGAAAGTGCCGCCACTGGCGATGAGGTAACGCCCCAAACGGCGATTTCGACCGACCCTTACGCCGAAGTAGTCCGCATCTGGTGTCGCGATCGCGAAATTCATCTGAGTGCTGACATTGCTTATGCGGTCTGGCACTACTGGCAGGCAACGGGCGACGATCACTGGCTGCGCGACTATGGGGCTGAAATCATCCTCGACACGGCGCTGTTCTGGATGAGCCGATTGGAGTGGCACGCCGAGCAGGAACGGTATGAACTATGCGGGGTGATTGGAGCCGATGAATACCATGAGCGGGTCAACAACAATGCCTTCACCAATCGGATGGTGCAGTGGCATCTCGAAAAGGCTGTAGCGGTCTACGAGTGGCTACAGCAGACGTTTCCCGATCGGGCGACTGGACTGGCACAACAACTACAACTCACCACAGAAAATCTGCGGCTGTGGCAAACTATGATTGACAAGCTGTATATTCCTCACGATGCTAAAACAGGTCTAATCGAGCAGTTTGAGGGGTTTTTCCAGCTTCAGGATATCGATTTAAGCGAGTATGAACCCCGCGATCGCTCGATGCAAGCAGTTCTCGGCATTGACGAAACCAATCAGCGGCAGGTACTCAAACAACCCGACGTGTTGATGCTCCTCTACTTGATGCGAGACACGCAAGCAACCCATGAACACCATCATGTGCTGCAACAAAACTGGGACTACTACGCGCCCCGCACCGACAGCACCTACGGATCGTCCCTGACACCCGCCATTCACGCGAGCCTCGCCGCCAATTTAGGTGACGCAGCAGATGCCTACAAGAAGTTCATGCAGGCTGCGATGGTCGATCTCGACGATAATCGTGGCAACACAACCGACGGTATTCATGCGGCTTCAGCAGGCGGAGTCTGGCAAGCTGTGGTGTTTGGCTTTGGCGGCATTCAACTCAAAGACAGCGCACCTGTTGCCACACCGCACCTCCCACCCACCTGGACTCGTCTCAAATTCAAGCTGAACTGGCGCGGCACCTGGCACAGCTTCGATCTAGTGCCCTCGCCTGCTCACGCACTTGACATTCAGGGGTTCATTTTCGACCTTGACGGAGTTCTTACAGACACGGCTGAATTTCATTACCGTGCTTGGCAGAAACTAGCAGACGAAGAACACTTGCCCTTCGATCGACAGGCAAATGAGGCACTGCGAGGTGTCGCTCGACGCAAATCTTTGATGCTCATTGTGGGCGATCGTCCCTACTCAGAGGCCCAGATCCAGGAAATGATGGAGCGCAAAAATCGCTACTATGTGGCATCGATCCAAACCATTACCCCGCAGAATCTTTTACCCGGAGCGATCGCGCTGTTGGACGAACTGAGGCAAGCGGGCATGAAAATTGCGATCGGCTCTGCCAGCAAGAATGCCAAAACTGTGATTGAAAAGTTAGGGCTTGCCGAGCACGTAGATGCGATCGCCGATGGCTACAGCGTCGATAAACCCAAGCCAGCCCCTGATATTTTTCTGTATGCCGCAACTCTGTTAGGGCTTGCCCCGGCTCACTGTGTGGTGGTGGAAGATGCCCCCGTCGGTGTTGCCGCCGCGATCGCTGCTGGTATGGGGTCAATTGGAATTGGTTCTCCCAGTCGGGTTGGTGCTGCCAACATTGTTCTACCCAACCTAATTGGGGTTCACCTGACCGATCTGCAAACCAAGTTAGACCAAACGTTAAAAGTATGACAAAGCACCACAGCAAAACTGATTCAACTTTGAATCTATCTTCCAGTAAGGGACGGGATAAATTTATGTCCTGAATAGAGGATTGCAAATTGAAAAGCTAGTTCAGAAAAAGTCATGGCTATCAAATTCAACCGTCTAACTCATTGAGGTCTTGAAATGAAAACAATCAGCTCTCATCCATTCTTTGGCTCTCAGCTTAACGCGGGAAATCCTATCGCGATTACGTCCCAAAGCATGAGAGATTCCTCCTTATCTGTGGCAGCCTCCGTCCCAAATTACACCGCTAGTCCATTCCTTCTCCTCGCGTTAGTTCTTGGTGTTGGAGGTCTTTTAGCGTCAACTCTTTCTAGCGCTATTACGGTAGAAAGCTGGGATTTCTTATTTAGGCTGATGCCGCACACCACCAAACTCATTAGATTCATCACCGCTAGCGAACTTTCAGCGACAAAATGCTCAAACACTTCTGCTAAAGTCATCGGCGCAGTCACCTATTTCAAGGTGAAACCAATCACATCATTCAACCTCCAGGGAGCAAGAAAATAATGAGCGATCGACACAGCAAAACTGATTCAACTTTGAAGCTATTGGATGGGGCTTCCCATAGTCAGCACGGTGAAAATGGTCAGCATGGAAATGGTGGTAATGGTAAACACGCTGGGCACGACAAACACGCCGGACACAGCCCCGCCATGTTTAGACGGCGATTTTATATCTGTCTGGGGCTAACATTGCCCATTCTCTATCTAGCTCCGATAATCGAGAATTTGCTTGGCTATCAAGCCATTCAGTTTCCTGGTTCCAACTGGATTACACCGATTATCGCCACGATTATCTATTTCTATGGCGGTTGGGTATTTCTCAAAGGAGCCTGGTACGAATTTCGCAGCAAAATCGGCATGATGACGCTGGTTGCGTTAGCAATCAGTGTTGCCTTCATTTACAGTGTGGCAGTCACGCTCGGCTTAAAAGGAGATTCTTTCTACTGGGAACTGGCAACATTAGTTGATGTGATGCTGCTCGGTCACTGGATTGAAATGGCTTCGGTGCAGGGAGCCAGCCGTGCCTTAGAGAGTTTGGCAGATTTAGTACCGTCGATCGCGCATAAACAAGTAAATGGACAGATCGAAGATGTCGCGGTGAGTGCATTGGTTGAGGGCGATCGAATTATCATCCGTCCCGGCGAACAAATGCCGATCGATGGTGAAGTCATCGAAGGAGTCTCTAGCGTCAACGAAGCCTTTTTGACCGGAGAATCGCGCCCTGTGACCAAGCGAGAACACGACGAAACGGTGGCAGGTTCCGTTAATGGGGAAGGTGCATTAACGATTACCGTTACTCGCACAGGTGACAACACCACCCTCAGCCAGATTATGCGGCTAGTGGAGGAAGCGCAGGCATCTAAAAGTCAGTATCAGAACCTGGCCGATCGACTAGCCTACTGGTTGACCTTGATTGCGATCGGTGTATCGGCATTGACGTTTGTGGTTTGGCTTTCTGTCGGTATTGGGGGTCTGACCTTTGCAATTAATCGCGCTGTTTCGGTACTCGTCATTACCTGTCCTCATGCTTTAGGTTTGGCGATTCCTTTGGTGATTATTAATGCCACATCAATGTCTGCTAAACATGGCGTGTTAGTAAAGAACCGCGAAGCTTTTGAACGGGCGAAAAACATCAAAACGATCGCCTTTGATAAGACAGGTACGCTCACCGAAGGTCAGTTTGGAGTCCAACATACTTATGCCGAAGGGATCAGTGAAACAGACGCGCTAACGATCGCGGCTTCCCTAGAATCTCTATCAGAGCATCCGTTAGGCAAATCGATCGTCACAGAAGCCAGTCACCGCAAGAGCCAGTTGAAGAAAGTCACTGAGTTTAAGGCTGTGCCAGGGCAAGGGGTCGAAGGCTCGCTCGATGGGCAACATTATCGAGTCGGTAGACCAGAGTGGGTAGCGGAGTTGAAATTACAGTTTGCGGCAACTCTCCAAGCTGGACTCAAAGAAATCGAATCGCGTGGCGAAAGTGCGATCGTTCTTTTCAATGATCGACAAGCTCTGGCAGTATTTGGGTTAGCCGATCAAGTGCGTGAGAATGCACGGAAAGCGATCGACAAGTTGCACGAGATGGGAATTGAAACCGTGATGATCACAGGCGATGCGGAAGTCGTCGCCAAAACGGTAGCCGCAGATTTGAAGATCGATCGCTACTATGCGCGGGTTTTACCCCAAGACAAAGCGGCTCTGATTCGCCGGTTAAAAGCCGATAAACCTACTGCCTTTGTCGGCGATGGGATCAATGATGCTCCTGCTCTATCTGAGTCGGATTTAGGCATTGCGATCGGTGCGGGTACAAATGTGGCGATCGAATCCGCCGATCTGGTACTGGTCAAGAGCGATTTATTAGATGTGGCTTATGCCCTCAAATTGGCAACCGCCGCCTATAACAAGATGATCCAAAACTTGTGCTGGGCAACTGGGTATAACGTGATTGGCATTCCCTTAGCGGCAGGTATTGCTTACCCGTTGGGAATTGTACTTTCCCCCGCTGTTGGTGCGTTGTTTATGACGATCTCCACGGTCGTTGTCTCAATTAACGCCATGCTGCTTCGACGCATGAAAAGTTGAGGTAAACCCATGTATTACGTTGTGGAGACGCAGAAATCATCGAGATATGCCCCAATGCAACATCGGCAATGATGATCTGGCTAACTTGATCGCATATCTCAACACATTACCTTGACAGGAGAGGCGCAAAAAGATGACCAAACACCATAAACAGAAAGATTCATCGTTAAATCTATTTGACAGCAAAAGTCACACCGAATTTATGCGTCCCTTTATGGTTCCGCCGGGGCAGAAAATTTCCCTTGCCAAAGACTACGACCCAGATTACAAAGCCCATTATCTGAAGAAGTCGGACTCTAAAAGTGACTTACAGGAAGTCATTGAGGCTTTAAAGCATTACCAAGATATGCTTTATGCCCAAAATACGTACTCGTTGCTGATCATTCTCCAGGCGATGGACGCGGCGGGTAAAGATAGTACCATCAAGCACGTCATGTCTGGTATCAATCCCCAGGGGTGCCAAGTGCATAGCTTTAAAGCTCCGTCTACAGAAGAGTTGAATCACGACTATCTATGGCGATGTTCTAAAGCGCTACCGGAACGAGGAAAAATTGGCATTTTTAACCGCTCTTATTACGAGGAAATCTTAGTAACACGAGTCCATCCAGAAATCATCGAGCAGCGGAACCTTCCACCTAGTCTCATCGACCCACACCTTTGGAAGCAGCGCTTTGAGGAGATCAACAACTTCGAGAACTATCTTGTCAAGAACGGGACAGTAATCCTAAAGTTTTTCCTGAATGTCTCCAAAGAAGAACAAAAGCAACGCTTCTTAGAACGCATCGATCGACCTGAGAAAAACTGGAAATTCTCCACCAATGATGCGAAGGAGCGCACCTTTTGGGATGCCTACATGACTGTTTACGAAGATATGTTCAATCACACCAGCACAGAGTCAGCACCCTGGCACATCATCTCAGCCGATCATAAATGGTTTACTCGTCTTGCTGTCGCAGGCATCATTTACGCCCAACTAAAGAAGCTCAATCTTCACTACCCCAAGGTCAGTGAGGCACAACACCAGGAACTTTTGCAAGCAAAGGTAATGCTTGAGAGCGAGAGCTGAAGACGGCAAGCCTTTCAATAAAGCTGACGGTAGTAAAAACAAAAGGAAGATCTATCATGAAATCCAGTACCGATCGCTCCAAAGCTCCTAAAGCGCAGCCCGATGCCAAGGATGATTTGAAAACTCTGCCGCTGCCAGAAGTGCAGAAAAGATTAGAGTCGTCACCCGATGGTCTCCGGCAAGCAGAAGCAAAAAAGCGCCTGACTGAAAATGGACCGAACGAGATTGAGGAAAAGAAGACTAACCCACTCCTAAAATTTCTCAGCTATTTCTGGGGTCCGATTCCGTGGATGATCGAAGTCGCCGTGATTTTGTCAGGCGTGGTGCGACACTGGGCAGATTTCTTTATCATTCTCGTTTTACTGTTGACTAATGCGGTAGTCGGCTTTTGGGAGGAGCGTCAGGCGGGCAACGCGATCGCGGCTCTAAAGGCTAAACTTGCGACTCAGACTCAGGTAAAACGAGATGGAAAATGGGTGACTTTACCCGCGCGTGAACTGGTGTCAGGCGATGTGATTCGGCTTCGGTTAGGCAACATTGTGCCCGCCGATGCCCGCTTGTTAGATGGCGATTCGATGTCGATCGATGAGTCTACGCTGACGGGCGAATCTCTGCCTGCTACCCGCAACGCTGGCGACGCAGTATTCTCTGGCTCGATCGTGCGTCGGGGTGAGAGCAATGCGCTGGTCTATGCCACAGGTACCAAAACCTACTTCGGCAAGACGGCGCAACTGGTGCAGGAAGCTCATACAGACAGCCATTTCCAAAAGGCAGTGCTGAAGATTGGCAACTACCTGATCGTCCTCGCGCTCGTACTGGTGACGTTGATTATTATTGTTGCGCTCTTCCGGCGTGACCCGCTCCTCGAAACGTTGCAGTTTGCTTTGGTGCTGACGGTTGCCTCGATTCCTGTTGCGATGCCAACGGTGTTATCCGTGACGATGGCAGTCGGCGCACAGAAACTTTCTCAGAAAAAAGCGATCGTCAGTCGTCTAGTCGCGATCGAGGAATTAGCGGGTGTAGACGTGCTGTGCGCGGACAAGACTGGTACGCTAACCCAGAACAAGCTGACCTTGGGCGATCCGTTCAGCGTCAACAAGATTCCCGCCGATCAAGTGATTTTGAATGGGGCATTGGCATCTAGCGCAGATAACGACGACACGATCGATCTCGCTGTTCTCGACGGCGTGAAAGATCAGGATTCGTTAAAAACTTATAAAATCGTTCACTTCACCCCCTTCGATCCGGTGCATAAACGCACAGAGGCAACGGTGAAGGACGCGGATGGTAAAACGTTTAAAGTGACGAAAGGCGCGCCACAGGTAATTCTGGCACTGTCAAAGAATGTTGACCAGGTGAAGCCTGATGTCGAAAAAGCGGTCAACGAATTTGCAACGCGAGGATTCCGTTCATTAGGTGTGGCGCGATCGGAGAAGGATGATCAATGGCAATTTATGGGTGTATTACCCCTGTTTGATCCACCTTGGGACGATGCCGCGTCCACGATCGCCAGCGCCGTCAAGATGGGCATCAAAATCAAGATGGTGACAGGCGATGCCATTGCGATCGCCCAAGAAACCGCTAAGAAGCTGGGACTTGGCACAAACATCCTCGATGCGAGTGCGCTAGGCGATTCAAAGCAGCAAGAAACTGCGGCAGTCACGCAGTCGATCGAACAAGCGGATGGTTTCGCCCAAGTGTTTCCTGAACATAAGTTTCACATTATCGATGTTCTACAAAAACATCATCACATTGTGGGCATGACGGGCGATGGAGTCAATGATGCCCCTGCGTTAAAAAAGGCTGACTGCGGCATTGCCGTTTCGGGTGCAACAGACGCGGCACGGGCAGCGGCTTCGATTGTGCTGACAACGCCCGGACTGTCTGTGATTATTGCTGCGATCAAGGAGAGTCGCCGCATTTTCCAGCGGATGAACAGCTACTCAATCTATCGCATTGCCGAGACGCTGCGTGTCTTGTTGCTAATGACGCTGGCGATTTTGGTGTTTAACTTTTACCCTGTGACCGCAGTGATGATCGTGATGCTGGCATTGCTCAACGATGGTGCGATCTTGTCGATCGCCTATGACAATGTGCAATACCGCAATCAGCCTGAAGCTTGGAACATGCGCCTAGTGTTAGCGATTTCTACAGTCCTGGGGGTGATCGGGGTCGTTGCCGCGTTCGGCTTGTTCTATCTGGGGGAACGTATCTTTCATCTCGATCGCGATCACATTCAAACCCTGATGTATTTGAAGCTATCGGTAGCGGGACATCTGACGATCTTCCTGACGCGCACACGCGGTCCGTTCTGGTCGATTCGTCCCGCACGGATTTTATTGATGGCAGTATTCGGGACGCAAACAGTGGCAACGTTGATCGCAGTGTATGGTCTCTTTATGACACCCCTCGGCTGGGGTTGGGCACTGTTTGTTTGGGGCTATGCGCTGGCGTGGTTTCTGGTGAACGATCGCGTAAAACTGCTCGCGTATCGGCTTTTAATACCGCGACTATCAAGCCAAAAGGGTGCTACACAAACGGCTTGAGGCTCTCAACTGACTGCGAGCTTCTACACCAAGATCATGCGTAATCTTTAACTTTCAGCTCTAAGTTTTGGTTCTTTGACAGTCCTCTCAGAGCTTCTATTTCCATTGGTTTCAGAGATGATTCATCTAGATACACAGCCACTGTCCTAGCTTCCTGCTGCAAAGACTTGATTAGCTGTGAGATTTAAGTTTTGCAGGACAGAGGATTCAATTGGGTCATCTCCTCGGAACTGCTGAGGCTGATACTCTCCGTCAATCAACTGATAAACCGTAAGCGTAGGTTGCTTTGGTTTACCAATGAATCGCACCCCTCCCAGCCCAGCATAATCGACGACCCAATAGACGATGGGTTATGACTCTAACAGCGACTCTAGTTCCTTCAAGAGACGTTCTGCTTTTGTGCGAGATCGTCCAGTCAAAGACGCTTTTGAGAGGCGCTTTAAAACTGATTTGACGCGGCTTGAGAACTGTACTTCTTCAGATTGGTTTATGATTTTCGGAGCGTGGTTACCAACCCAGCTTTTGACGGCTTCTGTAATTTGATCCCGTGACCAATCGTCTGCAATGGCTTGATCGAGCAAGGTATCCCGCATTTCGTCGTCGGTGATTCGGGCAAATAAACGTGCTTTTGAACCTTCTAAGTGCCCCTGCCTAATCGCACTCTGAACCGATTCGGGCAGGTTAATCAGGGGCAAAAAGTTAACCCGAAATCCTTCAGGGCTGTAGCGACCTAACCGCTCAAACTTGAGCTTAATGATTGACCAGTAGGCTTCAAGCTGTTCTAAGGGGATCTCAGCCAGCACGCTGTCTTTCCGAGGAGAGCGATGGGTGCCATCGGGTTGGCGATTTCGCGAGTTCCAGCTAAACAGGACAATGATTTGCTCGCGAGACAGTGACAACTCAAGCTCTAGCGAACGCAAAATGCCGTGAACGGTTTCTAAATCATTAAAGTCTCGCCGCTTAAGGTTTTCCTCAAGCTCAAGATCTAGGGCTTCAACTGCGTCCACCTCGAAGACTAAAGCGTTGACATATTCAATCTTTGCCTGTTGACACGCCAAATAGCGAGTTCCACCCGCAATCAGTCTATAGCGTCCCGCGTTGGTCGGACGCACCCAAAGAACGCCTCGAAAGCCAGAGGTGCGGAATGTCTCAACAAAGGAGCGAACCAATGCTTCATCATGAGATTGCCGAACTCGATCGCTAATTTCGATCTCAGATAGCTGCAATCGAACAACGACTTCCCTGCCCTGCTCAGTTTTTGGAGCAGGCAAGTTGTCTAGATCTGCGGTAGGCATCATTGAGCCGATGTTTTGAAGAGCCGCTGCAAGCCGATTAGCCATTGAGAATCTCCTCTAGCAGTTGCTGAATATCTGACCAGGCTTTTTCGACCGTCTTGCCTCGAAGTTGACTAACGGATAGCCCTCGACCAAAAGCTTCATCATAAACTGCATAGTCTCGAATCACAGATTCAAACACCGGAATGCCCTGCGATCTCAATCCTGATTTGAACGCTGATAGCGTTTCCTCCCCAGTGTTTGGATGAATGCGGTTCAGCACCACTCGGTGCTTTTTACTGCTCACGGAATCTAAAAGTTTTACCGTAGAACAGGTCACGCGCAGCTCATCCTGCTTCGTTGAGCTAGGAATCAGAATCAAGGTAGAGCGATGTACAATCTCTTCAAGATCAAGGGGTTCTGGTCGGGCTTTTGTGTCAATGAAGAAGTGGCGACAGTTTCCAGTTTGCCCGACCGAGGCGGTTTCGCTCATGACTCGCAGGGGGACGCTTTCACTATAAACAATCGATCGTGCCCCGACTAAGGTACTGCGGTTTGGGTCTCCATCGATTAAAATTGTCTCAATGCCGCGTTTCGCTAGCGCGTAGGAGAGATTCACCGCGATCGTGGTTTTTCCAACACCTCCTTTTTGATTCAGAATTGAGATCAACAGAGGTTTGATGGGTTGAGAAACAGATGGTTTAGCGAAAGTTTTCTTTTGGGACGCAGTTAGGACGGTCATAATTTAGTGAAGGGACAATTTCAAAGTTCAATGTCGTCGCGTTACTAGGGTGCGTTTGATTTACGCTGGTTCATACCCTTTATTGCCAGTAAGCAAAGATGATCTCAGAAGGCGCGCTCCGAAGTGATGAGAGAATGATACTCGCAAATCGCAAAGTTTAAGCAGCAAGCTTACAAACTTTTTCAGATTCAGGAGCGTGAATACTGGTATTCACACTTCCCCTGCTTCACCAAACCCACAAGCGCGAATACTGGTATTCGCGCTTGTGGGTTTGGTCGGAATACCATCTTAAAAAAGACTCCCTTCGGGCTGCGTTGCCCTCTATGATCTATTCGTCAAAGACCTATTTTCTGGGGTCTCATTGACGATGGAAAACTAATGAGCTGCACTGTAGCTGCCTCCCCATCTTTGTTGAACCCTATGAAAGATTGCAGGTGGTCTCGATCGAGACCACCTGCTGATGTCTTGCAGCATTCTCAGTCAGCCCGACAACCCGCCCTGAACTGAAGTTCGGGCTAATGGGGGGTTTTAATCAGGTGCAAGATCTCAGTCTATCCAGGTCGCTACACATTTTTTGAACAGACGCGATATGAACAGACTCTAGCTGAGTACCTGAGCCTTTGCTGCAAACCGGGTTGTTCGAGTGCGATCGCGACTTAAACTCTTAGGGGATATCTAGGACGGGATCGTGATTGGTGTACACAATGCAGTGATCGCCGATCGCCACAGTCAGTTTCACTGAGGATAATGCCATTTAGGAAAGAATAGTGAAAGCAGTCTGACCTTACTTCTGAAGCAGATCGTCGTTGACTTTATGCCTTATTCAAGTATCTTTTGTCTGGTTCCATGAAGTCTTCTTCAATTGATTGTTCTGCCACGGCGCACGCTTGCCGACGTACTTATTTTTGGTTTTTCCATTATCGTTCCAATAAGCATACCAATACGGTCCATGCCCAACTTCTAAAATCTCTCCGTCCATACATGAGCAGTGAAGCTTACCACAGCGTCTCTTCTGAAGAACGTAAGTTCTGCCTTCGTAATTGCGGGGTTCTGCCTCACTTCTGTGAACTCCAACCTCCGCAAACGCTTGTTCCTCCAAGTGCTTGCCCAACCATTCGTGAAGCTGCTTCTGTTCATCTACACTGAGGCAATAAATAGAGGTCTGAAGCGAACTGATCGACGATCGTCTCGGCATTTTTTCTTGTGTAATAAGCCGTTTCATTCTACCGCTGATTACACAAGAAGTCTCACAGCTTTCAGTCAGCCGTATTGATACGGCGGTCGATCCTTGACGAGATATAGAAAACTCAATAGAGCGTTCGATTCTTGTGTAGGTCTTGCGAAACAGCACCCAGTTCACACAAGAAAATTGAATGCCAGTCCTGACGAATAGAATTTACACTGTCACGATCGGACTTGCACGATTTGCTCTACCTCAACTCATAGCGTAGCCTAACTCCTTTTGCTGGCTCCAGTCGCAGTCACAGCCCATTTTTCAACCCTTTGACTTCAGTTGCAAAAAGGAAAGATTCAGTATCTTGTGTAATATAATGAGTCTTTTCACGATCTCTTACACAAGAAAAATTTAATCTAATACAGTTGTTTGATTTCGCAATGAACCTCAGCTTTTATCAAGCTCTCCTAGCAGCGCTTTAATTTGAGCCTGATGTTTCGGCTGAATTGTTCTTTGCCCTTTAAGCCAGCGAGTGACTAACGATCGGTCAACCTTTAATGTATCTGCTAGTTGCGCTTTGGTCATACCTTTCACGTCAAGCGCTGCTTGAATTGCATCACCTGTTAGCAGAGACGTTTGAATAGGCACCCGCGCAGGCTTCAGTGCTACAGGTGCCTGACCGCCTAGCTTTTCCTGAATTTTCACAGAGGGCTTGATAATCACGATCGCTTTGAGCCAGGTTGCTAGCCAGTTGCGGGGGCGATATCCAGAATCAAAATCATCACTCACCGACCAATCCGGTCGGATGCTCTCTGGATAAGTTGCCTGATCAAAATCGATTTCCCATCCCAGTTCTTTAAGAGTCAACAGAGCGCTATCCCATTGATTGATCAATTTCACGCGGCGTAAGCGATCGTCCTGAACTCCCTCCAAAAGTTCTTTCGGCTCTAGTCGCTCTAGCAAGGTTCGCACCTCATAGCGACCATCCTCTCGAATCCGACTCATAATAGTCAGAAAAATGGCAAGTTTTGAAGCTAATCGTTGACGGTAGGGATTGATTTGAAGCGTGCTTTTCGCTAAATAGCCATATTGAAACAGCGCCTCCTTTGCATGGATGTCACCTGCATTTAGAAACTTTTCCGTCCAAACACCAGGACGTACTTTGATATATAGCTCATCGGGTTCTCCCGCTTCATAGGTCGGAGAGTCAAGTTTCTTGAGATCCATCGTCAGCGCTAGCTGACCCGCATACCCTAGACCCTCTAAATTCCACATTGCACCTCGCTCAACGTTGTAACGCTTTGCGCCAATGTTGATATTACTCACCAAAACGGAAAGGCTACAGACTAGCTCTACCAAATGCCCGATCTTCTTGAGCTTTTGAGCGATCGTGATGTCAGTCCGCTTATCCCAACCAAAGAGCCGAATCAAATCAGTCCCTTTCAATCGAATTTGCTCCGCCCAAGGTTCCTCTGAATCAGTGGCATACGAGGAGAAGATTAAAAAGACATAGGCTGCTTCAGGACCAAACTGCTGAATAATTTCCCATGCCGCTTTACCGGGCACCAGTTCAATCTGTTGGTTTGAAGGGGTTTGGCGCACGATTTGGTGCTGAATAAACCCTTCTCCAACCAGTTTCTTCCAATAGGGATATTCTCCATCTTCCCACTGAGAATTAATAAGCGCTTGAGCGCCTGTGAGAATTGGGTAGCCAGTAGCAATCCGCTCAATCTCTGTATCCTGAAACAGAGGTTCTCGTGTTGCCGCAGCATTAAGAGACTTAATCCCTAATAGCTTATCAATCTCGGCAGCGCTGTATCCTGATAAGTCTAGATGCCGAAGCCACTGGCTAGCTGTGTGAAAGGCACAGGCACTCGTCACCAAAGACTCGCGCCACTCATCACTGTGGGCTGGGTTGCTCCCAGATTTAACCGATAGCATTCCGACCACAGAGCAATCCGACGGCATAAGACTCTCTTGTTGCCACTGCTCAAGTCGCACTAAGATCCAGGTCGCCGTTTGATTCCAAAACTCATCCGTTTTCAACACTGAGCGAAACCTCCGCTCAAGTCGCAGCATGGTCTGCTTATGCAAAGCGCCGATCTTTTCGGTCTCGTCATAGAGATTGATCACATCGACATCATCGTTTGACTGTGTTTGTGCCAGATGCAGTTTGAACTGGTTAATTCCCATCGCGACATTAACCAGCACCAGGTTCAAGAATGACTTACTCCCTTTCAACTTTGTGACATAGGACTGCACTCGGAATTGATCCGATGAAACCAGCACAGGATCAGATGAAGGTAGGTTCGTCAAAAGAGATGGATCGGAAGCAATGTCTTTGATTTGAGTCACAGGAGTCCCGTTAAAGCCCATGTACGTCAAAGCAGTATACATTTACGAGCACAGAACTGGGATACGGCAGCTTGATCTTGTCAATTTACCTCAGCTTTTCCCTAAATGGTTAAGCAGGTTCAGAGCTTAAAAAGTCTAGAGTGTAATCAGATGCGTATATCTAGAGGTCGCTCAGATGGGTTTGTCTTGCCAAGGGAGACTAGAATCTTGCAACTTCGCCTCTAGGATCTACCAACATACCGCGAGTTTATGCGGCAATAGTGCAACTTGATTGACTGCTTCTTCAGGTTCAATCTCTTAACTGGCAGTCATCTTAGAGATTAGAAGCAATAACCACAGGCATTAGATGATCCCGTACAAAAGTTAATGTGCTGTAACAATTGACAGAATTGACAACATCTCTAGAATCTAGCTACAACGTTAAATAGCCATTCCATTCTCGGCTGTGCGTAATCTAGCCTGAAAGCAGAGACTTGTCGCCCCATAATCCGTCTGTCTTTCTGAGAAGAAGGCACACCTAATCTAGCGGCGGTGTTGACAGAATTGCCTCCTGAACTAGATTAGAGAAACAAAGCTTGACCTAAAAAGAGTGGGTTGACAAATTGACATCAGGCTCTAGGATGCGGCAACATTTAATGGAAGAGGTTGCCAGAGTTGGCTAATTCATAGCATCCCAACACATTAGACCTCCTGCACGAATCCTTTGCCCTCACCCTAGGGAGAGGGAACAAGAGGTTCTAGCTCTCTTCGCTGTGGGGAGAAGGGTTGGCGAGGGCTTGCCCCACTGCGTGAGGAGGGCTGTCCAGATTCACGCAGGAAGTCTACTATCTGTGGATTGTCCTAACGGGCTGCGTTGACAAGATTGCCAAACTCACTAGCATCCCGCAACAAAACAAATTTGACTCCTGCTAGCACTCTAGAATGGCGCTACGAAAAAAAAATACTGATAGCTCTTGAAGTCTAGAATCTACTAACAAAAGAATCCTTGTAACTCAGGCAAACAAGCCCTTTCAGCATCTATTGCCAACTCTAAAGGCAATCTTAGCAATTTTTGTTGACTCAACTCAAAACAGGCAGAAACGGGTTGTTTAATGCTCAAGTGCGTTCAACCATCATCCTGTGAAAGCGCAGACCGTCAACAACACAGCTTAATCTCTGCGAAAAATTGTGGAGACGTGCTTGTTCTGCAACTTGAGTTTAGAGAGTAGGCAGAAGTAGCCGAGAGCTGGAATCACTAGGAAGCCAGCATGAGAGACCTCGATAAAGTGCTTTTTGAGAATGTCCGCGACCAACGTGAAGAATTTCTTACCCTCTTTCCCCATCGGTACGATTTTATTTGGGCAAATCACTCCAATTTTGGAGAAACTGTTGAGTGGCAGACTGAGCGACGCTATCCTCTCAGCGATCGCCTCATCGATCAAGGCAGCACGCTCTATGGGGTGCGCTTTGGTTCTAAAACCCAGTACAGCCTGCTCGATATCGACGCAGGAAGTCTGTATCACCCTCAACGTGACCCATTCGCCATCCAGCGAATCATCGCTGCTTTAGAACCGATGGGCATCGCCAGCTACCTTGCCTGCACGTCGAGCTATAGCAGGGGGATTCATCTCTATTTGCCGTTTGAAGACTCTCAAAGCTCTTGGCAACTGTCGATCGCCATTTCAACCTTGCTCGAAAACGCAGGATTTATTCTTAAACCAGGACAGCTAGAAATCTTTCCCAACCCTAAACCCTATCGCGGTGACGGCACCTTTAGCTTGTTCAACGCGCATCGGCTCCCGCTTCAGATTGGCTCCTATCTGCTCGATGATGACTTTCAGCCCGTCTGGAGTGATCGTCACACCTTTCTGCGTTACTGGAACGTTGTGAAATCGCGCAATGATGTTAACGCGAAGACCATCAGGCGTGTCATCAAACAATTCAAACGACATCCGTTTCGCATTTCGGGTAAAGCAGACAAATACCTCAACGATCTGAATGCTGAAGTCGAGATAGGCTGGACGGGTGCCGGACAAACCAATCGACTGTTGGGACGCATCACGATGCGATCGTATGTCTTTCATCACATCCTGACCAGTGGGACTCCTCTCACAGGAGCAGCCTTAGTAAACGAAGTGGTGCGAGTAGCAAAATCACTGCCGGGATACTCAGACTGGTGTAGGCACCAACATGAGATTGATCATCGAGCGGAGGAATGGGCGCGATGTGTTGAGTCAAGTCACTACTTTCACTATGGGAGTGCTTTAGGGAAATACAAAGCTCAGTCGAAGGAAATGGAGAGTCCGATCAAGAACCTACCAGATTGGAATGAGCAGCAGTCGAAGTCTGCTAGAGAAAAGATCAGAAGCGCGATCGTGGACTTGCTTGAGAAAGGAATACTTCCTAGTTCTGCAACTCACCGATTTAAACTTTTGCTCGACTATCGAATTGGCGGAGGATCACTGTATCGCCATAAAGATCTCTGGCATCCTAACTATTTGAGGATTGAAGACTGTGAGACAAATAGCATCAGTGAGGAAGTCTGTCTTACAATAGAGCCTAGATGTCATCCAAGCTTATTACCTGGTAATGGCGGTAATGATACTTCTAGTGATGGTTCTAGCAATTCTAAAGGGTCTATCCAACCATCAACGGATGAGCATCAGTCTGTAGAGAAAACCGATTCGGTTCGTGACACTCCTGTGATTCCTGAAGCGTTGTTGATCAGCGATGATGCATGGCAAGCTGTGCATCAAGAAGCCATTCAAATGGCACAACCGCAAACGCAGCCGCGCAGCTTGAAGCAACTGGCACGAATGCAACAATTCTTGGAGTCTGGCGATCCCATTTTGGTGGCAGAAGCGACAGCTTGGTTCTATCTCCAATTCCATCCCGCTAGGAGTTCAGAAGTGTGCCAGCGCGGCTGAGTCAGGCTATGATGCTTCCACTGAATTTACCCAGCTCGCACTACAGTTGACTCAACACTTTTTTGCTGATTCATAGAGCTATGGCAGACTCAATTCTCAGTGCTGATATCTAACAGCATCTATCTCAAGAGCGCTTATGACTGATGCGTCGTGACACGATCGTGGCATTGGTGACGACCGAAATTCATCAATTGATGAATTGATTGATGAACTGTATGAGACGGTGGGCGAGTCCGATTGGGGCAGAGACAGGAAAAGTATTGCTGCTTCACTAATGCACGGAACGCGTGCGGGTAGAACCTTTCCCAGCTTGAGACTCACGACTGAGCAGATTGTTGGATGCAGTTCAATCTAAAGATGAGTGATGTCTTGAGCTAAGTTGGGCAGCGAGGAGTTGGTCTTTTGAACATCGCAAATTTTCTTGTGTAAGAACTAGCCAAACAAAGGATTTATTACACAAGAAAATTTGCGGTGTTTAAGTAGCTGCGGTGACAGCGCGATCGCCTTTGACTAGGTGAAGGAATGTCACAATAGAACATTGGGCGTTGCTGAATCGATCGATGAAGCATAGATTTTACCCTCACCCTAGCTCTCTCCCAAAAGGAGAGGGGACAGGATTTCTGGCTTCTTCCTCCCCAGGGAGAAGGGTTGACGAGGGCTTGCCCCACTTCGTGAGGAGGGCATTTCATACCTGCACTCAGCAACGACAGACCCAAATAGCAACCATCGCGGAAGAGATTCGACGACGACCTGCGCCCCTGTTAAAATCTCAGTCGCTTTCTCAACAGCTTGGGCGAGCCAGAAGCGCTTAGAATTTTGGTTCAGTTGCATCAGCTAGTAATGTGCGGTTAGAGATGCACTGCTGCCCACGAGAGACTGAGTACCGAACTATCTGGGGAATCCGAGAGTCTTACTTCTGGGGTCGAAGGCAGGTGGACGGGCAACTAGGCGAACCTGATTTTGCTTAACCACTACCGTGACCAGTCCTAGACTGCGCCGAGCAGGTCCCTGAACCACTCGACCTTGGTCGTCATAGCGCGACCCATGACAAGGGCAAACAAACTGCTTTTGATCTGCCTTCCAAGCTACAGTACAGCCCAAATGAGTGCAGACCGAACTAATAGCATACTCGGCAATTTGGGGGGGGCTAGTGATGACGAGATAGACGATCGCGGGGTCAGCGAGTCCTTTCACAGCGATCCGATTGCCCGATTGGGGGGTTGACAAAAGTTGGTTGGCTTGAATGAGCTGCCCCTGCTCGTCTTTAGCTTGTACGCCAGGTAAGTAGTTTTGACAGCGCGAATTGAGCGGCGAGGCGGAGCAAAGTTCTTCTAAGGTTGGTTCAAGGCTCTCCGCAGGTCGGAGTTGTCCAAGTGCAAGTGCTGCCGTTGCACCACCCGCCAAGTATCGAAAAAAGTGTCGTCTCCCAAGCTGAGAAGTGTGATGAAGCTGAACATGAGAGGGGCGAATCACCATATAATCTCCTAAACCAAAATTGGTGTGGGCAACGTTTTAGCCGCTCGATCGGGGGTGTGTAGTCATAATTCTAGTGGTTCTGTCGCCAATCAGCGACAGTTCTGACCGATCTACACAAAGCTAACCGCTAGAGTAAGCAGGGTGCTTTCCTCAGCTAATATTTCACACGTTTGTGCTCGCGGTTTGGCTGATTTGTGGTCATGAGTCCGATCGAGTTTCAATATGTTTCAGTTCTGTTGCCGGGATTAGTGGTTGTGAAACCCCGTCCTTTGGAACTCTACTCTATGAGGAAATTTTACAGTCTATTTTGGCGAACCTCGACTGAAACGTCAGTTTTAGCCAAAACCTTTTCGCTGCGATGTTTAGGAGATCCTTGAAACTATTCATTTGTACAGGTTCTGGTGTTCAACAGATTCCTCAGGGTTTGCGCCCTCGCTTCGATCCGCCAAAAAACTAGAGTGGCGGTTTGGGGTGCGCCCGATCGACCAGAATAATCTGAATTTCTGGAATCACTCTGAGCTTCGGTTTCAAGATTGTCTCCTTTCTGCCTACAGACGATCACCATTAGCTGGAACATGACTAGCATACGATATGGATTGAGAAGCGAAATCAGAAGTACGGTAAAATCAAAGCAACTTCAGGGCTGAGGAGGACTTCATGCCGTCGCCGTTTCCGGGAATGAATCCGTATCTAGAACCGCCTGTGTTTTGGTCAGAATTTCACAACCGTCTGATTGTGGCGATTTCGGATGCCCTCACGCCTGAGTTGCGCCCCAAGTATTATGTAGCGGTCGAAACTCGAACCTATTTAGATGACGAAGCGGATGAGGAACTACTGGTCGGAGTCCCGGATGCTCTGATACTCTCCTCGACTCCGGCGGTGAGCGATCCGGTGCCCTCAAGCTCAATAGCTGTAGCTGTTCAATCTCGTCCTGTCCAGGTCACTCTGCCGATGCCGGAATCGGTGAGAGAGCGCTATCTGGAGGTGCGAGAAGTTGGAACCGATGCCGTCGTCACAGTGGTGGAATTGCTATCGCCCAAAAATAAGCGCAAGGGTCAAGGCAGAACCGCCTATGAGAAAAAGCGGCAGCAAGTCTTGAAGAGTCTGTCTCATTTAGTCGAGATTGATTTATTGCGGGCAGGGGTGCCGATGGCGATGCGAGGGTCAGTGTCTCGATCCCTTTACCGAATCCTAGCTAGGCAGGCGGGAGTCCCCACACCATAATTTTTAATTTGGTGTGGCGGTGAAAGCCGTGCGAGTTAACGAGCAAACTCCTACGCTACTCAAC
>NZ_LXYR01000045.1 GCF_001650195.1 Phormidesmis priestleyi BC1401 | reverse complement strand
AAAAACAAGCAAGTTGCCACCCTCAAAGAGAATCAGCCTCAAGGTTTTTGGTCTAAGCGATTAGCTGCCATCACTGAGAAACGCAATCGTCAGGTTAGGGATGCGGTCAATAAAGCGGCTAGAAAGGTGATCAATCATTGTCTTGAGAACAGAATCGGCACCGTCGTGTTTGGCTGGAATCGAGGGCAGAAAGACGGTGCCAATATGGGTGCTAAAACCAATCAGAAGTTTGTCCAGATTCCCACGGGCAGACTCAAAGAGAGAGTCTCGCAACTGTGCGAACAGCACGGGATTCGATTCGTTGAGACGGAAGAAAGCTATACGTCTAAGGCTTCGTTTGTGGATGATGATTTCCTGCCTAAAATCGGTGAGAAACCCGAAGGGTGGAAGGAGTCAGGCAGACGAGTTAAACGTGGCTTGTACCGCACTCAAAACAATCAGTACATCAATGCTGATTGCAACGGTGCGGCAAACATCTTGCGAAAAGTAGCGACAACTTTAGGGCTATGCCTTGAGGGAGTCAGTAGGGGCGCTTTGTTAACGCCTTTGAAGGTTCGCTTGTGGACTCTTCAAGAATCCCCTCGCCTTTAGGCATGGGGAGTATCAAAAATTCAGCTTCCTTCGCATCACTTCTCTGGCAACTTCATAATCTTCACCAATGAGATAGGAGAAGTGATAGTAACTTGCGAGGTAGAAATCACAGCCAAATTGTTGATAGCGATCGGCAACTGCCAGAAAGCCATACCGCGCTGACCATTCGTCGTTGAAGTAGGATTCATGAAACGAGTCATGTAGAAATAGCGTTAATGTTTGATGATTCACCCCTGGAATGAGACGAATAAGCTCAATAGTTGGATGATGAGAACGGGGCACTGGCAACAGCACCTCAAAACCATCAAACGTTAAAAAATCCGCCAAATCTGCTTCGGTTGTTTCATAGTAGGGAGAGGCACTTTCTGGTAAAGCCACGAAATGCTGCCAAGATAGAAAGAACTCATGCTTGGCATCAAGTCCAGGATCGATGTCTAACCTCCAACGATCGTCCTGACAGAGATCCGCTATCACTTCATCTGGAAGATCTGCCAGTTGCATAGGTTGACCTACTCCACAGTGACACTTTTGGCGAGGTTGCGAGGTTGATCGACATCCAATCCGCGTCGAGCCGCAATGTGATATGCCAACAACTGAAGCGGAATCACCGTCAAAATCGGAGACAGCAGTTCATCTACATGGGGCACCGGAATCAGCGTGTCAAATGTATCTGCGGCTTCCTGCTCATCCATTGGGGTCACGCCGATCAGTCGAGCATCTCTCGCTCGTGCTTCTTGAGCATTAGAAAGCACCTTTTCGTAAACCGCTCCCGGCATGGCGATCGCCACCACAGGCACCTTGGCATCTAAAAGCGCGATCGGACCGTGTTTCATCTCACCAGCGGGATAGCCTTCGGCGTGAATGTAGCTGATTTCTTTGAGCTTCAAGGCACCTTCGAGGGCGATCGGGAAGTTAATGCCCCGTCCCAAAAAGATGAAGTCTTGAGTCTCAGCAAAGTCATGCGCCAGTTCTTCGATATAGCGTTCCTGGCTTTCTAGCACGACTTCCATTTGCGCCGGAAGCTGTCGCAGCCCGATCAAGATTTCTTCAAGCTGTTCTGGAGACTTGGCAGTGCGGCGATAGGTCAAATCCAAAGCGAGGGCGTAGAATGCCATCACTTGAGCCACAAAGGTTTTGGTGGCTGCTACGCCAATCTCGATGCCTGCGTGGGTATCGATAATATGGGGAACCAGATCGCCCAACGAGCTTTCAGGACGATTGGTGATGCCGAGCAGACGAGACTGTAATTCAGGTTGAGTGAAGCCCGATCGACGTTTCTTCTCCATCTCCAAGGCGGCTAATGTGTCGGCAGTCTCACCGGATTGAGTGACTCCGATCGTCAGCGTGTTGGACGTAATCGGTGCCGGAGCATAGCGAAATTCTGATGCGTAATGCACCGTAGTTGGGACTCCTGCCACCTGCTCAATCAGATATTTGCCGACTAAGCCAGCGTGCCAACTCGTCCCGCACGCCACGATTTGAATGTGCTGTAAATCGGTCAACAGTTCGGGCGGTAAACCGAGATGAGTCGGTGATTTGTCTGCGTCTGTCGCCGCCCACTCTCCATCAAAGTAAGCTTCCAAACAGGCTCTGACGACTCCAGGCTGCTCATAAATTTCTTTGAGCATGAAGTGTTTGAACCCCTGTTTTTCGACCATGACAGGGTTCCAGTTCAGCGTGCGCGGAGTCTTTTTGAGGCGATGTCCATCAAAGCTATAAATCTCTACGCCTAGCGGAGTCATGCGTGCTAATTCGCCATTCTCTAGCGGCAACACAGCGCGAGTGTAAGGCACCAGAGCAGGTGTGTCTGACGCACAGTAAAACTCACCTTGTCCAAAACCCAGCACGACGGGAGCTTGCTGCCGCCCCACGATCAATTCATCGGGATAGTCGGCGGAAATGACGGCGATCGCAAACGCGCCCTTCAGCCGATTCACGACTAAACGGACGGCTTCTAACAAAGACGTGTCCGACTCGGCAAGCTGTTCTGCAATTAAGTGGGGAATGACTTCGGTGTCGGTGTCCGATCGAAACTCACAGCCACGACTCTTTAACTCTTCGCGCAGGTCGCGATAGTTTTCAATAATGCCGTTTTGAATCACCGCAATTCGCTTTGCAGTGTCCATGTGGGGATGGGCGTTATATTCTTCGGGTTTGCCGTGGGTTGCCCAACGAGTGTGGGCGATGCCAATGCGAGCGGGATTGTCTTCGCCAGCCAGTTTTTCTTCGAGGTTGATTAGCTTCCCCTTCGCCCGGACACAGTGAATCTCACCTTCTAAGACTGTGGCGATTCCGGCAGAGTCATAGCCTCGATATTCTAGTTTGCGAAGCCCTTCAAGCAAAATGCCGCTGGCTGCTTGGGTGCCGATATAGCCAACAATTCCGCACATATGAGTTCATTTTCCTTTGGCGATCGTGTATCTAAGCTACTCTACACCTAATTATTTTTGCGTTGACTCACCCACTGTCGCCAAAAAAAAGGAGGCAACGTGCCCCCTTAGCTTTGAACCCACATGAATGAAAAATAGATTGCGTATCAGGTTTGCCTAGTAAGCTAATCCCATACTGCGAGTCGTTTCGGCACCCAGGTAGACCCGAATGCTCAAAAAGTCGGTAGGACAAGCCGTTTCACACCGCTTGCAGCCTACACAATCTTCCGTTCGGGGAGAAGATGCGATCTGTCCTGCTCTACACCCGTCCCAGGGAACCATCTCTAGAACGTCAGTAGGGCAAGCGCGGACGCATTGAGTACACCCAATGCAGGTGTCATAGATTTTGACTGTATGAGACATGTTATGAATGACTCCAGATTCGTGCGTGTTGCTGTGGCAACGTCTGCAATTCTGCGATCGCCCAGTATGGATCACTGTTCAACCTCAGAATCATTGCTCAGTTTACTCTACGAGCTTGACGCACTCTTTCAGACAGTTGCAAAACTTTAAACTCCGTTACGTGACAGATGACTAAAACCCTAGTTTTTCTAAAACAGAACGGGTTGAAACGATATGTCGATCGAGTCCCAACTCACTCGGACTCACGCCCAGCGCCAACGCCACAAGCTGAGGCAAATGCAGCACAGGCAACCCCAGCTTCTGACCAATCACTTTTTCAACTTCGGGTTGGCGAGAGTCGAGATTCAAATGACAAAGCGGACAGGGTGTGACGATGCAATCGGCTCCGGCGGCGATCGCCTCCTGAATGTGCGCCCCTGCCATTTTGAACGATTGGTCGGTGGCGTAACTTGAAAGCGGCCATCCGCAGCACTGAGTCCGACCGCGATAATAGATCGGAGTTGCGCCCACGGTTCGGAAGACGTTCTCCATCGACTCTGGCTTAAACGGATCGTCATAGCGGATGTGGTCTTGCCCGCGCAATAGATAGCAGCCGTAGAAGGCAGCGCAGTTCAGATTAGAAAGTTTGCGAGTGACTCGATCGGCGATCGCCTCCAGTCCATAATCGGCGACGAGTGCCCAAAGTAGATGTTTAACATCCGTCGAGCCTTGATAGGGTGAACAGCCTTCTTTTTTGAGAAATCCATTCACCTGGTCGAGATAAGCCCGATCGTTGATTTGTGCGTCTTTTAATCGCTCATCCACATGACCAATCACGCCCTGACAAGTGCTGCAATGGGTCAGCAGCGGCAGATTTAACTGCTCGGCTAAGGCAATATTTCGGGCGTTTACGGTGTCTTCGAGCAGTTGAGAATCTTCTTTAAAAGTGCCAGAGCCACAGCAGGAGGCTTTTTTAAGCTCAACTAGCTCGATTCCCAGAATCTTCGTCAAAGCTTTGGTCGATTGGTCAAGCTCCCGGCACGCTCCTTGAGCAACACAACCGGGGAAATAGGCGTATTTGAGCGTGGACGATCGCATGGTTATTCAGAAAAACAATATCAATCACCGAGCTTGAGCAAAGTTACCCAAAACTCGCCATTCAAATGTATCATCGCCGATTTTTAGATGAAGAATCTTTTCACCGTTTAAACTCGATAGGATGAATCTACGCTGCTCTCAACTTCAACGGTCATGGTTGAAACACATTCCCAACGTTTGACAATTCCTCCATTAGAGAATGGCGATCGCTTAAATCGCTGCGAATTTAAGCGTCGTTATGACTCAATGCCCAGTCTCAAAAAAGCTGAGTTGATTGAAGGAATCGTCTATATGCCTGCTGCCTTGCGCTTTAAAAGCCACAGTCAACCTCACGGTTGGGTCATGGCATGGCTAGGAAACTACGAAGCGATGACTCCGGGGGTGGCTTTAGGAGTCGAGCCAACGGTGCGCTTAGATCTAGACAACGAGTTTCAGCCAGATGTCGTTCTTTTGATCAACGAAGAATCAGGTGGTCAAACCCGACTCAATGACGATGACTATATTGAAGGGGCACCAGAGCTAGTCGTCGAAATTGCTGCCAGCAGTGCCGCGATCGACCTTCACGCTAAAAAGCAAGCCTACCGTCGCAATGGCGTAAACGAATATATTGTCTGGCAAGTTCTTGACCAAAAGATTAGCGGGTTTTATTTAAAAGGGGAATATCTGGAGCGATCGCCTGATCCTAATGGAGTCCTGAGAAGTCAAGTTTTTCCAGGACTGTGGCTAGACGTTGAAAAACTATTGGCAGGAGATATGCGACGGGTATTAGCGACTTTACAAGCCGGGACTCGCTCTCCCGAACACAGTGCTTTTGTTCAAAAATTAATAGCTGGTTGAATCGATACCCGTTCCTTTCATAAACAACCAGATCGGAAACTGGCTGACGAATCGCCTTGCACAGATCTAAGGATCGCGCTTTCAGATAAGATGAAAAAATGCTTAAAGTCATGTCTTCTCCTAAAGTACGTGTGACACGTCTCAACGGCTGACATGACGGGCGTAGAACTACATCAGACATTAGCGAGAACGGTTGCTGCCGCAACGAGTGAGGAAGACTATGAGCGCAAATGAGATTTTCGAGAAAGTGCAAAAAATTGTTGCCGATCAATTGGGTGTAGAAACCAGTGCCGTGGTTCCTCAAGCCAGTTTTCAAAACGACTTGGGCGCAGACTCGTTAGATACGGTCGAGCTGGTGATGGCGCTAGAAGAGGAATTTGAGATCGAAATTCCTGACGAAGCCGCAGAAGAAATTTTGACGGTGCAATCGGCAGTAGACTACATCAACAGCAAAGTCACCGCCTCCGCTTAACCGAATTTTGAGTGTTGACGATCGAGCAATGAATTGCCCTTCTTTCTCGATCGTCCCCGTTCAGAGTTCAAACCTTTTTTAATCTTGGGTGTTGAAACCCCTTTGAGCCGACATCATGACAAATCTTGTAAGTAAGCGCGTTGTTATCACAGGTCTGGGCGCGATCACTCCCATTGGCAACACCCTCTCTGACTATTGGGATGGCTTGATCAGTGGGCGGAATGGTATTGCACCGATTACGCTGTTTGACGCTTCTCGCCACGGCTGTCGCATTGCGGGTGAGGTAAAAGGCTTTGACCCTCACGACTATATGGAGCGCAAAGAAGCCAAACGGATGGATCGGTTTGCTCAACTTGCCGTGGCAGCGAGTAAGCAAGCGCTTGCAGACGCTCAGTTCACCATTAACGACCTGAATGCAGAACAGGTGGGCGTGATGATTGGCACAGGCATCGGTGGGCTGAAAGTGCTGGAAGATCAGCAAGAAATTAATTTAACGAAGGGACCCGATCGCTGTAGTCCGTTCATGATTCCGATGATGATCGCGAATATGGCAGCAGGGCTGACCGCGATTCACACAGGGGCAAAGGGTCCTAACTCTTGCCCAGTGACAGCGTGTGCGGCAGGGTCAAACGCGATCGGAGATGCCTTTCGATTAGTGCAGCGCGGCTATGCCCAGGCAATGATCTGCGGTGGGACGGAAGCCGCTGTCACTCCGTTATGTGTAGCAGGATTTGTGGCGTGTAAAGCAATGTCTAGCCGCAACGATGATCCGGCTCATGCCAGCCGCCCATTTGACCAAAGTCGCGATGGCTTTGTCTTAGGCGAAGGTGCCGGGATTTTGATTCTCGAAGAGTTGGAACACGCGCTGAGCCGAGGAGCCAAAATTTACGCCGAGATCGTGGGCTATGGCATGACCTGCGACGCTTATCACATCACATCTCCAGTTCCCGGCGGAGAAGGGGCAGCGAGAGCGATTCAGCTTGCGCTCAAAGATGGTGGCTTGACTCCCAAACAGGTGAGCTACATCAACGCTCACGGCACCAGCACTCCGATGAATGACTCGACCGAAACCGCCGCGATGAAAAAAGCGCTGGGTGAATACGCGTATAAGGTTGCGGTGAGTTCGACTAAATCGATGACGGGGCATCTCTTGGGCGGATCGGGAGGCATTGAAGGAGTCGCAGCAGTAATGGCGATCGCTCATAACAAAGTGCCGCCCACAATCAACTTAGAGAACCCCGATCCCGACTGTGATTTAGATTATGTCGCTAACAAAAGCCGCGATCTGCAAGTCGATGTTGCGCTCTCTAATTCCTTTGGGTTTGGCGGGCACAACGTCACGTTAGCGTTTAGAAAATACGTTGGGTAATGCTTGTGTTATGCCCGCTTGTCTGAAATTATTAAGAAGTTGTGAGAAATTGGCAGCTTCTAATCATTTTTGTCGCTAGATAAAATCGCTCACTTTTCGCCATTATGAAGAGTATGTGATTCACGTTCAGGAAATGGTGCCACCTGAACTCTTTCTGCCCATCATGTCCGCCCAGCGCGAAACCGTCCTTCATTACACACAGATCATGGTCGTTGCAGCCCAGTCACTCGAAGAACTTTGTATTAACGCGATTCGCTTTTTGGCGATCGATGGGGTTGAAAAAGCAAAATCAGGACACCCTGGCTTGCCGATGGGTGCGGCTCCGATGTCGTTTGTCCTGTGGGACAAGTTCATGCGGTTTAACCCCAAAAATCCATCCTGGTATAACCGCGATCGCTTCGTCTTGTCGGCAGGTCACGGGTCAATGCTGCAATATGCCCTGCTCTATCTGGCAGGCTATGACAGCGTGGGTTTAGAAGATCTCAAGCAGTTTCGCCAGTGGGGATCAAAGACTCCTGGACACCCTGAAAACTTTGAGACCGCCGGGGTAGAAGTTACGACCGGTCCGCTCGGTCAAGGGGTTTGCAACGGCGTTGGGTTGGCGATTGCAGAAGCGCACATGGCAGCGACCTTTAATAAGCCTGATGCGACGATCGTCGATCACTACACCTATGTGATTTTGGGCGACGGCTGCAACATGGAAGGCGTTTCGGGTGAAGCATGTTCTCTTGCAGGTCACTTGGGGTTAGGCAAACTGATTGCGCTGTATGACGATAACCACATCTCGATCGATGGTGACACCGCAGTTTCATTCACCGAAGATGTCGGAATGCGGTTTGAAGCTTACGGTTGGCACGTTCAGGCAGTGTCCGATGGCGACACAAATTTAGAGGCAATTCAAGCGGCGATCGAGGCAGCAAAAGCCGTCACCGACAAGCCTTCTCTAATTAAAGTCAGAACCACGATCGGCTACGGGTCTCCCAACAAGCAAAACACCGCAGGCGTTCACGGGGCGGCACTGGGTAGCGATGAAATCACCGCAACTCGTCAAAACCTGGGCTGGAATTACGCTCCGTTTGAAGTTCCTGAAGATGCGCTGAATCACTGGCGGAAAGCGATCGATCGTGGCGCAAAACTTGAGTCTGACTGGAACAGCGCACTAGACCGCTACAAATCAAAATATCCCGCAGAGGCGGCTGAGTTTGAGCGGCGGTTGAGCGGCAAGCTCCCGGAAGGCTGGGTGAGTTCGCTGCCGACCTACACTCCCGCAGACAAGGCACTCGCAACTCGTCAAACCTCTGAGAAGACTTTGAACGCGCTGGCTCAAGCAATTCCTGAACTGATTGGCGGTTCGGCTGACTTGACCCACTCCAACTTGACGTTGCTGAAAGGCTTTCCTGATTTCCAGAAGGGCAGCTATGCAGGACGCAACCTCCGTTTTGGAGTCCGTGAGCACGGCATGGGCGCGATTTGTAATGGAATTGCGCTATCCGGTTCGGGATTGATTCCCTACTGCGCGACGTTCTTAGTGTTTGCAGATTACATGAGAGCAGCGATTCGTCTATCGGCGCTGTCTCAAGCGGGCGTGATTTATGTCATGACCCACGACTCGATCGCACTGGGTGAAGATGGTCCAACTCACCAACCTGTCGAAACGATCGCGTCTCTCCGCGCCATTCCCAACCTGTTAGTCTTCCGTCCCGCCGATGGAAACGAGACTTCTGGGGCTTATAAGATTGCGATCGAGCGTCGTAAGCAGCCTTCGCTATTGGCAATGACTCGTCAAGCGTTGCCTAATCTAGAGGGAAGCTCCTTTGAGGGCGTTGCTCGTGGTGCTTACATCCTGTCTGGGAGCGATGACTTGCCCGATATCATCCTGATTGGCACCGGAAGCGAAGTCAGTCTTTGCGTCCAGGCGGCTGAGAAGCTGCGCGCAGAGGGTCGCAAAGTTCGTGTCGTCTCAATGCCCTGCTGGGAACTGTTTGAGGAGCAAGACGAGCATTACAAAAACGCCGTTCTGCCCAAAGCAGATCAAAAGCGGCTGGTCGTCGAAGCGGCTTCTAGCTTTGGCTGGCACAAATATTGCGGCAGCGAAGGCGCGATCGTCAGCATCGATCGGTTTGGGGTTTCTTCTCCTGGCAACATTGCAATGGAGAAATTTGGTTTCACAGTTGATAACGTGGTGGCTGAAGCCAAAAAAGTTCTCGGCTAATCAACGACTGTGATCTTTGAGTGATCTGAAATGGCTCCTTTGCGGGAGCCTTATTTATTTGAAGAAATAGTCAATAGATTCACCCGATGCTGTAGAGACGTGTCGGTGGAACGTCTCATCGATCGTGCTCAGAGTTCTCACTCAACTCGCATCTACTACGGCAGAAAATACTTCAATTACCCGCTAGTGATCGAAACGCTTTCAGCTTTAGGAATCGTCGAGAGCCTCCGCATCATTATTTTTTATGCACAAACGCGGTTGTTTCCTCCTTCCTATCCTAAAAACTTCTCTGAGTAGGTGAGTGCTCGTTTTGGCAAACGCCTGGTTGAAATTTTCTTTGAGGTATGCACCGAGAATCGGGAGGATTTGTCGTGCAGTTTCGGACGCTATGGCGCATTCAAATATAACAATCAAAATCACAGTTTGCTGATGGGCATTTTAGATGCCGAAAACGTGCTAATTCCTGGAAAGCATAACCTGTGGGCGGTCAACTATGACAGTGACTATGCTAAAGAAGCTCAGGCAGATGTTGCCACGACTGCCGCAAAAGTGCTGCTCCATCAAAGCATCGTCAGATTGTGGAGACTGCAAAGCAGTTGAGTGGCTATCTGGTAGCAGGTGGATTTGCCACGATCGTGGATGTAACGCTCTTCTCACTTGTAACGCAAATACAGAACGCAGTCTTTACAGCAGTTGCCATAAACAGTTTATTAGCAAATTTAGGATTGCTTCAGGTATTAGTCAATGACTTGCATTGGAGCACCACGATCGCGCGGCTGACAAGTGCAGGCTGTGTAGCGTTGTTGAGCTTTGTGGAGCATCGACTATGTTCGTTTGGTCAAGCGCAATCTGCCCGATCTTTCGTCCGTTGAAGAACAGTCTCTCCCTTGGTAATGGTCGCAGTCCGTGTATTTATTGCTTTTTCTAAGCGCGATCGCCGCTGATTATCTACTATATTGCTATTTGTTAAAATGGCAGCCTTGGGGAAATCGGCTGTTATTGCCCCTATTTATGGTGCAAACTCCAATCATTAGCTATTATTTTATGCGCCATCTGAGTGTCAAATACAACAAACTATTCATAAAGTTGTTAGGTATTATTGGTATCGTCGCTATCTTATATGCCTTAACTCCGATTCGTCATCCCCTCATCTCATTGCCAAATTGGTCATCTTATTTAGCCTCTCAGCAGTCAGAATCAATCTTGTTATTGCCGCGCCAACAAATTTACTTCAGTGGTTCTCTTAAATATTTAGATGTCACCTATCGCAAAATTGTAGATACAGTTGTCGATCGAGATCATTGTCATACGGTCGGGTTAATTTCTGGAGAAGATGACTGGGAATATCCGCTCTGGGTTCTGTTTAATGAAAAAACATCAGGTAACTTTCGGCTCAAACACGTTAATGTCAAAAATGAGTCTGCTAAGTTAGAGCCAGAATTTTCCGACTCGGAGCTTTGCGCGATCGTCTCTACTAATGGGCGTGTGCAATCGGTCAAGATATCAGCCAACACGGTAAACTGAGGAACTGACTCTCCGTTTTGCCTCTAGCGACTCAAACTCATGGCATCGTTCTTATTAGAAGTTGGCACAGAAGAACTCCCCGCAAGCTTTATCGATGAAGCGCTGGCACAGTGGCGATCGCGCATTCCCAAAATTCTGGCTGACCATTATTTGACTCCAGACTCGATCGCTTATTACGGCACTCCTCGCCGTCTTGCTGTCCTAATCAAAGGCTTACCCCTTCAGCAAGCCGATCAAGAAGAAGAGGTTAAAGGTCCGCCTGCTCAAGCGGCTTTTAAAGAGGGCAAGCCCACAAAAGCAGCCACAGGATTTGCTCAAAAGCAAGGTGTTTCAGTCGATGCGTTAGAGATTCGTCCGACTGAGAAGGGCGATTTTGTATTTGTCCGCAAGGTGATCAAGGGTCGCCCGATTTCTGAGATTTTGACTGAATTGGTGCCCTCATGGATCACCGGACTAGAGGGTAAACGTCTGATGCGTTGGGGCGATGGTGAGTTAAAGTTTTCTCGCCCGATTCGATGGTTAGTCGCGTTGTTAGATCAAGTCGTGTTGCCAATCTCGATCGTCAGTCATTCCATTCACTATGAAAGCGATCGAGTTTCTTACGGACATCGCGTTTTGCATCCCGATACCGTTTCGATTACTAGCGCAGATTCGTATGTTTCAACGTTAAGGACTGCATTTGTTGAAGTTGACCCTGACCAGCGACAAGCCACGATTCAACAGCAAGTAGAAGCCGCCGCCGCCAAGATTGGAGGAGTTGCCACTATCTCGCCTGATCTGCTTCGTGAAGTCACAAACCTAGTGGAATATCCGTCTGCTGTGGTAGGCAAATTTGATGCTGAATTTTTAGAACTGCCTTCAGAAGTGATTACGACTGAGATGGAGAGCCATCAGCGCTACTTCCCGGTTCGCAAACGTCAGGATTCTAGCGAACTGCTGCCTTACTTCATCACTGCCTCAAATGGCGATCCTGCCAAGTCTGCCATTATTGCTGCCGGAAACGAGCGCGTGATTCGAGCGCGTCTGTCAGACGGCAAATTCTTCTTTGATGCCGATCGTAAAATCTCGCTCGATCGCTATCTCCCCAAACTCGAAACCGTCACTTTTCAAGCTGATTTGGGATCGGTGCGGGGCAAAGTCGATCGCATCGGGACGATCGCCAACCAAATTGCAGATCAGCTTCAGATCGTCGGTGAGCCAAACGCGCACATCCAGCGGGCTGCTTTGTTATGTAAAGCGGATCTGGTGACGCAAATGGTCGGTGAGTTTCCTGAGCTGCAAGGCGTGATGGGTCAGAAATATGCGCTCAACAGCCAAGAACCCGAAGCGGTTGCCACGGCAATTTTTGAGCATTATTTACCTCGCGGTGCCGGAGATACCCTACCGCAAACGATCACAGGTCAAGTGGTGGGGTTGAGCGATCGTCTCGATACACTCGTCAGCATTTTTGGATTGGGCATGATTCCGTCTGGCTCGTCTGATCCATTCGCGCTGCGTCGGGCTGCAAATGCTGTTGTCAATATTACGTGGTCAGCGAATCTCACGATTGATCTCTATCAACTTCTAGAACAGATTGTTCGTAATTTCTCTAGCAATCATGCTCACGTATTAAAAGTTTCTGCTTCAGAATTGCTGCAACAGTTAAAAGATTTCTTCTTACAGCGTGTTCATACGCTACTACGAGAAGATCGCGAAATTGATTATGATCTCGTTAACGCTGTAGTGGGCGAGAATGATCCCGAATACGCAGAGCGATCGCTGAGGAATTTATTAGATGTGCGCGATCGTGCTCAGTTTCTGCAAACGATTCGTGATGATGGTAGACTTGCCGCAATCTACGAAACGGTGAATCGTGCTTCTCGTCTTGCTGCCCAAGGAACCCTGGATACCCAACCGCTAAATCCCGTCGAAGTGGTGCATCCCGATCGATTTCAAAAAGCCTCAGAGCAGACGTTTTACGATGCATTGGTCACCCTTTCTCAGCAAGGACAACAAGACTACCCTAAGCTCGTTGAGTCACTGAGTCAGATTGCGCCTGCGGTTAGCAAGTTTTTTGACGGTGAAGATAGTGTTTTGGTGATGGACTCTGATTCGGCAATCAAGCAAAATCGTCTTAACTTACTGGGTGTGTTGCGAAATCATGCCCGCGTTCTGGCAGACTTTGGAGCGATCGTCAAAAGCTAAAGGGAGATTTATGGTTCGTTTTCCTGACTTCTCTGAGCTTCTTCTCGACGTTTTTGATGCTCTGCATAAATTTCGGGAAAGCGATCGGTGTCTTCAGGCTTATACCAGTGGGTATTGGGGTCTGCTTTAATTTTTTCAACAATTACACTAATCGCTTCCGCATCATCTCGATGCTCAAGAACATAAGCTCTGAGTTCCTTCCGGGTCATGGCATTAAAATTAGGCTTCATTTTCAAAACTCCATTCCCCATCACGGGTGATGATAATTTCTATTTCTTCCCCTGCCAAGATGCAAACATCTCCTGCCCGCTCATCCAATCTGACAAGATAAATTGAACGGTACAGAGTCGTAAGATTTTGACAAAAGATGAAGCACCGAGCTTCTTGTTTTGAGGTTGGGTATAGCGGTCTTCTCATTCTAGCGGGATTTTTTATTTGCTGGAATTCAGCATGTCACAATTGAGTGATTGTAGGAACTGTTAAGCAGTACGATAAAGAATGCAAAATTGTTGATTGTAATCAGACCATGCCCCACGCTTATGTAATCGGACTCGGAAAATCAGGGAACGCGGCGGCTCGATTACTCAAGCGCAACGGGTGGGAGGTTACGATTAGCGATCGAGGCACGTCTGATAGTCTGCAACAACAAAAAAACCAACTCAGCGCTGAAGGAATTTACGTCACGATCGGAGACTCTTTTGATCCAGAATTGACAACACCAGAGTTAATCGTGGTTAGTCCTGGTGTGCCGTGGGATGCTTCTGCTTTAGTGAAAGCGAGAGGTATGGGAATCGAAACGATCGGAGAAATGGAATTAGCCTGGAAAAATCTACAGTCCTGTCCGTGGATTGGCATCACAGGCACAAACGGTAAAACCACGACGACTGCGCTGATTGCCGCTATCTTTCAAACCGCTGGCTTTCACGCTCCCGCCTTTGGTAACATCGGCTATGCTGCCTGTGAAGCGGCGATGTTAGAACCTCAACCTGATTGGGCGATCGCTGAGTTTAGCAGCTATCAGATCGAAGCTGCACCGACCGTCGCCCCTCAAATCGGCGTTTGGACGACCTTTACCCCAGATCATCTTAGCCGCCACAAAACATTAGAGAATTACTTCAACATCAAAGCTCATCTCCTGCATCAGTCTGGACAGCAGATTTTTAACGGCGATGATCCCTTTTTGAGGAATTTGGGGGTTAAGCAATCCGATCCCGTTGCTGCAAATGCCTGCTGGACCAGTGTCAAAGGGCGATCGCAGCTAGTTGGAAATCCTGAATTAGGCGCTTATATTGAAGATGGCTGGGCGATCGTTCAGAATGTCCCGATCGTCGAGGTCAACACTCTGCGGATGCCCGGATCTCACAATCAGCAAAACCTTTTGATGGCAGTTGCTGCCGCCCATCTTGCAGGCATTGAGAAAGCCGCTATTGTAGACGCGATCGCCAATTTCCCCGGTGTGCCTCATCGGTTAGAGCACATTTGCACTTGGCAAGGCGTTGACTTTATTAACGACAGCAAAGCCACCAATTATGATGCGGCAGAAGTCGGGTTATCGGCGGTCAACAGTCCAGCGATTTTGATTGCAGGCGGTGAAGCCAAGATGGGCGAAGATGCAGCTTGGCTGAAGGTGATTCAAGAAAAAGCGGCGGCGGTGTTGCTGATTGGAAGTGCAGCAGAAACCTTTGCCCAACGGTTAGATCAGATTGGTTACACTCACTATGAAATTGTGGAGACGATGGAACGAGCCGTACAGCGATCGACCGACTTGGCAAAACAGCGGTCTGTCCAAGTTGTTCTGTTATCTCCTGCCTGTGCGAGTTTTGACCAATATCCAAACTTTGAGCAGCGCGGGGATCACTTTCGTCAACTTTGCTTAGAGTCGCTTCAATAGAAAGATAAAGTCAAAATATCCCTTGTTCTGCTAAATTCGACCCATTGCACTCCACAGAGTTCAGCATCTACGCTCATCGCAGCCACCTCAGAAGATCCGGTTAATCCTTACCACTCCTAAGTCATTGATAACAATTCCTTAGTTGCTCACGGCTGGCAGAATGCAGCGTATGTATGATTTCTGGTGATTGCTATTTGCTTAACTGTAGTTGTTAGCGCGTCTGGCAAGACGTTAGATAAGGCAATTATTTTTGCATTAGTTCTTGCCTTAATCACGATCGTAGCTTTTATATTACTGACGTATTGAAGGAAGAGCAGCCATGATTGCCTTCGTCTAAAGTAAGGCTTCTAGGCGTGATAGGCGGAAGGCGTATTTTTAGCGTCAAATCGTCCCTGTAGCTTATAGCTGACCAGCCCAAGATATTCTCTAAACACCAAAAACCCTCTCTTTTTCTCACTCAATTGTTTAGGGAAAGGATTTGGGTGAGAAATTACGTCAAACCCCTGCCCCTGAAACGTCAGAGCAGAGCGCAGCATATGAGGCGGATCGGTGACTAATATAATTCGCCGAACGTGCCGAGGGTAGAGTTTTGAGGCAGTGAATAGAGCATTCTCTCCAGTAGTGCGTGAACAGGATTCTTCGTCGATCGCACGTTGAGGAATACTCTGCTCTTGCAGCCGTTGAGCAATTTCTTCCCCGTCGCCCATCCCGCTTGCAAAAATGAGCGGGGCGCGTTGAGCCTTCCACAACTGAGCCGCTACATTCACCCGGTCTTGTCGTAATTCTGCGCCTCGTCCCAATACCACGATCGCGTCGGCTGAGGTGCCATCATCGTGAGGTAAGTTTTGAACCAAAACTTGATTGCCTACTGCGATCGCTTGGGGAGAGAGCGCTAGCAGATAAATCAATAACAGTCCGGTTGCCCCTGCGCTCCATCGGCGTTTGTGGCGAATCGATTTGATTGCCCACGGTAGGGTGATCAAGATGAACAGGATTGGAAGTACGAGTGCCGGGTTCGTCAGCCCATTGAAAATCTGCCAACTCAAGCTCGTCCAATAAAGCGTTGAAAGGTTGGTCGGGCACTGGCTGGAATCAAGCATGGATAACCTGCTTTGGGCAATAAACGTGAACAATTTTTAATGATATGAATTTGTTAGCATTATGGCTCAAGATATCCGTGTTTGGCAAAAATCGCATTGGTTAAGACCAAAGCTGCTGTGAGTCATCGTTGAGCTAAAAAGTTTGGGGAGTAGTAGTGAGTAGATGCACTCCCTCACAGGTTTTGAAGCTGCTTAACAATAGACCTTCTGCGTGAAGTCTATCAGTCATCGCTGAGACCCTCGCCCCCTAAATTCCCCATTCTGGGGGACTTTGAGATGAAACGAGGTTTTGGAGGTCAAGCCATTTATCTGATTCAAAGTCCCCCAAAATTGGGGGATTTAGGGGACACAAGCCGACTCAAATGAAGCTATGAGGACTTGTGTATACACAGTAGCTCCTTAGGGAGAGGGCTAGGGTGAGGGCGAAGTATTCGTGCAGGAAGTTTAGTCTGTCGCTCAGTAACCCTCAACCCATTTACGACCGATGCCTAAAAAGCTGAATTCAGCAAATCTTTTGTCCCCCAGTTGCTCATCCCGAAACAAACTTCAGTGCCACACCGTTCATACAATAGCGATCGCCTGTAGGTTTAGGACCATCGTCGAAGACGTGCCCTAAATGCCCACCACAACGACGACAGTGAACTTCAGTACGAGCGATTAAGAGCGAACGATCGGAGGTCGTCTCGATCGCTCCCTCGATCGGTGCGTAGAAACTGGGCCATCCTGTACCGCTATCAAACTTCGTTTTTGAAGTAAAAAGAGATAAGTCGCACCCCGCACAACGATACGTCCCCTTGCCGTATTGCTTATCAAGTGGGCTAGTTCGCGCTCGTTCGGTTCCCTGCTGTCGCAGTACACTAAATTGTTCTGGCGTTAGAAGTCTGCGCCACTCTTCTTCAGGTTTCGTGATTTCAAAAAGACGGCTGGTTGCCTTCATTCCTTGCGCTTTTCTGAATGGATAATAGGATAATAAAACCATTCCAGCAATCGCAGTTCCTGAGAATAAAAATGTTCGTTTTTTCATGAGCGATCGTGTGTTGTAGAACGATTAAGTTAATGGTTAGAAATGCACTCGATCGACTAGGAAAACTCATCTCGGATGACCGTTAGCCCCAAGCTTTTGTAGGCAATCAGCATTTCATCTGTCACGGTTGGCGCAGTGACTAAGTAAGTAAGCGCCTGAATCGATTCCACAACATAAGAGGCTGCCGTATCTAACTTTGCAGCAGTCACTAATCCGACTACCTCAGTGGCTCTCGCGATCATAGCTCGTTTTACATGAGCCTCGTTTAAGTTTGTGACGCTGATTCCTATATCTGGATGCAGACTGCAAACGCCCAGCAGACACAGATCTGCCCGAATCATTCGTAATGCCTCAACCGTTGCAGCGCCGACGTTCACCAGTGCCTTCTTATAAAGTTGTCCGCCCAGCATCACCACTTCAATGTGGGGATGATCGGCAAGGGCGATCGCGATCGGCGGGCTGTTAGTCACGATCGTCGCGTGCAGACCTAATGGTAAATGACGAGCAACTTGCAGTGTCGTAGTTCCCCCATCTAAGATCACAACCTGTCCCGGACGCACTAACTTTGCGGCGGTGCGGGCGATCGCTTCTTTTTCTTTAGGCGCTTGTTTCTGACGATCGGCGTAGCTAGCGATCGCTGGAGAGGTAAGGAGTGCGCCTCCATGAACGCGCTGCAATAGACCTAACTCTGCCAGCTCTCGCAGGTCACGCCGAATCGTATCTTCAGAAACTTTGAGAACTGCACTCAGGTCTGAAGACAGCACCTTCTTCTCTCGCTGCAAGAGTTCTAAGATAAATTGCCTCCGCTCCGCAGTCAGCATAATCAAGTTTTCCTGAAATTGCATGTTTGGTCTTGAAATCGCACGTTTGTGAGTTTATACTCATTGATGTTCCTATTATCATGCATTAAACCTGCACTTTCACTTGAATTCAAGCACATTCGTGCAATCTGTACTGTCTAATCCTTTTCAAAAACAACCCATGAATCCTACTACTTCGTTTCCGATCGACCTCAGCCACTACAAACCGTTAAAGCTCGACGTAGCCAATCCGATCCTCACCGATGAGCAGCGATCGAGTTTGAAAGCCAACATCCAATTTTGCCGCGACGCGATCGTGTTCTTCACCGCAACCGGGGCGGCTAGAGGCGTAGGCGGACACACAGGCGGACCGTATGACACCGTTCCCGAAGTGATGATCCTAGATGCGCTTTTTAGAGGAACCCCCGACCAGTTTGTGCCGATTTTCTTCGACGAAGCTGGACATCGGGTTGCCACACAGTATTTGATGTCCGCGATTCACGGCGACCTCCCCGTCGAGCAGCTTGCCCACTATCGTGAAGCCTATTCTCACCTACCTGGGCACCCCGAACTGCGGCTGACTCCGGGGGTAAAATTTAGTTCAGGTCGTCTGGGGCATCTGTGGGGCTATGTGAATGGGGTCGCGATCGCTAACCCTGGCAAGACGGTGTTTTGTCTCGGCTCTGATGGCGCACAGCAAGAAGGCAACGATGCAGAAGCGGCGCGGCTGGCAGTGGCTCAACACATCAACATCAAGCTAATTATCGACGACAACGACGTGACGATCGCGGGGCATCCTTCTAAATATCTGCCCGGATTTAAGGTGGCTAAAACCCTGGCGGGAGAAGGCATGAAAGTGCTAGAAGGCAACGGCGAAGATATTGATGATTTGTATCGTCGGATCTGCGAAGCCATCACCACTCCAGGACCGATCGCTGTCGTCAACTATCGCCCAATGTCGGTCGGCATTGAAGGGATTGAAGGCAGCACCCACGGTCACGATGTGATTCCCGTTAAGGCAGCGATCGCGTATCTCGAAAAGCGCGGACTAACCTCCGCTGTCGAGTATCTCAAGGGCATCAAGCCGACCGGGAACCCCTACAACTTTGTCGGGTCGGGCAAAAACTGGAGTTCCAATCGCATCGTGTTTGGCGAGGCAGTAGTCGCCATGTTGGATGAAATGAGTGAAGCCGATCGCAAAGCCAATGTCCTCGTGATTGACAGCGACCTAGAAGGCTCCACCGGGTTAAAAAAGATTCACGATGCCCATCCTGAAGTCTTTATTTCGTCTGGCATCATGGAGCGGGGCAACATCTCGGCTGCGGCTGGGTTTGGCATGGTCGCGGGTAAGCAGGGCATCTTCTCCACCTTCGCGGCGTTTCTTGAAATGTGCGTGTCAGAAATCACGATGGCGCGGCTCAACTACTCCAACTTGCTTTGCCACTTTTCGCACTCTGGCGTTGACGATATGGCAGACAACACCTGTCACTTTGGGATCAACAACTTCTTTGCCGATAATGGACTCGATGACGGCTATGAAACCCGGCTTTACTTCCCCGCCGATGCCGCACAGATGAGAGCCTGCGTCAAAGCTGTGTTCCACCAGCCCGGACTGCGGTTCATCTTCTCAACTCGCTCCAAAACGCCCAATATTCTCGACGTAAACAACACCGATCTCTATGGGGGCGACTACACCTTTGTTCCGAGCAAAGATGAAGTGGTGCGAGAAGGAACCGCAGGCTACATCGTCGCCTTTGGAGAGGCGTTATATCGCGCCGCCGATGCGGTAGAACGACTCAAGCAAGAAGGCATTGATGTGGGCTTGATTAACAAACCGACGCTGAATGTCATTGATGAAGCAATGATGACAAAAATCGGGGCTGCGCCGTTTGTGCTCGTGGTCGAAGCCTTTAACCGCCGCACTGGGCTAGGAATCCGCTTTGGTTCTTGGCTACTAGAGCGGGGTTTGACTCCCAAGTTTGCACATCTTGGCACCCACAAAGAAGGCTGTGGCGGTTTGTGGGAACAGTATCCTCATCAAGGACTTGATCCAGATGGCATCATCAGCAAAGTGAAAGAGTTGATTAAGTGATGTCTCTGTCCAATTCTTTAGGGGAATAAGAGCGCGATCGAGCAAACGTCGTCTTAGATAACAAGGCGGCGTTTGTTCTTTAAAAGAGTGAATCAATCAGAGCACTAAGGAGGCTAGTAAAAATAAGTTGAACCTTTTCGCAGGTCACGATCGTGCTAAACGAGGGGCTTAGGGCGTGTTTAAAATCTCTCTCGCTGCGATTCTACCTCGTCCCGAACTGAAGCTCAGGCTAACGAGAGAAAGTCCGTTGAAACGGACTCAGGATCTGGTCTGACTCGCGTTCAGTCCGTTTTAACGGACTTCCCACTGTCAGCCCGAACTTGAGTTCAGGGCGGGATAGCAGCGAAGACCAGGGTTTTAAAACACTGCTTAAGCCCCTTGTCTGTCCAAGTTATTCAGAATCGTCCAACCCTAACTCCTGCCGATAATTAAAATTGCGCTTGACCCTGCGATTGGTAACCGGAGTGAGGTCATATTTTGCGTTGTGCTTATTGACTTCCTGCTCGTGATCGGCAAACCACGATTTGACCTCTGCGACAGACTGACCGCTAATCTTTTGAAGAATGCCCTGCGAGATGTAGACAGGAGGTTCTTTTTTCGACTTATTGTAGTCGATGATGGCAGCGACTACTTCATCGATCGCGATTTCATCAGTGTCATCTGCTTCAGATTCTGACGCTTCTAGCTGCGAGTCTCCTATCGAAGTAGAAGAATTTAGAAGAGAATCTAAGTTGCGATCGAGCGTTTTGTCGTTGAGAGCAGCCGTCACCGATGGAGCAGGAGTCATCGAAGGACTAAAGCCCTTTTGAAGGATGTCTAGAGCTAGATTTCTAAGAGTAGTAACTCCGCGAGTCGAGAGATCATATTTCTTGGCGACCGTTTTGCTGGCATTTGAGTCACCCAATAATTCTCGATGTAAGCAATCTAAAGCGACTTTAACTTTCTCTGTCGGCGATAAGTCATTAGAGTTACGAGGCATGAGAGTCCATTTATTGAAGTTAGTATGTAGACTATAACTTAACCAGGGCACACCTGAAAGAATACTTTTCGTCAGCGAGTCAAGAAATTGAGTAATACTTTCTTATCTGATCTCTATTGGGCTTTGTAGTATTCTGATATGTCTACAATCTCAGTCCCTATAGTTCAACCTATAAATTAATGATGCGATGAGAGTGCTAAGAAAGGTGCGATCGCGTGCAAAGGCTTTGATGCAGGAGCTGCACCAGCCGACTGATATCTAATCTCTGAGAAATGGCGAAAGCTTAGACTCAATCTGGGAGAGAATTTTTCACGTATGAGACGGCTTTTGCTGTGATATCAGTTTGTTCGTCCGGCTTGAGAGTCGCCCAATTTAGCCGGAAACCGTCAGCCGCACGATCGGCAGCTTGATTTCCCGCGTTGTGTAAAGGGGTGTCTTCACCAAAGCAGGCGCGGTTTTGAGCGAGAGCATCTCGACCTTTTTTTCCGGCTGCATCGGTGTGCCCTCGCAGATGATGAAAGGTGGCGGGAACCGATCGTAACGCCTCAAGCCGCTCCCACAGATCCCGATTCACCACAGGTTTTCCTTTGATGGTTAGCCAACTGCGCTGCTGCCAAATCGAAACCCACTGCTCATTAAGTCCGTCGATCGCGTATTTAGAATCAGAGAAAATCGGCGCTTTAAGAGGCTGTGGATTCGCTCGCAGATACTCCAATGCAGTGATTACGCCGAGTAACTCAGCCCGTAGGTTTGTGCTATCTGGCTCATAGCCGCCTAGCTCGATCGTGGTGCTGTCAGCAAATCGCACGACCGCCGCATAGCCGCACACGCCCACATTCCCACTGCCGTCTGTATAAATTGCTCGAACAAGAGAATTATTCATGGTCGATGTCTAGATTCATGCTCCATGCTTCCACAAAAGACTAAGGATCGTGAATTAAATAAAACCAAATTCTCCCTCACCCCAACCCTCTCCCTAGGGAGAGGGAGCAAACGTCTAGTTCCCCTTCTCCCCAGGGAGAGGGAGCAAACGTCTAGTTCCCCTTCTCCCCAGGGAGAGGGAGCAAACGTCTAGTTCCCCTTCTCCCCAGGGAGAAGGGGTTAGGCGAGGGCTTCGCCCCACTTCGTGAGGAGGGCAACCCCATTTTGCAATAACCGACCTTATTTAATTCGCGATGCTAAGCAGAATGAGAACTGCAACCAGCGACTATTATTCAGATTTGACAAGATTCCGGGTTCGATTGAAATTATCCATCAGTTCTACGAATAATTCTGAAACCCCTTCTAGCTCACCTGATGCGGCTTTCTTCTCTAGCTGGTCTGCTGAAACTTGAATCGCGATCGCACCCGTGTTTGCACTTGAGCCTTTAATATAGTGGGCTTCGCGCCTAATGTTGTGACGATCATGGGCACAGATAGCAGATTCTAATGCCTTTAAACGATCGGGCAATGTCTCAACTAATGTCTTTAAAAGTTCTAATTCAAAGGCTTCGTTTCCATTAGAAAGCCTGCGAAGATAACCCCAATCAATCAAACCATCCCCTGCTACACCGTCTTCCTGATTCGGAGAATGAGCGCTTATCGAGCATTCATTTATCTGCTCTTTTGCAGTCTTAATGATTTGGCTCCAATGACTCAGTTTAGCCGCTAACTCTTCTTGGCGAACTGGCTTACTGAGATAGTCGTTCATTCCAGCATCTAAACAGCGTGCTCGATCTTCTTTCATCGCATTTGCAGTCAGCGCAATGACGATCGTGTCTTTGATTTTTCCTGGCGATCGACGAATTTCTTGCGTTGCTTCATAGCCATCTAATTCAGGCATTTGGCAGTCCATTAAAATCAGATCGTAGTGAATTTTTGTGAGCAGATCCAAAACTTCTTGACCATTGGCTGCAACATCTGCTTCATAGCCCAGGTTTTTTAACTGATTCAGCGCTACTTTCTGATTGACTAAACTGTCTTCTGCCAGCAAAACCTTGAGCTTTATACGACTCTGCTCACCAGCAATGAGTTCTAAAGCAAATCGATCAGACTCTCCTTGTGTCACTGATTGAATCGGCTTGTCATTCGATTTGTTCGCCGCCTCCATTAAGCAATCAAACAAACGAGACTGCTTAACAGGCTTGACTAAATAGGCAGAACCAAGCTTTGATGCATACTCCGTTCCGTTGGGATGGTAGAGCGAAATCATCATCACTAATCGGCTGTTTGATAGCGGCGGACTTAGGCTAATTTGCTGAACTAGCATCTCGCCATCGGGCATCTGCATATCGAGAATCACAATGTTATAAGGAGTCTTTTGCTCGATCGCGTTTTGCATCGCTTCTAATGCTGCATTGACACTTTCTGCCTCGCCTACTTGCACGCCCCAAGCAGAGGCTTGATGACGAATGATCTTTCGGTTAGTCGCGCTGTCATCTACGACTAAGAGTTTGAGACCCCTCAAACTAGCGGCTGTGAATTGAGTAAACTGACTGATCGTCGGATGAAGCTGCTTTTTGAGTGAGAGGGTAAACGAGAAATTAGAACCCTGTCTTGCACGACTTTCGACCGCGATCGTGCCTCCCATTAAATCGACCAATTGTTTGCAAATCGCTAATCCTAAACCCGTTCCTCCATACTTTCGAGTGGTGGAGGCATCTACTTGAGAAAAAGGTCTAAATAACTTTCGTTGAGCGTCTGGAGAAATGCCAATTCCAGTATCGGTGACTGAGAATGAAATGATAGCGGTATCTGGAGTTTCTCCTAAAAGAAACGCCTGAATCACCACTTCTCCAACTTCAGTAAATTTGATCGCGTTTCCTGTCAAATTCATCAGAATCTGACGCAATCGGCTGACATCTCCGCGCAAATGAATCGGAACCTTTTGGTCGATAAAGATTGCAATCTCGATTCCTTTTTTATGAGCAGAAAATGCTAACAAATCAGTAATCTCTTCGATGCAATTCTTGAGATCAAACTCTAGAATTTCTAACTCCATCCGATTAGCTTCTAGTTTAGAGAAATCTAAGACTTCGTTAATGAGAGTGAGCAGACTATCTCCACTGATCCGAATAGTTTCAGCAAAGTCTTGCTGCTGCGGGTCGAGGTTAGAGTCGATCAGCAAGCCTGTCATGCCGATAATCGCATTCATCGGAGTGCGAATCTCATGACTCATAGTGGCTAAAAATTCACTCTTCATGCGAGTTGCCTGCTCTGATTCTCTGCGAGCCTGTTCTAACGCCAGATTTTGGTGTGCTAGCTGTTCTCGCTGCCGAGTTTCTTGAGTCAACAGACGAGATTGTTCTAAAGCAATGCCAACCTGATTGGCAAGTTGAACCAGAAAATCAACCTCAAACGATCGCCAGTGACGAGGGGCAGAACATTGATGAGCCACCAACAAACCCCAAAGCCCGTTGACACCTAGAATGGGCACTAACAGGTTTGCCTGCACCTCAAACCCTGCCAGCATTTCTTGATGACACAGTGTAAGGTCTGCTTGCACAACGTTGTCGATCGTCGAGGTCTCCCCGTTCTCATATCTCTGTCTATACCCATGCTGGAAGCAGTTGTCTTCGATTTTTGCATTCAACGCAGATGTCCAACCTACTCCAACCGATTCAACCACGACGGTGCCGTTCCAATCTGGGTCAAACTGATAAAGCACCACCCGATCTGCCTTGAGAAACTGACGGACTTCTTCTACAGTTGTGCTGAGAATCTCTTGAAGATTGAGAGATTGTCGAATTCGCAAAGTCACGTCAGAGAGCAGTTGCGATCGCCGATTTTGCTGCCGCACTTCTTCTTCTGCTTGTTTTTTCTCAACAAATTGACCGATTTGCCGACCGAGATCAGTCACCATCTCTAGCAAATCTTGATCAGATTGACGAATCTTGTGACTAAAAAATGTGATGATCCCTAACGTCTGATCATTGCCTAAAACAGGAAACCCGATCGCTTGATTAAACCCTGCTCTAAGGGCGGAGGGCGATCGTAAAAAGTTTGTATCCTGCACGAAGTCGGCTATCCAAACAGGCTTGCTGGTTTGCCACACTTGCCCCGGCAACCCTACACCTTGAGCAAAGGTGAGCTGCTGAGACATCGCCTCAAAGTCGGTTGAAGGAGCCAAAGGTGTGACCCAGACTTCTGCGAGTCGCAGCAGATTTGCTTGAGCATCAATGACCCAAAACTCGCCCAACTCCCAGCACAAAGCGCGACCCAGCGCCTGGAGAACTCTAGTGATTGCCTCACTGAGCGTCGAAGATTCTGCTAAGACACAAGCAATCTCATATTGGATGCCTCGACGCTGTTCAGCCCGCTTGAGTTGGGTGATGTCTCGTGCGACCAAAACCACTGAATCTTGAGATAAGGGAGAAATGCTCGTCGAGAAATAGACTTCTTGCTCCTCGATCGCCAAACTATAGTCACAATTCAGGGTTTGCTGAGTGGTTAAAGCCGTTTGAATGTGGCTCAAGATGAGGTCAGCCTTCGCGAATGGCAGCATATCATGCAGCGTTTTGCCTCTCATTTCGTCAGAAGGTTTGTAGAGATTAACGGGATTGGTCGGAGCAATCTTGATGCACCGCCCGTCTGCATCTCTGACCAAAACCACATCGGTCATGGCAGCAAAGAGTGCACGCAGCTCTGCCTCTGAGCCTTTTAGATCTGTCTCAGCTTGCCGCCGCTCTGTGATATCAATGCCACTGCAAATCACATATTCAACAGTGCCTTCTGAGTCAGTGAGCGCTGTGTTAGACCAGGCAATTAGCCGCCGATCGCCCCCTCTCGTAAGCCAATAATTTTCGTAGCTACTTGGAAAATGTCCAGTTTGCAAACTGACGAAGACCGCTTTGACAGGTTCAACTTCTTCATCGATTAAAAATACATCCCAAAAGCATTTGTTTCTAACTTCCTCAAACGAGTAGCCTGTGACTTGCTCGCAGGTGAGATTAAAGCGAATGATTCTTCCTTGAGCATCGAGAACAACGACCAAGGCTGCGATCGTATCTAAGGTTGCTGCAATAAAGTCACGCTCTTGCTCTAGAGTTTCTTCTAATCGCTTGCGATTGAGAATCTCGCGATGAATGGCAGCATAAACCCAAGTCAGAATAACAAAATCTAAGCTAATGCCTAAAAAAGAAGTCAGAGTGGCTCTGTGAGCACTCATGATCAGGGTCGTCGATCGCTCTTTTAGCGCAGCCTTCTCTTGAGTCTGCATTTCGCCAATCACAGCGCGAATCTTCACCATGACTTCATTGCCATCGTCAGTGTCAACCATCTGGGCGGCTGCATCAAACCCCTGCACTCGCCGCACCTCAAGGGTTCGATTGAGTTCACCTAGCCGACTTTTGATCAGAACGTCAAGCGCATCGAGTGGACGCTGTTGTTGAGAATTGGCGAACGTCTGCGATCGTAACTCCTTGAGTTCTTGACTAATCTGTTGAACCCCCGCGTAATAAGAGTTTAGATACTGCTCTTTGCCTGTGATCAAATAGCCTCGTTGTCCAGTTTCTGCATCGGTTAGCAAAGAGAGAACTTCTGTGAGATCTAAAAGTATCTGCTGAGACTGTGCTTCTAAGACGTTGCCTTGAAGAACTTGAGAATGGCTCTGATAAGACACTACTCCAACGACTGCCAAAATTGCTGAGGCTAACACAAACCCGCTTGCGACTTTGGCGAAAAAATGCCGACTTTTCTCCCATTTCTGTTTACGCCCTGTCTGAACAAGCTGCAAATCTCTGAGCGTGTGACGTAACTCAATCTGCCGGACAACCTGATGTGCCAGCACTTTGAGAGCTTGGATCTGCTCGTGAGTCAGCGATCGAGGCACGCGATCGAGCACACAGAGCGTCCCCAGGTTATAGCCCTCAGAGGTGGTTAAGGGCACGCCTGCATAAAACCGAATGTGAGGCTCACCTGTCACGAGAGGATTATCAACAAACCGTTCATCCGTCAAAGCATTCGGCACGATCAGCGGCTCTGACTGCAAAATGGCGTGGGCGCAAAATGCCACTTTACGCGGAGTTTGGGTTGCTGCCAGCCCCACTTTTGACTTAAACCACTGCCGCTCAGAATCAATCAAACTTACTAGCGCGATCGGTGTTTGGCAAACGTAAGCAGCTAGATGCGTGATGTCATCAAACACTCCTTCGGTTGGAGTATCTAAAATCTTGTATCGAAAGAGCGCTTGAAGTCTAGCGGCTTCGTCAGGCGATGGTGGGGCTGGAATCATCTTCTTTATCTAGCGAAGTCTAAGAAAAACGGTCAAAACTCAACAGTCAGGCTCAAAAGTTTTTCAAATCACCTTTCTCTATCAAATCGCTAGGCAAGGCAGAGAGAAGATTCCCAGTGATCAAGCTCAGTCGTCGCAAGTCTTTGATGCGATCGTTGCTAGAATACCCAGTTGATAAATGGAACGCAACGGGTTAAGTCATAATACTTACATTTGATTTCTGTCGGTTGTTTGTTCAAGCTATCTTGCACGAATTTATTCCTATCGAGGATGATATTTCGTGACAGAATCAGGTTATGTAGTTTTCTATACATTAATTTGTTCTACCCATAGAAATAGCGGTGGATCCTATAGAATATGCGTGCCGACATCAATCTGTTTCTGTCGAACGATGGAGAGACTTAAGCTAGCACGAATGCTAGATTCAGCAGGCTGTGAATAACGAGGGAACCTTCCCGTTTGAGACTTCACCACGATCGCAGACGGGCAGTGTATCAGTTCGCACAGATTGGGGAAACTCGGCTTCTACTTCCTTGAGAATCGAGGATTAAATAATCTGTCAGACTTGTGAGCCTCTTCTGCCCTCCTCACGAAGTGGGGCAAGCCCTCGCCCAGGAGAAGGGGGTTAGAGTCTTGTTCCCTCTCCTTGGGGAGAGGGCTAGGGTGAGGGTAAGAAGTTGCACTTTAATAAATCCACCTCACTAAGACTAGGGCGTGTTCTAAACCTTTAGTCTTTGTTGCTGTCCCGCCCTGAACTAAAGTTCGGGCTAGTGGTGGTAAGTCCGTTTTAACGGACTAAATGCGAGTCACTGCCCGATCTTCAGTCCGTTTCAACGGACTTTCCCAAATTAGCCCGAACTTCAGTTCAGGGCGAGGCAGCATCGCAGCGAGAAAGGTTTAAAACACGCCCTAAAGCTCTATCTATAGCGGGGGGTTGGTGTGTATGGTTGGTAAGATGTTAAATCTGTCTGACTCAACCATCCGCGTTGCCCCCTAAATTTTGTGCTGCGAAAACACCGCCTACGACTTCTAATATTCTGCCTGGGAGGGTGGGTTCTATTCGATGGGGTTGCTCATCTAGGAGCCGAGGCTTTTTGGTTTCAAGAAGTAGGCTATTTATCAGTGTTTTTGCTGCGGCTGACCACTCAAGGCGTTTTGTGGTCGGGAGTAACTGCCCTGACGATCGGATACTTTCTCACAAACTTAAGGCTGGCTCACCGACACAACTATTCTGAGCCGATCGAAGATGTCGCAAAGCCGATTCACTCAACCGTTCCATTTAGGCTTAAGACTCTCCTACCGATCGCAGCGGGACTGAGCTTATTAATTGGCTTGATGCTGGCGCACTATAGCCAAATCGCGTTCAGCTATTGGCAAGCAGAGCCGACTCGTCTATCAACTTCAACGTTTGATACGATCGCCCTTTGGCAAATCATTCAGCAACTAAATGCTCCCTGGTATTTAGGAGTTGCTTTTGCTGCACTGATTGCATTGCTGGTTTATCCTCGGTTTTTACTCATTGCGATCGCGATCGTGTTGAGCATTTTATTCGGATTCATTGCCTCTCAGCATTGGGCAACGGTTTTACAATATTTTCAGTCCACTCCTTTTAATGCAACAGAGCCTTTATTCAACCGTGATATTAGCTTTTATATTTTTGCGCTTCCTATTGCAGAACTGATTGCGTTTTTAAGTATCGGGCTTTCTCTCTACGGCTTCGTTTCTGTATTGCTGACCTATCTGCTATCGGGCAATAGTCTGAGTCAGGGGCGGTTTCCAGGGTTCTCACCCCAACAGCAGCGTCACTTATATCGAGTTAGCGCAGGTTTAATGGGCGCGATCGCGTTTAGCAATTGGCTGAGTTGTTATCAACTGCTCTATTCTACAAACGGGGTAATCTATGGAGCGGGCTATACCGATGTTAAAGCAAAACTACCTGCCTACATTGTTCTGAGCCTTAGCGCTTTGGCGATCGCGCTTTACCTACTCTGGCACTCTGTCTTTTGGCAGCCAAGATCAAAGCATCGTCGCTGGGCTGTGATAGCGCTGTGGCTGTTTAGTGGGTTGTCTGTAGTAGGAGTTGCTTTGCCAGAAGCAGTTCAGTATTTGATCGTTCAGCCGAATGAATTGGTGCGAGAGCGACCTTATATTCAACGCACGATCTCATTGACTCGGCAGGCTTTTGGGCTGGAATCGATCGATTCGCAAACCTTCAATCCTCAAGGGCAACTCACCGAAGCCGATATTCGAGCCAATGACCTGACCATTCGCAACATCCGCCTGTGGGATCAGCGACCCCTCCTCGCGACCAATCGTCAACTTCAGCAAATCCGCCTCTACTATCGCTTTTCTGATGCCAACATCGATCGCTACACCCTGCCAACTGAAGTGGCAACTCGCAGACCGAATGCCCCTAGTCAGCCCTCGTCATCTGCTCAATCTGAGACAGAACGCCGACAGGTGTTTATCGCTGCACGGGAGATGGATGTAAATGCAGTGCCTCAACAGGCACAAACTTGGATCAATCGTCATCTGATTTACACGCACGGATATGGGTTTACGGTGAGTCCGGTGAATACGGTTGGGGCGGGTGGCTTACCAGAATATTTTGTTAAAGATATTGGCGACACCAATGGCGGAGCGCTCGTGACATCCAGTGAGGCGATTCGATCGGGAATTCCGATCGGGCGACCTCGAATCTATTACGGTGAGATCACAGATAACTATGTAATGACCGGAACGCGACAGCGAGAGTTAGATTATCCGAGTGGCAGTGACAATGTTTATAACTCTTATGATGGGCAAGGTGGAATCTCGATCGGCTCGTGGTGGCGACGGGCATTGTTTAGCCTCTACTTAAAAGACTGGAGAGTCTTTCTAACACGGGAATTTCAACCACAGACAAAGGTTTTATTTCGTCGCAATATTAATCAGCGGATTCGGGCGATCGCGCCATTTCTCCGCTACGATCGCGATCCCTATTTAGTGGCGGTAGACGCAAACAGGAATAACAAAGGTCAGTTTCCAGCCAATCAAAACTATCTTTACTGGATCGTTGATGCCTACACGACTAGCAATCATTATCCCTATTCAGAGCCAGCGAATGGCGATATCAATTACATTCGCAATTCTGTAAAAGTTGTAATCGATGCGTATGATGGCACTACTAACTTTTATGTAGCCGATGCCAGCGATCCGATTATTAAAACGTGGTCTGCAATTTTTCCAACCTTATTAAAGCCTCTAGCATTGATGCCAGACGCGCTGCGTGATCATATTCGTTACCCAACTGACTTTTTCAACATTCAGTCTGAGCGATTAATGACCTATCACATGACCGATCCTCAAGTGTTTTATAATCGTGAAGATCAATGGCAAATTCCCAATGAAGTCTATGGGGCAGAATCCCGTCCGGTCGAGCCGTACTACTTGATTACCAGTCTTCCTACCGTCCCGTTTGAAGAGTTTATTTTGCTGTTGCCCTACACGCCACGAGAGCGCACTAATTTAATTGCTTGGTTAGCGGCTCGATCGGACGGTGAAAATTATGGTCGCTTGTTGCTCTACACCTTCCCCAAAGAACGGCTGATCTATGGCACTGAGCAAATTGAGGCACGTATCAACCAAGATCCCGTGATTTCACAACAAATCTCGCTGTGGAATCGGCAAGGGTCAAGAGCTATTCAAGGAAATTTGCTGATTGTGCCGATCGAGCAATCATTGCTGTATGTAGAACCGATTTATCTAGAAGCGACCCAAAATAGCTTACCAACCCTTGTTCGCGTCGTGGTTGCCTACGAAAACCGAATTGTGATGGCTCAAACGTTAGAACAAGCCCTGCAAGCGATTTTTCAACCAGAAGTCACGCCTGCCCCTGCGATTATCCGTCCGTTTGAGGAGCCTGCTTTGAGCAATTAAACCCTATTGTTTGTCTAACGGGCTTTAACTCCTCAATTTGTATCCCACAATCCACTCTTAAATTCAATGCAAAAGCTACCTGACGCGCTAGACAACGTTTTGATCAATACCAGCGACCCGGATGCTGTCTTTTCCGCCTTGTTGCCCGTGTTGTGTGAAGTGTTGCAGTGCGATCGCTGCTTCCTCTACTTGCGAAATCCTAATACGAATGTGGGACATACGCCTTACTGTTGGCGACGAAACCCAGCGGTTCCCGATGTCACCAGCAAGGAGCTAAAAATAGAACCAGAATCTTTGTCCGAAGAAGATCCGCTTTTTGCAGCGGCACTAGACGCAAAGCCGTCAGTCTATGTCGAAGATGTCGAAACCGCTGATTCAACAGTCGTCAACTTAGAGTTTGAACAAAAGTCTTTTGGGCACAGAGCTTTAGTTCATGCTCACCTACGTCAAGACGGCGTGACGTGGGGAATTTTGCAACCCTGTGTCTTTGGTCAGCCGCGAGTTTGGACAGAATTTGACCGCGATGTTATGACTCAAATAGAGCAGAAAATTACTCCGATCTCCGTTGCATACGTCAAAGAAAAGATTCCTGAATAAGATTTTCAGGGGTTATTGGGTGCATTGAAACCCTCGATCGCTAGCAGATGGGATAGGTAGTCTGCTAGCGATCTCAATGACGCTTAAAGACTGATTGACCCCGGCAATAAAACGGAATCGATCACATGAATCACTCCATTGTCAGCTTCAACATCTGGCGTGGTGACTACTGCATTATTGATTTTGACGCTGCCATTAGAAGCATCAATCTTGACATCTTCTCCTTGAGTGGTCGTTGCACTGTTCATCTTAACGACATCTGATGCCATCACTTTTCCAGAAACAACGTGATATTCTAATATCTTTCTTAGCGTTGGAAGATCTTCTAGCAGCGATTCAACCGTTCCTGATGGCAGCTTAGAAAAAGCGTCATCGGAGGGCGCAAACACCGTGAATGGACCCGGACTCTTGAGTGCAGTATCAAGACCAGCCGCTGTAATAGCGGTCACTAAAGTGCTAAAGGTTCCCGCGCTCATCGCAGTATCAACAATGTCAGGCATAGTTTGAGAGTAATAATGTGTTTGAATTTACGATCGTCGCGAACTTCAAAAATATATTTCTAAAGACAAATTAGAGAATCTATCGATCGAACGAGATTATAAAGCCGCTCAATCTACCCTTTGGAGTATGCGATCGTGCTAGAGAATGTTTTGCACTTTTGAATCCGATACTCATCTACTGTCTAATACTCATTTGATTTTTGAATGGGACAGATCCTGTGTCATGGCAAAATTGGCAAGACGTTTCACCGAAACGTCTCTACAGCATCGGGTAAATCCATCATCTGTCGCATTCATTGATCGATTTGGTATGACCATCAACAGGACAAATGCAATCAGGTGAAAGCCCGTTCAGGTTTCTGGTAATCGCTCGTAATCTCGCACCAAGCGCCGAAAGCGAGACATCCATCACCTCATGGACTCAAAACACCTTCTGCGCTAACTCCAGACTTACAGGGAACTCTACGATCGTTCACCTTCGTGATCCATTTGTCCGAATTTGCTAAGTATCAGGGTGAAGTTAAATTCAGTCGTAATCATTGTTAGAACGTTGAGGAACTTAAATGTCTGTAAAAAAGTTGATTCTGCCTGCTGTGGCTGCGACTGCTCTTGCAGGAGGCGTGGCAGGATACCTTTATTTCAACGGGGCAACAGGCGATAGTGCAACCCCTTTAGGAATCGCTAAAGTCATTCCTAATCAGGCTTATATGGCAGCCTTTATTGCTACAGATGAAAAAAATTGGGCAAAGCTAAAGCAGTTTGGCACCCCCGAAGCTCACCAGGCAGTCGATAAAAGCCTTCAGGAATTTCAGCAAAAAATGCTGACCGAAACGAGCGTTGATGCAGACAAAGACCTGAAGCCCTGGGTGGGCAACCTGATGGTGGCAGTCATGCCCAGCGCCAATCTTAAAGAGCCAGATGTGGTGATGGCGATCGCCATTAAAGATAAGGCGAGTGCTCTGAGCTTTGCTAACAAGTTTAAGAGCGGTGCAAAGGTCAAGAACACTGAGACGGATTATAAAGGGGTCAAAATTAATCAACTCGTGGGGGAAAAAAGCAAAAAGCCCATTTATACGGCAGTGCTAAAAGAGTCTTATCTGATGCTGTCGTCTAACAAAACAGCGATCGAGCAGTCGATCGACACTCTCCAGGGCAGCCCCTCTTTTGCGACCAAGCTAGAAGCCACGCCGCAATCGTCTCAAACAGACAACGGAGATGCCCCTGTTGCCCGCTTTTATCTGCCTGACTATGCTGGAATGGTGCAAGCTATGAGCAGCAAGTCTCGCACCCCGATGGACACCTCGACTTTAGAGCAGCTAAAGCGAGTCAAATCTGTGGTCGGCACTGTGAGTATTGATGATGTCGGATTACGCCTCAAAGGGGCGGTGATGGTTGACCCAAAAACCGCGATCGACTATAAGACTTCCCCTGGCAAAGTAGTTGCCCAGTTTCCAACTGACACGTTTGCGCTCGTGTCTGGCGCTAATCTTGACTCTTATTGGAGCCAGATGGCAGCACAAGCCAAAGACAGCCCACAGGAAAAGCAAGTGGTTGACACGATGCGAGGCGGCAGCCAAATGATCGGTCTTGACCTCGATAAAGAGATCTTTAGCTGGATGAACGGCGAGTTTGCGATCGGCATGATGCCGCTCAGTCAAGGCATACTGGGGCAGCTTGGATTTGGAGGGGCAATGGTGTTTAGCACGAGCGATCGTAAAACCGCCGACGCAACGTTGAGTAAGCTGGACACGATCGCAAAGAGTCAATCTCTGGCGATCGTTGAGCGTAATGTCAACGGCAAAAAAGTGACTGAATGGAAAACGCCTCAAGGTGCTCTTTTGGGTCACGGTTGGCTAGACAACAACACTGTATTTATTGCAACGGGTGATCAGCTTGTGACTACGCTGTCCAGTCAAACTAATCCTTCTTTAGAAACCAGTGATAGTTTTAAGGCGGTAACGGCTTCTCTGCCTAAGCAAAATATTGGCTACTTTTACGTGGATGTGGAGAAAACCATGACTTTGATTAACAGAGTCACGTCAGTTTCTCAAAAATCAGCCATGAACCCAGAAGCCACTGCGATTCTAAATTCGATTAAGGGGTTTGGTGGGACGACTACTCCAACCGACAAAGCAACGAGTCAATTTGAAGCGGTGCTGGCACTTAACCCTGCGAAGTAGTTTGAATCTCTTGATGAGGGGTGTATCTTGCTCTGATACACCCCTTACCTTAGGTGCATCATCAACCCAAACTTGTCTCAGAGCCGGACTGCAACCGACATCTATCGGGTTCGTCCTAATGTTTTAGTACAATTCGATAGCGTGCCTTGCCACTATGCAGCCGTTCTAACGCCTCGTTGATCTGGTCAAACGCAAACATTTCGGTGATGGGTTCGATGTTGTGTCGGGCTGCAAAATCGAGCATTTGATTCGTCGTTGCAGGGCTACCGAGAGGACTGGCAGAAATCGACTTTTGACCGGGCATCAACGAGAAGACATAGACACTAACCGGGTTAGGCACCACCCCCACAAAGTGCAGTCGCCCTTTGGGACGCAAACACGCGATGTAAGAGTTCCAGTCGAGATCGGCATTCACCGTCGAGAGAATCAAATCAAACGAGTTTTCGACTGACTTTAGCGCCGTAGCATCACGAGAGTTCACAAAATGATCCGCACCTAGTTCTCTCGCTTCAGCTTCTTTATCAGAGCTAGTCGAAAACGCGGTGACATCACACCCCCAAGCGTGAAGAAATTGCAACGCCAGGTGACCCAATCCACCAATACCGATGACTCCGACTCGATCGGTAGGCTTCACGTCAAATTGCACGAGCGGATTGAAAACCGTAATGCCTCCACAAAACAACGGTCCCGCAGTCGCTGGATCGATTGCTTCGGGTAATGGTAAAACCCACGCCGAGTGAGCGCGAATTGCATCAGCAAACCCACCATAGCGACCAACGATCGTGGCTTCTGCGGTCAAGCAAAGATTATGATTGCCTGACATACACCATTCACAGGTCATGCAGGATCGAGAGTTCCAGCCTAAGCCGACTCGCTGCCCAACTTTGAGTGTTTTGACTGAGTTACCAACACTGGCGATCGTGCCAACGACTTCGTGCCCAGCGACTAACGGATATTGCGAGATGCCCCAATCGTTGTTGAGCATACTCAAATCACTGTGGCAGATCCCACAGTATTCGATCTTAATTTCGACTTCTTCGCCTCCCAAAACGCCCGGATCGTATTCAAAGGGTTTAAGGTCGGCACCCTTTTTCTCAGCTACATAGGCGTGAATCATGGTGAAAGCTCCTTTGAAAGGCTGTTCAAGTGTTCGGCTTATTTTAGAGCAGAGAATTAAAATAGTCATCCATCTTTGTGACCGCTCAAACTATATATCAGACCATTAGTGGACTCTAGAGAATGCTGCGAGAGACTCTTGAAATGACCTTCTCGATCGATGAAAACCTGCCCGTCGCTGCCATCATTTCACAAAGCGTCAAACCAGGGTATGAAGAGGCTTATGAGCAATGGCAGTGAGACATTTCAGTGGCTGCCCACAGCTTTGAAGGACATGCAGGCATCAACATTATCCGACCTCATGATCACGACCATCCTGAATATGTCGTGATTCTCCGATTTGACCGCTACAAAAATCTCAGAACCTGGCTTGAATCAGACGTTCGCAAATGTTGGCTCGAACATGTAAAGCCTCTCACTGTAGCATTTCAGTGGTGTTGCTCACTTAATTTCGTAATCCCCCGCGTCACGCGCCTCTTTGATCGCTTATCGCTGGCTTCATCCCAAAGCAGCCCAGTAACTTCCCCCAATCCTTTAGGATAAAGATGGATTGATACGATCGTGAATTATGGTTTCTCTGTCTCCAAGTCTCAAAGCTAGACTCGCTGCCCCGCTCAAAATCGGTGATCTTGAGGTCAAAAGCCGGGTGTTGCAGTCGCCGCTGTCTGGCGTAACCGATCTGGTGTTTCGTCGTCTGGTACGTCGCTATGCGCCCGATTCGATGATGTACACCGAGATGGTGAACGCGACAGGGTTACATTACGTCAAAGAACTGCCGATCATTATGGAGGTAGACCCCAACGAGCGTCCGATCAGCATTCAGCTTTTTGACTGTCGCCCCGACTTTTTAGCAGAAGCCGCACAAATGGCGGTCGCAGAAGGAGCCGATACGGTTGATATCAACATGGGCTGCCCGGTGAACAAAATCACTAAAAACGGCGGCGGCTCTTCTCTGCTGCGAGACCCCGAAAAGGCAGAAGCGATCGTGCGGGCTGTGGTGAATGCAGTCAACGTCCCGGTGACGGTCAAAACTCGCATCGGCTGGACCGATCAAGAAATCAACATTCTCGATTTTGCTAAACGAATGGAAGCGGCGGGAGCGAAAATGATCACCGTTCACGGGCGGACTCGCGCTCAAGGCTATAATGGAGCCGCCAAATGGGAATGGATCGGACGCGTGAAAGAAATTCTCTCAATTCCTGTCATCGCGAATGGCGATATGTTCTCTATTGAAGCCGCCGTTAAATGCTTAGAGCAAACCGGAGCCGATGGTGTAATGTGTTCTCGCGGAACGCTGGGGTATCCATTCTTAGTTGGCGAAGTCGATCACTTTTTGAAAACTGGGATTGAAAGATTAAAACCCACTTCGATCGAGCGTTTAGAATGCGCCCGCGAACATCTGCAAATGCTGTGGGAATACAAGGGCGATCGGGGAGTCAGACAAGCCCGAAAACACATGACCTGGTATGCCAAAGGGTTTGACGGTGCCGCCGATCTGCGCGGAAAACTCAGCTTAGTTGAAAATGTCGGGCAGGGATTAGCGTTAATTGATCTGGCGATCGAGCGGTTAGCCCAATCCGACTGGCAAGAGATTGAGGAGACAGAATCGCAATTAGTTGAGGTTTAATGATGAAGCTTTTGAGCCTATCTTACACACAACTTAACCTCAAGCGTAACCTTGAAGAGACTAGTTAAATGACTGAAGCACTTCCATCTTATGACAGACTCCAGTTCAAGTAATAGCTCTGAATTGCTCTCCGTAGCTCAAACTGCGAAGTCACTTGATGTAACTCGTCAGCGAGTTCATGACCTGATTAAAAATGGTCAGATCGTAGCTTGTAAGCTAGGGCGTTACTACTACATAGAAGCTGCTGAATTAGAGAACTATAAGAATCAACCTACTGGAAGACCTTATCAACCACGTAGTACAACTCCTACGGAAGGCTCTATTGACAATCGTAAATAGAGTCTGTAAGCTCAAGCTATACCAAAGTACTAGAGGCTAAATCAATGCACCCACTTGAAGCGATCTCACTTGATTTAGCGACTCAACAGGAATTACAACAGGTTTATAAAAGTGAGCATGGCATTCTCTATCAAGGAGATTGCCTCAAACTTCTTTCAGCGTTACCTAATGAATCTGTAGATGTTGTATTTGCCGACCCGCCCTTTAACATCGGAAAAGAGTATGGAAAAGGGATTAGTGATCACATGGAGATCGAGAAGTATTTAGCTTGGTCGCAACAATGGCTTGATGAAAGCGTCCGAGTGCTTAAACCTGGTGGAAGTTTATTTGTATTCAACCTGCCTAGATGGTGCATAGAGTATGGAGCATATCTCAATCAAAAAGGAATGTGGTTTCGACACTGGATTGCTTGCAGGATGCCGAAAGCTTTTCCTAGAGGTAAGAAAATGTCTCCCGCTCACTACGGGCTAATCTATTACACAAAAGGGGAGCCAGCAGTTTTCAATAAAATCTATACACCTATTCAAGTTTGTCGGCATTGTAGCGGAGAAATTCGTGATTATGGCGGACATCGCAAAAGCCTTAATGAAAAAGGTATCAATCTAATGGATGTCTGGGATATGACAGAAGATGTTTGGGAAGATGCCCCTGAAACTGATCCCAACGAAGTGTTGTGGGCGCTAGCAGAGGAAATGTGGACTGATATTCCACCCGTTCGGCATCGTCGCCATAAAAAGCGAGTTCCTAACGAACTTGCTCCTATCATGATGGAACGGATTATTGCTATGGCATCTAATCCAGGTCAAGTTGTAGTTGATCCATTCGGGGGTTCTGGTACTACGTTCTACGCAGCAGAAAAACTTCACCGTTATTGGATTGGTTCGGAAATTGGGGACACAGAGCCAGCAATAGAACGTTTGACTGACTTAGCGAATGGAATCATTGAGCAATGGGAGTCAGCGAGGGGAAACAAAAAACTAAAGAAGCGAAGAGTGACGGTCTCACAACTGCCCATTCCTTACTCTACATAGCTCTTGCATAGAAACATTTAGATCAATGCACGACCGTCTGTTCCTTTAGTAATTGTCGGTATGTTGCCATCTACTTGGTCATGTTCAATCACGAAAATTGCAAGAAACCCCTCTTCGAGCCGAACTGCTCGCCAAACATCAAAATACGGCTCTAGCTCTTCATAGTTACCAATTCGATCAGTTAAATAAGGGTAGAGTTTTCGACTTGGAAGTACGAGGACAGCGCCCAATAAAACACCCCGTAACAACCCAAGAACCATCTTATTGACTGCTCGATGACTTGAGGAGATGTTGCCTGTCTCCCACTCAAGAGCAAAAAGATGGTTGTCAAGGGCTTTTGTTGCATCTACCTTTCCTGGCGATCGAGTCGCATAGTTGATTGAAGTTTCTAGTTTCCATCCAAACCTATCCTTTAGAGCAATCATGCAAGCTTCTTTAATCGGTTTGACACCATTGCCATGTTTGACTGGGTTGATTGTAAAGTTTGTTGCGCCAGAAGGATAAACGATCAGGGAAATAGCTTCGCGAATCTCATCTCGAATAACGGACCAATCGCTTGATTCCTCAAAACTTCCGATACTAATTAAAGAAATCTCTTGAACGATCTTCATACCGACTACTCACTGCCACTGCCATGTAAGAGTAGTGCTGTTTTACATGTTTGTTATGAACGTTAAGCTTTGTGTCTGTATAACCATACAAGTCACCTCGCAGATATGTGTAATCCGCAACCAAAGCTAGTCAACTTGTATTCTCTTGGGACTGCTGAGGCAGCGTTACGATGACAGTCGTTCCTTGACCAACCTGGCTCTCAATTTGAATCTGTCCGTGATGATTTTCGATGATGACTTGGGCGATCGCTAACCCTAATCCCGATCCGCCTGTTGATTTAGTTCGGGCGGGATCGACGCGATAGAAGCGATCGAACAGTTGCGGCAATGCTTCTTCTGGAATCCCGATTCCAGTATCGATCACTTTGACTTGGAGAGACGATCCACTCGTGCGTTTGAGTTGCTGTAGCTCGATCGTGACTTTTCCATTCGTCGGCGTGTACTGTAAGGCGTTGCTGATGAGGTTTGTGAAGAGTCGAGAAATCTGATCGCGATCACACTGAATCGAGAGCGAGTTCTCAATCCGTGGCAGTGACTTCAAAAGGGTAGACTGATTAGCGATAAGTTCTTCTGATTCCGCGCTGTGATTTAGACTTAACGAAATTCCTTTTTCGACGGCGATCGTCTGCTGTTCTTCGACTACTTCAGTCAGCAATTCATCGAGATTGATTAAAACTCGTCTCGGTTGCACCATACTGCTGTCTTGTCGGGCGAGAAATAACAGATCATCAACCAGTCTTCCTAACCGACGCGTTAACCGTTCAACGACCTGTAGATGATAGCGTTGCATTTGGGGATCTGAATCTGGATCAGAAAGTGCAACTTGCACATTCGTTTGAATAATCGCGATCGGGTTCCGCAACTCATGAGACGCGTCGGCGGTAAACTGCTTTAATCGCTGATACGATTCTCGAATTGGCTGCATTGCCAAACCCGATAAAAACCACCCGATCGCGGCAACGATCGCAACCATGACCGTAGTGCCAACGGTGAGATCTAAAAATAGCTCACGAGTGGGTTTTGTCACCTCAAACCAAGGATGACTCACCCGCAAATATCCCAACACTTGCCGCCCAATCTGCACTCGTTGCGTGACTTGTCTCAGCAACTGATCCTTTGACTGGTGAACCGTTTCACCTGCGCTGTTGAAGTTTAGCGGAACGGCGATCGCGTCGGCAAACGTTGACCACACCAATTTACCTTGTGAGCTAAACCACTCCAAATCGATGTGGTCGTCCTCTACCGGAATCGCATTATCTCGAAAGCTTGACTCGACGTTGACGCGCACCTGTCCGCCTTCAAAGTGGGGATCGGTTGGCTCAATCACCAGCGATCGCTGCACGACTTCGACCACATGATTTAGCGTGTCGTCAATGCGCTCAATTAGCGTGCTGCGAACATACAAATAAAATCCGCTTGCGAACACTAAAAGCAATATGGCAGTGACTGTAGTATACCAGAGCGCAAGACGACGACGAGTAACCTGAAACATATCGCCCTTTACCCTTCAGCAAACAACATTGATAAGTCTGCATTCATTAACGCAATGTTGGGATCGCGCTGAATCGCCTGATAATAACGCTGCTGTGACGGAGCGCCTTCTGCATCGGGTTTAAGCAAGGAGTGCGCCTGCTCGATAAGCTGATTAGCCTGGTTGAGCGTCACAGGCTCTTTTGCTGCGAATGCTTCATCGATCTGGACAATAAATTGTGAGATCGGACGCAGCCAGCTAAACCACTTGTCTTCTAAAACAAGCTGAAACAATTCGCCCTGTGATCGGATTTGTCCGTGGGTCTGCTCGTAGGCTTCACGTTCAGAATCTAGTAAGGCTTTGTGGAGCCGCAGCAGCGACACTCGCACAGCTTTGAGATGAATAAGCCTGACATCAAGGGAAGGAGGAACCTCAAACATGAGACAAACGCAGTAAACACCTTATCTATCTTGTCATATTGATCTGCGAGTCGTGAAAGCAGTTTAGGTCAAGGTTTGAATTTCTGCGATCGAGAGTCCCGTCATCTGACTAATGGTATCCACATCTAGCACGTTAAGAAGCTGACGAGCAATGGTGATCGCTTTTTGCTTTGCTCCGATCGCTTCCCCTTCTTCTCGTCCCTCCTGTCGCGCCTTGAGAATTGCGTTGCGGCTGTCGTGAGTAAAGATCTCTCGATTCTCCAAGACTTCTAACTCCTTACGGCTTAGTTTGCTTTGTTTCGCCACGCTGAAAGCATGGTTAATCGCCGGAATCGACTCTAAGCTGGACGGCACTGCTTCAAGCTGGTTGGCGCATTTGAGAAAATATAACCACTTGTCTGTAATAGTTTCCAATCGGTTCAACGGTTGTTTGAATTTGGGTAACTCCACAAATACTATAGCGGTCGCCAAGACTGATAGGACATAGACTGAAGGAAGTCCAACTCAAGACAACCCATTGATGTCAAAACCCTACAGCTACGACCTGCGTCAA
>NZ_LXYR01000044.1 GCF_001650195.1 Phormidesmis priestleyi BC1401 | reverse complement strand
GCTATGTCGGAGAACGATTTCGAGCCGCAGAATCGCATCGAATCATTTCTAAGCAAGAAGCGGATCGCGAGCGTTCCCGCTGAGTTTGACCCAAAAGGGGTCGAGTAGAGAGGATGCCACCAATGTTTAGGCTGGCTTTGTATTCCCCGTTGCTCTCACCTTTCGGAACACGAGAGTGTCACAAGATTCAGCCCTGCACGGTTAGGCGTTTTTCCCAAATAGAAATTTAAGTTTGTAGTAGTCCCTTTTAAGCCTAACCGTGCAGACAATGCCGATTCACTGAGGCAAGCTATAACTGGAAGTTCCGCCTCTGGGATTTATCCTTTGTTTTGGGTCGATTGATTTAGGGTAGAAACCAGTTCGCTAAAGCCCTGTCAATGGCTCACTTCAGTGATGCAGTCCTACCCTAACCAAGATAACTAGCTGTCTCGCCTCAACGCTTGCTTACTCTATTTCATCCTCTGGGGCAGAGGACTCTTCCTGTCTACTCCCCAGCAGATATCCACTCAAAAGCTTCCCGTTCATTGTGTCCATTAAATGCCGGATCAGTGCCACGACCATTGCTTCTACTTCTGCGCTTGTCAGATGCATCCATTGCGAATCGAAATCCTCATCTGAGTAATTCTCGATGTGAGCCATGAGGTCACAGATGACGGCATCAATTCGCGTGGAGGGCGCTGATTGCTCTTTAAAGTAATCGAACCCCTGGGTGGAGGAGTTGGGCGTCAGATCCGATTCGGAGGGCGAATGCATGGAGGAATTTCCTTGGTTTTTTCAAGTTTTCACCCCCTGTGCATTGTGTTTTGCTTTTATTTGTTCCTTTTTACTTTGTTCTATTCATCCTGGCTGTCCAGGGAAGAGCACACCGTTCCCGTCACCATCAGACAGACTGCTTCCGAGGTCGAGATCATCAATCGCAGGAACCAACCAATTCTGTTTGAGTGATGCAGCGTGGGAGTGACTGAAACTTCGAGCAAGACTCGGTTGCGAAGAAAACACATTTCAGGCAGGGTATCGGGCAGTGAACGCTTGCAGGACTTCCTGGAACGACGCGGGAAGCAAGGCGATAACTGGCTGCGAGAGCACGTCTGGCACCCCGCCATAAAAAGCTTGAGCGATGCCTCCAGCCATGCAAGCAATTGTGTCACTATCCCCTCCAATCGAGATGGCGTTGCGAATCGCATCCTCAAAATCCGTGGATTCGAGAAAGGCAACGATCGCCTGGGGCACGGAACCTTGACAAGATACCTCAAAGCGATAGCTCGGTCGAATGTCTGCAAGCGTTCGCGTCAGGTCATAGTCAAAGGTGGTTTCCACATAGGATTTGATTGCCGCTTTGTCGTGCCCCGTTCGCGCTAGAAAGATTGCGGAGGCTGTCGCTTGAGCACCTTTGATGCCTAAAGGATGGTTGTGCGTCACTGCTGCACTCCGCTTCGCTTCGGTTAGCACCTGCTCTAAATCGTTAAAGGCAAAGCCGATCGGACTGACTCGCATCGCTGAACCATTTCCCCAACTGTTGTAAGCAGGGGCGAGATCAGAGGCTGCCCAATTTGCGAAACTGCGACCGTAGCCTGCGTTTGGGTAACGGCGGTAGTAGTCTCTAAAGCTGCTGGCGTAGTCGTGGTTGCTGGGCAGGTTCCCCCCGGAGTCATGGTTGAGCAAGACATCTGCACAGGCGATCGTCAGCACGGTATCATCCGTGAACCGAGAGCCGGGACTTAGAAGGGGAAAGTCTTTGGTTTTGAGGTTGTGCCTTTCGTAAATAGAACCCACGACGTCACCTACAACTGCGCCTAGCACAAAAGCCTCCTGAAAAGGGTGAAGGGTATGAACTCTTTGAGTCTAGTCTGCTGCTCGTTGAGCAGGTGGCGCATCACCCCATTGCTGTTCGAGTCGGGCAATCCCTTTTTCGATTCGCCTTTTCGATTCGGTTCAAGCGGTTGTCCATCTGGTCTAACCGAGTGGCAAGGGCTGTTGAACCGTTGACCTGTTGTATGGAACCGCTTGTCAAGCACCGAGTTAAGACGCTAGCAATGCTGTCCAGATCAGTTCCGCTGTCACGCTGACAGGGATCACTTGCTTGTAGAAAGCCGCAAAGCTTAGGGTGTGAAGAAGCCTGTTTCGAGCGCACCCCAATGGCGATTGAGATCATGTAGAGCGACGCACCATCACCCTCTCCCCCGACGAAGCGGCGCTGGCAAAAGCAGCCACTACCCAGCACGCCCTCCGCCTCCAGTTCCAAACCCAACTGGACTAGCAGGCGCATCCATGCAGAAAATTACGGTTTCGATGTGTCAGTAAACTTAGAACTGACCATTCAACCTGATTTTGCTTGCTTGGTGAGTTTTCTTGTGCTGATCAAGACCTCATAGCGTCAAAAAACTCGGCACAAAGAAAACGGTCGTTTTTCTAGCTATTGCCTTTATGGGAGATGAAAGTATTGCGGGATAAGGATTCTAGCCAAAACCGTAACTTTCTGTTCAAATGCGCCCGCTGGTCCAAATTGTGAGCCAATCCAATCATGCAAGCATTGTCATGCTCCGTCCATCTGCTCAAATTGCTGCTGTCGCAGATTTTCTTAGGTGGCAAGTTGTGCCTCTATTTGGGTCATTGGTGTGTCCTCTCGATTAAGGCTTGAACCGCTGCAACTTGAGACTGGACTCGCCGGATAGTCTGACGGTTCATCCGGCTTTCCAGCACGATCGGGAGATGGGGCGGAAAGTTTGCGATATAGGGGAGCCACCAAGTCTGATCGGTAATGGTTGTATGGCTATCCCAATAACCGTCGTTGTCAGAGAGATGAATTTCCAGCAGGCGGTTGTTAGCCAGCTCAAGCAGATGCAGCTTCTCTGAAATAGTTTCCGTTTTCCAGATATTGAGGTGCGCCATGTCTACAACCAAGTGGATGTCGGGCAAATCGTACAACAATTGCTCAATCTGGGTGGCATTTTGTAGCAAATACTGGCTGGTGTCGTCTGACAGGGCAGGATACATCGTCTCCACACCCAGGCGAATCCCACGATCGCGACACAATTGCTCCAGTTGATCTAGATGATTCAGAAAGCGCATATAGGCGGCAGTTGGATCATCACCTGGGAAATAGCTGCCTCCATGAACAGAATAGGCGGTAATGCCTATCGTAACCAACCAATCAGTCAACCGTTCAAAGTATCGGGCATCAAAATTGTGAGCCAAGTTGAACGATCGCCCTTCTGCCCAAACGAGCGCGTGATGGGCACGATACTGCATCCCCTGTTGCTGATAGTGCCGCAGCACTTCCACGGTATCTGGACTCGGTTTAACCCCGATCGCTAATTCAACGTGACGAATCCCGGCTGCCCAGAACACGTCTAACGCTTCTCGCGTTGTGACTCCTCCATAAGTGGATAAGCTGACCCAAAGTTGATTCATCCTGCCACCTCTTCACTGGAATACTGAAACTGTAGAGTTCGTGGCGTGAGTGAGAGTAAGCGGGCAGCACAACCTAGCAGATAGCCAATTTCGAGTGCCAATTGTCCCTGGGATGCTGCGATGTCTTGTTGCGGCAGCATCTCCATCACCGCATCTTCAAAGTCATAATGAAGTTCCTGCCGTAGGCTGTAGGATTGATGACTAACGGGTGAATAAATCCGCTGAGTCAGGACTTCGAGGCGGCGGCTCTGGTCTCCAACCTGGATGGTCACGCCATATCCATAAGCAGAATGCGTGCGCTCATCATCATAAGCATCGTGGTCAACCGTCGATTCATAGCCATGAACGGCGAGAGGAAGGTCAGTTTGGGCTAACTGCCAAGTGACCGGATTCGCATCCAGTTCAGGAGCGGGTTCCCTTTGATTCCAACGCTGAAGCGGTGGAGTTGCCTGAACTTCGGCAACAAAAGCTTGTAATTCAGCCGAGCGCCAACTGCGCTTTGAGCTGTGCTAGCTGCTGAATTTGAGCCTCCACGAGCGATCGTTCCTGCTGCCGCAGTTGGGTCAACGTCTCGTTCACCGTCGCCTGGAGGTGATCGAGGGCTGGGGTAAACTGCGCTTGATGTTGCTGCACGAGCGATTGATACTCGGTCAGAAAATGGAGTTGGGTCATGGGCAATCACCTCAAGCACAAATAATTTAGTTCAAATGTATCACTAATCTTCGGTGGAGAATCAATCGGTTCGTGCAGAGCTGAACGAGATGAAATCGACCTCATGCCAGGTCTGCCCGAAATAACTCTGGATAGTTGTCCGCGTAAACGACCTTACCCGGCACTCGCCGATGCTCTCCATTGCAGAAAGTGTGTCGCCAAACCTCGTCGTTGTCCTGTCTTGCTTCGATGACAGGGTGCAACGAAGCGTCTAGGAAGGGGGCGAGCGCCTCAAACAAAACGGCTTCATCCCCAACCTTGTCTCCCAGGAAGGCAGTGATTTCAAGGCTGCCATCTGCCTGCTGTTCGGCTGCAAACGCCCAAGCTTGGAGGGCTGCAATCAAGTCTGTAAACCCACCCGGTGGCAAAGGGCTTGCCCGGTACTCTCTGAGGGTGCGCTGGGTTTGTGGGTCGTAGCGGCTTGCGGTTCCCCGTTGCGCCATCACGGCGGGCTGATACAGGCTGTGGATTGCGGCTAAAGCTGCTGAAACCTGCTCGGCTGGAATACGTAGAGTATGCCAGTGGTATTGAATACAGTAGCCCATCGGTTCCTCGTGCTCGATTAATTCGGATCGCTGCAATTAGGTGTAGTATTTCTCGATCGCCGCAAGCAGGTGCGTCACTTCTGGGTCAGCAATGAAGTCAAGCAAAGCTTGATCCGCCGCCTGATGAGCGGCTTTCTGAGGATAGTAGTCAGGATTGAGACCCCACTCTGCGCCGGGTCGCTACAACTCTTGAGCGGCATTCTGTTGTTGTTGGTCTAGAATCTGCCTGAGCTGCTGTTTCAGTTGCACGATTGGCGGTAAACCTTGGGGTTCGACCTCTTCGTTAGGAGATGATTGCATGGGTTCCATACTGCTCAATTCACAAGTTCTCTCATCGTTACTGCACTCCCCACCTGCTGTTAGTGGCGAGATCGAAGGCGGCGCTACTTGCAAGACTGCTGCCGTGGGATTTGGGTCTAATCTTCCACTTTTTGAGCGGGTGACGCATCCCCTCCTCGCTGTTCGATGCGGGCAATCCCCTTTTCGATGCGGTTCAAGCGCTTGTCCATCTGGTCTAACCGAGTGGCAATGGCTGTGACACGAGTGAGATACGCCATGAGCGCCAAGGAAACCTCCTCGCCTTCGGGTTCCTCGCCTTCGGGTTCGCCCGATTCTGCGGGGAACTCTGCAAACAGTTCTGGCTGAACGATCGGCTGAATATGATCCAGCAAGGCTTGCAGCACCTCTGTGAGCGTGGCTTCTCCAGCATTTAAGTGTTGTTGCCACTCGTCAAGTTTAAACTCAAAGTCTGGCAGGAAGAAACGGAACATCATGGCGTTTTACCTCAGAAATGAACTGCTGGAGCGATCGCGTCAGGCACCGTCAAGGCAGAGTTGAAAAGAGCGCCCGTAATCTGGTGCCTCGCTAAACAGTCCGTTAACCGACTGAAGTAATCAACATCAAAAGAAGCTGCCAAACTAAAGGGGCGATGGGTGTCCCAGACGAAGGCATGGTGAGCGCGAAACTGCATCCCTTGAGCCTGCCACTTCTCAAGAGCAGCACTGACGTTTCCGTCTCGTTTGACCCCGATCGCCAGTTCGACGTGGTGAATTCCTGTGGCGGCGCAAGTTTCAAGGGCTTCCTCGGTACTTATCCCGCCACAGCTAGACAGGCTCAAGTACAGAGGTGTGCGGTTGATTTTGGTCGGTTGAACAATTTCCATTGGAGTCTCTCCTCATTCGCCAGAGCGTTGCTGGGGGTAACGAAAGTGTTCAACGCGAGACTGGATGTTAAACAAGCTACCTACAAAAGCAAGCACACAGCTCAATTCTTGCTTCAGTTGCAGAGCTTGTTCGTCACTCAATAGCAGATCAGGAAAGGCGGGTTGAGGCATCGGTTCAGGACGGTTGTACTCTTCTCCCAACATCCGATACACCACATCATGATGCTGACTGGACAGGTTCCTGATGTAGTAGCTCATCGGGTTACCAGGATGGAGACTGGCGGTTGAGATCTCCAGGGTTTTCTGCCAGATTCCTAATCGCGCCATCAAGTGGTAGCGGTAGTCGGTGTAGTAGTTCTCATCGTTGTAAGCCCCGTCATCGCGAAGCGTTTCGTAAGTCAAAATTTCCAGGGGTACGGGCAGAGTTCCCAAGAGCCAATTTGTGGGATCGACCTCCAAAGTGAGGGAACGCAGCGCCATCATTCCATAGACCCGACGCTCTTCTAGCATGATCAGTAGGGCTTGCCCAAAGGAATCAGTGGGCAACAAACAACGGGCATCGGCTGAAATCACTGATCGCAGGGGTTCAAGGGCGAATGCTTGGGCATCGAGTAGGGCTTGCTCTTGCTGCTGCAAGGCTCCTAGTTGCTGACTGATCTGCTGATGGAGTTGCCCAAGGGCAGGAGTCACTTGCTCCCGTTGCTGCTGAAGTAGAGTTTGATAAGCTGCAAGTTGGGTGTTCAAGGGAGTCATAGTTTTAGCATGAATCAGGTAATTTAATAGTACTTTAGTATTATCTCTTTGCGCCCTTTCGTGGGGGCATCCCCTACGTCTCTGATTCCGGCGATGGCTTTTGCCTCACGGGTTCAAAGCCGAATTCCGTCGCGGCTTCTGGGCACAAGGTTTGGTAGTAGCCATTCGGGTCGCGACACATCTCCCCTGGCTTCCCAGTTCGCTCACAGGTTTGGCGAGACTGGACTCTGGCTTGTTCAATCATTTGCTGGATTGCTGGGACCAGCGGACAGACATGAAAACGCAGTTCTCCAAACTTTTGTTTGACTTGCACCGCGATCAACTCGGCAGCTTCTGGATGTTGTTGGCAGTAAGCCTCAATCTGCTCGGATAGCTCGTAACTCAGCTCAAACCACCCATCGCCGCACTGAAAGCCATAGCCCATGAGATTTTGGGTGTCGGGTAGGTGCCGTCCTCGATACAAGTGGTCGAACCGTTCAAACAGGCGAGCTGTGTTTTCTGGATTCATGGGTTCTCCTTTGCTGCAAGCACGCATCATTTGTAACTCCCCGCGCTCAATCCCACCAAAACCAGACGACAGGTTGGGGGTCGTGAAAGCGGCTCATCAACCGCCCTGCTTGCTCCGGGTTGTAGACCTGCCCGGTCTCACCGCCCCACTCCGCACCGAGGGCGATTAAGGGAGCAACGCACTCATCGCTACGGGCTAAGACGTACAGCGTGTCTAGATTCCAGTGGCCTTCGAGATCCCGCAATGGTAGTAGGACTCCTCGGAGTAGCTCGTGCTCTGGGCAGGGTGAGATGGGCAGTCCCATCAGGAAGGTACGCCACAGATGACGGTGAGCGGTTAGATCTGCAAGCACCTGCTGAGGATTAAAGCGACTGACTCCCGCGTTGAGCAAAATAGCGGCGGCAAGCTCTTGAGCGGAACATTCACCAATGGGTTTTGAGGGGTTGAACATCATTGTGTGACTTGGGTGCGGTGGTAAAGATACAGTTGCTTTGCAGTTTTCGGCAGGGATGATCTGAGTTTCCCGTGATCACAAGGCATCCTCGTCCCAAATCTAAGGGGGTAGTCCCTGTCGCCAATTGATGCGCACATACATTCATTCATCTCGATCGTGGCGCTCGTCCGTCGAGTTTAGGGTTCGCCCACCATGGCAGCCAGAATGGACTCAATGCGGGCGAGGGATTCGACCTTGTAAATGGTTGACTCAACCGTGACAATCTCGCCCTCTAGCTTGAGAAACTGCCACGCTAACCCGGTCGTCAGAACCCCGTAGATCGGAGCCGTTAAGCCGTTGAACCTTTGAGCAGCGGCGAGTTCCACCAGGCAATGAGGGAGACAGCGCCCCAAATCACGCTTGACTTCCACAATTAGTGCCACTGGGGGATGGATGCGGAACGTCAAGGGTGAACGGCTGAACAAGTAGTCACATTGACCGACCAGCCCCAGAGCCGGATCGACCTCGAAAGGATAGCCAGAGAAGTAGCTGACGGGATGGGCGAGGGCAATCCCGATCATCACCTGAGCCACAATGCACTCTGAGCGTGTTCGCTCATTGCTGTGGGGGAAGACCATCTCGACTCCCTGCTCTACTAGAGATCTCCGCCCTGACGACGGGCTGAAGGGTCGAGGTTTTACCAGAGGCGATTCGGTTTCAATCAGCTGCAACCCAAACTGCTGTTGAATTAGAGGGAGGAGTTTGACGTTCATGATTAGCCAAAGTCAGAGAACAGAGCACCGGGCTGGAAAGCAGGAGTGGTGACGATCAAATCAAGCGACTGCACGACCAGCGGCGTGATGCGGAGTTGAGCCGTCGAGTCGCCATCGACCGAGGTATGTTGGATACGTTCTAGAAGTTCTTCTGGAGTGAGGATACCGAGCGGCAGATCTTGCCCAAAGGAACGGTAGAGGAAATAGCCCCACGAGTCTGAGTAGTGCAGCATATGCGCGGCGACGGCTAAGGCTGATTCAGCTTCGACGACTCGTACCAGATTGGGGGAGATGCCTTCGTCGTATAAAGTGGTGATTAGAAAAAGGGGCATGAGGAGTTAGCTCGATTCCAAGGTTACCGCAGTCAGGGTCTGGTGATTGTGCAGGTGATAGTCTTGGCTCAAGGGGATGGACGCGGGGGCAGTTGTGGATGAAGTCGAGTCGAGGGGGAGGGATACATTGTTTCCACCCCCAATCGAATCGATCGTTCACGGCACATCTGAGCAATCTGTCCTCGTTGATCGTGAAAGTTACTAAAGCTAACTTTGGGATTCACCACTCTTCCAGCACAAAGAGAGTGTCATGGACAGTCTCATTCTCGGCAACTGTGACCGATGTATAGCTGTAGCCAGATAGCTTAGGACATGGGTTTGATTGAGGATTGGGGGAGCCACTACTGTTCAAAAGTTCCGCCCCTGCACCCTGTCCTAACCAAAGTGGCTACAGATATATCAAGTTGATAAAGCTGAATCAGCATGGCTTCATATCGCCCTTCAGCATACAGCGCTCTCAAATCCTGAACGTACTCTAAACCTGGATGTGGGGGAAAATCCTTCGAGGTAATGCAGGCTTTAATCACTTTCAAATGCACCTGACACGACAGTTTTTGTTCGGCATGAATTCCATCTACCAGCCAAGTCTGCACCTTCATCGCTAGATCGAAGGACAGCCACTCATGCTCCATCAACCAGCGGTTAATTGAAATTCCGCGACCTTAGAACCGGCAGACCCAAGACGCACGTCTAGAAACCCATTGCTGACTTCCAGGTTTGAAATTACGAACTATCGAAATCCATAAAGCTTTTCTTCCACAGCCTTTCCAGTGCAGTTAATCTCGATCACAGGAGACCAATTCTCATTGAACGCCTTGTTTCTCTGGAAGTCCAACAAGTTGTGTCATCTTGACATCCACGGCATAGGAAGCAGAGTCGAACCGAGGGCTAGAAAGGAGTCTTCTTGAAAGACTATCCGTTCAAATTAACAGCCCACCGTCAACACAAGTCCGCCAGTTCCGCTAACCAGATTTGGTTAGAGACTCCACTCCGCAATAACCGAACGGACTCCGCTTCTACAAAATCCACGACCCATTCTCCAGCTTTGCCCCACCACCGAACGATCGCCCCTGGCACAATGCCCAAGCATTTGGTTAATCGCTGTCGCACCGTATTAGGCATAGATACTAGCAAAGCAGAACGCTCCAATGAATTCCAAGTCTTCCAGAGCGATTGCACCCGTTCTCGCTTCCCTGCCGCCAGTGCCTGAGACAAAAATGCCAACCCATCCGCCAACGCTTCAGGGGTCAAACCTTGCTCCCGGCTCTCGGTAGTCACTGCCCCCCCTTTATTTATATTCTGATCAAAATCGCCCCCTGTGACTACCACAGTAGAAACAGCTTCCACCTCTGGCTGGGCTTGAGTCTGATGCTTAGATCGACGGTATGCGAGAACCTCCTGGGCAACTGTCCATTGCTCCAGACCGAGGCGATACACGCGCACCTGTTCGCCGCGCGCACCTTCACGCCTGTCGCACACCAGTCGCAGTCCGATCTGATCCAACAACTGCTGTAAGATCTGGATCGGAGTAGCATTGCGGCGAATGGTAGTGCCAAGAAAGTCTTTGATGATCAGCACGTTCCGTTGGGCTTGCTTCTCCAGCTCCAACAAATCGCGATCATCATTGCGAAACTCTCGCTCCGGGTCAACGAAGCGGTGCAGTCCTAACTCCCGACGCAGTGCCCAAGCCACCGAATCGTTGCGCCAGTCCAAGGGGTGAAACTTCTCTCGTTCACCCAGGTCTTTGGCTGTTACAAGTGCTGGCGGAAAGAGAATACGTTTGCCGCTGATATTGTCTACTTCAGATGGCGCTTCGAGCAGTGCTTCGAGCAGCGTGAACTGGCGAATCGTGCGTCCGCGTTTGTCGAGGTCAATTAGATCTGTGTCCACTACTCTGCCCCAAGAAGTTTCAATGCGGTGCCGCTCTAGCTTGTACCAGTCATCCTGCGTGGGACGTTCCTTCGATTCCAACCGTCGGGCTTCAGACGGAGAAATCTTTTCAGCACTGCAAATACCCCGGCTGCGAGTCTGCTGGTTGACCTCGCGAGCCGCCTTCAACTCCTCCTTCGTTTCCCAATCAGTTTCTTCACCCAACGGAATCAGGTAATGCCCCTGGGCTTCAATCAAATAGCGCACATCGCCCCGCAGGTTGTTGAGAGAATCATTGCGGCGGGCTTGAACCGCTGCCCACGCATTCCAAGCAAACTCATCGGCGATCGTCTTCTCCCCACTGCCGGGAATAATCTTGAGTAAAAAGCCGCACAGGTCATTTTCCTGAAGTTTGTTGCGTTTGATTCGCTCCGCACTAGTGGGGCGGTATCCCCCGATCGGATTAGAACCGACCCAGACATGCCAGTTCACTTTGGGGCGGTAGCGGTTGAGTGCCTGAATGCAGTCCGTTCCAGCTAGCGAACCCCCGACAAAAACCCCAAACACTTTGTCGAAGTGAGGGGTGTCGATGCTCACGCCAGTGTTAACTGAGGGCGAGTAGATCAGGCAGTCAATGCCATCGAGCTTTCCGGGAGCATTGACGTTCTCAATCAGCGATCGCATCCCTGGCTCGTTTGAGTTTTCTGAGTTGATGCAGATAATCCGTTTCTCTGGAAACAGGGTTTGCAGGGTTTCATAGAGGTCTTTGGAGAACTCCAATCCATCGCAGGCAACTACGACGCGATCGCCCAAAAACAGCGAGGCTTTAATTTGGCGCACGATGCCAGAGCGATCGTTGCCTTCATACCAGAAGACGCGGCGATCGCCATTCTGGTAGCGGTTGCGAATCACAAACGGCAACTCGGTGGGATCGGGTCGCATCGCCAAAATGAATTTCAGTGAGACATCGGATAAGTGCGCGTCGCTCAGCACCACGCACTTGGCGGAATAGATAAAGTGTTTGAGGGATTGCAGAATAGAATGGCGATGCTCTTTGCAGGTTGAAGAACACAGCAGGTGCTGAATGAACTGTTCGCATTCATCCAGAAAAATAAAGTCATAGGTATTGCCTTCCGTCTTGAGTTTGTGGAGAGAATCAGCGGTAAGCGACAGCCACTGCTCACGCCACATATTCCAGCCGTGGTCAGAATAGATCGCAGTGCCAATACGAGTTGCCAGGTTTCGCAGTAGGGCAATCCGATGTCCAAGGTTGAGAATGCGGGCATGGGGATGGCTCTGTTTAATTTGCTTGAGTAATTCGGTCTTGCCCGTGCCCATATCTGAAAGCACGGCAATCACACCCGAATCTGGCAGCGGTTGGGTGAGCTGACTGGGAGACGATCGGGGAGATTGTAGTAAATACTGCTGGTCAAGATCGATGGCGATCGGATAGGTCAGGGTATGCCCCATAAGCCAATGCTGCCGATGACGCTCGTAGGATTGCAGCGAAGCGGCATCTAGGTAGAGCTGGTCAAACGATTCTGCGCCTCTGGCAACGATGAAGTCATCCACACCCTTTTCAGGTCCGGGTAGTCGGATGACTTTGACGGTGCAATCTGCCTGCTCGAATAGCTTGCCCGTGCGAACAAGGGCGTTGCTGACGTGCTGACGAGTTTTGAGGTTGGGGTCGTGGTCGAAGCAGAAGTAAATCTCCCGACCCAAAGTGGCAAAGTGCTGTAGGTCAGGAATAAGACGCTCTGGCTGATTTCCTTGACGTTTCTTGCGTCCATTCCAAACTCCAGGCAGCGCGATCGCCACATAGCCAGCACTCAGCAACGCAGCAGCTTTTTTCGCACCTTCACAAATGATGATCGGGAGGTTGTACGTCCAGACCCATTCCCAGAAGTGCGGATAAGGGTTACGATCCCGCAGTCGCAGCATTAGGGAAGTGATGGGAACGCGGTAGCGACGGGCGATCGCCTCCCAGGTGGTGCGATCAACATCCAGAAGAATGGATAGAGTTTCGTAGCCAGCGGGATGTTCGTACTTTCGAGGTTTGCCTTTATTCGTGTCAATTAACGGGTCGTCCGGCTTGAATGGACCCCAGTTACGGGGTTCTCCGGTCTGTGGGTCGAGGGTGTGGCAGTACCAGCCAGACGAGAAGGGGCACTGTTTCCATTTCTGTTCGGACTTCCAGTTAATCCACTGCCGAATGAACCAGTTGTCGTCAGTGGAGTGAAAGTTGAGGTCTGCTAGCGAGGGGGCGATCGCACTGGCTTGGAATTCTTGTAGGTGTTGCGGTGTCAGCATGAATAGCTCTGTCCCGTAGGGGGTAAAGAGACAGAGAAAAACGACAAGACTGACCGGAAGCAGTGGGAAGTACCACCGAGTCGGAGAGAGTTGGTGTAATTTCTCTGCCGCGTTAACAAACGGCGAGCAGAAAGCGTGAAGGCAGAAAACTCTGAAAACTGCTCTCTGCGGAAGTTTGAAGGGATAGAGAGCCGCGCAAAAACTGTGCAATTTGTTAAGAGTGTTGCATCTCTCGACAAATTGGCACTACAATTGCCATAGCAAAGCTCAGTAACCTAACGTCAGCCCGCCAAAGCATTAGTTAGCGTTACCACGCTCCATCCAATCAATTGAATAACAAGCCCTGAACCCCTTACTGTTCTTCCAGTTGGGGTTTTTGGCTTCTAGACTATCTAGAACATAGGACGCACCTCTTTCATTACAAGTAGGAAAGCCTTTTTAGCATCAGATGCACCGGGTTCAGTAAGGTTTATCAAGGTTTGGCATCTGATTTAGGTCAACTTACTCTATCAACTCTCGCTGGTTGGTGGAGAAAATCTCAAAACCTCAACTTAGCTTGCCAAATGCTCGAATTCTGCAAACTCATCGAGTGAGAGTTGCAGAATTCGGCACATGGTTTGGGTCTGCCGAGGCGTAAGGCTTGGAATGTGTTTGCTAGACTCCCAATTCCTCACGGTCGTCTCCGTCACGTCTAGAGCGATTGCCAATCGCCGTTGAGTGACCCCAAGTTCTAAGCGTCTGTTCCGAAGCGATTCCCCAGTCCACATAGCTATCACTCGCAAGTTCACTTGCTGTAGTATGGTTGCTCCAGATCCTACTTCACGATCAAAAGATCAGCACAAAAACTTTTGTAACTAAAAATCTATCGAGGCAAAGTCAGGACTGTTGCCCTGTTTGAGGGGGCGGGTACTTGTCTGGAAATTTTGCTCTGACACTTAACTCAATCAAAAACGCTGCCAGGTTAGCTGGTGGTCGAGACTCCCACTCAGCCCATTGCTCCAAATCCTCAAAGATTCGAGCTGGCAGCGTTACAGTAATTCGCTTGACATCTTTTGCCACATCTAGATCATTGTTGCTGGAATGCAAGCAATGATAGCCAGTTCGCTGCATCTTCTTTAAAAAACCGTCTAGTTAGCATCTATAATATGCTAGTTCACATCAAAATGTTCTATTTTGTCTTAACTTCTATCTGCTGAACTTTGCACCATGCCAAATTCTCTGCCGCCACTCCCGCCGATCGTTCTGCCCGAAAAAATTCCATCGCTTGTGCCTCAACCAAAATTTCGACTCGGAGAAACCGTTTGTTGGCGAATGAACGTTGAGCCAGATTTCGGTCATGTGATTGGCGTGGTTTACAGCCATGAAGCGACCCACCAGGTGACTGGGCTACACTACTTAATTTTGCTTGACGAGCAGAGTCCTTCCCGCAGCTTTTGCTGTCACGACTTCGCATTTGAAGCGGATTTGGAACCAATGGGGCGATTGCCTAACCAGTCAGAAGGCTATATATCATGACTAGCCTCAACCGACAGCGCGTGCTCGAATTGCACAACAGGATGCTTTTATCTCCTGAGACCTTTAGTTTTCGCTGGGGAATGGATGCGGCGGCGATCGCGGCAATCTGTGGAGTATCGAGATCAAGTGCGAGCCACTGGTTGGTTGGGCGTACTAGTCGTCGCATCCCAGGAATTGCATACCAGCGCATTTTGGCAGTGGCAGATTTCTTATTAACCAATGCCGACCGGATGCAGCCCCTTCTTGAACAATGGCAGCGCTCAGAAGAATCGGAAGACTGAACCTATGTCAATCTGACACGATTTCCTTGCTTTGCTACTAGGGGTAGCCGTCTAATGGTGTTCAAGCAATACGATTGTTCTTGGATGCCTAGCCCATGACACCATCAGCTCCCATAATTGGCAATCTACTCACGGCTCAAGTTGCCTTGCAAGGAACCCGCCCACTTTTATGGCACCACTTTGGCATAGATGCAATTCCTCTCCAAAAGCAGGAAACAGAAGGAGTAGCCGGTCACAATCCAGGAGAGTGGCGCAAGACGGTTCTAATGACCAGCGATCGGCAACTGCTTATTTACAACACCTACGTCTTCAGTTGTATTCGATCTGCTGCCCCATTTATCAAACGGGGTAAATCACTACAAACTGCAGTCTCGGCAACCCTACAAATTCAAGAAGAGATTATTCTGATTGCTGATCGCTTTGTCCCAAAGAATCCAGAGCTGATCGACCGGGGAAAAGCCATTGAGTCATTACCCCCCGTCTACATTTACGTTGAGGGCGTTCGGAACCCTTCAACCGGGTGACGAAACATCCGTTATCGGGTTGCTGCTGCTCCAGGCTGGCTCTGCCAATTTACAATTCATTGGGATAAAACAGTGCTTTCCAGGGCTGAGATGGAAGCCCTATGCCTAACGGCCGGACAATTTGTAGGACTGGGGGATGGACGCGCGATCGGGTTTGGGCGCTTTGACGTAAAGTCTTTCATTGTGTCTGACACTTCCTAGTGTCAGACATCCACACGGTCTGGACTGGCTAGACGTAGCAAGACAAGTAGGGGCACGTCGGGTTCCGGTATGGCAAGGATAGTTGGGGTGTGGTCAGGTAAGGTATGACAAGACAGGGAACAACCATGCGAAAACGGCGACAACCCAGAGCAATTTGGCAACAAACCCGACAGCAGATTTGGCTACGAGACCAGGGCCGCTGTCAGGGACCCTATTGCCGCGATCAACCCGCGAACTCGCTGCCGCTTCAAAAGGCACATATTGACCATGTGATGGCGCTTTCGCATGGAGGGACAAATGCAAACTCAAATCTGCGGACGCTCTGTCGGCGCTGCCATGCGCTGAGAGCCTGCAAATCTCATCAGGGCCTGATTGCCCCCGCTCTACGGGATGGAATAATTCCAGCGGCTTGGCGGCAGTGGGTATGGGAGTAAAGAAGTAAGGGAGAAAACAACTGCGTGTCAGACTTTAGGCTAAATCCGACGACTCCGATTGATTTGGTTAAATCTTTGATCGACTTGAGCCAAACTTTCATCTTTAGCTCTGCCTTGCCTGCTCAAGCTGCAAAGTTGCAACCTTGCTTAAAAGGATTGTCAACCCTTCCGAGTGCTTGGTACTGTAACCGCCTTGACATCTGGGTGTGGGAGAGTCGTGACATTTTCGAACTGCGAGAACTTGCCGAACGATGGAATCACGCTCAGTTTTGGGTACGCGACGCATTCGAGGCGGCTGACCTGTTAGGTCTTTCCGAAGAAGTTTGGCTTGTGGAGATTGTGTGAGAATGACCAAAGCGCACCAGGCAGGCTATTTTCTCGATCGCGATGAACTTTTGCAAGTTCGATCAAGAAAACTACTGACGAGCGATCGCGACTACCTCTACTTTGCACTGCAAATCGACTATCCTGGTAAACTTACGCCAACCATCGATGTGGCTGGGTTTTGCGATCGATGGGAATTAAGCATTGGTGATTTTTACAAGGCTCTTGGGGATCTGAAAAATAAAGGGGTGGTGGAGGCGATTGCAAGCCAGATGAACTTGCAAATTCACCAGTCCTAACCCTAAGTACAGGACAAAAAGCCTGAAAAGCCCTCCCATCAGAGCTTTTAGCTAAAACGGCTGGAACCTTTGCTGCACTGACGTTTTAGCAGAGTTCGTCTTCCCGTTTTCCATTTTTTGTCCTGTACTTAGGTCCTAACCATGTGAAATTAGATCCATGTGGAAATTATGACATACCGTCATGCTAATCAAAGACAGCGCCAACCTGAAGTTAGTATTGTTGATCAACGAACATGCAATGCTAATAGCATTGTGCTAATGCAAAATGATTTATCTTATATTATGGTGCCAGTTTCAGCAATTCAAGTATCATCGCATCAGCCTCGGCAGTACTTTGATTCGCAGAAATTAGAACAGTTGTCTTACTCTATTAAGACTCATGGAATTCTTGAGAATTTGGTGGTTCGTCCTTCAAACAATGGAAACTATAAATTAGTCATTGGAGAACGACGGTTGAGGGCAGCGATCGCTGTCGGATTAACTGAAGTGCCTGTAACAGTACGTGAACTGACAGATGAACAGGCTCTATCTTTAGCTCTCGTGGAGAATCTTCAGCGAGCGGATCTTAATCCCATTGAGGAAACAGAAGGGGTTCTGAGATTACTGGCATTACGGCTCAACTTGACAACTGATGAAGTTGTGACTTTACTCTATCGACTGCAAAATGAATTTAGAGGAAAAATTACCCATAACATTATTGGTAGCTCTCAATTTCATCAGATTGAGTCGATCTTTTCTGAGATCGGGCGATTCACTTGGGAATCATTCATCGTCAATCGCTTACCTCTATTCAAATTGCCCACACCCCTCTTAGAGTTAGTGAGATCGGGAGAACTCGCTTACACTAAAGCGCAGATTATTTCTAGAGTCAAAGATAAAACTTTTCAATCTTCTCTTTTACAAGACGCTGTAGACCAAAGTCTTAGCTTAAGTGAGATTCGTAAGCGGATTCGAGCTAATTCATCTAACCCGCTTGTAGAACCGAGATTACCGCAAGACTTACTCGATCGAGCCTACGAACGTATTCGAGCATCTAAGGCTTGGGAAGACCCGCAAAAGCGGGAGCGCGTCAAAGAACTATTGCAAGAGCTATCTTCTCTGATTGGAGGTTAGCGTTGCTCAGATGTGGGTGCCGACTCGCCTTCAATCTGGTTGTTCACAGCAAGCAGTAATGCTAGCTGATCGAGATCAGATTCTGAAGGCACAGTTGATTCATGCTGCTCGAAAGATCTAGGAGAACAGTTGATCGGTTGAGGGGCTGCCTGTAGAGAAAGGAGTTGAGCTAGCTGCTGTTGCAGGAATTGGTTTTGTTGAGTGATCTGGTTAAGCTGCTGAGTCAACTGCTCGATTAACTGATGAGCGAAGTTGAGCTGAGTTACTGTCTCAGTCGGAGGCTGAGTATTGTTCTGAAGAGGGGCGATCGATGTTGATGCTGTCTCATCTTCTTCAATGTCCACGATCGAATCGTCACCACTTTTGCCCAAGTAATGCTTAAAGATCATGTCGGGACTGGTGCCGAGGTAGTCTGCTAGTTGGGCAACGTCGCTGAGCTTCACTTCCCGCTTTCGAGCAAGTTTATCTAAAGCCAATGTGATAAACGTGTGTCGGGGCGAATAGGGTGTTCGGTAGTGATCGATTCCACCGTCCTCCTCTGGTAGGCCTGCTAGTTGAGAAACAATTCCTTTACAAAAGTACGTCTTCTTTGTTCCATCTTTCAACGTCCGCTTGCGCTTTTCCCCGTACCAGCTGTAGAGAAATCTTTTGTACTTGATATGTCCACCATTTGAATCAAGAAATACATAGTCTTCGGGGTTGACATTAGCAGGTTTGTGCTCCTCTAAAAGCTGATGCAAATTAGCTTTAATCGGAAATCTGCGAGATGGCTCAGTTTTCGTGCCTTCTTGGTGAACAACTCCTTTGCTAGTCCACGTGAGCGTCTCACAAAACTCAATATAGCCTTCTTCCATGTGAACATGCTTCCACTTCAGCCCAATTCCCTCTCCAATCCGACAGCCTGTAGCTCGTCTAAATTGAATAAAAGGGGCGTAGTGACGGTAGCGAGGATGTTTTTTGTATGCTTCGATAACGCGACACAGTCCCTCCCCCGTAAAAGGGTCGGGGTCAGCATCTGTCTGAGGCTCTCTCAAATCATCTAGGGTAAGTTTGAAGGGATTCTTTAGAATTTTGTCCCGGCTAACTGCCCAGTCACAGCAACTGGAGATGTACCTCAAGGTTCGATACATTGCAGAGTCAGACTTAATTTGCCGGCGTAGTTCGGCAATGATAGTATCTGCCTCCTCCAAATTCTTCGTCTTCAATTTACTAATGTGATTACCAACAGTAGAAAAAACTATATTGAAAGTAGTTTGTTTGACGAGGGGTACTTTGTACTGGCAGAACATTTCCCAAAGCTGATCTAGTGTCGGAGTCTTGCTCTTCACAGCCTTTGGGCGTTTAGAAGAAGGCGACTGACAATCAGATCCCATGTAGAGACACTTATACTCGTCAATGTACTCATTAAGTTTTTCTGGTTCGTAGTTGTTCGTCGCGATGCGTTCATTCAGACGAGCAGTGATCAAATCGGCGATCGCTCGGTTCTCAGGAGACTCTTTCAGTCTTAGTCGTATTTGAGTTTGTTTCTTGTTGCCGACGGAGTGTTCTTGGGGAATATTGAACCGAAGTGAGCCATCTGCTAAAACTGGGCAAGAGATTTTTCCAGCTTCTACACGCGGTTTGACTTCTGTTTCCTTTTGAGATTTTTGGTTCTTTCTAGCAGTCATATCTCTGTATTTAGAAGCGTACTTCGGGCAGAAAAAGCAGTTGTTTCAGTGAATAAGTGATCGTCTGGAATGCCTGTCAGATATTGGCTTCCGAGATTTCCGTATAACCCCCGCAAGCTGTAGGGAAATCTCAGAAGCCAGAGTGGGCAATGGTCTTAGCAGTTAAGTCCTGAAACGTACTTAATTACGTACTTTGCAAGCAGTTCGTGGGTCGCCATTCCACACGGTTCATCGATTGCCAGTGAGGAGTCTGGTGTACTTGCAAGCAGCGATTTGTTTGGCAGCAGAAAATTAGACGCATCGTTCCGTCTTGTCGAAGTCATAGATTGAGCAAAAAGGCACTTACTAGCTATAAACACGGGTTGAGCCGAAGATTTGTCGTCAACTCAAGAAATATCTGGGGAATGATTCCGCAGCAACTTACCTGTCCAAGCTGTTCTGGCGCAGTAAAATCAATGTGTTGGGCTGCGGAATGATCAGCAATTAAGATTCCGCAGCAGTTTAGGACCTCGATTTCTCATAAAATTCAGATTTCTTAACATTATGGGACTTTCAGGCTGGCGACCCGAAACTCAACAGCAGGTCTTTGACCTAGTAGATGCACTTCTAACTTGGGCTGATCGAAAGCTTGAGAATAGAGAGGATTCACCCTATGCGATCGAGTTTGAGTGGGTGGCGCAGTCCTCTAACGGGTTTTGTTTGCGAATTCAGACAACTCATCAAGATCTAAATCAGCTTTTTATCCTGTTTTGCGAGCAAGAAAAAGGCAGGAAGATCAAACGCACAAAACGCGATCTCGGGTACCTGCTGGAAAGGCTTAAAGAAATCAAGGTGTTAGTGCCCGACGATGACGATGACGGCATTCATAATTTGCCGCGCGTTCCTGGAAAACTTCTCCACTTGAAGCTGCTATCAAAAAACCGCTCCATGAATCTCAAGCACGTGCGGTCATTGGTAGAGGCGCAAGGTTCATTGGCTCAAGGTCAACCAGTTTCAGGAATCGAGGCACAAGTTCAGCAAGTTCGCCAGCAACTGTACGAAAGAATTCACCAGGAGTACGGCAGAATTCGCGTTTTCGGTATTCCAGAACTCGTAGATGTGGAAGCCATTTACACGGGCACAGATGTTTGGCGAGAGATTGTCAATCGCCGCTGGCGATCACTATTTGCACTTCTCCAATCTCCTGTCGCTGTGAAACACCTTGATCGCTTGGGCTTAGAAGGACAAGAGCCGCTGCGTCATTCTGGTTGGGATTTAGCAGAAAACCTTCAACGGCTGATGGTTTTAGGAAAACCTGGCATTGGGAAAACGACCTACTTGCTATACCTGGTGGTGCAGTGCATCGAAGGCAGATTTCAGCCAGATAAGATTCCTATCTTCATTCAACTGTCTTATTTTGCAAGAGTAGTCCAGCAAGGTTCAAGCGAAAACGAGCTGTTCAGTTTTATTTGCTCAACGCTAGTTCAGTGGGGTGTGTCTAAGGAATCGGTTCAGGCGATTTTAGAATCCGGGAAAGCACTAATTTGTCTAGACGGTTTAGATGAAGTGTCAGCGTCAAGCAATGAGCTAGTTGTGCTGCAAATTAGGCAGTTCATTAACCAATATGCTGATAATTCCTTCTTAATTACCTGCCGTGTTGCAGCTAACAAGTACGAATTTTCTGGAGAGAAATTTGTTGAGATTGAAGTTGCTGATTTTAGCCGAGAGCAAGCTGAATCTTTCATTCAACTCTGGTTTAAAGCGCTACTGAAAGATCAATCACAAGCAGAACCTAACCCGAGCGAAGCTCTAATTGAAGCACTCAATCAGCCGCAGCATCGAGCAATTCGAGAATTAGCCGTTACACCGTTACTACTAAACTTAATTTGCATTGTGTTTCGCGATATGAAGGCTTTGCCTAAAACGCAGCATCAGTTATATGAACAGGGTATCGATGCACTCTTAGAGAAGTGGGATTTGCACCGAAATGTCCATCGTGATGAGATTTATCGCAACTTAGGGAAAGCCCATAAAGTGGAACTGCTACTTCAACTGGCACGAGTCACGTTTGAGCAGTCCCAACTTTTTTCAACCAGCAACTTGCTCAAGAAGTTGTAGCGCGATACCTACGACAATCCAATCTTGCTGCGTCTAGCTTAATTCGGCTACAGGAAGAGGGCAAGGCAATCATCAAGGCGATCGCGGCACATCATGGGTTGCTAGCGGAGCGGGCGATTTACATCTACTCTTTTTCCCACCTAACATTCCATGAGTACTTCGTGGCTCGGTCAATTCACCTAGAGCAGGCATGGCAGATTTTGCTACCGCAAATATGCAATTCCCAGTGGCGAGAAGTGTTTTTGCTTGTGGCCGAGATGCAGCTCTCCGCAGATGACATGATTCGTCAAATGGAGCAGCAACTTCACACTACCTTCGCTAATCAGAGTGAATTACAGCAACTGCTAACCTGGTCCAATACTAAGGCAATCAAGACTGCCGAGAAACTGCCTTATAAGCTATCAGCACTGCGAGCTTGGTACTTATCCCTAGCGGGCTGCAATTTTGATGAGGGAGTTGAGTCATTTCGCAAGAGTGGGCAAGCAACTAAGGATTATCAGGCAATTCCGCTGGCACAAACGATGGGCCTTGATGAAGAGTTCGCGCAAGATCTGTCAGATTTTAATCTTTTGTATCAACGTATGTGCAACGCGCTGAGTCTGGTTTCAACTGAAAAATTGGCGAATGACATCATGGCGTTTGCGCGCTTCTACCATACAAGATTAGTCGATACAATTCTACCTGCCCTTTTATCCATCAAAGAGTTATTGCTTCAACTTGATAGCGTTGTATTCCCGCCTCAGCAAAATTTGTTTATGAGTTGGTGGCGGCAAGACGGAGGAAGGTGGGCAGCAAAATTGTTGGACGAACTGCAATTCTTTGACTCTACAAACACAAATAACGAAACATTGCTTCGATTTCCGCAATTGTTAGATGAGGTGAATAAAGATGTTTTAAGGAAATATTATGACGCTAATCTCTTGCTACTAGACTGTATGAAGCGTGCACAGTTTATCACTCCATCTGTGCAGGAAAAGGTTGAGGTTAATCTGCTTCTGCCTAGTGAAGTACATTAATCCGCTCACTTGAATGCTGCGGTAATGAGTTCACAACGCATCTCCTCTATTCTTGTTGCTGTTAGGTTAAAAGTCTTCTTTTGAAATGCCCCATGACTACTGATTCAAGACTTTCGCTTTCAATCATGCAAGAAGCTGTTAAAACAAAAGAAGGCGGAACAGAAAAATTGGGATTTGTGCCGGTAGCAGCTCGATGGATCGTTGAATACTCTAATGGTAACTACTCAGACTCTACATTTAGAATTTCAGGATGACTAAACCACTACCTGTAGGATTTGAAAATTCTCTCTGAATATACAAAAATCGACCATTCTCAATAGGAATCCAATTTTCCGAGCTAGTTGAGAATTGTATTTTGCACCAAATCGGCTGAAATACTTTCAGGGTAAACCTTTTCTGGTTTTTCAATCTCGGCTGAGTAGTTACCTCTAATGCTTGAATTGAACACTGCAAAAGTTTGATCAAGAACTTTGAGCGAAGCCTCAACTATGCCACCACTAGAATCAACCTTTGCATGAAGCAGCCTCCTGGATTGAGTTATGCAATGTCATTAAGTGTGAAAGAAGGCAAATTAGGTACTTCTAAGTACGGTATGCTGCTCTCAAGACAATTGGCATTTAAGATAAATGGGAAGAGTCATTGCACTATTTAACCAAGCTGGCGGAGTTGGGAAGTCAACTTTGGCAATGAACTTAGGCTATAGCTTGGCTCAAAGAAAGCGGCGAGTGCTGCTAGTCGATATGGACCCCCAATCATCGCTAACCACGTTCATGGGGCTGGAGCCAGGAGAGCTAGAGCGATCGGTCTATAACGCGATCGTACCTGAAGAAGAACTGCCTATCCATAAAGAAATCTGTGGCATGGATTTAGTGCCCGCGCAGTTAAAACTTTCTGATGCTGAGCAGGAGTTAGTCACCGCATATATGCGCGACACTCGCCTCAAAGACGCTTTAGATCCAGTTCGCGATCAGTATGATTTCATCTTGATTGATTGTCCACCTAGTTTAGGGATGCTGAGCTATATTTCTTTAGTAGCAACAGATTACCTGCTGATTCCGATCCAAACGCAGTTCAAAGCCTTTCAGGGGACTGATATGCTTTTGCAAACCTTACAAAAGGTAAAAGCCAAACCCAACCGAAATCTCAAAATCGCTGGGTTTGTGCCCACGATGTACGATAGCCGCAACTCTCACGACGAGTTAACCCTAAAAGCGATCCAGGAACAGCTCGCTCCGATCGCTAAAGTTTTTCCACTGATTCCGAAGTCAACTGCCTTCGCAGATGCTTCAATGGAGCGAGTTCCCTTAGCTGTCTATAGCCCTAAGCATCCAGCTAAGAAGGTACTAGACGGAATTGCTAAAGAAATGGAGAAGCTAAAATGACATCGAAGCGTGAGCGCGTGTTCGGGGGCAAGATTACGGCTCCAGTCACTTTATTCGGGGATGCTGAGACTTCCTCTGCGTCCAACACGGTCGCGCTTGGTCGCATCCAACTCCCTGCCCAACAACCCCGACGATATTTTGACCCTCAGAAAATGGAACAACTTGTGTTCTCGGTCAAAGAACACGGAATTTTAGAGCCTTTGCTGCTGCGGACTCTCGACGGGTCAAATATGTACGAACTAGTTGCCGGGGAACGGCGCTACCGCGCTGCAAAGGAAGCTGGGCTGAATGATGTTCCTGCCGTGATTCGTGATCTAACGGACGAACAGGCAGTTCAACTGGCTCTGATTGAGAACCTTCAGCGAGAAGACCTCAATCCGATCGAGGAAACAGAAGGGGTATTACAGCTTCTGGCACTCAGGCTAGAAATGGCTCTTGACGAGGTTCCTAAACTGCTTTATCGGATGCAGCACGAGGCTAAAGGAAAAGTTGCCCATAACGTTATGGGCAGTTCAGAAAACGAGGCTGTGCAATCGACCTTTGCTTCTTTGGCAACCATGACGTGGGAGTCATTCGTCAATAATCGCCTTCCCCTACTCAAGCTTCCTGACGATGTTCTAGAAGCTCTGCAACAGGGAAAGATTGCCTATACCAAGGCTCAAGCGATCGCTCGTGTGAAAGATGAGGAACACCGCAAAGACCTGCTCAAGGAGGCGATTTCCCAAGACTTATCTTTAGCTCAAATCAAAGAGCGGGTTGATAATCTCAAGTCTAATGCTGCGGCAGCAGAACAGCCCCCTTTAAAGACTCAGATTGATGATGTACTGAAACTCGCCAAGCGGTCGAAGGTTTGGGATGATCCTAAAAAACAAAAAAGGCTGGAGAAAGTGCTGGCTGATCTGCGATCATTGGTCTCTGATGCAGTTTAGCTCTAGATAATGCATCCAGCCTTTTCTGTCGAATGTTAGGGATTAAGTTTAGTGAGCAAATTAGGTTCAGGAGAATATGGCAGTCTTCTCGTTGAAATCAAACAGCGAATTCGGTCTGCTCAATACGAGGCGCTTCGGGCAGTCAATAAAGAACTGATTGCGCTCTACTGGGATATTGGGCAACTGATTGTGACTCGTCAACAAGGAGAAAGCTGGGGGAAGTCGATCGTTGAACAGCTAGCCAAGGACTTACAAGCAGAGTTTCCAGGAATGAGTGGGTTCTCCGTTCGCAATATCTGGAATATGCGAAGTTTCTACGTCACTTACAGCCAAAATCAAAAACTGCAACCAATGGTTGCAGAAATTGGGTGGAGCCACAACCTAGTCATCATGGAGAAATGTAAGGATGATCTGGAACGAGAGTTCTACATCCGTATGACTCGCAAATATGGTTGGACAAAAAACGTCTTACTCCATCAAATTGAAAATCAGACTTACGAAAAGACTCTACTGAACCAAACGAACTTTGAGGCTACAATTTCTGAAGAGATTCAGAATCAAGCTAAATTGGCGGTAAAGGATGAATACACGTTCCCGTTTTTGGAGTTGGGGGATAAATATTCAGAGCGTCAACTGGAGACTGCCATCCTGTCAAAAGTTGAACCTTTCCTTCAAGAGATGGGTGGCATGTTTACTTTTGTCGGAAGCCAATACCGCCTAGAAGTCGGAAACAAGGAATATTTCATTGACCTTGTGCTTTACCATCGATCAATGCAGTGCCTCATGGCGATCGATCTCAAGATTGGGGAGTTTGAGCCAGAGTATCTTGGTAAAATGCAATTCTACCTGGCGGTATTAGATGATAAAGTCCGGCTCTCACATGAGCAGCCTTCGATTGGGATTATCCTGTGCAAGACTAAAGACAAGATGACGGTGGAGTACGCCTTGAAAGATGCTACTAAGCCGATCGGAATCGCAACCTATCGAATGACTTCGACGCTACCGCAGGAGTTGAAAGACCAACTGCCCAATCCTGAGCAAGTAGCAAAGTTGTTGGAGGGATTAGAGTAGATTACACTTTAGCAAAGTTAAATCGGGCGAGCTGTCCCAGCACCTATCAGTTAGGTAGCCTTCCATTAGAGCTTCAAACAGAACTACCGGCTCCAGAACAACTGCAAGTAAGTATTGACTGGGCTAAAGGGAATGAGAACCTTGATTAAGCGTATAGCTTCCTTTGCAACTAATAGAGAGCATCTATGATTAACGAGTCAGCAGCAAGCTCTGTCGGCTTGTTCAACACAGCAATAAATTCCTCGTATAGGGCTTATACGAAATATGCTTTTGCCTTGACTGAAACAGTAGCGATCGCTGAACTACGATGGCAGGGGCTTGAATATGAAACGATTAAGCAGCGAGTGGTCATTGATGATTTGTTGCAGATTCGCTCTCAAACATCACGGCAGGGTGCATTGCGGACGATTTGGCAGCGTCTGGAAAAGCTACCGCCTAAATACATTTACCTGATAGCAAAGGGTCATGCCGATGTACGACGTTTCACTGTTCTATTTGCAATTTTGCTAGAGCATCGGCTGCTACGAGAATTGATTGCTAATGTGTTACTCAACAAGGTAAAGCAGTTTGACCTAGCGATTAAACCTGCGGATTTACGAGTCTTTTTTGAGACTCAAAGAGAGGAGAGTCAAACGCTTGCTAGCTGGTCAGAAGCAACCTACCAGAGAGCGTCTAGCAATACGGTTTCAGTCTTGGTGAGTGCAGGATTGTTGCAGCCGATTAAGCCCAAAGGAACCTATGAAATTCGAGCGACTCCAGTGCCGATAGCCCTTAAGCAGCCGTTGATCGTTGATGGGTTTGAGCGCTTTCTTGTATTGATGCTTAATTGATTGACCAAATTCTCAGCCGACTGCTTAGTTCACTGCCAGCGCTTTGAAAACGGCGTCGATTGGATCGGTATAGAACGAGGTCTGGAATTTGGTGAATAGCTCAGGCGGAACCGTTGGGAGATCAACAGCGCTAGTCATAGGGAGCAGGATCTTTCTAGAGCCAGCATCGAAGGCTACCTGCAAGCTTCCTGTAAGATGGCTGACTGGATTGATAGTGCCGCCTAACGTCATCTCGCCAAAAATTGTAAGCTGAGGCTGTACTGCGCGCCCTAATGCCGCAGAACAAAGCGAAATGAACAATGCTAATCCGCTATAGGTCGGCACACCTGATCCTTGGAGGTCGAGGAGTTGCAGCAGGAAGTCAGAGTTGTCAGGATGAATTGAACCGCTGACCCGATGGGCATTGGCTTTGAAGTAGCTCAAGGCAATATTGATAGTGTCTTTCATGCCAGTAGCGCTGGCGACTCCTGCACGGTTCAGTTTACCATTGCCTAAAACTGCCTGTAGCTCCAGTTTGAAGACCCCAATTTTGCCCCTATCGCTATCGCTGATTAGATACAGGTGTCCTGGTGGGAGGATATCTTCGCTGATTAAATGCGAACCGCCCTGCTCTGGCACTGAGACGAAATGTTCTTCTAAGGTTTCAATATCGATGTAGCTGAAATGCACATCATAGAATTCCATACCACCAATTTTTTTAAGCTGTTCTTTGACTCGTCTTCTGACTCTGAGCGCATACACCAGCGCCGTCTCAACATCTTGTTTGGTGAAGCTGCCATCGGGAAAGATCAGTTTTAGCAGTCCTGACACCGTTTTGCGGACGGCTTGCACATCGCGCTGCTTCAGATTATTGCCCAGTTGAAAGTAGCGATCGATTGCATCGGCAAAGCTGCGTTTTCGCATTTCTCGTAGCCATTCTGCCAAGTAATCTACGATGAAGCCGTACTGATTGGTGAAGTTTTGAGGGCTGAATTTGGGAATTTCCCAGCCGGGAATGTAGGCGTGGAAGCGATCGAAAAAGGCAGTATCGATCATGGCGGCTGGAAAAGGAGCCAGCAAATGCGAGGTTTTGACTAGGGACTCGACGCTTTGGTTGATGTTTCCGACGAATACCATGGAAGCATTGGCGCTAATTTCAGCTTTGCCGCGCGCAAAGGAGCCAGATGCCATGTAGTCTTTCATGATCTGAATCCCGTCATTGTCATGGAAGCTGATGCCTGCCACTTCATCAAATGCGACCACATCAAACAGCCCCACCAACCCAATCTGGCGAGAAGACATATTGTAGAACAGGTTGGCAACCGTGGTTTTGCCGCCAGAGACTAGAATCGAATTCGGTGAAATCTCTTTGTAGAGGTGAGACTTTCCGGTCGATCGCGGTCCCAATTCGCAACAGTTATAGTTGTTCTCGCACAGTGGAATCATCCGCGCCAGCAGATGCCATTTTACTTCGTCTACTAAGGTGGTTGGTTCTAGTCCCGTAGAGCGAATCAGCAAATCGATCCATTCTTCTCGCTCAAACGCCGATCGCCCCGCAAATAACTCCTCCATATCTACATTGGGCATTTGAATGGGCTTTAGACTCGCCACAATAAATGGGCTAGGATTTGCACCCGCTTCATACTCAAGCTGGAGAATGCACCAGATACCTCCACTCAGCAGTTTGGGGTTGCGGGTCACGAGATCAGCGTCAATTGCAACGCCTTTCACTCCCAAGTTCATCAAGAGTCCCTGATAGATATCTGCTTTTTCATTGAGTTTGACGGTCACGCGATCGATGACACTGAACCGCCCAATCTCCCGCACTTTTGATTTAACCTGCTCCGCCTCATCAGGACGAACATAGTTTTCAGAAAGAATCCGCTTAACCGTTTGAACGCCTGCTTCGATGGTTGCCTCATCGTCTGTGGCGCAATACATTCCTAATAGGTATTCCAATACGTAAACCGGAACGCTAGCCCCCTCTTTGATGCGCTTCGTTAAGTCTTTTCGGACGACCCTGCCAGGGTAAATATCATTGAGCTTGCGATCGAGGACATCTATAGCCATTGTGTATTTACCTGCTAATGCCCGGACGGGACAATTTCTATTTTAGAAGTCGCCAAAGTCATTTGTAATCCCCAGGCTAATTGTCCACGTCTCTCGTACTAATTCGGTATTGTCATCAGAATCTTTAACAATAAGGGAAGCGGTTGTAGGCGGGTTAGGCACCGTGATGATTAAAGTCTGTTTGAATTCTCTATCGGTGGGATGTGGGCTGCTGCTGCCTAGCTCCACCACTTTGACATCGGTGATTGCGTTGCCTTGTGAATCGTAGAGCGCCACTGACACGCGCCGCGATCGCCATCTGCCCTCAACTGGGTCAGTTTGCATCAAATTGAAGCTGAAGCGGTTATTGGTCACGCGCCGGAGTCGGGCATTGATCTGCACCCCTACCTTTCGGGCAGGGCCATCATCTCCTTTTTCTGCTCGTTTGTGATGATAGGTGATGACCGGAACACAAACTTCTTGAAGGCTGGCTCCCCCATGCACATATTGAGCACCCGCTCCTTGAATTGAAAAACGCAGGCTTCCTCTGGGCACACTCACGATCGCACCTCTAGAGTCATAGGGAAGGGTGAAGTTTAACAAGCTCGGCTCCTCAATATTTTGGGTACGGAGTGTGAACCGCCGATTCGTTTCTACAATGTCATCTCCTTGGGGAAGGGGAACTTTGTCAGCCTCTGCGATCGCTTGACGCTGGTAGAGAAACCCGTGATCGGCGGTGATTAAAACGTGGGTGCCATTGAGTGAGTTACAGATTTTTTTGACCAGCTTCAGCAATTCAGCGATCGCATCTTCACAGGCAGCCAATACCTGCCGTTCGCTAGCAGCTTTATCGCCGATCGCGTCAATGATATCGTGGTAGATGTAAACTAAACGATAGGGTTTGATTGCCTCTCGTCCCATTTCAGTGCTCATTGCCAGTAGATCGGCGGCACGAAGGACAGTCGCTTCGACTCCGCTGTTGCGCTGTAGCACGGACAGACGGGTATCCGCTCCCTTTGTGCTTAATCCATCCTTCAGGGCATCTTTAGGAACTAGCTCTAACGTAGTGCCGGGGAGTAAAGCTGCCATTCCCAGGCGAGTGGTGCTGGGTAGAACGCCAAGTTGGGGGGCTAAGAGTGTTTCGCCCCGTAGCTCTTTTTCGATCGTGTCTTTGAGTTCGCTAGCGACTTCGTAGCGCAATGCGTCAGAGATGATCACAAACACTTTCTCACGATCGTTGCGTTCTAGAATTGGGGTGATGTTGTGGTTAAAGAAATTGGCTTGAGACGTGACTCCTGCGACCTGCCAATGCCCATTTGCTTGCGCCTCCAGTGCGTCTGACCAGGCGGCTCCTAGCCCATCAAGGAACCAGTAGGTATAAAGATTTTCAATTTCCTTAACCAGGTTTTTGATGATGTCACCCATCGCACGGTCGCTAGCAACGATGAAGTGACGGTAAGCGCGATCGAACTGATGGATCTCGGTGGCGTAGGCGTTGAACAGCAGAGGTGCAGACAATCGAAAGTTAGCGTAGCGATGTTTTAGCTCTATTAAATCGATCGCAGCTTCTAGTGCCTGATAGATTGCTTCATATTTGGGATACCAAACGGTGGAACGTCTTGCTGTAAAACGGGTGCGCCAACGGGTGAGGTCGCTTGCCTGTGCCTTGAGTTCTTGAATGCAAGTGCGGATGAGAGCTTGGTCAACGGCTTCAAAGCTAGACGCTTCAAAGAGGATGTCAGGGGCGAGGGGTTCGATCGTTGGAAATAGATCAAGTTCTGCCTCAATCAATTGACTTAGCTCCATCCACTTGGATGAGTCTTGCTGGTCGCGCATCCATTGGTCGATGAAGGCATAGGCTTGTTGACCTGGAAGGATGACGTGCGGGTGCAGTGATTTAGGCAGGTGTCCGTGCAGGGCAGTATCGAAATGGGTGATGAGCAGGCACACAAACAGTTTGTTGAGGCTAGGAGTCGCATCGGTTACCCCCAAGTGATCTTGGACAATCTGCCAGAAGGCTTTGGGGGAGACAAAGCGGGTGATTTCTACCCAGAGTGCATTATCGGTTTCAAGTAGCCCTGCCATCAGCACTCGGCGAATTAGACCACTGGCATCAGGGACTTTCAGCCCAACCAGAACAGACAGCATCGCTAATAAAAATCCCTGTTCGTGGGTTTGAGGGGCAAGATTCATTGCTTGTAGGGCTTCTGTCCGCTTTCGGCTGTCGAAGAATTTGAGGTATTGGCGGATGACGGTTTCTAGGCTGCGTTGACGTAACCCCAGATCAGCAAAGATCAGGGCAGCTCGATCGGCGGAGAAAGTGAGTCCTCGGTGTTGGATATCGAGTAGCCAGTTGTCTTGGGGTTCGGGTTCTAGATGGGGGGCGTAGAGAAGAAAAGCTTGATCAGGCTGTTCGATCAGAAGGCGGTGTTTAACCGTGAAAGGGGTGTCGTTTAACTGAAGTTTTTCAATATCGTCTAGCTGGATTTCGGCAAAGGTGTCTTGGAACTGCTGATCGGGGTCATACCAAAACACTACACGTTGCCCTGAATGCGACCAACGAGAATCATCCTGGAAAAGGGTTTGTAGTATAGCCTGAATGCGAGTGATGTTCATGTGGGCAGGTGTGATTGGATGCGATCGCTAAGGTGAGCTTTGCTGCTGTTGAATCCAGGAGCGCAGCGATCGCACGACTTCATTATCGTCATCCGTGTCTTTGCCTTGTTCAAGAAATTGCTGGATCGTCACAGCAGAAACCATTGGAAAGGCAAGGCTGTATTCACGGGAGGTATATTCTCCGTTCTGAAGGTGTTTGATTTCAATCGCTTGTGCAGTGCAACGCCAGACTTCGGGAACCTGTAACTGCTTGTAGATCTTTAATCGCCGAGTTGAAACACTTGTGATATCTACTTCTACAACCAGGTCAGGGGGAGGATTATTCACAAGATCGAGTTTTCTACCTCGAATGTGGCTGGCGTTTTGAATATAAAAGCCAGAATCTGGTTCTACGCCTTGCGAGAGGTCTTCTCGATCGAGGGTGACTGAACCAATACTCCGCACTTTTAGGTTTAACTCTTCGGTGAGTGTCGTCACGATTCTTTCTAGCAGGCGTTTAATGAATTCGTGCAGGTCAGAGGGCATAGTGATTTCTAGCACACCGCGATCGTAGGCAAGCCGAGAGGAACGATGGTCGCCCATATCAGACAGCAAGGCTTGATAGGTTTGCCAACTGACATCATGCAGCACAACCCGTTGAGTGGCTTGACTGTTAGGGGCTGCTTGAGGTGGCGCGAATTGGTTAACCATCATGCTTCGACCTCTAATAAGGTTTGAATCCACTCAAAGTCTGCTGTTGGTAGGGGCGGAATTGGTTGGGTGGAGTAGTCGATCGCCAAATCTAATGCTGCTTCTTGATAAACTTGCTGCAACAGATCTTGGAGATCTACAACGGGTTCTGAATCTTCAGGGCGCAAGGGTAACAAAAAGCGTGGCAACGGCTCTCGCAAATTAAATGGATATAGTTCTGCGGTAGGGCGGCAATTTGCACGGCTGACTAAGATCCGATAATCGGATGCCACGCCTCCTGCCATTGGCTTTGGTTCTCCGGTTCGCAGCAGATCAATTTCTACCAAATGAGCCGCGCTGTTTAACACGGTTTGTCGCTTGGCATCATATTTTGCTTTGCCTTCGCCTGCCCGCTTGTTTTTCGGCGACAGCACTTCCACGATCGTGATGACTGTTCCTGTCGCCACTGCTCGAATCTCCAAGAAGCGCTCTTGGGTTTCTTCTACGATCGGCACTGTCACGACTAGCGGTTTGGTCAACGTTGCTGTGGTTTGCTGGGGTGCGATCGCCTGGGTGCCCGGTTGAAAGACTGCAACATCGGGAATGCCAACTAGCAGCGAGTCGGCGTAAACCCGTTTCTCAACCGCAGCCCGATATTTAGGGGTAATGACAGCATTGAGTGATCGTGCTAGTACTGCAATCAGCCCAAAATGTACTTCTGACCACAGTTCAGGATTTTCAAGATAGGGATTCATTCCTGGAAACTTGGGTTGCATCGCTTGTGCCTCCTGCTACTTACTTTACTGTGATCGCTCTGATTTCGACAGATCTAGCTTCCACTGGGCTTTTTTCTCTAGGTCTACCATTTTTAGGTCTGAGCCTTCGTAGACTAAGCCTTTAAAGCGGGTGTAGTTGTATGCCACGCCATCATCGAGGTCGAGTTGGATGCGTTGATCGGCAAAGGTTTGTAGTTTTGCCTGGTAGGTTGCGAGTTCTGCATCTTGGTCGCGTAGGGTTTTGAGGCGACGTTGGATGGCTTTTTTGGCGGTGCTGGTGGTGGCTTCATCGAGTTGCTTTTGGGTGCGATCGATCTCTCCCATCAGTTTGCGTTGCAGTTCGAGGACGTAATCGGTGCGAATTTGGGCGATCGTGTTGGGGGTGTAGCGGTGCAGGTAGATAAGTGCGCCGAATGCGCGGACTGTTTTGCTATTGCCAGCGCCGCTGGTGAAGAGCCAGTAGATGGGGCGTTTTTTGTAGGTTTGGATGTGGTCGGAGATGAATTCGGTGAGGAAATAGCGACGGATGCGATCGCGGGGGCTTTCGTCTTGGCGGAGGGTGAGGGCGTTGGCGATGAAGTCGAGGTTTTCTCTGAGGTGGGTTTCGCTGTAGGCGGTTTTGATGAAGTCGATGAAGCGGGAAACGAGGTCGTCGTCGAAGTAGGCTTGGTCGGTGATGGGCAAAATTGCGTCGGTGTCGGCGGGGAAGGTGGTGTGCTGGCTGGGGTCGAAGGGTTGTCCGGCGTGGATTAAGCCGGGGCGATCGAGGGAGTAGCGACCCATCATGCAGCCGACAGCGTAGGAGATGAGGGATTTGATGTCGCGGGAGAGGTCGGCGCGGCGAATGGTGATCTGCTCGTCGGGGACTTCGGGGGTGAGTTCGTCTTGTAACCCGTAGGCATCAATCCAGTAGCGGTTATTTTGTTCTTCGAGTTGTTTGAGTTGTTGGAAGGCACGATCGCTTTCAGTTTTCCAGGTTGTAAATGCTTGGGAGAGTTGATAAATGGTTTTGTCTCGTAGAAGTGGATGAGTTTGAAAATCCCAAGAGGCTTCAAAGTTATCCCAATCTATACGAGAAATTTGGTAGCTTTTCTTTGCATTAACTTCAAGTTCTTCCTTTAAAGAATCCTCGATTTCTAAAATAGGCAAAGCGGCTACGTCTTCTACGTTAATATTCATAGTTGGATTAATAAAAGACATAAAAAAAGTTGACAACTTGGAACACAAGAAACTACCTACTATCCAGTAATATTCTGTCCGCTTTAGGAAAACACAAGATCCTCCCGTGTTAAACAAAAATCCTTGTTCTGAAAAACGTGTTGCGAAGAATGATGAGTTTATAGATGAATAAGTTATACATTCTAAAAAGTAAAAATCCGGGTTGCGTACAACTGAACTTGGATAGTCTCGAACTTCACGACCATCATTCTCCCAATTAATTACCCAATCATTGTTTCCATACCACTTTCTGTAATCTCCACCTTTATGATTTGGGAGCCATTTTTTCTTCGATTCCTTTGCCGCTAACTTACTACTTAACGCAAGACCCAATTTCTCTGTTGCGATTTCAAACCAAAGTCTTAAAAAACGCTCATTGTTTGCTGTATTTAATCCCTTTTTAGGATGAGCAACTTCTGAAAGAAAATTATAAGATTCAAAGATTTTAGCTACTTTGCGACTCACCCAATACGCGATCGGACTCCCCGGAATTTTTGCAAAGTCGGTTGCTTTTGCGTGGTAAAGATAACCACAGTTTGGGTTAGCGATCGCTTCTAATGTTTTAATGGGTTGTAAATCTGCTCCATAAAACTGAGTGAGATCAATAAATGTTCCTGAATATTCAGGTAAAACCTTTTTGCTGAGAGTAAAGGTGCAGATTGGAACATAAGCGGACTCAAAGAACGCATGATATTCCGGTCTGATTAGACTCGTTAACGTGTTTCTATTGAGTATGTGTTTGCGAAGCTTTTCATAAGAGCTTAAAAACATCCAGGTAAATGGAGACATTAAACCCATAAATCCATCTGCCGTTGTCATGCCGATAATGCGTTCAACAAACACAGCAAATAAATCAGACTTGCTATCGGGATAGTTTGCCTGAGCAAAATCTTTTAGATGAGAATTCATGCTCTTGCTACCCATATACGGCGGATTCGCTACCACAACCCAATACTGTTTCCGCAACAACTCCGCTTGCTTCACCACATGACGCAACGCCGCAAACAACTCCACAAACACAGGTGCCGTTTGTTCCATTGCCTCCAGTTCCGCATTTAGCACTACCGCATCAAACACAGGCGGCGTAATCAAACTGCCCAAATGGTCGGCATCCTCAAACGCCGTCAACAGCCCACCCAACAAATCACCTAACCTCGATTCATTTGCCTGCTGTGGCACGATCGGCAACTGCATCGATCGCACCTCACCCAGCACTAACTGATGATTGATCAATGTGGGTGATGCTGATGGCATCGTCGCTAACTGACTAGCTGCTAATTGACTGGCTAAATGGCGAGTCGATCGTACCGTCACCAAATTCAACATAGGGGGCTTTCGCAAAATGCGCGAATTCTTCGATCGTGCCTTCATCAACACCGCAAAACTCGCCAACTGCACCGCCCGTTCATCAATATCCAGCCCAAACAGATTGTGCGTCAAAATCAACCCCGGAATGTCTCGCTCTAAATAGCCCTGTTCTCGATAGATCTCAAACAACAGATCAAAGGCATAAACGAGAATATGACCACTGCCACAAGCCGGATCGCAAACCGTTAGATCTTGAGGTTGCAAAGGCAATTTGCCCCCTAAATCCCCCAAGTCTGGGGGACTTTGAGAACTCTGGTTCCCCCAAACTTGGGGGCTAGGGGGCGATTCTACTGGACTCTCCAGGTAGTAGGGCATCTTCGATCTCAACCCCGACTCTGGATGCGACTCTAGCCACAACCGACCCAGCGAGTTTTCCACCATATAGCGCACAATCCAGTGCGGCGTAAAGAGTTGCGTCGCTGCGGGAATATCCTGTGCCGCCACCTTGCTCTTCGCGCCAATCACCTCATCCTTACGTTCCGAAATATAAAATTGGTAGAGCCAGCCAATAATCTCGACCCCGTTCTCGCTATCCGACGAGTCGCGCCAATCTTCTTCTGGAATATCCGTCACCAATCGCTGCACAATCTCATCCTTGTTCAGCAAATTGGTGGGCACAAACAGGGCTGTATAGTTTTGGGTGCGATCGAACAAAAACGGCAACCCCGCCGCCAACGCCTCACACTGCGCCACCAACAGCCGCCGATAGAGCCACTCATCTGGGTTTGGGGCACGACTCGCCACACTGCGCCACTCATCGAGCTGATCCAGATCCAACCCCGGAAACTCACCCGCCTCAGCAATATAGCCCGCATCGCGCAACACATCCGGGTCAACCAGCTTCGGGTCACTGCTGCTCAACACCCGCGTCGTCAAGTAACCATTCACCTCCATAAACCGCAGTGCCGCCAGTCGGTTAAACCAGGTGTAGGCAATCTCATCAATCAGCACATCTACTGCCTGCGCCTGCTTATAAAGCTGCATCAAGTCTTGCAATCGCGATCGCAACAGCCGATATTGCTTTGCCTCATCAGCATTCAACGCCTGCCCCGCTACGACCAACCCACCAGAGACTTCCTGTGCCTCCTGAATCTCATTTGAGCGAATGCCAAACTGTGTGGCTCTAGCTCTCACCTGTTCACGAAGCGATCGACGTGCCCAGATAGCAAAATTTTTGATAGCAGTACGGTTCATAAATCAATCCCATTCTTAATTGCGTCTGCAATGTGAGGCAGGGCGTGTTGAGCTTCTACCAGATCGATCGCGAATCCGTCTAACCCCTCCAACCGAGCGATCGCCTTAAAATAGAGAGATTCTGGCAAACCCCAGACTGCCGGATCAAGATCGGACGATTCATGGAAGTCTTCTCCCAACACTGAGCCAAACAAAACGACTCGTCCTACACCAAATTCCTGTTTCAATAAGTTCGCTGCCTTCCGAGATACCTCCATCCCCTGCGCTCGGCGCTGCACTAGCTGTTCCAAACGGCTCTGCGATCTCCGCTGTGCGATCGAGATATACCCTTGCATCTTGTCATTATGCAAACTAAATTCCATGCTTCTCCTTTTGAATTGCAGCAGAAAAAGACATTAAACATAAAGATCAGACAACAAAAGAATCGTTAACCCTGGGTCGGGATGCTGAATTGCCGTGTCGTTGGTAATGAAAAGAGTGCAGCCATCAGCATGAGTTGCCGCCAGATGCAGCGCATCCACCAAACCCAACTTACTGCTTCCTCGTAATCGCGCTGCCGCAAGGACGATCGCTTGAGTCATGGCACAAAAGTTCAAGTTCGGGAACTGGGGCAACGTCGCGGCATAGCCTTCCGCAATATCTGCTCGTCCTGAGCGCAAAGGTTTCACCATCAACTCTGCTAATACCAGATCACAAGCAGAGGCTTTGATCGTCCCTCGCTCAATGCGTTCAAACAACTGGGTCGCACGATCGCCAAAGGTAGGATGCCCTTCTAAGGCATAGATAAACACCACTGTATCCAGCCCAACCCTGCACCCTTGAAGGTCGGTTAGTCGCGCCATGATTCTCGCTCACGCCGCACATACGCCACTGCGTCTTCTCCCTGCCAAACGTCTTGGTGTTTACCAAACAATCGTGAGGTATAAGAGCCTTGTGGAACCATCACCACGGCTCCATCTACAATTGTGACTTCTAAATAGTCACCAGGTTTCAGGTTCAGTGCCTCTCTAATTTCTTTAGGAACAACAACCTGATAGCGTCCCCCAACTTTGCTCATCGACATCAGTTTATTTTCTGTCATACGCTGATCAAAGTATGACATACGCCCAATTACTCCAACCGGACTCGTTTCTCCTGCTCAATTTCTCTCATCAGCGTTCCTCGCAGTGCCGTTAGATACTCCTCAACGTCCGCAGCCGTCTCAAGGACAGGTTTCGGGGCAACTCGTGCCACCTTGATCGGCACAATAGGCTTCGCCTGCACCACCAGGTTCTCTGAATCCGGCTGTTTCCTGAGTTGTTCTAGAATCTCGATCGCTTGACGATCGACCCGCTGAATCAACGCTAAATAGAGGTTTTCCAGGTCACTTTGACGGGCGATCGCCGAATCAATGCTGATGGCACTTCTAGCAGCACGATTCACCTGCTCAATCTCCTGCGTGAATGGAGTCAGATCGAGGCGATCGATCACCGTTCCATGAGCCGATCGTGCATAGTCTCCCACCTGTTCTCTGACTCGACTGCCAATCTGTTGCACCTCAGCCACCTGTCGTTGCAAAATTACTTGCACCTGATCTTGAACGGGTTTTAGCAATCCTCCTAGCTGAGGAATTTGGGCGGTTGGGTCACTCATATTGAGAATCGATCGGGCCGTTTCTACCTGTCCCAGCAGTTTTGCCTCGCTAATGTGGCGCAACTCTGGCTCCAGCTTTGCCAAATCTGATCTGGCTTTCAGGAAGATAGTAAATTGAGCCGTGAAGAACGACTTCAGCTTCTGCCTATCATCGGTATAGTCTTCAATCTTCTCCTTCTGATCACGGACTGCATTGAAGAACGTTGCTGTCCCGTCCGTTTCCGATAACTTGCGTAACACCTCCAAATGCTGTGTCAGCAACGCTGCAAACGGTAACTGATCTCGTTCCGCTTGATCGCGCCAGCTTTGAAGGTCGATACACCCTTGCTTAAATATTTGCTGATACTCCTCATAGAGCTTGAGCGGATCGGTCGGAGGCGCACTGGGTAAGAGATCGTTTGCTAACTCTCTCGCCACACGCAGGCTCACCGAATCAACTTCCTGACACAGATGCACTAGATATTCATCTAGCCCAATCTTTGCCCGCAGCTTGGCAACCAGTCCTCTTTCTTTTGAGTTGACAGTTTTCTGAGCGCGGCGTAGTTCGGCTTTGCCTTTATTGATTAGTTCTGCCATCACCCCCAGCACATCAAACTCTGACCAGCCGCAGGGACGCGCCTCAAATTTCTCCCGCAGCAACCGGATACTGACTCGTCGATGCGATCGTGCCTCATTCGTTAGCCAGCTTTCCATCTCTCCGTGTGCTGCCGCGTTGGGGTGATTGCCTTGTAAATTCTGCACCTCAGTTTCACGAGTCAAGGCATTGGTCACTTCATCCTCGGTCGCAAACCCGCTCTCAACATAGTTAAGCTTGGTGTAGATATTGCCAATCAGGTAGGTCAAGCCCTCAGTGAGTAATGCTTTAGCATCACGGGTGCTGACCTCAACCTTGCTACCGTTGGCAAATACATCCGCCTGGGCAATTAAATTACGGAGCTTATTCTCAATATCAGAGCGTCGTTTGCTGTTCTGCTCTCCTCGAATTGCCAGAACAGTTTTCAACGATTGTGTGAGCGTACTTTGATCGGTGCGGCGATGATACTCATCTGTTCTAACTAACTCATTCACCTCATCGATTAGCTGTCCGTCATCTGGTAAGCGGATTAACACTTCCTGTCCAGAACTTGTACCCAACATGCAGGCTTCGTTTGACTGTAACTCTTGGTAGCGATCGGCATAAGGGGTGATTAGATGCAGCGCAAAATCATCAAGCTGCTGCCCAAATGACTGATCGTCTAGCTTTCGATTAAAACTATATTGATGACGAGAGTCGTATTTCAGCTTTTTGTCAGTGAAAATTGAGTTCCACACCATTCCCTGAAACTCAGTGGTAACTTTCCCTGGATCGATTTCAATATTCTTGATCGCTCGCCCCACATCTTGCTCTTCGTGAGTCAAGAAGCCGTAATCATCCCCCACACGCTGGATCAAGGTTTGCCGCTCCAATCGATTCAATCCATCCTGGACTTGCTGCCGCAATAACAGCTTGTCTTGGTCAATGCTGCTGAGGCAAAGGGTGGTTAGGTTATCTAAATTGGCGTGAATTTCTTTGACATATTTGACCATAAACAGCGTTTTGAGCAGATCAATGTCAAACGGTTGAAGCTGCGAATTCTCTTTTGCCTGACTAATTACCTGGCTGACAGCACTATCTAAGAAACCCTCGATCGCTAGATAAAACGTGTGAAAGGGCACCAAAATGTCGCTGTGCTGATCGGCAACGGCTCGTGCTGCTACTTGAAATGCATCTAGGAGCGATCGTTCTCCCGATGCCAAGTGCTTCCCGGCAGCACCCATCAAGCGAATTTGGGTAAAGACCTTTTGCAGCAAGCCAAACTGATAGGGAATGAACGGATAGGTCGCGATAAACTCACCCTCACTCCGATATCCTGGCATCTCGGCACTATCTTGGGTGAAGGCAAGCTGGTTTTTGAGTAGTGGAGCCTTTTCGCCATACAGCGTTTTGAGAGCCGCTTCAGCAGATTCAGTCTTTGCCAGCAAGCGGAGCCGAATCACCTCATCTGTGTTAGCAGAAGACAAAATTAACGGACGGTGGAACCGCCCCACAATCTTAGAAAAATCATTGCCTTTGATGCGATTCTTCGTAATTTCATCCATCGCCTCTTGAGAAGTGACCGCAACCCAGGCACGTCCACTACAATGAACCCCCAAATCTTCCACAACAGTCTGTAAGTTCAGCATCAGGTCACTATTCTCGCCAATATATTGCCCGACTTCATCCACCATGAAGATCAAGCGATGCTGTAACCCCTTCTTATCAAGGTATTGTCGCACCGTGCAAGCAAACTGCTCAACGCTCAGGCTGTAGTTCTGGTCGTAGGTTTCCACCAACCGATCGGCTGCATCAGCGCTCATTCTTCGGCTGACCTGCAACGCTTGGCTAATCTCGTCTTGATGGAAGCCCCAAGCGTCTCTCGCTCCCTGCCAGGACACACCGCTCGCCGCCTGAAATGCCTCTTGGAAGGACAGATAATTGCCCTGTTCGTCTAACGTGCGCTCAAATTCGGCGATCGCAGGCACTGTGCCAAAGTACCCTAAATGCTCATCAAATACCTTCTGAAAGACCTTTACAATGCTGTCTTTCTGGTTTTTGCTCGTGGCATCAGCTTTGGAGTCAATGTTAAATAGAACCACATCCGCTGACACATGAGCCGATCGAATAATGTTTGCTCGTAGAATTGAATCAGGAATTCTTTTCTCGTCAAAAAAATCTACAGCCTGTCGACCATTCAATTCCTGATTGGCGAGTAGATAAGACAGAATTTTGAGGAAGTGAGATTTTCCTGAGCCAAAGAAGCCAGAAATCCAAACCCCCATTTTGTCGGTAGGGGTGTCTAGCGCACTGGTATAGCGCTCGAAGAAAGCGTGAAAATGCTTGTCTAACTCCTTCGTCACAATATATTCTTCGAGTTCTTGCCGAACACTTTCATAGTCCTGTTGAGCGACTTTAATCACACCGTTAATGTTGCGGTGAATGCTCTTTTGGAACAGTTGATCAATGTTCATGCTAAATACTCCTGGCGAGGCACTAAAGGAAAAGCGCGATAATAGTTGTCATCCTTGAGCGTGTTAAACAACCGTAACTCATGTCCGTCATACGATCCGGGGAAAAACATCACAAGTGGAGTGCGATCGAGGACTGAATGCAGGTTATTGAGAATCGTGTGAGCGCGCAAAATTGGGTAACAGGCTCCCACACCCGTTAGAAAAATCAGCCGCTCATTCCCTTGAAGCTGTTTCTGAATGTAATCAACGACCTGCTCAGGACGCACCATCGGTTTAACCGACTTCTTCAAAGCCGCGCTCCCTTTGCTAGATTCCAGTTCAAATGCCTTTTGTAAAACTTTGCGCTCTTCCAGAATGCTTAAAACTGCGCCATATAGGTTAATCTCAACAATCTTTAGATTGCTAGGCGGTAACTCAAGCTTCGATCGCAGTTTGGGAATGTGCTGCTGAACCAACGGCTCATGCTCTGGGTTGTAATCAAAAATATAGAAACCTATCTCGTTGCCAATACCCTGATTTTCTAGCAAGCGAGGAGATTGTAATGCAGGCAGTAGGGCATTGAGTCGTTGTTGGATCGTCAGTAAGGACATCCGTTCTAACCTTTCGATAGTTTTTCAACTCAAACATCAAGTTTGGATTGAAGCAGGTGATAGAGACAGAGACAGATGAAAACATCTTAGGTACCCCGTCCATAGCATTCCCCCTATCTTGGCACTACTCTTCCATCGTCGTCATCAAGATGCTCATGATGTTCTGCCAAGAGACAGTTGATGGTGCAGGGATACACACTGAATAAACATGCTGCCTCGGAGTCATTTTTCTGCTCACTGCTCACCATTTGAACGACCGCCTACTCCTGCTGGTGAGTTTTGGGCTGCTGCTATATGCCCTTGGCGACGGGTAAATAGGAAACCCGATTCGTGCCAGTATCGCCAGAATTATAAGGAATTGCTGGAAGGGTGATTGCTACATTGAGCTGTCGATCTTAAATCCGCTCTTACTTCTCTTCGGAGATTTAAGCTTGTTTAGCCCTCATGTCTCATTGCCGAAAGCGCTTAATCAGGCAACGGTCGAGACTCTCAGAACCCATTGATGGATTAAAGTTGTGAGACTTTGATTTTGGGAAGGGTTTTGAGAGGCTGAAAGTCTTATTCTGTCGTCGAGGGGCGATCACTCCTTTCATCTTCTTAATAACGGACGCTAAAGATTCTCAAAACCCACTCTTCTTTTTAGTACCTGTAACTTCTATTCTGCAAGCTTTTTGTCTTAGTTTAGTCCCATAGAATCGTCACTAACAGATGAGTTCTGAGACTCGGTTGCTGACTCCTCATCACTCTCCCCGATCGCCTTGAGATACGCCTCACCTGCTGCCTGCTTAAACACCCCCTTGGTGTAGCGTTCAAACACCCGATCGCTCTTAATCCCCATCAACTCCTTGCCAAACAGCGGATCCACCCCGCGCTTGGTCACCTCTGTCCCGAAGGAATGCCGAAACCGATGGGGATGCAGATTCTCCACCCCCGCGATCGCCCCCAGCTTCTTCACCATCCGATGCAAGCCCTTATACCCTAACCGCTTCCCGGCACTCTTCGGATCTTGCGCCAAAAACATGGGACTCTCCGGCATTGGCTCAAACGCTCCACCTTGATGCCGTCGCCACTCCAGATAGGCTTTCAAATGGCATCGCGCCTCTCGACTCAGGGGTATCTCACTCACGTTCTGCCCCTTGTACCGATGGACGGTTAAAATCTTGCCATTCCAGCTGCTGACATCCAGCGCCGATGCCTCCGATGCCCGTAGCCCATGCAGCAGCACCGACACGACCGCCCGGTCACGCACCCGCGTTTTCTCCTCCAACTCCAGCACCGCCCACACCTCCCCCAAGTCCTCCCCATCAAGGTGAGCCGCTTGCGGTTCCTCCTGTCGTTCCAAATCGATCGCATCCGTCGGTAAGGGCTGATTCGTCGCAGCAATGGCTACCCGAGGGGTAGCCATTGCTGCGACGGAACCAGCTATAGAACGAGCGCAGCGTATTGAGGGCGTGGTTCACCGAAGTCGGCTTCAACCCCTTTAGCTTCAGTTCTCGCCGATACTTGCCAATGTGACTGGGGGTGACCTCGAGCCAAGACTTCTCAGACCAGGCCGCAAAGCGCTGAAGCTGTCCCCGATAAGTGCGCTGGGTGTTGTCTGCCTTGCCGGTCTGACGCAGAAACTCCTCAATCTGCCAATGCCGCAGGTCTGGAGGTTCTTCGCGTCGGGGTTCCTTTTCCTTGCCTCCTTCGAGCGGCACGATCACGATCGGTAAAACGGGGTCAGAAGCGGATGAAGCCATCGGTGAAGAAAAAGGTGGGTGGATTTTAGATAGAGATAATTAGACTTATCTCTATCAGACTATTCTCAGAATAATAGCAAGCATTGGATAAAAGCCTTTGCCGACCAGCGATAATCAGGGAAATTTTTGCAGCCAATGCCAAATGGGTCGATCGCTGAATCAAAAATGCTGGGCATATAGTTTGCTGTCGCCGAGTCAGGCGCGGCAGCAGCATGAGTTGCATAGTTGGGGTTGAGATGCAGTCGAGTAGGGCAGTGATGTCCTACTCGACTGCATCTCAATCCCGAGTATTCTCCAGCCTTTCTAAAAGGGCACTATCCGCTAGCAGTTGTCCCAAGGTATCTACCGCGATGTGAACCTTGCTGCAATTGAAACATAATATTCTTCTCGTGAAGCGTCTAACTCGTGCAAACACTGTTGTGAATCGCTTTGGGTGTCGGTTAACTTTTGGTCATATTCATAGTTTAGGAAAACTCTAGATGCTCTCTTCCACCCTTCGCCGCGTTCTCACGGCTTCCGCTTTAGCCCTGCCTGCTCTGGTCATTGGAATGCAAAGTGCTCACGCGGAAGATCTCGAATTTACCTTACACAACGACACCACAAAAGCGCTGACCGAGTTTTATGTAGAACCCACCGCTTCTAAAACTTGGGGAGAAAACATTCTCCACACAGAGATCGAGCCTGGAGCAACGGCAACGGTGACGATTGCTGACGGCAAGACGACTTGCGCGTATGGCATCAGGGGCAACTTTGCGGAGGGTCAAATTGTTGAACGCGATGAGCTAAATCTCTGTGAGTTGGGGTCTTATACGTACACCGAAGAAAAGTAAGTCTTACT
>NZ_LXYR01000043.1 GCF_001650195.1 Phormidesmis priestleyi BC1401 | reverse complement strand
GGCTCGTCGATGCTGATGATCAAGGCACGGCTTCAGACTTCACGGCGGTTCGTAACGAAACCTTAATAGAGCAGGGAGCTGGCTACACCTCCATCAAGCTTTATGGAGCGGCAGTCAGATCTGAAGTTTTGCGGATGGCAAAAAAATACGACGATGTGGTGATTGATGTGGGAGGTCGAGATACAGCAGGACAGAGAGCAGCTCTCTCGATGGCGAATGTTTATGTGATTCCCTTTCTTCCTGGCTCTTTTGATGTCTGGACATTAGAGAGTGTTGGCAAGTTAGTCGAGGAAGCCCGCGCTTTCAATGAGAATCTGAAAGCCCTCTGCATCATTAACCGTGCAGATGCAAAAGGTTCAGATAATTCGGATGCCGCAGCAATTGCCAAAGACACACCCGGTCTAGAATTCATTGATGCTCCATTAGGAAGCCGAAAAGCCTTCCGATCAGCAGCGTCTAATGGACTGGCAGTGACCGAATTTAAGCCATCAGACTCGAAAGCGATCGCTGAGGTCAAAAAACTCTATAAGCTTCTTTTTGATGCCTAAGTGATGTCATGATGGAATTATTTAGATGGTAATTCGAGATTGTTTAGAGTCTTTAGAGAAATCAATGTGAGGTCAGATGGTTGTTAGACGGAAGCCAGCAAATGTTGATGAATTTATTCAAGAAGGTGGATCAGTGCCTCAAGTGGCATCCCCTCAGCCCTCAGAAGAATCTGGCGAAGAGGAGATAAAAGGTCTAAAAATGCGGTTGCCTATCGAGCTTCTGAAACGAGTGGATGAGGCGGTTAAAAGCCGTCGTCCTGCTCCTAGTCGTCACCAGTGGATTTTAGAGGCGATCTACGAGAAATTGGAGCGTGAGATAGCTAAGTAACCAACACCAAACCGCTCCTTCAGTGATATCACTTTGATGTTATTTAAGTCTCTAAATGAGATTAACTGGTAGTGTTTCAGAGATGTTGTTGGATGAACTAGATAATTGGTCCAGTAGACTTTCTACAGAACTTTACAACACGTCTAGAACACTACCAATGAGATTAACTTAATTAGTCAATCTAGAATCTGATCACGGTTGATAACGATCGTGATCAACCTGAACTGGCAAACTTTAGTGCTTATCTCAGATTGAGACAGGTTGTCTCAAAATCAGTGCAGAACTCAGCGTGATTTCAAGGGAATCGAACTCCATCTGCTGACCTCTAAAGACAGAATTGATAAATCTACCAAGTAATTGCGTCACTGGCATTCAACCTTGGGACATTCGAGTATTATCCCAAAGAAGTTTTCAGCTTTCAGTTCAGTTTTGGGATTCTCACGCTCAGGATGGGCACTCTGCACTAGAGCCTAATTCCCCACCATCGCCTTCTCTGCCATGACACCAGTCCTCCAAGTTGGCAGCCAGCCGTACCATTGCGGCGACTGAACTCGTGCCGCTGCTGATGCAGTATCAACTGCTGACTCCGCTGATTCGCGAACTGCTCATTGACCAGGCGATTGAGAGCGTCAACTGTAGCGATGAGGAAACGGAACACGCCCTTGAGCAATTTTATCAAGCCCACCAATTGACCGAAGCCTTAGCCCAGCAAGCCTGGCTGACTCAGACCGGAATGACTCTGGCTCAACTGAAAGTGCTTGCCATCCGTCCCTTGCGGATTGAGAAATTCAAGCAGCAAACCTGGGGCGGCAAACTGGAGTCCCTCTTTCTCACTCGGAAGCTGCAACTCGACCAACTGATTTACTCCCTGATTCGCACCCCCGACCCGGAAATTGCCCAAGAACTCTACTTTCGCATCAAAGCTGGGGAGCAATCCTTCGCAGAACTCGCCTGCAAATATTCCCAGGGACCCGAAGCCGAAACAAATGGAGTAATCGGTCCGGTGCCCGTCAGTCAACCGCACCCTGGCATCGCCGACAAGCTGATTCACAGCCAACCCGGTCAACTGCTGCCCCCCACTCAATTAGGAGACTGGTACGTGATCTTGCGGCTAGAGAACCGCATCCCAGCACAACTCGATGACCCCACGCGCCAGAAGCTCCTCGACGAATTGTTTGATGCTTGGCTCAGTGACCAGTCATCTCAGCCCCAACCCGTGCCTTCTCAATCCCCGTTGCTTGCCGCTGCATGACCTCTACCACCACCTCCCCTTACAACTTTCTAGCAGTCACTCCCCCGTTTGATCGGCTTCCCCCAAATGTTTTAGAATCCGTTGCCGCTCAGATGAAGCGACTGCGCTATCGCATGGGACAAGCGATCGTCGTCCGAGAAACGCTCCCTTCCCAAGTCGCTATACTCTATGAAGGACAAGCTCGCCTCCTCGGATATTCCCCCCAATCCACGCTGCCCGACACCTTAGAGCGGCTTCAGCCCGGTGCCCTAATTGGGTGGGCAGGACTGGTGCGCGGCGTTGCCTGTGAGACCGTGATCGCCTCCGTGGAATCGGTTTGCCTCACCCTCTCAACTCGTGAATTCCGGGCGCTCTTGCAGCAAGAACCCGACTTTGCCGCCGCGTTTCAGCAGCAGGCTGGGATCGTCGAACTCTACGATTTGCTAGCGCTCGAAGTGCAGCGACGAGCTATCGGAGAAATCGACCTCACGCTCTTGGCACAGAAGCTCGTGAGTAAAGTCACCGTGCTGACCTTGCCCAAAGGGAAAATTCCGTTGAGCCAGCTTGAACCCAACCTCCTGTGGTTGCTCAGTGGCGGCACGACGAACTTCACGATCGGCGATCGCATTGATTCAAGCGACGCTCAAACCGTTCTACAAATCGAAAGTCCTTCTGCCCGACTAATCGGCATTGGGCACCTCCCCCTGCTGCTGCTCAATGCGTCCTTGGACGAGGAATCGGTGACTAGCTCAACCGACGACCTGACTCCTTACGCCCCTCAACGCCCGATCCCCCTCGACGAAGCCGACGATCCCTCCAGCTTCAAGAGCAAATATCCTCATGTGCATGGGCGAGGGCCGATCGACGGCTCTCTTGCCTGCTTTCAAATGCTCAGTCAACACTGGAACATGCCGTTTCGTCGAGACGTGATGAAACGGGCATTAGTGAATCAAAACCAGCGAGCCGGAACCCTGTCCCTAGGGTTCTGTGGGGCGGTCGCTGAACTCATGGGACTAACCGCCCAACTGGCAACTGTGCCCGCAGAAGCCGTGAGTCGGCTGCAAACCCCGGTGATGTTGCCCTGGCAGGGAAGCTTTGCCCTGCTCTACAAAGCCAGTGAAAAAGAACTGGTGCTGGCAGTTCCTGAACAAGGAATTCAACGGCGCAAACCTGCGGACTTCATTGAAGCTTGGGGCGAAGAAGGCGAGGTTCTGCTACTGCAACCCACCAAAGAGACCCCTCAGAAAAAGTTTGGGCTGCACTGGTTTCTACCGTCGGTGATTCGGCACCGCAGAGTCTTAATCGAAGTTCTGATTGCCTCCTTTTTCGTGCAGCTTTTCACGCTGGCGAACCCGTTGATCACCCAGGTGATCATCGACAAAGTGCTGGTGCAGAACGGGGCAGACACCCTGAACGTCTTTGGCACCCTGCTGGTGGTCATGGCAGTTTTTGAAGCACTGCTCACGGGACTGCGAACCACGCTGTTTGTGGAGACCACGAATCGGATCGACATGGCATTGGGGTCTGAGGTGATCGACCACCTGCTGAGGCTACCGCTCCGCTACTTTGAGAAGCGCCCAGTCGGAGAACTCTCCACTCGCGTCAATGAACTGGAAAACATTCGGCAATTCCTTACGGGTACGGCGCTGACAGTGGTATTAGATGCCGTCTTCTCAGTTATCTACATTGTGGTGATGGTGTGGTACAGCCTCTTGCTTACCTTCGTCGCCCTGGCAACCGTCCCTTTATTTGCCCTCCTCACGCTGACCGTTGCGCCGATCATTCGGCAACAGACTCGCACCAAGGCAGAACGCAATGCAGAAACGCAGTTCTACCTGGTCGAAGTGATGTCGGGGATTCAAACTGTCAAAGCGCAGAACATTGAACTCAGAGCGCGGTGGCAATGGCAGGAACGCTATGCTCGCTATGTCAGCGCTGGGTTCAAGACGGTTCTAACTTCGACCACGGCTGGGTCGATGAGCAGTTTTCTCAACCAGCTTTCGAGTCTGTTGCTGCTGTGGGTTGGGGCATCCCTGGTGCTGCAAGGCAAACTAACTTTGGGACAACTGATCGCCTTTCGGATCATTGCAGGCTACACCACCAGTCCTCTGCTACGTCTGATTCAACTGTGGCAGAACTTCCAGGAAACCGCCTTATCCCTAGAGCGATTAAGCGACATTCTCGACACCCCCCAAGAAACCGAGGCGGACGATCGTAAAAACATTCCCATGCCTGAAATTGAGGGCACGATCAAATACGAAGATGTCTGCTTCCGATTCAATCAGCAATCTCCCCTACAGCTCAACCACGTCAATTTTGAGGTGCCCATAGGGATATTTGTCGGCGTAGTCGGGCAGAGCGGAGCCGGAAAAAGTACGTTGACCAAAGTGCTGCCGCGTCTCTACGATCTAGAATCTGGACGCATTCTGATTGATGGTTACGACATTCACAAAGTAGAACTCTACTCACTCCGACAGCAGATTGGCATGGTGCTGCAAGACACGATGCTGTTCGATGGCACGGTGCAGGAGAACATCGCCCTCACCAACCCCGATGCCACCCCAGAAGAAGTGGTCGAAGCCGCAAGAATTGCTTTTGCTCATGACTTCATCATGAATCTGCCCCAGGGCTACAACAGCCGAGTGGGAGAACGGGGGGCTTCGCTGTCGGAGGGACAGCGCCAACGGATTGCGATCGCCCGCACCGTGCTGCAAAACCCCAACCTGTTGATTCTCGATGAAGCGACGAGTGCGTTGGATCTGCACAGTGAGCGGCAGGTGTGTCAAAACCTGATGACCACTTTTCGCGGACGCACCGTGTTTTTCATCACCCATCGGCTGACAACGATTCGCAGCGCAGACCGCATTCTGATGATGGATCAAGGGACGATCGCGGAACAGGGAACCCATGAAGAGTTGATGGCACTGAAGGGGTTGTATTACTGCCTCTGTAAACAACAAGAAGCACAGGAGTAGCAACATGACCACCACAAACGAACCCAATGGGTCAAGGAACGGAAATGGCAAACGCCCGCCTTCAGAACCCGCAGCTCCCGCACCGAAAAGGCGTTCACCCAAACAGCCTCAGTTCAGTCACCCCCTGGTGGTGCAGCAGTCTCATCTCTGGTCGCGGGCGATCATCTGGACGCTGATCAGCGTCACCACGTTGGGAGTACTCTGGGCGTGTTTTGCCAAGATTGAAGAGGTCATTCCGGCTCAGGGGAAGTTAGAACCGCAGGGAGCGGTTAAAGATGTGCAGGTTCCGGTGAATGGCGTGGTCAAAGCCGTGAATGTCAAAGATGGTCAGCGGGTGCAAGCGGGCGAGTTGTTGTTAACGCTCGACCCCACGACTTCACAAGCGCAGTTGGAGTCCTTGAAGAAAGTTCGCTCAGCACTGGTGCAGGAAAACGAATTCTATCAGGCACAGATGACCGGAGCATCGGGGTCAAGCCTATCGATGCAGATTGCCCCGCAGTTTCTGAGCTTGACCAAAAGCCGAGCGTCGCTGGTTGCAGAGAATCAACTGTTCCGAGCACAACTGGATGGCTCAACGTCGGAAAATCTGACCGCAACACAACGAGAGCGGTTGCAGTCGAATCAAACTGAGTTGGCAACCCGCACCACGGCAACGCGGCTAGAAGCAGCGCAGTTCGATCGTCAACTCAGTCAAGCACAGGTGAAGCTGGTCACTGCCAAGAACACGCTGGCAATTAATCAGAAAATCCTTGGCAACGTTCAGCCACTGGCGGAGACCGGAGCAATTTCTCAGATTCAGCTCCTCAAACAACAGCAAGAGGTGGAGGCGAATCAATCCGAGGTGGCGCAACTGCAACAGGAGTTGATGCGACTTCAGTTGGCGATCGCGGGATCTCAAACTAAGGGGCAGAATACATTGGCAGTCGATCGCAAAGACCTTACCAAACAACTTTCGGATAACCATCAAAAGATTGCTGAGATTGACACGCAGTTGACGAAGGCGATCGTCGAGAACAATAAAAAGCTGGCGGAGATCGACAGTCAAATCAGTCAGGCACAGCAGACGTTGAAGTATGGAGAACTTCGCGCTCCGGTGGCAGGAACCGTGTTTGAGTTGAAAGCCGGTACACCTGGGTTTGTGGCGACTTCAACTGAGCCGGTGCTGAAAATTGTGCCGAATGACTCTCTGGTTGCGAAGGTGTCCGTGACCAATCGCGATATTGGCTTTATTAAAGCGGGAATGCCTGTAGATGTGAGGATTGACTCGTTTCCTTTCAGTGAGTTCGGGGATGTGAAGGGAACTCTAATTTGGATTGGTTCGGATGCGTTGCCCCCAACACAGATCCAGCCTGACTACACGTTCCCCGCCAAAATTCGGCTAGAGCGGCAGTCCATCCAAGTGAATGGTCATTTAGTGACGCTGCAATCGGGAATGTCATTGAGCGCCAATATCAAAATTCGGAAACGAACGGTGATGAGTATCTTTACCGACCAGTTTACGCGCACCAGCGAGAGCTTAACCTTTGTTCGATAGGGTTTTATGAACGCATCTGTTTCACTGATTGTGACGGCCTACAATCGGCAGCAGTTCCTGGCTAAGACGATCGAGAGCATTTTGGCACAGACCTACTCAGACTTTGAACTGCTGATTTGGGATGATGGATCTACCGATCACTCGGTGGCGATCTCCCAACAGTACGCTGAGCAAGATGCCCGCATTCGGGTGGTTGCGGCAGATCATCGGGGGTTTGCTTCTGCACTCAGGGCAGCGATCTCTACGACGACAGGCGCTTATCTGGGTTGGGTCGATAGTGACGATTTGTTGGAGCCGACGGCTTTGCAAGAGACAATCTCAGCACTAGACGCAGCGCCATCGGTGGGCATGGTTTACACCCAGTATCGGGTGATCAATGAGGAAGGCGTTGATCAGGGTTTAGGAGTTCGCAGCCAGATTCCCTATAGCTCAGATCAACTGTTGGTGAGCTTTATGACGTTTCACTTTCGGTTGCTGCGGCGCTCCGTGTATGAGCAGATTGGCGGGCTTGATTCCAGCTACGATCGGGCGGAGGACTATGACTTGTGTTTACGGTTGTCGGAGGTCACAGAAATTCAGCAGGTGCCAAAACCGCTCTATTGCTACCGGCAGCACGGGGGGAATATGACCAATGACCAACTGGAGCAGATTCGGTGGTCGTATCGAGCGAGTGTTGCGGCGCTGAAACGGCGGGGGTTGGAGGAAAGCTATGCGATCGACCTGCGAGTGGTTAGTCAGTTTGTGCTGCGACGGGTGTAATTACGAAATCAAGATGTTCTGAGTGCGGAAGCGTTCCAAGGTTTGCAGGATTGCCCATCGATGGATAGAGAAGACGGGCGCAAAGAGGGGCACCGCATCAATCAGGTCGGCTGGAGAGATTTGGGCAAGAGGGTTCTCTCGTTCTAAGTAGGCGGAGAGGCTGAGGTGAGGGGTGAGGGGAATGCCTAGGGTTGCGATCAGGGCTGCGACGGGAGGTATCTCAGGTAGCCCGATTAGCGACGAGAGAGCTTGAGTAAGGGCACTAGGATCTAAACTGTGACGACGCAGCAGAGTTTTCCAAAGGTAGCGCAGAATCAGACGAGTATGATCTTCTAAGCGATAACTGCCTGATGTTTTCTGCATCGCAGTCAGAATCATGGCTTCTGAATAGCTGAGGGAAATGGGATCTGGGTGAGTTGGATGATTCAGGAAGTACTGATTTTCCTGCTGAGTGATCTGAATGGGAGGCAGTTGCCAGAGGTCTTGCGATTGTTGCAGCAGTTGCCAGTGATGGGGCTGAATGTTGGGTTGCGACTGAGCGAATTGCTGAAAGCGTTGCCAGAGAGTGTTGAGGGTTTGGGCGCGAGTCAAGTAGGGAGTTGATTGGGTAATTTGCTGATCCGACCAGCGATGGTACGTGACGGAGGTGTGAGGAACGTAGAGGAAACGGAAGCCAGAGAGGGCAGCGATCGTCAGGTATTCGCGATCCATACAGACGGGCGTGTTGGGGTTCCAGACTTGGAGAGCGTGAAGGGTTTCGGCGGCAGCGCGGCGTAACAAGTAGCTGTGGGGCGGGTGCCAATTGTCAATGAGGGTCTGGAGTAAAAAGTCGTCGTGTTGCTGGCTGGTGAAGTGAAGTCGGGTACTGGACTGGCGATCGTGATGGAATTGCCAAGTCCAGTTGCTGTAAGCGATGTCGTAAGTGGGGTGGGCTTCTAGAGCCGCAACTTGACGAGCGATTTTGTCTGGGGCAAGGGTGTCATCAGCATCCAGCCATTGAATGAACTCGCCTTGAGCGTGAGTGAAGCCGAGGTTCCGGGCATGATTCGCGCCTGTCTGGGAACAGTGCAGAATTTTGAAGGGGAAGGGAGATTGGGGAACAAAGCTTTGTGCGACGGTTACAGAGTTGTCTGTGGAGTTGTTATCGATGAGGAGGATTTTGAGGTTGTTATAGGTTTGCTGGAAGCAGCTTTCAAGGCAATGGCAGAGAGAGAAAGTTGCGTCACGACAGGGAATGATGATTGAAACCGCCGTTGATAAATTTCTAGCCATCTGAAATTACCAGAGAAATTAAAGCGATACAGTTAAGCAGTTCATCGCCAGTGTCTTAGCATTCATATCCATCACACTCATCAGACGCTCCCACCTACCTCAATTTGCAATTGCATTTTTAAAGGTGCGGTTTCTTTAAAGGGAAGGTTTCGACTGAGATGACATCAAGCGGGATGTGCCACCGAAAGCAGCGTCAGAAAGCCGTCTCGATGCTAGAGAGTGTCACTTTAATCATGCTTGCCCACATCTTTTGGCTTTCAGGTGTAGATTCCATCCACTCACTCTCTGGAAGACCGTTTCCCCAAACTAGAGGCGGAAACCAGGTATTTTCTTTAGTGGAATCACCACGACTCGCTAAATTAGCAGATGTCCAGAAGCGATCGCCATCTTCAAGCTTTCCGTATGCAACATGAACGGACCAAGCGTTTTCTCGCTCCTGTAATTGCCAAAACTCAACTGCGTAAAGTGTCTGATCTCCGTAGATAACCCAATGGTTTTTAAGTGAACCTTGCCAAGTTTTGGTAAACCCAATGTCTGGGAATGCCTGTGCTAGTGAATTTTTAACTTTTTCTTGAATTGGTGAGGTAGACATAGCGGTTTCTTTGCGAAGAGGTATTTTCTACCCATAGACTGGAGCGTTGTGTGACCTCGGCAGAGCCTTCCGTGCGCGTTTTGAGATTACCCTCATCATCATAGGTATACGAGTACTTGCCATCGGAGGAGAGTTGGTTGTTTGCCCCAGTGACATAGCCCGTGTTGGTGCGATTGCCATTGGCATCGTAGGTGTAATTCTCATCCGTCCGTGTCGTGGGGCTATAGTCTGCCTGCTTTAGTTCGTTGTTATTGGGGTCTGAGGTGCAGTGGAACGGAAAACCGGGTTAAGAGGACAATTTGAATAGCCAAATGAAAATGGACAATCTGGCGTGCTAATGTTCGCGCCCAAACACAGCCTTGAAAGTTCATCCCTACAAGGCTTTCAAGACTTATCGCTTCTCGTGACAGATTTGCTTCAATGACTTCAGGTCAAAAGCGAGCAATCTCTTAGGAGCGCTGGTCAGAATGGGTATACCCTAACGAACCCATCCTACCAGTCCTAGCCAAAAGCAAAACTGCCGATGTTAATAGGCTACATCCTATTTGGCTATGTAAATTGACCACTTAACCCGGTTTTCCGTTCCACTGCACCTCAGACCCCAAATTCAACAGCATTTGATCCTGGCAATGGAGGCAGCTTATCAAGCTGGAGAAAAGCCTGTGACTGGGGCGATTGTGGAGTCAGTACTGTCGAAACAAATGGATGAGTTGGAACCAAAGTTGACGCGACACGGTTACGATCTGCGGGGCTTGGCAGACCAGTTCCATGCAAAACCAGCGGAGATAAAGCTACTATTTCGGGGTCAACTCGATCCGGCGCGGACGAAGGAGTTAACCGACCAGATGTTAATGGCTGGGTTGCCAATCTAGCTCTGTGATTGAATTTGGGCACCTCAATTTATAGTTGCAGTTAATGTGGGTCGGAATGGATGATTGTGGGTGGGTTGCAATTAATCTGAGTTCAGTTGCAGTTAATGCGGGTTTGAGCGACCGGATAGTTGCAGTTAATGTGGGTTCAAAATCGCGATGATTGCGGGTTTGATGATTTATGATTGCGGGTCGCTACAGTTAGTTGAGGCTGTAACAATCTAAAACTCGCGCTATTTAGGGTCAATTCCCATTGAGAATGCGTTGCGATAATCATCTTTTAAGTGATCGACTGGCGTAGCGTTGGTTGTTATATAGGTCTTGTATTCGTCAAGGGTGTTGGCGTGTAGTGAGAAGACGAGGGCTTTGCCGATCGCAACTCGGTCTGCTTTTTGCATAAAGTCTAAAGTGTCTTTGCCTAACGCTGCTTTTGCCCAAGTGAGGGGTTGCGGGCTTGCGATTGTATATTCTCCAAACGTTCTAATCAAGCCTTTGAAATTGAGATCATCATTAATATCTTTAATCGCTTCGTCAGATAACCCCGCTGTTTTTCCCTTCAGGTAAGTTTCGACAATTCCCTGTTCTACATCCACCATGTTGAGGTCAAACTGCATGGGTGAAAGGGTATCGGTTGAGACAGGATTTTTAGGATCGGTTGGCTTGCCTCGACTCATTAAGCGATTGATTATTTGAATGTTTGAGTTAAATAGGATTTTGTTCACGTCTTTGAGAACTTGGAGTGCTTCTTTAGAATGTAGACTCCAGCCCACTAACCCTTCAATGCTGCCGACACTGTTGCGATTGGTGACTTTGGCAGCAGCCCCAAAAAATCTGACTTTTTTGGGCAAAATCCCTTCTGCTGCTAACGCATCGATCACATCATAGTAAGCACTTCTTTCGGCGATCGTCTCATACTCTTCAGGATTATTGTTTTGAGTATTAAAGATTGCAGCTTTCACAAATGTGTTCTCAGTGGTTGATAGTTTTCCGATATCTGCTCCCCAATTATTCATACTGACTGCATACCAATCCTTTTCGGTGCGCTGTTGAAACAAAGTGACTGGTTTTCTGTAGATGTGGGGTAATAATGCGTTTGATTGCACTACTGGAGTTGACGGTTGGCTTGTTAAATTGGGGTGAGTCGCCATCACTTGTTGAGCCACGCGATCGGCTTCTTGTTCAAATGAGTCAGCAGGGTCGCTAATCGAAACCCCATCTGCGGTTGGAGCACCTGCGACGGCTCCGCTAGCTTGCTGGACAGTATGGACAACTTCATGGGCGATCAACTGTTGACCTTCTGACGATCGAGGATTATAGCTACCCGTACTAAAGAAAATATCTTGACCTGTGGTAAATGCGATCGCATTGACAGAGCGAGATAAGCGATCGGCTTCCTGATTCGTATGAATCTGCACACCCGATAGGTCAGATCCTAAGTTTTGTTCTAAATGCTGCTGAATGCCTGCGTCTAAGGGATTTCCTCCCCCGGATGCTGCTTGGATGCGTTGCCCGATCGAGCCGTTAGGACTCTCATCTGCATGATTTGCGGTGCGCTGAAGGGTGCGCTGACTCGGAACTGATGCGGGTTGTGGCACTCCTCCGATCGCGCTGGGTGACGAGGCGCGAAAGCCTAAAAATGACGGCAACAGTTGCCCCACATCGATATGCAACCCCAGCATTAAATGGCTGCCCTTGGTATTGATCTCCAGATTTAGCCAGTCAACTTTGGGCACTGGCAGCACTTTTCCGTCGAGTAGACCGAGCGAGAGTCGTCGCGCTTCGGGGTCTGACACAATTCCTGCAAGTGCCCCGGCTCCAATCACCGTAAACGCGCTGATTACCCCAACTTTTTCGCCTCGATTGAGTCTGCGCCAGTCCGACTCGGCGCGATCGCTCACCCGCGTTTTCAAAGTCGTCAGGGTGGGATCAAGCTCAACCACAACCGCTTTGAGCAGATCGCCTGCCGTTGCCGATCGAGGAGTTGTTGGCTGCTCTGAAGGTGCCCCAGCAGACTTTTTCTCGGCATCGGGCTGCTTAAGAACGAACGTTGGGAGAGTGTCTACCAGCGTAACCTGGGTCAGTTGGAGCTTGAGAATAGCGGGATCTAAGATCTGAGCAGTGGCTTGTTGGATGGGCAATGACGGGTCTAGATCGAGATGATAGTTCAAACCCAGACCATATCGTGAGGCTGGGTCGGGCGGTTGCAGTAGGGCAGGAGTCGTAAGCTGAAAATTAGGAACTGGGGGCAAGCTGTCTTCTCGCTGCACGGGTTGAGAACTGCTCGATCGCTGCAAATATAGCGGCATCCCAACCGCCGCTCCTGTTTCGTGCTCTACAGACTCTTTACAGGGGCTGGTAGACATGGGTGGGTGCTGACCTTTGGAGTGGGATTGATGCGCCTTAGAAAGAACTGTTTTCATGGGTCTCCTGTTTAAGTAAACGTCAGTTCGACGAGTTTTTTCGCTTTGTTTTGAGCGGCTTCAGCCCCCTAAATCCCCCATTCTGGGGGACTTTGAATCGGAAGTCTCGGCTCAAAGTCCCCCAGTTTTGGGGGATTTAGGGGGCTTCCCGGATTCACAATCGTAGCTAATCACTTGTGTCGAACTGACGTTAAATAAGACTTGCTAGGGGGTGAACGTTGGTCTATCCATCTGCCAAGGGTTACCGCTTCCCCAACCACTGCTTTGCCACGCTGTTTCCTGACTTGCCAGGGCACTATAGCTGCCTGTGAGAGCGAGAGTGCTTGCACTACTCGGCTTGCCATAGAAACTGTTGCTGGGGAAGAGGCTGTGCCGTACCAGGCGAAAGCTGCTCGTACCGTCTGCCATAATTGTTAGCTGTGCTTCTGTCCAGATAGGGGGAAAGTTTGTTTGAGGAATAGTGTTTGCCACAGCAGTTCCAGAGAAGTATCCCACTCCAGCACCGATTCCGGCTCCAATCAGAGCACCTACCCCCGCCCCGATTGGGCCACCAAGGGAGCCAATCAGAGCACCTCCTTTCGCACCCAAAAAGGCACCTGCTCCAATTCCGACTCCAGCGCCCACCACACCCGCAGCAACGCCCGCAGAGATTGTACGTGCGCCGACTAATTGATTAAACTGAACTCCCTGGATACCGCCTCTAGTAATATCTGTTCTATTGCTAATGGTGGGGAATCTTGCAGACGCAAGCCCAAATTGGCTAGGACTTGCGTAAATACCACTATTGCTATAGAGACCAGCAGTAGCTATTGTTGCCGAGTCATTGGTCGTCAGATATCCGTGTAGATAATTGGAAAAGCGAAACCCAGAACTTCCTGTAATAAAGCTTTCACTAATAGTTGCAGGTGGGGCCGGATCTGGTATCCCTAATCGCCCTGAACCAGCAGGTGACGCGGGATCAATCCAACTCACTGACCCCGTAGATGCTTCAATCGTGTGCGGAGAACTTGCTGTTCCCTGACGTTGGATGGTGCCTGTTTGCTGAACTACATGAGTTAACTCATGGGCAGTTAATTCATCTTTGGCAGGAGCTTTTCCGGCACCAAAGTAAACATTCTGCTGGTGGGTGAAGGCTTGAGCACTTAAGTCCCAGTTCATCTGAACAGATTCGATGCCTGTATGCACCCGCACCTGACTGAAGTCAGCGCCAAAGCGAGGTTCCATGAACGATCGCACCTCATCCGACAACGGACTTCCACCGCCCTTACTTTGGTTCAAGCGAGATTCGGTTGCTTCACTGACCTGTGAACTGCTCTGGGTTGAATTTCGCTGAATGGAAAGCGCGATCGACTCTGTGAACGGATTAGTTTGCACTGCTTTGGATAGGACTTCTCGTTGAGCGGTTAGCGATGCCTCTGCTTTCGGCATTCTCATGATTTGCTGGGCAACCCGATCGGCTTCTTGTTCATACACATCTCCCGATTCGCCTACCGCTAGCTTGGGTTGGACAGAGATGCTCCGCTGCAAATAAAGCGGTATCCCAACGGCTGCTCCAGCCTCGCTCTGGGGCGAATCGATTTGAGTGTCGGGTATCGGCTGACGGGTTTGAACGGATTCGGGCTTTTGAGTAGGGGTAAATTCCATAGGGGTTTTAGGTTAGAGAGTGCTGGCGCGATCGCTGATTAATTCTGCGGGGAGTTGTCGGCCTAGTTTGCGATATTCGCTGTCAACTCCTCGCACCACGTCTGTGAAGGTAATGGGGCGGGTTTGACTCTGAGCAATCACTGCGGCTGCCAACACTGCATTGCGAATGTTGCCGCCGCTCAGATCGACGGTTGCGGCAAGCTGATTGAGTTGAGATTGCGTCAGGTGATGATTGCCCAAGTGGGACTGCCACAGCGATCGCCGTTCTTCGGCTTGGGGGAGTGGGAACTCAATGATCATATCCAAGCGGCGAGAAAAGGCAGAATCAAAGCGGCTGCGGCTGTTGCAGGTGAGGAGAGTAATGCCATCAAAGGACTCGATGCGCTGAAGCAGATAGTTGGTTTGAGCATTGGCGAAGCGATCGTTCGCTTGTTGAACATCGGTACGTTTGCCAAACAGCGAATCGGCTTCATCAAACAACAAGACGACCTCAGCTTGTTCGGCTCGTGAGAGTAGCTGCGACAAATTCTTCTCGGTTTCGCCGATATATTTGCTGGTAATGGAGGCCAGATCGACTCGATAGAGCGGCATTCCTAGCTTTGTGGCTAACCAACCTGCTGCCAGAGTTTTGCCTGTGCCCGATGCGCCGACAAACAGCGATCGCACACCGGGATGGTAGCGCACGGTGGCAGAGAGTCCGAGTCCGGTAACAAGGCGATCGCGATGGCGACAGCGCAAAAATAGCATCTGGAGTTCGTCGCGCAGAGCCGGAGTCATCACCAGCGCCTCGTCAGGAATAGCATCGGTGAGCGGTTGAGCTAGGGCACCGAGTCCGACTCCTTCGCTGGCCCACGCGGCAGCGGTGACGTGTTGTCGGGTGGGGTGGTCGTGTTGTTGAAGATGCTGGTGGTGTTGGGTCAATCGACCGAGTTGGGCAATGCGTCCGCTGCTGTGCCGATGCTGCTGGGCTAACTCTGCTGAGAGAGTTTCGTTGCCGATCGCAAGTTGCCAAAGCTGCTGTCGCTCTTCGACATCGGGGACGGGGACGACCCAGTTCAGCACGGTTTCGGCGGTGGCTTCGATGTTGCCATCAATGCCGCAGACGACGAGAATCGGCTCTGAATAAAACGGCAACGCGGGTAAAACCTTGCGTTCTCCAGGGGCGAGATCATAGCAAAAGACTGGGATCAGATGCCGGAGCAATAGCCACGGAGCGAGATTAACGGTTTGATCTGTGGCAACAAATAACGGACGGCGCTGAAGTGCGGTTGCGATCGCGGCTGCGACTGATTTTCCTTCAATCTGCGATCCGGTGCGTAAGACTAAAACTCGCTGAGTTCCTAGCTGAAAACTGGTTGCCCAGCGTTTTGCTTCGGTCAGGGTCGAAGTTGCTAACGGAACGGCGTAATCATCTAACCCGATCGTTAAGTCGGGAAGTGAGCGATCGTGTCCCCGCAGGGCTAAACCCATGTGCAAAGGTACTTTAATCGATTGTTCTGGGAGCGGTGCTGATTCGTTGAGCAGTTGCAGTAATCCGCTAGCGATCGCATTACCAATCATCAAGCGGTCGATGATAGAAACGCTGCCTGACAACGGCGAGAATGCTGAAGAGAGTAATCCTAACGTCGGACGTGAACTGCCAAGGGGTGCTTGTAGATACGCTAAAATGCGACCTGCGATCGGGTCTTGTTCAATCGCTAATGATAATGAGATAGCTAATACTTCAATCAGACTTAATGATAGTGATTTTGCTAATTTCAGCAGTGAATAATCGCAGGCGGCAGGATGACGAAGGTAGGTTTTGAGGGCATCAACCCAATGCGGTTGATCGACCGTAGCGATCGCTTGATAGTGGCGGAGGTGCTGTAGTTCAGAAGAAGCTGGATTAACGAGAAGTTCGTGGTCGAGCGTGGCAGCGATCGCGGAAAATGCAACGGTCTGAAGGGTAACGATCGGGCGATCGACCGAGTTCTTAATTTCCATACCCGGCTCCTGTGTAGTGAAACGCGACGACTCGACCAAACCAGGGCACCCAGCCCGGATCGAGGTCTAGCCCGACGCGACGAATCCGAATGTCAGCTTGCTGAGGCTCAAACCAAACATCAATATGAGTCGGCGTGATGGAAACTTGCCCCGATCTAGCGACTAAATTGTGTAGTCCCATTTCAGCATTGAGACGGCACCAGCGGCGCATTGAGGTTAGCCAAGAGCGGAGTAAATCAGAGTCTGAACCATCATTTGAATGTTCAATAAGCGCAGCCCGAACGGGATCATCTTTAGGAATTTTTAACCGTTGTGCGATCGTATTTAATAACCTTCTCGGTAAATTGAATTTGATTAGAGCAGGATTGGATTCTAAAAAGGATTCGATTTTTAAGTGAATCATCAATGGTAATAGGAAAAATAAACCTGAAAACGCACTAAATTGAGGACTCTCTAAATACGAATAAGAATCTTGTCGTTGTGAAGTATTTGTAGATGATAGTGATTCGTTCAACACTGAGCGAGAATCTTCTGAAATCGCAATGGAACGCTCTAGAATTATTGATTGATCAGACTGAAATAGCTTTTCTGAATTGCTAATTTGTTGAATTATCTGCCGCGATCTCACGATTAACTGTTCATCTAAGATAAATCCAGGCTGTCCTACAATGAGTACAATTGCGGTGAACCAAAGCGATCGAGAATCTTCAATTCCCCAAGCTTCAATCCAATCCTGAAGTAAATTAATCCAAGGTTTTGATAGAAATGCTATTGATAGCGGATTTTTTAACTCGATCGATGAATCTGATTTTATCCATCCACAGGCACGTAACAAAGCTGCTCCATCCTGCCAGGTAAGCGATGAAAGCATCGGAGTGATTGCATTCTGAATAAATAATTCCTGCATGAGAGACACGATCGCAGAAACTCCGATCGCAGTTTGAGCAACTCCATAAAGCACCCGACGTAACCCTTCTTCTCTGGACAAATTAGGCTGCCAGTTAACAACCGCTAACCGCCAAAACCATTCATCTGCGCTGAGATGATTTGCCAATCTCACAGCTAGACACAAATAAGGTTCAATTTGATCTCGAAAATAAACCGCGATCGCGCTATCCGCTGTCGGATCTTCCGCATGAACTGCCATCATGCCAATCTGCGCGAATCGTTGCTCTATCACAAGTGCCAGAGTTGCCGAACTTTGCTGGCTGTGAATCTTGCCAACATTGAGCGATCGCACCAACAACAGCCGCCCACTTTCGGGAAACGATGCGGTGTGCAACGCATCTTCTAATAGCACAGCACCCCGATGAATGAGGGCTTCATCGTGCGATCGAAGACGGACAGTGTGAACATGGCGTTTCATGGCGGTGAATAGTGTTGTTGACGTAAATTCGATGAGGTTTTTTGCTCGTACATACAAGTCTTTCTGACTACGTTCCAGTTCTCTTCGCCCCCTAAATCCCCCCCCTCTGGGAGACTTTGAGCTAAGGCTTTCGATTTCAAAGTCCCCCAAATTTGGGGGATTTAGGGGGCAGAAGCCGACTGAAACGAAGCGATCGACAATTTCTGTGTACACGGTAGATTCTGGGAGACTTTGAACCTTCACGATCGTAGAATCAGAGTTTGATTGAAAGCACTCGGTTCGGCAAACTGCACACGGGCATCTGCCGCTAACTGCACATTCGGCTCGTAAGCCTGAACAATTCGCGCCGACGCTTTGCCTGATGCCAAATCTTCGACTACGCCTTGAGCAACCACGAGATTGAGCGATGAATAAAGCAGCACTTGCATTCCAACGCGCACCGTTGCAGTGTCGATCGCGAGTTCGATCCGACTTCCTGGATTGACGATCGTAGGCTTGCTCAGACGACCCGAAATAATCTGATTCACGGGCGCATGGCTTGCTAACAGAATGCAGACTCGTACCAAATCGCTAATTAGCGTCACCGCATCGGGCTGTAGCGCGTCGATTTGTTGATAGAGCCAATCCACCATCGTTTGAGTTTCTCGTCGCTCTAAAAGGGCAATTTCACCCCAGCGCGGCAAACTCGCTAGATTTCGCAGATTGACAGGCGTATCGTATTGGCTAAGACGCTCCGCCCACTCTAGGCGAATCACGGGCAACACTTCACCAAAATTGGCATACAAACAGGCAGCAACATGAGCAATTTGATCGAGTTCTTTTGCAGCTTGCTGAGAGACATCACTGCGCCCGTGCCCGCCATCGATCAAATCTCCTAGAGACAAAACAGCCGTTGATTGATCTCGAAGTTGCGTCCAGGTTAGTCCTGAATAGAGGCTGAGATTGAGTTGTGCAACCTGCGATCGCGCTTCTGCTACAACCGTGTGCTGAGTCATGACCGTCTGCTGAATGCGTTGTCCGACTTGAGTGGCTGAAGCGAAGCTCACAGTGTCATATGGGAAAGACCGAATTGCACGCTGCTTGGCACTTTGGAGCGCCGTGAACATCGTCTCAAACCGATCGAAGCGATCGATCAAACGCGGAATGTGAGTGAACCACTTAACCGGAGCTTCTCGCAGCGCCTCAATCATCGATCGCAACTCTAGAGGCATCGCAATCTGACGATTAAAACAAACAGGAATCGGTGACGACGTAATGCCAGGATCAAGCAGACGTGTCGGCGCATCCAGCATCACTGGCGTAAATCGTGGACGGTGAAACACCAAAAACGTGACGTGCTGCTGCAAAATGACATCGCGACGCTGATTGATGCCATCAATTCGCAGTTGTTCTTCGGCAAGGAGGGCACGCGCTACCGAAACATCGTATCGGGCTTCGGCGAGAGAGATCCCGATCGTGGCAAGGCGTTGATTGATTTGACTCACTACGCCCCGAAGCTGAGTGAGAACCGTTTGACAAGCCGCGATCGCACTTCGATAATCTTGCACTCGTCCTTCTGCCAATCGCAGCGCCGCAACGGTGTTATCCAGCACTTTTACCCCATCAGAAAACTGTGCTGATTCATCGGTGCTGGTCAGCGTATCGCCTAACCGAATTTGGTTGAGCAGTGCTGCATTTACGTCTTTAAATTTGGCAGTCGTACCCGGAATGCTGACTTCACCAAAATCGATGCCTAGATTGGCAAGACTCTCGATCGTGTCTGCCCGACTCGACAGGGTAAAGATTCTCGCTTCGACTGAGGCAGAAGCCTGGAGCCGTTCGGCAACGGTGACGGTACGACTAACGGCACCAATGAGGGGCGATTGTTCCAATACATCATCTGCGCTGGGCTGGTAAAGCTGTTTAGAAGCCAATAGCGTTTTGTCTGACGTTTGCTCTTGAATGATGTCGAGGCGATTTCGAGTATCTTGGGTTTGTTTGAGTTCAAAGGCGGAAGATTTTGAGAATCTGACATCACTGAAGTTAGTGAAAGCCGTTTGAGTTAACAACGATTCGACCAACACTGCTTTGCGGGGAGCCGCTGCAAATTGGGCGGTTTCTGCTGCCAAAATGGTAAAGCTTGGAGGGGTTCGACCCGCTGGGACTGTTGCTGTAGACTTAGCGCGAGTAAAGAAAGTGTTTAGCTGTTCTTGAGTAACGCGGGCACTTTGACCCCCTTCTGCGATCGCGGCTAGGGCTGGCGACGTTGCCAATCGAGCCGCTTGATCAGTCCCCAACACAAACTGACGAATCCGATAGATATCGGTTTGTACTCGCAAAAAATGAAAATCAATCCGATCGTTCGCTTGCTTCACTTTGGTTTCGAGTAGCGTAATAAAGCGCTCTAGCCCGATCGTCGAAAGTTGGCTTGCCTCTGCGGGGAGTTGCGCGGTGAGTTGATTGCTCAAGGTTCGTAGGGGCGCAACTCCTCGAACAGTATTCTCAACGGTTGTCGCAAAGTCTTCTTCAAAGGGCGTAAGCAATTCAGCCCCTTGAATCCACGTCCAAGAATCGCTGTTGGTGTGAGGGGTTGCCCCGACTGGCAAGGTGTCACCGACCCAAATCGTGTCATTGGCTGGCAATGCACCCGCCGCCGATTTGCCTGTGTGTCCCCATGCGGCGCGACCGTCATAGAGTGTAAAAGAGATTCCGTTAACAGTGGTGTTTTCTAACCCTACCAGGCTGGCAGGGACTTCTAACCTGACCCAAGATGCGGTCGCTGGGAGTGCCCCTATAAACTGACGGCTGGCAGTGTTGGGATTCCCAAAATTAAGTAGGTTTTCGCCCCAATAAGCGCGATGCTCCCAGCTTCCGCCGACGTTCCATTGCATCATGATTTCGCGGGGCGGATGGTCGGGATCGAGATAGACGTAAGTTGTTAAGCGATCGCCAATCGAGATCGATAATCCCTCAGTTGCGCCATCAAAAAAATGTTGATGTAATCCAGTCGCTAAGTTCGATTGATGGGCACGAGTGCTAGTAAAGGGAGTGGGGGGTTGTGTGAGTTCGTCTTCAAACCGATCGGGGTCTGGGTCGGGATAGTCTGGAGCAGTTCCGGTCATGGCTTGGACGAGTAGCGTATTGCGCGATCGCACAATGGAGCGACGATTGAGCCACTGCGATCGCCGAATCACAAACTGCTCGATCGTGCGCTGAAATTCTGCATCGACCGCTTCTGTTTTGAGTAAGTCAGGCTCATACCAGGCTTGCGGAACCGGGGCTAAGATCTGTACCTGATCGGGTTTTGACACATCAAACGGCACGAGAGACGCGCCCGATTCTAAAACAATGTCCAACTGTTCTAGGGGAACGGGAGCCGCCTGAATTTTGTAAGAACTAGGGAAGAAGTGATTTTGACCTAAACCGGAGTTAGTCCGTAGCTCGATCGCGGAAGTCGGCAACACTCCGACAGGTGGTAAATAGAGAAACTGATCGGCTACTTGCGAGATCGAAACCGTTGTTAGGTCAAGCTCTGATAGCTGTTCGGCAAACTGCTGGACTCGCGCCTGCCACAAAAACGGACTTCCCGCATTTGCCACGAGTGGATGGCGACGTTTTGGCAATCCTCCAGCGCGGACGACCGAATAGCGATCGCTAAATAAAGGCTTCCAATCGGTATCAAATCCGATTAGTGCGATCGGGACTCCGATTTGTTCCCACGGCAGAAGTTGATCGGGCGTGTTAGCTTTCTCAGCGCTAAAAATGGTGTAAGCTAACCGATTTCGCCACCGTCCTAATGCACTGGGCTGAGTGAGATCGCCCGATTCGGGTAACGCCAGCCACTCAGAAGCCCAGAGATACAGCACCAGACGGCAACCATCTACGATTTGCCAATCTTCAAAGGCATCATTTTGCGGATCTGTCTCACACGAATCTCTCGGATCATTGCGCCCAACTAACTCTGCCACGATCGGCTGAAGAACTAAGATTCCGACTCGTGGAAGGGTGGCAGCAATGCCATTTGCGATGAGTTTCCCTAGCGTTTTTCCTAATTTTCGCGATGTTAAGATTCCGGTTGGCGCTGACGTTGGTATTGGTATTGGCGTTGGGCTATCTAAAATCGCAGCCGACGCATAGACGCGAACATCCTGTACTGCAACTCTCAGCGTTCTCGGAATCAAGATATCTTCGCCTGTTGCCGTGATGCCAGTCCCCGCCGCAATCTGATAATGAGCCGAATCCGGTTTCTCTAAATCGACTTCTAGACCTGTGATCACACCCGGAGAGAGCAATTGTCCCCGCGTGGCTAGAATGCCAGATCGTCCTTGTTGCTCAGTGATCAACGCTCGATCGCTGAGTGCCCGACCGGAATATAAATTAAGACGACGTTGCCAGCCTAAGTTAGCATCGGGCTGCATCGGCGGAGAGACATCGACAATATGCTCACCGTTGAGCGATTTTTTGATGGCATTCACGTCCATTATCGTAGCCCTCCCAATCGGTTGGTTAACGTCGTTTTAATCAGATTACCAACGCCGCTCGGATTGGTTCTGGCAACATCGGTTAGCTGAGATGAAAACGCTTGTAGTTCCGTTTCTGACAGTTGGCTGGCTAATCGATCGAGTTCTGGGATAGTGCCAGATTGAGCGACTGTATCCGCTATCGCGTCGTCTTTTAGCTGAGAATTCGCCGCCTCTAATCGCAGAATTCCTTCTCCAAGTTTAGGATCGCCAAATCGATTAGAGACTTGTAGCACTGATGCTTGATCGAGTTTTTCAGAAGACGGTTCCCCTCCCAATTCCACAGGTGTTTTTGCGGCTTCTAATTCTTTGATCGCACCGCTTAAAAGCAGCTTAGAAGTTGTCAGCTTCGGTGAACTCAATAGCGATGTTACATCTGCATTCGCCGCTGCGGTTGCTGTGTTTCTAATGGTATTGACTCGATTGAGTAATCCCGCTTGATTTAGCGTTGTGATTAGATTTTGTTCTGTAATCACTTCGTTGGTCACGATGCGAACATTAAATCCAACATTGGTCGCTTGATAAGACAAATTGCGCCTGCGAACAAACCAGAGCAAATCCGAACTCGCTAGTGCTTTTCGCCATTCTGCATCGACTAAATCTTGAGGATTGACGATCGGGATGGGGAATCGAGGCAACCGAATCTGCTGCAACGACAAAAGCGGCGTGCGTTTTGCCACCAGTCCCGGAGCCACCGCAGGCAGCGATCGCGTCAAACTCCTTAGAGTGCCCTGCAATTGCTGAAACTGTTGCCGATTGACGGGCATCAGCACCAAAACGCCGATCGAGTCGAGTGCCTCATTGGTCATTGTCAAATCGATCGGGGGCAACAGCAAACTCTCTTCGACCAGTGCCGCCAACTCATCGGACGGCACCAGCGAGAGACTGACATCCACCGTGGACGGAAAATAAATTTGCGTAAAATTCGTGGGGTCGATCGTGGCGCTGGGCATCTGACCCGTCGGAGGCAATGCCGCAAAATAATCGGTGGCGCTAAATCGCTGTCCCTGATTGCTCTGATTGCGCGATTGCAATACTTCTTGCAACTGCTGATCATATTGCTGCACATAGGCTTCTCGCAGTCCGCGAGGAGTCGCCCCAAAGCTCAACAAACTTTTTTGCTCGGCACCGACTTCTCGCCGCACTAAGTAGGGATCAATCCACTCAACCACGCCCCGATTTAAGCCCACCATTGCCAGAGGCAACGCATTGGCAGGCAAGCCCCGCATCGACCCTTCCACAAAAATGTCTCGTGCCACCCGCGATCGTCGCGCCTCTAATCCGCCACTGCCGCTGTCAGCATAAGGAATCAGCGTAATGGCAACTGCCTCAATAATGTCGCCATCGTTCACCGATCGAGGAGCCGTCAGCGAGGTTGGATAAGACGCGATCGGGTTCGCGGTGTATTCCACCGATCGCAGCGCAATGATAAACAAACCCGACGCATTTCGAGCCGACTCGCGAGGCACTGGAGCCAGCCCAAACGCCGCATCTAATCGCTGAATTTCAGGAATGTCTACCAGGTTAACCGTGCGTGATTGAGGCAACACGACCAGTTCGCCGCCGGGGGTGACTCCGTGCCCTGCTTCGATATAAATCGTACTGGCAGCGTTGTTTGGCGGATGCTTGACTAATAGACCCTGCACGATGCCAAATCCACTTGCCCGCGCTAGGTCAGTCTGTCGCGTCAGAAAGTAATTTTGATCGCGGGTTAGATCTTTCGCGGTTAGAAACCGACCATCAAAATAAAACGGGCGAGATCGTCGACCGTCGAGAATCACTGTTCCTGCCTGAGTCATGGCAGCGAGTTCGGCAGCGTCAACACGAGAGCGAGAAGAACCTTGAGTAAACATAAGACGTAAGGGGTATAGGGGCGCTGTCCTTTAGAAATGAACCCTCACCCCAGCCCTCTCCCTGGGGAGAGGGAGCCAGAGTCCGATTTTCCTGGGGAAGGAGAGGGCTAAAACTCTTGTCCCCTCTCCTTAGGGGAGAGGGCTAGGGTGAGGGCGAGTTCGTCAATTCAACCTGCGATTTAGCAACAATAAGATTCATAGCTCTAGCCAACGAGCGATCGCCCCAGCCGCGTAGACAAACGATCGCTGAGAATTGTCTGTCACGATCGGGGTATCTGCGATCCGCACGGGGGGTTTTCCGGGGAGAGCCGCCGCCGCAGGCAACACGAGACGGGCTAGAAAAAGAGCGGTGGGATCTTGACCAATCGCGTGTTCTGCCAGGGGTTTGAGTCCTGTTTTGTCCCACTGATCAGAGCCTTCGTGCCACGCATTGAGAATCGCAGTTTGTAGAGCAGCTTTACGCTCGACGGTGCCAAAATCGCCCCAAGAGTTTTGAGGCAAATGTTGATCGAGATTAGCACTGGTTTCTTGACGAATGACGATCGTTAATTCATAACTGTCTCGCAACCGCGAGGGAGCCACCGCATCTAACGCATCAAATGCCCCAGCCGCGAATGCTGGAGTTTTGCCACGCTCACACGAGACGAACCGCACAAACACATCCACGACAACGCCACCCCGATCGAGATGAAACCCTTTCGTTAACTCATCGGCAATCTGTGACTGATACCAGCGATCGACGCGAATGCACGCCGATCGCGGTAGCTCAATCAATCGTCCAAGACGGTCGATCGCCAGTCCGGGCTGCACGACAATTTCTTCGTCACGCCCTTGGGGAAACTTGGGATCGTCTCCCGGCTTGAGAGATTTGTTCCAATCGACGCGCAACCCGGCGGCAGTGCCGCTGCCATGTAGATAAAACAGAGCGCGCGCCAATCGGCTGCGGTGATAGAGTTGCTCTGCCAAAAAGTCTTCTGCGTCAAGCGAGATGCCCGTCGCATAATAGACTCGATCGGGCGAGAGAGGCGCAGCCGCTAAGGGATCGGTGGTTCTAAAAGTATTCATAACTATCGAATCCTAGAGGGATTGATCACGACAATTTGCTCAGTCGGTTGGCTTTGGTTTCCGGTGTCATCTTCGACCACGAGTTGAAAGCGATAGCGACCCGGTGCGAGTCCGGCATCGACCACCACGATCGGGGTAGCGGTGACGATCGGTTTTTGCGGCTCAAAGGTTGGCATAGGACTACTGAATCGGAGGACGAATTGGCACAGGAATAGTCGGCGGATTGAAGGGCGGTACAGGGCGGATCGGCGGTCTTTCGATAATGGGCACCATCGTCCAGATATATTTAACGACTTTGCCGGGAGCGACATCGCTCGATCGTTCGCCGCTGAGTTTGAAGCTCTGCCCCGTTTCGGTGTTTGGAGGAGCATCAATCACGGCGGTGGGTCTTTGGGTGTCGCGAACGATGACTTCTACGATCGCGGGATCTGACTCATTGCCAGAATCATCGACGACCACAAGCTGAAATCGATGAACCCCATTGGATAAGGGAGCAGCGGGATCGACTTTGACCACTAAAACGGAATCGGTGGTTTCGACGGGGACATTAAGTTTGAGTTCTGCTTCTGCCATGAGAGTCTCCTGAATGGTTTATCAACGTGATCGTTTTTAATCGAGAATTATTTAATTTTTGTTTTGGTTGCATTACCTCAGCTATTCCAATTTTGCCCATTTATACTGCGCGATCGTGTGTCCATCAAACGCTTGCGACTGATTGCCGTCTAGCTGAAACGACTGTCCAAACTCGGCGATCGGACGTGATATAAGCCTCGCAATCGGGGATTGCAAAACGGGTTCAACATCGATACCTCCTTCTAAACGGGGATCAAGACTGGCATGACGCAGCAAGCGATCGCGCACTCCAATTTGGCTTTTGTTGAGGGCGACCGCTTGGGGTTTGGGTTTTGCGTTGAGATAGGTGTCAACGCCCACGAGCGAAGCAACACCGACCATGAGCGAACTGCTGGCAGACACCACGCGAGACAACACATGAGCCGGAGTTTCTAGGTCAACTACGCGACGAATTAAGCCGAGATCCTGCGGCGTGACTTCCTGATGGACAAAAATTGTGGTGCGATAGGCGAGTTGATCAAAAAATGCTGAGATCGCCGCTTCTTCTGCCTGTTTTTTAAACGAATTTGTCTCGATGTCTGCCCGAAATAATGCTAAAAATTCCTGGCGAGTTTCGTCACCCAAAACGAGCGTGTCACCAACGTAAGAATTGCCGCTCATCACTAATCCGGCAAATAAAGGATCGGTTTCATCGGCTAAATCTGCGCCTAAAATCGTGGCAAAGGTGCGACGCAATCTAAAATCTTCTAACACCACGATCGCGCCCTTGCTCACGGCTCCGTCAGTGGCAATATCGAGCGCCTGCTGCAATCCGGTTAGGGTGCCGCGATGACGATATAACGCGGGTGCAGCCTCGATCAAGCGGCGACGACGAGCCGACGAATAAGCCGGATCAAACGTCACGCCAATCCAGCTTCCTAACCACTCGATCGCGTCTTCGGTCGTAGTGCGAGGATCGGTGAGTAGATGGCTATTGGCAATGCGATCCTCAATGGGAGTGAGAATCCCCTCAAAGTTAGCAAGAAATCGCTCTAGAAAATCAGCCGAAGTCGCAGCACCGACAGTATCTCGATCGCTGCCAAACACAGTTTCGCGATAGAGTTCGGGTAAATAGTGATTCACATAAGAGAATCGCGATCCATACACTCGCAGCGCTGCTAACTCTGGAGTCGTGCGCCCGTCGCCGATCATTCGCACTCGCACCCAGAGATAGCGCCCTTGCAGCGTTCTCACTTGTCGATCGTGCCGTTGAATCAGCAGCGTAAATAACCCCGATCGATCTTTTTCTCGATCGACATTCAACAGACCCGGATGAAAGGGAATCTCAGACGCAGCCGACACCCAAGCGCCCCAAGGCTTACCCGATTTTTGGACTGTCCCAAACGAATGCTCAAACCATTCTGGCGCATCAGGTAGAATCGGCTGATCCGTTGCGGCTAAGTCAACGTGAATCTCGCCATTTGCCGGAATGACGGCTTCTAAATAGAGGCGATGCCACTCGGTTTGCGAAGTGCCACTATCTAAGGCAGCAGGAGCGGTTCCTTCGGAGTTTCGCCCAGCGCTAATCGCGGCTCCTTGACGGGCATAAGACGGCAGCGATAAATGATAAAGCGGCGCGCTCTCAGTCGCAGTCGGATAGTGAGGCGGCAAGCTTAAACTATGTAAAAAAGGATGTCCCGTGTGTTCATGTAGCGGGTAAAGATCGCCTACAGGCTGCACTTGAGTCACTTCGGATGGCTCGACTGCGAATTTAGGCACTGCATACACAGGCGCTTCGGTCAGCAAATCGCTCACGAGACCGGCAATCCGATCGACCGTCACCCAACTCAAACTAAACGGATATCGACATCCCATGAGAGCGATCGCAGGAGTCCACTGATGAGAGTGCAGGATGCGAATTTTAGGCGTTCCATCGGTGAGCCAAGTCAGCAGCGCTAGGTCGCCATCGGGATTTGTTGCAATCCCGATCGGTAGTTCATCGCTGGGCAAGCTCGATGTCTGCCAAACGACAAGACGCGGCGGATTAGGATTTTCGTCACAGGGGCGAAAGATATCTTCGGCATACTTTCCGGCTGGCTGGGTCGGAAAGGGAACGCCTAACACTTTTCCAAGCTGGCGATTTTCTCGATCGAGTACCCAAACGCCCCCAGCAGGATCAGCCGCCAATCTCCAAGCTTTGAAGCCATCGGCTTGTACTGGGATCGGCAACCAGCGATCGCGACGATCAACCAACATCACCGCACCCGAACTCAGTGCGACGTAAAGAATCCCGTCGTAGCCCATCACCAGATCAGTCGGCGGATTGCTGGCTTCGGGCGTGAAAATGGGCACAGATCGCGGCAGGGCACCCGTCGCCAAAATTTTGCCGGATGTCGGCTCCCAAAAGGCTCGTGTGCCATAGCTATCCAAGGTTTGCGGCACTTGCTCTAAATGAGCGATCGCCGTAGCCTCCAAGGTTGGCTCGATCGACGTGGACTGACTCCACTGCGGCAAAAGTCGCTCACTCGCAAGGCGCAAACGGCGGCACTGCTCATCGTACTGAAGCGGCGGCAGATCTTTTGTCTTCGTCCACTGTTGGGCGGTTGCCAACATCCAAAATCGCAAGCCGTTCGCGTCCATTTAGCAGACCTCCGGGACAACAGGAACAGCAACACCTGAGCGATCGCCAAATGGAATCGAGGTCAGCGTTTCGGGCGCATCTTCATCTGCGACGACGACGACCGCTAAGAGTTCGGGCAGTTGCCAAGCGGCGAGACTGACTTCAGACACCGATTGCCAGCGCACCGGAGCGCCCATCTGCTGAAAGAGACGAATATTCAAAACTGCCAAGACACCGGGCACTCTGGCAACGACTACCTCTAATTCTCTCGCTTTAACCGTTCTGCCTAAGCTCCAGCCTTTTTCATCGATTCCACCGGGGGCGATCGCAAACAAAAATCGTTGCAGAGCCTTCCGCACGGCTAACAAAACGCCATCTTGCCCAAAGCCGTTTTGAATCTGAACACCAACGCTAACGCCAATCGGAACATATTCGCATCCGATTACATAGAGTTCGGTGGCGAGAGGACGACGAGAATCTAGATAAGACTGCACCGATTCTAATAGCGGACGATCGACTCGTGGATTTGGTAATTCTAGCGACTCTTGGAACGGTAAAACCATCACAGAAACCACACCTGGAATATCAAATCGTCGCTGCTGAGGTTTAAATCTTGGCAACACTTCGACTCGACCGAGCCGCACCCCCGGAGTCTCTGCTGCCAATCGCTGATAGTCATCGGCAGTCACGGCGCGATCGCGATGTCGAAACAGTCCCGGAATCCGAGTTTCTGCCTCGGCTAACGTTTCGCTTTCCACGCCGCCTTGCATCGGCAACGGTTGCTGAACCTTGAGCTTCGTGACGAGAGTGCCGCGCACATCTTTTGCTGTAATGCCGTTGAGCGAATTGGCTGGCAGATTGCCGACGATGCCCCCGCCCGATCGCATCAACGCCACTCGAATGCGTCGCCCCGTTTCTGGAATCTGTCCTTGCACCCCGTTGCCAAATCGAATCGTCCCCGCCTCGCTGTCTAATCGATAGACGCTGGCGTTTTGTCCCGCAAGGGCGAGATCGTCGATCGCGACCCAAGGTTGATAGCCGCGCCCCGTTTCTTCGACTTGAATTTGCAGCGTTTCTGGCTCGATCGCCTGTCCTGGTAGCTGAAATTCTTGGTCAGCGCTGCCGTCGCTTTCTCCGATCACTCGACCTGTGAGGGTTTGCCGTTGGTCAATCTCGATCGCGTTGATGCCCATCCAGCTTAGAGACAGCGTTTGCAGATCGTGACGACTCGGACGCAGCCGCAGCCAGGTGACTAACCGCGCCGCCACTTCGGGCGCATCAATCCGAGGCGGACGATCGCCCGTTCCAGCGTTGAGGCGAGTGCGAACATCGTTAGTGGGTGCGCCAATATAGTTGGGTGACGGCATTGCCAGCCTGATCACTCCCCGCCGCGTCAGTCCCGATGTCGAATCAGCAATCACATTCAGGCTCAAATATTGCGGCACTCCGGCGATTTCTTGCCCAGTGCTAATCTCCCAAACGTGAGGAATCCGGGCGCGAGTCCCAATCTCTTCAAACAAATCGGGAACGGCTATCGCGGGCATCACGCCCACATTCAGCAAGGGTTGCCCCCCGACTGAGTTGGTTCCGATCGCTAATCTTGCAGCGTCTACAAATTTTGGTTCAGCCGCGAGAATGGCGATCCAAAGGCACTGATCGACAGTCTGTTTAATCAGGTCAAAGCCTTGAGGGTCGGGCTTGGCAGCCGCAAAAATCGGCGTAGTCACATAGGGAATCGCCGCAGATTGAAGCTGGTAGGCCTGCTGAAGTCCTTGAACAATGTCTGCAAGTTTTACGGCTTCTGCGGGAGCTAACAGCCGTTTGTAATACAGTTCAGCCGTCACCGGAAACACCGTCATCTCAGCACGAGTTTCAAAATTGACGACTCCTTTAATCGTCGCCAGCGGTTGCAGCATCACGGCTTGAGTCGCTTGGGGATCGTTGGAGACGGTGACGATGCCTTTGGCAGGCAATGCCGGACGCATCTGCACGCCGAGCAGCCGCAAAAATGCCAATCGCTGTCGCTCAGGAATCAAGTTGGCGCGATAGAGCAGCGTATCGGTGAGCCACGCAAACAACTCTACGATCGTGCGTCCTGGATCGCCGACGCGAGCGTGCGTCCATTCTGGCGTGTGAGCAGGAATGCGAGACAGCGCTTCGGCAACTAAATCATCAAAGCTGCGATCGTCTAAATTTGGAGGGCGAATCGGCATACTAAACCTCCAGTTGCATAGTGAGACCGAGATGTTGCGCGACACCCGTGCGCCGCAAGCGATACCAAACTTCGATGCGTAAATGAGTCGGCTGATCGGGCACCGTTTCGACCTCGACGCGATCGATTAAAATGCGCGGCTCCCAGCGAGTCAAAGAATCAGTAATGCGATCGTGCAGTCGGCGACGAGTTACAAGCGTGTTGGATTCTTGCAAAAAGATTTGCAGCCCTGCCCCAAAGTCAGGGTGCATCAACTGTTCGCCCGGTCGAGTTTGCAAAATCACCTGAATCGATTGCCGAATGCTGACTTCGAGACTGGAAAAATTAATCTGTCCGTTGGCATTAGGGACAGCGAGAAGCGGGAATCCGATCGGGGGAGGATTGGGAGGCATGAGGGCAACGTTGAATTAAAACTTCGGATCGCAATACTTAAATAAACGTAAAAACATCAACTTCTAAAACACTACTTCGGCTTAGGAAAAAGCTTTTTAGGAACAGGAAGACAAATCTTTACGATCAAGATCCACCAAAACACAATGTTGAACAGTTGTAAGAAAATATTAAGGACTAAGTAAGCACAAAGCGTAATGATGGGGATATTAAACGAACAAATCCAGGCAATGCCATCATCAGCTCCATCTTTAACCTTCTCAGACAAGGCAGATTTCGCAAAATCTTTTTGCTTAAGAAAGTTAAATAGCTTGGGCGGAACCGAGAACGCAACGCTAGGTTTAAGACTCGCCAACGCTTTGGGATTCAAAATGTCGGGCAACACCACTTTCACCGGAGGCTGACCGCTAGATTCATACCAAGGCGCGATCGTAAACGCATCGCTGTAGTCACTCCATAACGGAGGATGCACACAGCTATCTGTGGATTTTAGCCGCACAAACGCCCGGACTTGATATTGTGCCTCTAACGCTTCAAATCGACTTTCACCCGCTGTGAGTGCGGATAGATGACTCATCAATGCTGCCCTTGCCAGTTCTGGAATCGTGCGGTTTTGCGCGTCGCTAAAGGTCGCCCATTTTTGAGGCAGCGTCACCGATAATCCGGCTTCTCGATCGATTAAAATGCGACTCGCCAAAGCCAAAAAATCACCCAGCGGTTGGGCATTTGGAGTGTCAGGAGCCACGATCGCTTGATTGAGTGCTTGCAAGAGTGCCACACTCGCGAGATCAGCATCAAACAGCCGGAACTGAAACTTTAACTGTTGCAGCGTCGCTATAAACTCGCGTAAGTTTTGATCATCCGCTTGGTCAGCTGTTAATACTCTGCCGGGTTTAGGTTCGCTCCGATCGCCGCCCGGTCGCAAATAATAAGGCAGCATTTCTAGAATGGCAGCGTCTAACTGTTTCAACGTTTCAGGATCATCTGCCGATGGCGTAATCGGAGGCGCTTCACTAAACTCTGAGCTAGTCACCGGAATCACGCCATACAAAATCGTGCGTCCCACTGCCTGACAGACATCGGGCGGAGCGACATAGAGGGGCGCAACACTTTCAGCAAGCGGCGCATGGGGAGAGAGTAAGCGATCGAGTTCTGGCAGTCCTGACGAAATTTGGGATCGGCGATCGGGATCAGGATCAAGCCTTGCTGCGTCTTCAGTATCAAACGGAATCCAGCCGCGCACCGAATGCCCCTGCTTTCGCCAGCCTTCATGCTTACCGCTGTCAGCGACTCGACGCACCACTAACCCAGCGCTCTCGATTTTGCGAGGATCGAGACGAGGCTGCAAATAGGGTTGATTAAATGGATCGCAAGCAATCTCCAAAATCACTAAATAGAACGTGCGATGAACAGGCTGTAGAAAGGTTAAAGGTTCGCTAGCGTGATGAGAATGAATCACTCCGGTTAATGCCTGAATTCCTCTTCCACTCTTCAATTCGTCTAAAACAGAGCCAATAAAATCTTGCTCCGTTCGCTTGAGAATCGTAGGGCGCAAATCATAGGATTTGGGTAAGTTGGGCTGGTCTGCAACCTGACTCACGCCCACCGCTTGTAGAATCACAGCATGGTCTACCATATGTTTCCGGCTCCCGGTGTGTAAGTGGTCGAAACCACGGTGGTTGCAATCAAGGTGTCACATTTGACAACCCCCGAAAAAGTTGAAATCGCAGCGTTTACGGTGACTTGTCCTGCCGTGACTTCGACTTGACTGGCGCTCACATTCACCCGTCCCGCACTCTGCACCGTGACTCCGCTGGTGTCCACTGTGACGGTTGTTCCTGCGGCTTCAAACTCGATTTTTCCTCCGGCGGTTTGGGTGAGTGTGCCACTGACCCCGCCCGGAGTTGTGAGCGAGATCGTGGCATTTCCCGGAGATTCTTCAACGATCGCAATGCGCGTTTGGGCTTTTCCGACCAGAGTCCAGCGATCGACGGTTCCGCCGCCAAGCGTTTCGGGAGCAGTCGCGGAACCGTTCCACAGCGATCCGATCACCATTGGCAGCCGAGCATCGCCATTCACAAACGTGATCAGCACTTCGTCTCCCACATCGGGCAGCAAAAACGCCCCGTAATTAGACCCTGCAACGGGCACCGCCACTCTTGCCCAAATTGGCGCGTCCTGTTGGTCAACGTCATTGAAGTTAAACAGCCGCACCTGCACCTTAGAAAGGTTGTCAGGATCGCTCACCGATACGACTTCTCCCAGATAGCTGCCGTGCAGTGCTGTAGTTGGATGCTCAAAAATCGGCTGCATTAGTTTCCTCCCCAAAATGCACATTCGGCTTCAAAGTCGGTGACATAGCCGCCGCCTACATCCAAACTAAAGCGATGACAGGCACGAGTCACAATGTAGGTGTTGCTAAAGCGATCGCCCAAACCTTTAAGCGTCAAATGTGTCCCGACTCGCAGCGCAGGATTGCCATCGGCAGTGCCTTCGACGCAGACAAACTGCCGCGCCCGATCGTCAAACGCAGCATCGGCAACCGCTTGCGCCTCGGCATCGGTAGTGACCGCTAAGTGAGATAAATGATGAGCGCGATCGCCCAATGTCTTCTTCAAAATCTGTGAGCCAGGAGTGCCAGCGCCCGATCGCAGATGTGCGCCTTGACTGCTGGCGCTGACTCGCTGCCCCTGAGCCGGATTCCAGCCGTTAACGGTGACTTCAGTCACTTGGTGCGCCAGGTCAGCGAAGACTTTTGCCCGTCGGAGTTGGCTATTTAGCACCAGTTCTACACTGCCGCGCCGCACATCCGCATTGGGTGAAACGTGTAGTTCTTTGCCGACCACTTGCAGATCGCCATCGTAGCGATCGAGCAGTCGCCGCAAAAAGGCGAGATCACTCTCGTTAAGCTGCACTTGAGTCCCGATCGAGTCCGTCAGTCCCGTGATCACCGGAGTAAGGCTGAGTTGATTAGCAAGCTGTCGCGCTAAATCCGCGATCGAGACATCGGTGTGAACTTTGCTTCGTCGCGCCATGCGTGCCCGTTGAAAGACATCCTCAGCCAGAACCGTAATATCTGGCGATCCGTTTTCGGGGAAGTCTACTTCTAGCCCCGTGATCGCGCCCTGAAAGATTTCTTGCGGTGCTGTTGCGTCCCCTGCATACAGCGCGATCGTGGCTCCTAGTTTTAAGATTTGGTTGTCTTCAAATGCCAAAGCTGCGCCGCCGTTGGGATCGCTGACGACATTGCTCAGTTTTAGTTCTAGGGCTGACATTCCGCCGTCTTGCTCGGTCATTTCCATCGCCAAAATCGATTCGCTCACTTTGGGATATTCCTGAGAATTGATCCGCACGGTGGGCTGGGCGCTGTAGACGGCAAAAGGGCTGAGTTGGGTTTCTGGCATGGCTAACAAGAGGACAAGATTTTAGAGAGATGTGAATTCGATGAGTTTTTTGCTTCGTTTGGGGCGGCTTCTGCCCCCTAAATCCCCCATTCTGGGGAACTTTGAAACTAAAGGTCTTGGCTTAAAGTCCCCCAATTTGGGGGATTTAGGGGGCTTCCCGAATTCATCATCGGAGCGAACTGCTTCTGTCGAACTGACGTTAGAGAATCAACACTAATCGGCTTTTAATCTCGCACGGCGTTTTTCTAAATGCCTCAGCGTGGTTTGCAATCCTCGATCAACAAACGCAACCGGAGGTGAATTGTCCGGCTCGTCTTGGGTCAACGGCACGGGGGGAACGACTTCGCCAATGACTTGATCAAACACAACAGGCATGATTAATCCTCCTCAAACTGAATGTTGGCTCTCGATCGAACATTGGTGCTTAAGCTGGCAGATCCTTCAATTTCTGCCTGTCCACCGACTTGAAAACTCGCATTGCGACTCGTAGCAAATCCCACAGATTCGCTCGGCTGAATGAATCGATTCGTGTCAATTTGAACAACGGAAATCGGATTGCTAGAGACACGTAATCCTGCAAACGCTCCTTCACTTGCAGAAATTCCTGCGGAAGCACTTCCACTAATGCTAATTCCAATACCGCCACTAATTCCAGCACCGCCACCAACTCCAATATCTCCACCGATGCCAATACCGCCACCGATGCCAATACCGCCACCAATGCCAGCGCCGCCCGTAGCGAATGCGATCGGGGGACTCAGCTTAATCGAAGCATCCAAAGTAAACGCACCGCTCGAAAACCGCAGACTGTCTTGACCATTTGCCGTCGCGATCGCTCGTCCTGCATCGAGTGAACCTCCGATCGAAGCCACGGCAGTCGCGCTGATTCCTGCCCCGCCTGACACCTGAACGGATGAATCACTTGGCGGCTCTGGGCTAGGCTCAAACACTTCTTCTTGACGCGCCATCGTCAACTTAATACTTGCGCGTAGTGGCACCCCGTCTGATGAAAAGAAATCGATCGTTTCTCCATAGGATTGAATCAATCCTTGAAACTTAAACGTGCCCCACTCAAACAGCACGATCGTGGGAATCTTCTGATCGCCCGGTTCTTTCCCTGGCTCCATAAATCGGGCAATCTTTTGGGTTTCTAACCGCACGTCGCTGCCTTTATGAGTCGTATCAAACACTAAGTCCATCGCCAGCGTTGCCGCTGTTTTAGAAATGTATTGTTTTTTATCTTTCCCTTTGCCTTTATCTTCTAATGTGTTGTTAATCGAAATCTGTAACGAAACCGGATTGAAGTGGACTGCGATCGCTGTTTTATTTCCTGTTTGCGGCGTGAAGGTCGCGCGTGTAATTTGTTCGCTCATAGCGTTCCTTCTCCTCTCATCAGACTTAATCCTTCATGGACAAAATGCAGTTCTTCAACGCCGATCTCGGTGCCCTTCGCATTTAGGTCAGCGGCTTTAAATTTGACGGGCATCGCCTTCTCTAGCTGCCAGGACAAAACGCCTGCGCCGCTCGTGTCGAATAAAGTAATCGTGGCGGTGCGACGATGGGCATAGGCTCCCTGAGTGACCAGAGTAAACCAGTTCCATAAGTCGCGATCGCGGGTCATACCACGCTTCAAAATAACGGTGGCAAATGTCACCTGTCCGGTGCGCTGTGCGGCTCCATAGTTGCGTCCGCCTTCTTTGATCGCTTTTGGCTCCATCGTCGCTTCTAGCCCCGTGCATTCTGAAAACGCTGCGCTCATCTGCACCGGAGCCGTATCGCCACTGTTGGGCAACGGATCTTTTTGAAACGTGACCTGAAAGCGAAACACCTGCAACGGATACGAGCTACTCATACCGCCTCCTGAGATGGAATCAGCGAAACCTGTCCGCCTGTATTGAGCGCCAGCACGATCGTGATTTGGTCGATCGGGGCGGCGGCGACAAATTCGATCTGAGCAATGACGCGACCTTGATCGATATCTTGCTGAGTCATCGTGTCTCGATCGCAGCGCACCGCAAACGCCGTCGCCTCCGCATCTTGCAGCGCCCCTGCTTGCAGCAAGCCACTCATCAAGGTCGTGAGGCTACCTCGCAGCCGCATCCACAGTTTTTCGCCCGATGCTTCAAACACGACTTCTTCACCCAATCGTCTTGCCGCTCGCACGATCGCCGAAACGAGACGATTGATACTAGCGGGGCGATAGCTCTCATCGAGGCTAGTTGTGACATCGGAGAGCAACCGTAGCCCGCTCGGAGTGGTTCCCAACACAGAAATGCGCTGAAGCAGTGTGTGCCGCGTTGATCGAGTCGCACTATCGGGCTGAGAATGCAGCAAGCGATCGCGGGTCAGAATCGGATAAACCTGCTGCACATCTGCTAAATGCAAATTTGCCGCACTGCGAAAACTACCGCGTGTTAGTGCATTTCGAGCCAGCACACCTGCTAAAACGGCATCCGGGCTTTCTAATTGCTCTGGCAGATTCACCGATCCGGGCGTTTGCACCCACGGATACGCAAGCTGAACAAACGCACTCGCCAACCCTTCGTCAGGAACTGCGATCGCTAATGGCGGCACAAATCCCGGTGTCGGCTGCGTGAAGAAAGTCAGCAAATCTCGATCGACTTCTGGCAGAGGTACTGAGGCAATCAACTGCACTTCTCGCTGTTGACGACTGAGCAAATCTGCCACAAGCTGTAGAGCTTTTGTCCAAGCAACATAGCCGCCAGTATCACAGCGAGGAGCTTGGAACAATCGGGAGGCTTGATCGACCCTTTGCGGCACTGGCTCCGAGCATTCAACAAACTGCTCTAAAGGCGGGGCAGGAAGCTTCGGCGGATCAAGACGTTGGCGATCGATTGCTACTGCATCTGCTAAATCGGGCAAACACACATAAGACACATCGGGCAAGCCAAATAGATGTCCGACTCCATGCCAGCTTGCTTGATCCACTGCGGAACCCTTAAATGCAGTCGGATAGCCCGGAATCAGTTTTTCAATGTTCGCCAGTCGCTCTGATTGTGGATTAGTCAATCGCCAGGGATCACCGACTCTAATCACATAGCATTTGCGTCCGCCTTGAGCAAAGAACGATCGGACGGCTGCACCTAGATAAGTACTGCCGATTTGATTGAACGGATTGAGGGGACGCTGCTCCCAAGCAAACAATCGATCGAACTGATCCCAAGCCTCGATCACAACGGGCAAATCAAGCAAATCCTCCATTCTGGGTGCATCTGTCCAGCCTTGTTCTTGCAGCCAGCGGCGAATCTGAGACGGCAACGCGGTGTTGCGCCTTTTTACAAATCCGATAAAGCAGGCGATGTCCGATCGATTGGGAGCACTCGCTACGATCGGAGGGGCTGTTTCAAACACTAAGCTGCTCATCCGACATCATTCCCGGTGCTATCGACCAACACCAAGCCTTCTGCCGAAAGCACGAGTTCTTCCATTGCAACATCACCGCCTTTACCCGCGAGTGTCGGCCCTGTATATTTCATCGGTACAACACCGCGTAATTTCCACGACTGCACAGGCTTACCAGATTCATCTTGAAGTGTGATCACAACTTCGCGTTTTGCATTCACTCCCGTGTGACGAGTTGCATTGATCCAGTTCCAAAAATCGGTTGATTTAATGATGCCGCGTTTGAGGGTGACATCGCCTACTTTATGCAATCCTGGCACTTTGCGGACATGGTTTTCGAGTTCGTTGCCGTTGCGATATTCTGCCATCGTCATTTCGGTGTTGATCCCCGAAACATCTGAAAAGCCACCTAGCGCAGTGGTCGGATCAACGCCGTTATCCCATTTAACTAAGAAGTTAAACGCGCTGTAAGGAAAAGTACGATCGGACATAAATCATTCTCCAGGGTGTGTCGAAGGTCAGACGATTCAAAAAGTTAACCGCGTGAGTCTGCCGTTTTCTGACCGATGCGGAAGATCACAAATTCGGCAGGCTTGATCGCGGCGACTCCGATTAAACAAATCAGTCTGCCTTCGTCGAGATCTTGCTGTGTCATCGTACTGCGATCGCATTTCACAAAATAGGCTTCTTGATAGCTGCCGCCGAGCAGTGCGCCGGACACCCATTCGCTATACAAAAACGCCGAAATTGTATCGCGGACATTTGTCCAGAGGCGTTCTCCATTCGGTTCAAACACCAGATTTTGTGTGCTGCGATCGATGGATGCTTCTAGATAATTGAAGTAACGGCGAATGTTGACATACTTCCAATTGGAGTCAGAGCTAATCGTGCGGGCACCCCAAACGCGATAGCCTCGACCGGGGAAGAACCGCAGACAATTCACCCCCAAAGGATTCAACACTTCTTGTTGAGCAAAGTTAATGGCGGTTTCAAATCGGATGGCTCCCCGCACAATTTCATTGGCAGGAGCCTTATAAACTCCCCGCTCTACATCACTTCGCCCATAGATTCCACACAGAAACCCAGACGGAGGCAAGGTTAATTCGGCGGGGGCGGCACTGCCCGATCGGGCTTGAGGATTTGCAACCACCACCCACGGATAATAGAGAGCTGCATAGGAAGAATCGAGACGACTCCGCACCGTTCGCGCCTCATTCAGGCTTTGATTCGGCGGCGTGTCAAGCACCGCGATTTGATACGCACGTCGTCGAGAAACAAAGTTTAATAGCTCTTGTTGGACTCCTAAAAATAACGTTTCGGCTAACGCTGAGTGACCAGGAGAAGCCACGATCGAGATATCTTCCAGCGATTCGAGTTGTTTCAGTGCTGCTTTATAGTCATCAACACTGGGATCGCCTCCACTGACTCCACCTGATAAAGGAATTCTTCGAGGTTGAGAAAACGTCTCAAACAATCCATCTCGTAACGCTAGAGCCGTCACAGTTGCTGGAGCTACTGCGATCGCAAATAGATTCGTTAAGGCATCGGCACGACGATTCGGATTTGATGCTAAAACGCTGCCGACCCAACGCGGATGTTTTGCATCAAATCCCAGGTCTTCATAGCTAATTTCATTGCCGCTCAGGTCACGAGCCACCACCGTAAGCGTGAGCAAGTCTAGCTGAGGCGCGGGATTTGTTCCCACGATCGCATCAGTTAACGCGGCATCCGCCGAGTCTTTCCAATCGTCTGCTGCTTTGAGATTGGTTTGTTTGAGATAGTACTTCTTGGTATTGTCTGCTGTTTTGACTCGCAAAATACTGCCAAGCGGTGCATTGGCGATCGTGCCCGCGCTCACGGGAGTTTCTTTTTGATAGAGCAAGACTTCACCATTGCCGCCATCGCCCTTAAATCGCGCCACAAATCGCGCTTCGTCAGTGGCGCTCGCTAAGAGATCGTCTGACTGAGCGGCTTTCGCACTAGCAGAAACCACGCGGGAGACATAGAGGCGCGAGCCGCCGTTATCAAAAAACACGCGCACCGCATGAGCAATGTAATTCGTTTTGCCGTTGAGGTCATCTAATCCACCATAGATCCGCTCAAATTCTCCAAAGCTCGTCATGAGTTCTGGAACTCCGCCAAACGGACCTTTGAGCGTCGCACCTACAAAAGCAGTGGTGCTAGTTCCCACGCCCGAAATTGAATTAGCGCGGAAGCTAGTTTCTTCGACATACACACCGGGAGCTAGATATTCGGGCACTGTGATTTCTCCTTGTAAATGCGAATTGTTATGTCTGTAATCGTTATATGAATGTGACGGCTAACGTGTCTGCGCGATCGCGACCCGCTGCAAGCTTGTAGGAAAGACTGCCCGATCTCAGACTGCCTCGCCTGACTTCCAAATCATCGGGGTCAGGCAAATAGCCAGCATTGGGATCAGCCAAAGTTGATAGATCAGACGTGGTTGAAATCTTAGTGAGAACGGGATCAAAAACAATTTCTAACGTGACATCAATCTCGTTAACCAATACAGCACCGCCTCCTGCACCCGGTGTTGTGATTGGAATTCCAGCAACGTTGATCAAAGCGTCACCTCGCCAATCGGCTAAACAAAGCGTCACCTTAGCCGGAGCCGATTGCACCACGCGAATCAATGCCCAAGGAAGTCGCTGACTGGTCGTTTTCTCGATCGCAGTGGCGCGAATCACTGCCCACCCAGATGCGACTTGAGCCGCAGGCGATCGATACATCGCCACGCTAATTGGCTGAAATACCGAATTTGCGGTGTCGGCGTTTGCAGAATCAGGATCACGAGGCAGCTTAATCGTCGCCTGTCTAGACAAATACTGTCCTTCTGGATCGATCACGCTCACTTGAATCGACACCGTCGCGACAGGACTCGCAGGCGCTAAAAAGCTCTCGCTGTAAGCTTGCAGTCCCTCTGCTGCATAAATTACGGCATAGCCGCTGCGATTCCAGACGAGATGCAGATCGCGTCCGCTCACCTGCAACCGTCGTGCAATCGGCAATCTAGTGGTGGCATCGACAAGCCCGATCGCGCCCAGCACTCGGCGATCGACCTGAACCAGCGTCATGGCATTACCTCCCGATCGTCAATCTGAAACCGCGTTGCCACCACAGGACGACCTGCCTCTTGTCGATCAACATCAATACTCACCACTCTCGCTACATAAGCCACACTCAAACGATAAGAGGGCTTTAACCGATCCCAAATTCGCATAATGTCCTCATTGCTTAAATCAACCGGAATAAGCTGAACCGTGTCTCCTGAATGCCATTCCGCTTCGGGCGACAGAGAAGACGCATCTAAAATCGATCGCGTGTGAAACTGCCGCATTGCCCATGCCAAAACGAGGTGTTCTGCCAGAGCGCTGTCTGCCCAAACGGTCATGAGATAGTGCAAATCGACAGATAAAGGCACTCCGAGTTGAGTTGAATTGTTGGGTCTGCTGCCTCGTAGATGTTCGTTGACAGTGACGCGATGTAGAAACAGCGACAGGGTGTTAGTTGGCTCGTCAAGCGTCGCTAATTCACCGCTAGAGATCAGTTGAATATCAAACGTGGGTAGCCCAGTAAACGCACTGGATGGATAGGTGTTCCGCAGATAGTTCCGCAGGGATTCACCAACGGCATGAATAGATTGCAGGTTTGCCATGAGTTTTTCACCTCAGACCCCATTGGTGCATGGTTGCTGATCGATCAACTGTTTGGGCTGATTCTCGATCGTAAAAAAGAAAATTGAGTCACAAATTGAGTGAGAGCGATCGTAACGAGCAATCGTTACTACACACAATTCTTAAACAGTTAGCCAAGGTATGCAGTACCCGAATGGGTAGTCTTTGGCTACAAAAATCACATTGCCCTGATTTAAAGTGCTGGCAGTAGTGCAACAGATTTCATCATATAATTCGAGTGCAGTGAATACCGAAAATGTATCAAAACAACACGTTCAACGGTCATCTTTAGGTGAAATCTTGTTAAAGCAAGCCTTAGAATTTTAAGTAGGCTCATGGCGAGCGTATAAACAATACTTCAGTCTTTTTTAGACGCAATCTCGTATAAAGCGGCGGTGCATCTGCTCAAACTTGCTATCGTTGATCCTCAGAAATTTTTCCTAAAAGATTTTGCCGATGGGATTCAAATCCTTCAACAGTAGTAGTAAATGCTTATTCTTCGACCATCTGAAATACAGCAATTAGACCAAAGACCAAGACCCCACGAGGGGTATGAAGGAGTCGCGTGGTTGGTCATCTACGGTGGACTCATGCCCGTCGATCGAGTGATGCCAGGACCCGTCAACTGCACTGGCAACTCCCAGGTTAACAGCGAAGGAGATTTGTTCCTCGAATGCACGAGTGTTGGCTACGTGAAATTCAAGTCGGGTGACTCCACGGTCAAACAAGATGGCGTACAGTGGCTGCCCATAACCAATCTTGTTCTGGAGATATCGAATTCTCCGAGAAAGACTATTGGATCTGAGGAACTCGAACCCGAAGGGGAGATACTGAAATCCATCTTCCAAGCGCTGACAGAGCGGATAGACTCTCGGGTCGGGGTCTGGAGGAATAATTGCCCCGGCAACCCCCAGTATGGGGCGTTAGTGATTCAATCTCGGCGGGATTTTGCGCCTCCTTCGATCGAATACCGTCGGTTCGACTCCGCTAATCTTCACAGGAACCATATGATCACGGGTAAGAGAAAGGATTGGGAGATGGAGTGCTGCTGGCAATACGATGCAGCACGACTTGCCGAAGTCATTGAAGAAGTGGCGACTTTCGTAGAAGGTCAAGTCCAAGAAGTGACTGCTGGACTGGCACAAATCGTTCAATTGCAAAATTAATTTGATTGGGGGTGCATCGATGAGGCACAACCCGTGCACCGGCATCGACCACCACGGGGCATCTCCCATCTACGAACGCAACGCGCCACGAAGTGTTCGGCGCATTCACCCCTAACCAGGGGTCGCTACCGCTCCACAGGTGTGAAATCTCTCAGACCTCAAAGGAAATCTCATCATGTCTAACTTCAACTATCTCAAGAATCGCTACTTCACACTTTGCAACGTCCTTCGCAAGAGCCGTTCATTTGTCGCCGCTGACACCATCGCCAAATGCACCGTTCGAGTCAGCACGACCAACCAATCAATCAACTTCAAAGCCAGCGTTGCAGCCCTCAAAGCTGAGTTCGTTGAGCTTGGTCTAGATAACGGCATTGCCTAATCGACTTACCAAAGCGCTCAGCCTTGGAGGAGGGTTTCCCTCCGTAGAGGACTGAGTAAGAAGCGCTCCCTTCGGGGAAGGTTCACAAGAGCCAACGGTAGAATGCGGCTTTAAGCCCTCTTTTTTTCCTAATTACCTAACGTTTTTTGCTGCCTTCCTAACTGTCTTTTAACTGGGTAGGGGTATGGGCAACGATTTGTGTAGAAAAGAACCATCTACCTTGAAGCGGTATAAATCCTTATCAGAATTACGATTGAATTCAAGCAATCATTGATTAGAAATGAGCGATGAGATACCTGCGTTTCAGTCCCTAAATCTCACAACTTCATAACTATTTTTTTCAATTCCATAACGCTGACCTTGCCATGAAAACATAAATCAAACCTCAATCTCAAAGCAACGCAGCCTAAGTTCCCTACCGTTCTAGAGATGGAATAAAACGAAAGCTGGAATAAGTGAAATGAGAACTTTTTAATCGCCGATAGCGATACAAACGAGTAACTTTTAGAGCGCTCAGGTTGCCGAAATTGACCGTACTCTAAAAAAAAGACATGACAAAACGAGAGGAACATAGTGCTACTTCCTTGTGACGAGAAAATGAGTGGTTTAATGAGGGAGTTCTGCGTCCTTCTAGAACGCTCTAATCAAAAGATCGTTGCCTTCTAATGCCTTCGATGTCTTATCCGATAGTTCTAGAAAGGCTTCAATTGAGTTGGGAACAAAGCGCTAAAGACTCAGCCGAGCTTCAAGCTACTCGTCTCTCCCCCCTGCCTAGCTGGGCTAGCAGGTGTCGATACGACTCAGATACAGCAACGCTTGTACAAATTGAAGAGACGTGAGTGAGGCCGTTAGAAATGCCTGAAAAGGTAGACTCTCAAACTGAATTGAGGGATGACTTGAGGTGTTTTGTGCTGTTTGTAGAGTGCTCATCAGTTGAGTAGGGAGAGGGTAAAGTATGGAGAATACAAGACGAACTATTAGGGAACTATTCGAGAACATAACTCATGGCAAGCCTTACTCACCTTTCTCTAAGGTAAGCGACAAAAAAGATTTGCATAAAAGTGCTGATTCGTGTCAGCCAGTATTCTTTCAGCTTTGCTAAGAATACTTGTCTAAGCCACTAAAGCTTGGATTACCGTTTCAAGATTCCTTTGATCAACGTTGTACTTTGCCCAGTTCTAGAAAATAACTTGTTTGTTCCCTGGCTCCGAACAGTCCGCTTAGCTTTGTCAGCTACCCATCCGGGTCAAAAGCTATTGCTTGTTAATTTTTACTTATCCATAAGCGAAATACTACTATGACATTGGGAAAATTATTGCATAAGAAAACAAAAAATAAAAGGTGAAAATCAAGTTTTCTTTAGTTTTTTCAACGATCAAACAGATAAGGATTACGAAAAAAAACAATCCTGATTTTTACTCAAAAACCTCTGATTTTTGCTCAAAAAAACTCTGATTTTTACTCAAAAACCTCTGATTTTTGCTCAAAAAAACTCTGATTTTTACTCAAAAAAACTCTGATTTTTACTCAAAAAAACTCTGATTTTTACTCAAAAAACTCCTATTTCGGGTATGACAACGATTCGATAAACTCTGATTTTTGTTCAAAAAACTCCTATTTCGGGTATGACAACGATTCGATACGTTGGCGAATCAATGAGAGAAAAATCAAGCACTGGAATTAGCCGAACCACTTTTTGTGGGTACCAACCGCACAAAGTAGGATTGCCGTGCCTTCGCCAAAGGGACTCCCTCTAACCAATTAGAGTGTGTTTGTAAATGAGTATTAAGCGGTCTTTTCTTTCCATCGGGTGTGGTTCTTTGTTAATCGTTTGAGCATTAACCGAATCATCACGATA
>NZ_LXYR01000042.1 GCF_001650195.1 Phormidesmis priestleyi BC1401 | reverse complement strand
GGTCTTGACCTCAACGCGTTGGGATCAATTCTGGAACAAACTGAATCAATACGGCTTTTCCGTTGCCCTCTAATAGTATCAAATAGAGGTCGCACCCGAACCAACGGTCCGGCGGGCACCTCTGGTGGAGAATCGAACCTAAACTTGCGGGCGTATCGCGCGAATAACGGGTCATTTATGCAGAGTGCAATGCTTTCAGACAATCTGACTAGCAGTGCTTACTCTGCTCCTACCCAGGCAAGTTATTCCAATCAGAGTGCGACTCTGGTTCCAGTCGAGTGCTTGCCAGGTGGCGCTAACAACCGATAGAACTGAACTCTGGACAGGCAAGGGGCTTAAAGCGCCTTGTTTAGCACAAGCTTTGTGTGCGAAATGTTCAACTTATCTTTAGCAGCGAATGCGGGTATGAATTGCCCTCCTCACGAAGTGGGGCAAGCCCTCGCCAACCCTTCTCCCGAAGGAGAGGGGAGCCAGAAATCTTGTTCCCTCTCCTTCGGGAGAGGGCTAGGGTGAGAGCAAAATCTGTGCTTTTGATAGCTCAATTTAGCAACGCCAACTTATCTTTTAGTAGCGAATGCGGGGGTCGATATAGGCGTTGATGAGGTCGATCGCGATGCTTGCTAACGCCACGATCGCCGCAAAAAATATAACGATTCCTTGCACGGTGGGGTAGTCGCGTTGAGCGATCGCTCGATAGAGTCGATTGGCGAGTCCGGGCCACGAGAAGGTCACTTCGGTCAAAATCGCTCCTCCTAGCATTGCCGCTAGCGTTAACCCTAGTATTGTAATCACTGGAATCATGGCGTTCTTAAGCGCGTGATTGATCAGAATCTTTCGTTCAGGAATGCCTCTTGCTCTAGCCGCTTCTACATAATCAGACTTTAAGGTCTGTTTGAGGTTAACGCGCACGATGCGTTCAAAAATGCTGCTGACTAAAACTCCTAACGTCAGGGAGGGCAGCGCTAAGTAATAGAGCGCAATGAAAAACTGGCTAAGATTGCCTCGCAGTAAACTATCGATCGTGTAAAGCCCAGTGATTCCTTCGGGGGCGGGAACGGTGACCGGAAATCGAGTCCCCAATGGAAACCAGCCGAGTTGCACTGAAAAGACTAGCTGCAGCAGCATTCCTAGCCAGAATAATGGGATTGAGTAAGTAATAATTCCAAACAGCCGACCTGCGGCATCGATCGCGCTGTTGGGGCGAGAGGCTGAGATGATGCCGACAGAAATGCCAACCACAAGCGCGATCGCCATGCTGACGATCGCCAATTCGACCGTTGCCGGAAAAAATTTGCCGATAATCTCCCAAACCGATTCTTTGCTGGTGAGTGACTTGCCCAAATCTAAGTGCAGCAGCGAACCCATGTAGTCGAGATATTGAAAAAACAGAGACTTGTCTAACCCTAACCGAGCGCGGAGAGCTTCTTTAGCCGCTTGTGGGGCGCGAGGACCTAATAGGGCATCGATCGGATCTCCGGGGGTGGCTCGCAGCAGCAAAAAGACCAGCGTTGTGATCAGCCACAGCATTAGCGGGGCAACCAAAACTCGCGACAGTGTGTAATCGCGCAGAGAACTCGATCGAGACATGGGCAACTCAAACAGAGACGTTTGATTATTGTCTTCCAGTTTGGCGATCGCGATCGAAGATTGGGGAGCTTACCGTTTTGGAGTAAGTTGCTCGATCGTCCAATCGCAGATGGCTTGAGACACTTGATCTGACACTTCATCTAAGCTGTGTCGCGCTCCAGGATAGAGAATGAGCCGCTTGGGTTCTTGAGCGATCGCGTAGATATATCGTGAGCAATTGGGCGAGAGAATCTGATCGTCTGTGCCATGCAGCAATAGTAAAGAGCACTGAGGAGCCAGATAAGCCGCCAAATCTGCCCCATGACTTTGACTCGCCAGAGTGATCACCGTCTGCACCAGTGGAGACAGCATTGCAGCCTGAATCACAACAGCACCGCCAAACGAGTGACCAATTAGCGCGATCGCTGAGACTTCTTCTTGAGCTAAAAATGCGATTCCGGTTAGGGTGTCTAAGAGGGCTTCTTTGAGAATGGTTGAGTAGCGATATCGGATGCGAAGAGGCGAAACCCCTGACTCACGGAGCTTTTGACACAGTTGAGGATATAAGCCGTTTGCCGGACTGTCCCAGCCGCCGCTGATTCCGCCCACCCAAATGGCTCCTAGTTTGGCGTGTTCAGCCTGATAATAGTGCCCCTGAATTTCTCCCTGGTTTGTAGACAGCTTAATGAGTTGACAATTATCGGGCTGAGGTTCTCGACGTTCGGCAAGAACCTCGATTCTTTTTGGAGCGGTTTTGAGATCGGGTTGCACGATCGCACCTCTTAAGTAGGAGGAAGCATTGACTCGGCTGATTTCAGATTCAAGGTTAGACTTGCCCGCTCTCAACCCTCTGTAGGCTGCTGTGTACACACAAGTCATTGTCACGCTTACGTGTGCCGAAGGCATCGCTCCGTTTTGGTCGGCTTCAGTCCCCTAAATCCCCCAGAATGGGGGACTTTGAAATCGAACGCTTGGCTCGAAGTCCCCCATTCATGGGGGATTTAGGAGGCGAAGATCTCGGCGATGATAGGATCAGAAGACTTGTGTGTACACAGACAGCAGTCTCTGTAGGATAGAGGCGATCGTGCGTTACCACGTCTCTCTAAAGCACAGTTGCTGATGAAGCGATCGTGTCAGCGTTAACACCGCGATCGAGCAGAGTGTCTCATTTTGGTTGTGCTTCCATCAACAAAATTACGCCCTGCACGTCTTGCTCGTCTCCCATCAACGGGGTGCAGCTCACCTGGCATTGGAGCGATCGACCGCGACGATCAACTGCGGGGAGTGTCACCTCGTTAGCGGGGTCAGAGATTCCTTGGAGGCAGTTGCGAATGCAGAGACGCAGTTGCTCAACCGGAAGCCCAATGTCTAAATTTAAGAAGTGTTGCCCGATCGTTTCATGGGCGCTCACTCCCCAATAGTCTTCGGTTTTGTGGTTCCAGATTTGCACCCGCAAGTCTCGATCGAGCACCACTACGCCACTTTTAAGACTGGCAAGAATCGACTCTAAAGAATAATTGGTCTGATTGAGATCTTCACTGCGTCGCTGAAGCTCGTCATTCACCGTCTGCAATTCTTCATTCGTAGACTGCAATTCTTCATTCATCGTCTCTAACTCTTCGTTAGTGGACTGTAATTCCTCATTGGTGGTTTCTAACTCTTCGTTAGTGGACTGCAATTCCTCATTGGTAGTTTCTAACTCTTCATTCGTGGTTTGCAATTCTTCATACGCCATCTCGACTGCTTGATTTGAGTGTCCTAACTCTTCTTGCATTCGCTTATATCGAGTCATGTCGATAAACGAAATGCTGGCACCCAGCCGATCGCCCGCTGAATCAGTCAACACGGCGACCTGAATATCGAGATGAACGCTTTCGCCATTGGGCTGATGCCAAGTGACATCGCGCACAGAGACCACTGGCTGATCGCGATAAACGGCTTCGATGCACGATCGCAGCTCGACGGGTCGATAAGAAATTTCTATGTCTTGAAAGGGGTGCCCAATGTGGCGAGGCGTAATGTTAAACAGCGATCGTGCCCGCTCACTCGCCAAGGCGAGATTGCCATTGAGGTCAACCACAATACGCGCCAAGGGGCTGTTGTCAAACGCCGCTTCTTGTAGTCGCACCCGATTAGGCAGCGGAGTTGTTATCGCGTCACCGCCGTTTGGGTTGATCAGCACCATGCGATCGCGCGTCATGGCTTGGGCAATTTTTGCAAACACCCGACAGCGTAAATCAACAAGCGTAAACATTGTGGCATTGTTGAGCAGCATTTCTGCCTTGCCGAGAAATAAATAACCGCCATCGCGCAGAGCAAAGTGAAAGCGCATCAAAATCTTTGCCTGAGTTTCGGCATTGAAATACATCAGAGTGTTGCGGCACACCAGCAGGTCAACTTTAGAAATCGGTGCGTCTTGAATCAAATCATGGCGACCAAAAATCACCGCGCGGCGCAGGTCTTTGCGAAACGTGTAGCGGCTGACTTCATCCTCTTTTGAGGAGACCTCGACTGGCTCAAAATAAGTCGCTAAAAATTCAGGTGGCACATCTGCGACTTCTCCTGCTTGATAGGTCGCCTGACGTGCGTGATAGAGCGCTTCTTCATCTACGTCGGTCGCATAGATTTTGACTCGCTGCTGAAACTGTTCGACTCCTAGCAGGTCAGCAAGTGCCATTGCCAGACTATATGCCTCTTCGCCACTTGCACAGCCTGCACTCCAGATGCGAATCGGCTCATTTGACTCTTTTTGGGCAATGATGCGGGGCAAGATTTCGCTGCTCAAAAAATCCCAAAAGGGGCGATCGCGAAAGAAAGTGGTGACGTTAATCAACAGCGTGTTGAACAGGGGCAAAAACTCTTCTGGGCGCACCTGCAAATAGTCAAGATATTCGTCATATTGGTCAATGTCGATCGCCTGCATTCGTTTTTGAACTCGACGACTTAGGCTCGATCGCTTATAGCCCGTAAAGTCAAACCCACGGCTACGCTTGAGATAGTTGAGCAGCGCTTCAAACTGCAAATCGATTTCGGGAGAAGTCATCGCGTCAGAAACAGCTATGGTCTAAATGGGTACAGTCTCCTGCAAAAGTCACTGTCTGCCCCTTTGCTTTTCTGAAGGAACTCAACTCAAATCTTCCCAGTGTTGAAGATTTGGAGGGCTTCTAGAGTTTGGGCAGGAGGTCTAGCGAATGGGCATCAGTTCACTTTGCTAAAGCAGTAATCTATCACGATTTATTGAACCTCCTGCGCGAATCTGGACAGCCCTCCTCACGAAGTTCTACCGTGTACACACAAGCCTGTGTCGCTGCGTTTCAGGTCTTTCAGCCCCCCAAATCCCCCTACGTCACTTGCTTTAAGTCGGGGAACACGCCCAACGCAGTGACTCATCAAAATTGGGGGACTTTGAACCAGATAAATGGCTTGACCTCCAAACCCTCGTTTCATCTCAAAGTCCCCCAGATGGGGGATTTAGGGGGGCGAGGGTCTCAGCAATAACTGATCGAAAGACTCGTGTGTACCCGGTAGCCCCAAGGCGAGAGGAGCTAGAGCCTCTTGTTCCCTCTCCTTGGGGAGAGGGCTAGGGTGAGGGCGAAGGATTCGTGCAGGAAGTCTATTCGTCGATTTTTGAAGACTTGGTGGTTTGAGGCGATGCAATCAGTTCCAAGGCATCTGGCTCAAACGCAATCACAATTTGATCGACCGCGATGATTTGCCGAATTAGTTGCGCGTGTTTGGCGGCATCATTTGCCTTCTCTATAAACTGCTTGGCAGATAAGGTTCGATCGTTCATTTGAGCCTGATGGGCAAGTCGTCTAGCTAAACTAGCTCGTTCTTCAAGGGAGCGAATGGCTGTCCATAAAGCCCCTTCTACGGCATCAGACTGCTCGGCGGCTAAACTATCGGTCGAATAGACGTGCCCAACATGGCAGCGATAGCGCAATATGCCGTCATGGTTGAGTTCCCACATCACGCCGCCGCAGTCAGGGCAGGTGAAGATTGACGGCTCTTTTTGTGGCTTTCCTTGCTCGGCTAAAGCTTTGTCTTGCTGAATAATTTCAACGTCTGGGTCGCGTTTGTTATCGATCGCTCTATTGAAGGTTTGGTGGTTCGATCGCTTCACCAACACCGATGCAATTTCAGCTATGGGCAAGACATAATCGATCGCAACGTTGGCGATCGCGCTGGTTGGCATCCCGTTAAACAACGCTTCTTCGGGATCTTGGGCGATGGCAATTCCGCCTTTTTGCTTGACCATTGCCAACCCTGCGGTGCCATCATCTAACATTCCAGTCAGAATCACCCCAATCACCCGCCGTTGGTATGCCATTGCCGCACTGCGAAACAGCGGGTCGATCGCAGGTCGATGTCCGTTTTCTCTGGGACCGTGACTGAGACGAACCCGCCCTGGCTCGACGACGAGATGATAGTCAGGGGGCGCAACATAGATGTGCCCCGATCGTAGTGCTTCGCCATCTTCGGGGTGCTTCGCGGGCAGCGTTCCAGCTCGACTGAGAATGCTCGGCAACACACTGGTGCCATAGCTCGGAAAGTGCAGCACGACCAAAACAGCCGCATCTAACTCACGAGGCAACAGTTTCACCAGTTGAGTGAGCGTCTCGACTCCACCAGCCGAGGCACCGATCACAATAATGCTGAAATGGTCATCTTGAGAAGAGTCGTTACCTAACACGTGTGTCTCCTAAACCGTATCAGTGAAAGCTGAAGAGAATTATAGGGACGACTGAGGATTGTGGATTAAATAACTCTGACAATTGCAACGCTCCTTCGCTCTCTAAATCCCCCATTCTAGGTGACTTTGAGCCAGCAAGAGAGTCAACGTTTCAGCCCTGACCTGAGAGTCAAAGTCCCCTACTCGTGGGGGATTTAGGGGGTTTCCCGATGATTCAAACGAATCGGTAAAATCATGTCTGTAAGGTGAAGGCAAATTCCGGTTTTATTTAATCTAAACTCCTGAGACCGATCGAGTCTATAAAGCCTTCAGTCCATTATGTTGGCTCTTCAACGAGTTGACACCTTTATAAGGGAGGAAAGACAACATTTTTCACCCCTGCTGCCCGACTGCGGAATAATGAGGATTCAACCCTCGTTTCTATGACTGACTATGGCAACCATCAACGACAACTATCTCAAGCTCAAAGCAGGCTACCTGTTTCCTGAAATTGGTCGGCGGGTCAATGCTTTTGCTGCTGCAAATCCTGATGCGAAAATCATTCGTCTCGGCATTGGCGATGTCACCGAGCCTTTGCCTCAAGCTTGCCGCAATGCCATGATCAAAGCGGTTGAAGAGATGGGCGATCGTGCGCTCTTTAAGGGCTACGGTCCTGAGCAGGGCTATGAGTGGTTGCGCGAAACGATTGCCGCTCACGATTTTCAGTCTCGTGGCTGTGATATTGACGCGTCTGAGATTTTTATATCCGACGGTTCTAAGTGCGATTCTGGCAACATTCTCGATATTTTTGGGGATAACAACACGATCGCCGTTACCGATCCCGTCTATCCCGTCTATGTCGATACGAATGTGATGGCGGGTCACACAGGCGAAGCCAACGAGAAGGGCGAATATGAGGGATTTGTCTATTTGCCAATCACCGCAGAAAATAATTTCACCGCGCAGATTCCCTCACAGAAGGTCGATTTAATTTATCTCTGTTTTCCCAACAATCCAACTGGAGCCACGGCAACCAAAGAGCATCTAAAAGCGTGGGTGAATTATGCCAACGCTCACGGGTCAATTATTTTCTTTGATGCGGCTTACGAGGCGTTTATTGCTGATCCCGATTTGCCTCACTCGATTTATGAGATTGAGGGAGCGCGGAATTGTGCGATCGAGTTCCGATCGTTCTCTAAAAATGCAGGCTTTACAGGAACTCGATGTGCCTTGACGGTGGTGCCCAAAACGCTCACCGCTAAAGCCGCAGACGGCTCTGATGTCGAACTCTGGAAACTGTGGAATCGCCGCCAATCGACCAAGTTTAACGGCGTGTCTTATATTGTGCAGCGCGGAGCCGAAGCCGTCTATTCTGACGCAGGACAGTCGCAAATCAAGGCGTTAGTCAGCTTCTATATGGAGAACGCCGCCATCATTCGCAGCCAGCTCACCGCTGCCGGAATCGCAGTCTATGGCGGAACCAACGCGCCTTATGTGTGGCTAAAAACGCCCAACAATCTCTCAAGCTGGGATTTCTTTGACAAACTGCTGCACACTACTCATGTCGTCGGCACACCAGGGTCGGGGTTTGGTGCTGCCGGGGAGGGTTATTTCCGCATTTCGGCATTTAACAGCCGCGACAACGTGAATGAAGCCATGACCCGCATCACCCAAACATTCAAATCATAGAGAGGTTTCGATGGAACGTCTCCACGGCATCGGGTAAATGAACCCTCGATCGCTACGGGGCATGATGGGAGTGGAAAGACGTTCCGGCGGAACGTCTCTACAGGGATGGTGAATTCATTCCCGATCGCCAAACTGAATCTCTGAAATTTATTTACGCAGATTTCCGAAATCAAGAGAATCGACTCTGTATCTACCAATCAGCATTTAACTGTCCGACCTCTAGAGCTAAACCCTCTAGAGGTTTTTATTTACACAAATCCTTCAGGAAATTCGTACTACACTCTTTATAAATAAGCAATTTGTGACACCCTTATAAAGCGTCTGTAAAATCAGTGTGTGATCTCTAATACGAGAATTGTTGAGATCTTCAATTTGGTGAGTTGTGGAATCGTTTAGAGTCTTTTATCCTACCAAAACTGCACAGTTGAGCCGTTAAACATGAACATCAATCTCTTGAGTCAACAAGTTGAGACGATGTATGGGCGTTTATCAACCCTCTACAACCATGCCAACGCAACTCTCGTTCCATCCCCCGAATTATTGCCTGTTGCCTTAAAAGAATTAGGAGTCGCCTCCGAAGAATTGCAGGTTGCAATGGAGGAGCTAACCCGTCAAAATGACGAACTTCTGACAGCCCACAGCCGCACCGAAGCCGAGCGCCAACGCTATCAAAATCTATTTGAGTTTGCCCCTGATGCCTATCTCGTTACCGATCCCGGAGGCAACATTCGGGAAGCCAACCGTGCCGCAGTCGCCCTTTTTCTCAGACAGCAGCGATTTCTGGTTGGCAAGCCTTTGACTAGCGTAGTCGCGATCGACGATCGGTCTCTGTTTCGAGCCAAACTCTCGCAACTCACGCAGCGCGATCACGTCGATGCCTATGTGCGACTGCAACGGCACTCTAATGAAGTGTTTGATGCCATGCTCACCGCTGATATAATTCGTCACCCTGAAGATGCGCCCGTTTTGCGCTGGCTCGTGCGCGACATCACCGAACGCAAACGGGCACAAGCCTCATTAGAGCAAGCTGACTATACGCCGTTTCAAGACCGATCGTTGCAGACTTACACTAAAGGCGAAAGGATTCCGCTCGACAATCAAGCCCTGTGGCTCGTCGCTCACGGCATGGTGAAGCTGACGACTCTATCAGACAGTGGCGACGAAATGCTGGTGGGGTTAGCCACCGATGGAATGGTGTTTGGGTCTAGCTTTACCTCGCTTCAGACCTATCAGGCGATCGCGCTTGCCAGTGTGCAAATTGCCTCGATCCCGCTGACCGAGATTGCCCGATCGCCGCGTCTCGCTCAAGCGCTGCTGCCGTCGATCAATCAGCGTCTTAAGCAAACCGAAGGCTTTTTAGCAATCTATGGTCAGCTTCGAGTGCAAGACCGTCTCAATCGGCTGTTGTCGATGCTCAAACAGGAGATTGGACAACCCGTTGAGACGGGAACTCGACTGCGAGTGCGGCTAACTCACCAGGATTTTGCCAGTGCCTGCTGCACAACAAGAGTCACAGTGACGCGTCTTTTGGGTAAGCTTCAGCAACAGGGAAAGGTCATCGTCGATGCTCAAAACCATTTAATTTTGATCGAGTAAGGACGGGTTTTGGATATCAGGATTGCGCCTGACCCCTCTGCCTGTGCCCTCACGCGCTAATTGGAACTTCTTGAACCTTTCTCCAATGAGTTCGCGGCGATTTTTGCGGTTGATTTAACTGTTCAAACTGATTTTTAATCCAGCTAAAGCCTTGACCAATGCACCCAGGGCAAACTTCGCCACATTCGGTTCCCTGGTCGTTGCAGATAATCACTTGGGCTTCTTTGGTTTCAAAAGAGTGCGTGCAAAGACAGCAAAGCTGTTGTTTAAACGGTGAACTGTTGCATTCAATTTGGAGTTGCATATTATTTGTTCTATTGTGTTTTTAAGTGTTGCAAAATTTTCAGCCCAATGGAGTTATCTTAATTACAATTCTGATTTTACACGTCTATCTCAAGGAGAGATCTTTCAGATTTGGATGACGATCGGTTCGCTAGGATAGCTGACTCACAGGAGCGATCGCGATCGATTTTTGGCGTTGCTAAATTGATGTATGAATTTCCGATTGACCCTCACCCTAGCCCTCTCCCAAAGGAGATGGGATAGGAGTTCTGGCTCCCCAGGGAGAAGGGTTGGCGAGGGCTTGCCCCACTTCGTGAAGAGGGCATTTCGCATCTGCATTCAGCAACGCCGGATTCTGGTGTCTTGGCAGAATGTGTGGTTACTAAACCTACCTGTAAATGAGGCAACGATCGACGGTTGCAAGCACTGATCGAGACAGTGTATCAAAGTCATAGCCGCCCTCAAGCCCAAACACAATCTTGTGGGTCAGCGTCAAGCAATAGTCTGTAAACACGCCATAGTCTTGAGGTTTGAGAGAAATGTTGGCTAACGGATCATCGTGATTGGCATCATATCCCGCGCTGACGATGAGCAAATCGGGCTGGAAGTCCGTCAAAAATGGCATGACTTTTGACTCAAACAATGGCTGATAATCGGCGATCGTGCTTCCCGCTTCCATGGGCAAATTTAGCACGTTGTTGTGCAATCCTCGCTCGGTGGTGCTGCCTGTGCCGGGATATTGGGGCGACTCGTGCAGCGAACAAAAGGCGATGTTGGGATGGGTCTCGACGATCGCTTGAGTGCCGTTGCCGTGATGCACATCCCAATCGAGAATAGCGACGCGATTTGCGCCGCGATCGAGGGCATAGAGAGCGGCGATCGCGGCATTGCTGAGTAGACAGAACCCCATGCCCAAATCACGAACGGCATGATGTCCGGGCGGTCGCGCTAAGACGAAACTCGGTTCTCCTGTCGTCAGCGCTAAATCCACGCCATCGATCCAGGCGTTGACTGCCAGCAATGCCACCTCAAAGCTGCGCGGTGACACGGGCGTATCGCCATCAATGTGACCGCCGCCGCGATTTGCCAACTGTCGGACGGCTTCGATATAGCGGCGATCGTGCGCCTGCTCAACGAACGCAATCGGCGATCGTTCCTCAATGGAAGTGGGTTTTCGCCAGTCTAGTTGATCTGCCCAAGGGGCTGCCTCTAGCGCTTGCCGAATTGCCGTCAGACGCTCCGGTTTTTCAGGATGAAAATAGCCCGTTTCATGAAGCAAGAATTCATCGGAGTAAATGATAGGGAAGGTCATAAAGTTTGAGTCGAGCGATCGCTAAAATGAGGGCTAAAATTCACTTCTATTCTGATTGTCAAAACTCTAGAATGGGTCATTTATCAGACAATACAATTTAGTAAACCTCGCAGATTAAATTAGTAACCTCATACTAAATCGTTGTGAAGCTGCTCAATGGGTTGCTGTCAACGAAATTCAGCCTTTACCCTCAGCGTCGCGCACTCGCCTCAAAATAACTTTTTCAACCGACATTTCAGCGACTAAAATTGAATCTTTTAACCCAGACAACAATCCATGTCTCTGATGATACTCAGCCAGTCCGACTGATGACGGAATATGTTAAAATTTCAGTAATAATCGGCACTGATTGAAGCGCTTAACTCTTGAGTTTTAGCCCTTTGTGTCGATCGTCAAATCCAAGCTTGCATTTTCGGAGTTTTTCGACCTATGACCTTCTCCCAGGAGATACCCACAGAACGGATCGTTCCCACTGATCTCCGAGGCGAGATGCAGCGATCGTACCTGGAATACGCGATGAGCGTGATTGTGGGTCGGGCACTGCCAGATGCCAGAGATGGCTTAAAGCCTGTGCATCGTCGCATTCTCTACGCCATGCACGAACTGGGCTTAACGCCTGAGCGTCCCTTTCGCAAGTGCGCCCGTGTCGTCGGGGAAGTGCTCGGTAAATATCACCCTCACGGCGATACAGCCGTTTATGATGCCTTAGTGCGGATGGCGCAAGACTTCTCAATGAGAGAGCGCCTGATTAATGGTCACGGCAACTTCGGTTCGATCGACAACGATCCTCCCGCCGCAATGCGATACACCGAGTGTCGTCTGACCACGTTAACCAGCAATGCCCTGCTGCGCGATATTGAATCTGAAACCGTCGATTTTGCCGACAACTTTGACGGCTCTCAGCAAGAGCCAACCGTTCTTCCAGCGCGGCTTCCCCAGCTATTGCTGAATGGCTCATCTGGGATCGCGGTCGGCATGGCAACCAACATTCCGCCTCACAATTTGGGCGAGTTGATCGATGGATTGACGGCTCTGATTCACAACCCAGATCTCACTGAACTGGAGTTGATGCAGTATATCCCTGGTCCTGACTTTCCGACGGGGGGACAAATTCTGGGTCGGTCAGGAATGCGCGACGCTTATACTACAGGACGTGGATCGATCACGATGCGCGGCGTTGCGTCGATCGAGACCATCGAGCATCGCGGCAGACCTGATCGCGAAGCGATTATCATCACCGAGTTGCCTTATCAAACCAACAAAGCCTCGCTGATCGAGAAGATTGCTGAGTTGGTCAACGATCGCAAGATTGACGGCATTTCTGACGTGCGAGACGAGAGCGATCGCGACGGAATGCGGATCGTGATTGAGCTGCGCCGCGATGCTTACCCGCGTGTAGTGCTCAACAACCTCTACAAGCAAACCCCGATTCAGGCGAATTTTGGGGCAAACATGCTGGCACTGGTGAACAACGAACCCCAGTTGCTCACCCTCAAATACTTCCTTGAAGTCTTTCTGACATTCCGCATTGAGACGATCGAGCGGCGGACTCGTTACCAACTTCGCAAAGCTCAAGAACGCGATCACCTGCTGCAAGGATTGTTGATTGCGCTGTCTCACCTCGATCGCATCATCGCGATTATTCGCGGGGCGGCTGACGCTCCGACTGCACGGCAAGAACTGATCGAGTCCTATGGCTTGTCAGACTCTCAAGCCGATGCAATTTTGCAAATGCAACTACGACGATTGACGGCGTTAGAAGCGGAGAAAATTCAGCAAGAACACGACGATTTGCAAATTCAAATCACCGACTTGCAGGACATTCTGGCTCGACGCGAACGAGTTCTCACCATCATTGAGACCGAAATCACCGAACTCCGCGCCACTCACGCCACTCCACGCCGCACGGTGATCGAGCAGTCTGAAGACGAACTCGGCGACATGGATTTGATTGCCAACGAAAAAGCGGTGATTCTGCTGACCGAGCAGGGTTATATCAAACGGATGCCCGTAGATGCGTTTGATTCGCAGAGCCGAGCCACTCGCGGCAAATCAGGGGCGCGCATCAAAGAAGACGACGCGGTTGAACACTTCCTTTCCTGCTGCGACCACGACAGCATTTTGTTCTTCAGCGATCGCGGTGTGGTCTACCACGCCAAAGCCTACCAAATTCACACCGCATCGAGAACGGCACGAGGAATGCCGATCGTGCAACTGCTGCCGATTCCTCACAACGAGAAAATTACGTCAATTATTCCCGTCTCGGAATTCAGCGACAACGTGTTTTTGGTGATGCTGACCAACAAGGGCTACATCAAAAAAACCGCGCTGTCAGCGTTCGCTAATATCCGCTCAAACGGGCTGATTGCCATCTCGCTCGAAGACGGTGATCAACTGCGCTGGGTTCGTCTCGCCTGTGTTGAAGACAGCATCATCATCGGCTCAAGTTTGGGTCGATCAATTCACTTTCGCGTCAACCATGAGCAACTGCGTCCGCTGGGTCGGGCGACTCGCGGAGTGCGATCGATGTCGCTTCGCAAAGGCGATAGCCTGGTGGGGATGGCGATTCTGCCCGGTCAAATCGTGGAGAATGTCGCCCAAGCGCAAGAAGCCGGACTCATTGATGAAGATGCTGAACTCAACGAGGAAGTTGTTCTCAACGAAGAAATCGCTCTCAACGAAGAGGTCGTTCTCAACGAGGACGGATCTGAACTCGACACGGCTGAACTCAAAATGCCATCTGGTCCTTGGATTTTAGTCGTCACCACAGGCGGTTACGGAAAGCGAGTTCCGGTGACTCAGTTCCGCTTACAAAACCGTGCGGGTATGGGCATCGTCGTCACAAAGTTCCGTAAAAAGGGCGACACGCTTGCTGCGTTGCACATCGTCAACGAGGGGGCAGAATTGATGATGATTACCAATCGAGGCATCATTATTCGTCAAGCTGTCGATGCGATTTCGTCTCAGTCTCGTGGGGCAACAGGTGTGCGGGTGCAGCGACTGGATGAAGATGACGCGATCGCCGCCGTCGCGATCGTGCCTCTGACTGGAGAAGCCGAAGTGATTCCGGCGGGTGTGCTGGGAGATAGCGCGATCGAAGTCATGGCGACCGAGGTTGCCTTAGAGGAAACAGACCTGAGCGTGTCTGAGATCGCTGATGAAATCGCTGAGGATGACGAGGAGTAGTCGCTGGCTGAATGAGTCAGCGGAATCCTTAAATCTTTGAGTAAGAGGCAGAGAAATTAACACTCTGCCTCTTATTTTTATGGTTATTTCAAATTGATTGATGAACGCGATCGACAATCAATTTACCAACCCCGTAGAGACGTTTCGGTGAAACGTCTCCTTGCTTCCGCCATGACCAACAATCTATACGCATTCAAAATAAATTTACGGTGCGTGAAATTTGTGAATGAATCAATGCGGGGATTATGGGTTTACCCGATAGCGTAGAGACGTTTCACCAAAACGTCTCTACGCATGTTCTATTTCGTACCTTTTGTGTTCATATTTTTAATTACCTGGAAGACCACATTTGGATGATAAAACATTGCAGGTGATTTAATTAGATGTGCAATTTCTATAAACAATGTGTTCATCTCTGCATTCACGCTAGTTTGTTTCATCAGTTGTTTAATATATCCGCTCAACAGATTCTCGACCCAGTTGGGTTGTGATCGCCCTGCCGTGGTTAAGAAGCGCGAATCTTGCCCAACTGCCAGCATCCATGGGAAGCGATTGCTCTGAGCAAGCTGACGCTGAAAGTCAACAGAGCGACCCTTTCCAGCCATTAACCACTCTCGCAGCACTAGCGCAGACAAGGCGCTAATCGTCATGCCCTGCCCATACACCGGACACAGCGCGCAAACCGAATCTCCTAACGCCACAAACCCATTCGGAAGATTCGCTTTTTCATAATGTCGCCAACGATTCGCCGTCGCACGATGGGCATAGATCGGAGACACAGGCTCAGCGGCGATAATTGCGTCATAAAATTCTGAACTTGGAAGACTGTGGGCAAACGCTAAAAATCCTGCCTCGTCGATCGCCGGAAAGTCGTGTCCATACCCGCCTAGCGTTGCGATCCACTGTCCGTCTTCGATCGTTGCCAGATAGCCGAGTCGCGTCGCATCCGGCGGCTGTTGAGAAATCAGCATCACTTTCCAAGCGGCTGCAACATCTTTGGGCGCACGATAGCGGCGAGTCGCATAGCCCAAAAACGGATTCACCACCGTCTCAGAGGGCGCTTTAAATCCTGCATTCTCTAGCCATTTAGGAGCCGCAGATTGACGACCACTTGCATCAACGACTAGCGACGTAGAGATCTGCGATCGCGCCTTCCCCGCCACCGATTCTAATTCAACTCCTGTAATCTGCCCGTTGGTTGCTAACAGCCCGATGACGCGATGGCGATCGACAACCTTCACCGCAGAAAAAGCCGCCAATCGTTGACGAATTGCCCACTCTAATAAAGGACGCGAACAGGTAAATGAAGTAATATCGGTCGGCTCGTCGGTGCGGCGATTCCAAACTCCCTCGTTGAAATAATGGAACTCACGCGCCCAATCGATCGCCACCGCACCTGCCACAGTCAAATCGTCTCCGATGCCGGGAAATAATTCCTCTAGAATGCGGTAGCCTTTGGTAAATAAAACGTGAGGCTGCGGCGATTGGGGAACTCCTCTACGATTTTCGGGACGATCAGGGACGCGATCGCGTTCGACAACCATTACATAATCATAAAAGTCAGCTAAGACTCGTGCAGTCAACAGTCCAGCAATGCTGCCACCAATGACCACTGCCTGAGTAAAATCTGTCATATCTCACGCTCAACGCCTTGAAACTCTACGCTAATTCTAAAAGGATGTCTGAGAAGTCGCTAGTGATTGACGACGTTGAAGAGTGGAGTTGCCGTTTGTGTAGAGATTGACCACAGCATTTCTATACCGATTCGCAATGTCGTTACAGAACTGTTGAAGTATTTTTAATCACTGATTTAACGTGATCACTTAATATTTTCTAAATGTGTGTTCAAAGCGGATGGTGCAGAGTTAAAAGGCTTTGTGCCCCTGACTAAAGTTCCTGAACCTGCGGCAGCGATCGGACCTGCACTCGTCGCAGTCGGTGTCTTTGGACTTAGACGCAAATCGAGCGTGCAATAGACCTCCTGCGTGAATCTGGACAGCCCTCCTCACGAAGTGGGGCAAGCCCTCGCCAACCCTTCTCCCCAAGGAGAAGGGAGCCAGAACTCTTGTCCCCTCTCCTTTTGGGAGAGGGCTAGGTTGAGGGCGAATTCGGCTTGGTTTAATCCACCATCTTAAGGTGTGATCTCCAAAGGACTCTTCAGCTTCAAATTCACATCCGTTCCCTTTTTGAGAACGACTTCGCCCCCCGGACTCGACAACACAAACGCTGTCGCCGCTGCCCCACCTGCCAAGCCGCCATGCTTGAATTTAGTTCTGTCTCCCAAAAACTTACCCGCAACAGCTCCGCCCAAAACAACACCTGCGTTTTGCAAAAACTTGCCTTTTGTTTTGCTTTCGACTCGCGTGTTTACCAGTGTGGCATCGATCGGATATTGACTCCCATCTTTGAGCACAACTTTATCCAATACGAGGTGCAAACTCGCCTTCTTGTCTTTCTGCGCCTTCACCACGTCTTCTAAATGCCCTTCGATCGTCGCGTCTTTAAGTGAACCATTTTTGCCCTTGAGCGTAAACGGCTCCTGATCGCGATTTTTCCCCGTCGAGATGTCTTGCTGAAGGTCAGTGTTTATGGTAGTTCCTGCCGCGATCGCAGTAGAGTTTGCGGTCGTGGTTTTGCTGCCATCCGTTGACATAGCGGTGTCATTTGATTTGCTACACGCGATCGTGCTGCTCAATAACATCGCACTCAACAAGAGAGACATATACTTTTTCATGGTGATCCAACTCGGTCAATTCAACAGAACCCCACTACAATAAAGCTCTCTGCACACAGCAACTTAATTATTCTTTGATGTTTTGTAAATAATTAAAAGCCCCAAGTGCTCAGGAGCTTAGGGCTTCATTTATGCTAGACGCATTCTTTCAGAGAGGAGAGTTTAACAACAACCTGACGCATTTGCTGTTGTATCTAAACTATCAGTCTCGCCTCTTAAATGAGCCAGTCTAAAGGCTAGATGCCGTCTCACTCCAAAGTAGGAAGATGAATGAAGACTTTTGAACCATTCGCTAGATTGCTAAACTTTTTGCAAAAGTCCGACGATGCCCTCATTCCCCAACCCAAGCTTGGGAGAAGGGGAGCCAGATTTCAAAGTCCCTCTCCCAAGCTTGAGAGAGGGATTTGGGGTAAGGGCAGGAACTTTTGCAAGAGGTCTACTGAATTGCGGATGATGACTTCTGCCGATCGTCCCTTTACAACACTCATTTAACCCTTAGATCTGTCGTCCTAATTCGTAGTAATCATCACAGTATTTTATTCTTGTTCTGATCATAGTATCCGGTATACGGTAGTGAATCTACAGGTTTCACAGGTTGCGCTCACAGCAGAAAGGAGTCGGGGATGGATGACCTCAAGGTTGTAATCGTTGGATCGGGAATGGGCGGTTTAGCGACAGGAATTGCGCTGCGTCAGGTGGGCTATCAGGTCGAAATCTACGATCGAGTCAGCGAGCTGCGACCTGCCGGAGCTGGAATTTCTCTCTGGTCAAATGGGGTTAAGGTGCTAAATCGTCTGGGCTTAGGCAAAGCGATCGCCCAAATCGGCGGACAGATGGATCGGATGCAATACTATAGCCACACCGGAGAGCTATTAACCGATGTGAGTCTGGCTCCTCTGGTGCAAAAAGTGGGGCAGCGCCCTTATCCAGTCGCTCGAACTGATTTACAGAATATGCTGTTAGACGAGTTTGGGGCTGAGAAGGTGCATCTCAACTGCAAGTGTGTTGCGATTGAACAAACGCAAGATGGAGTTACTGCCCACTTTGAAGATGGACGCACCGCAACAGGCGATATTCTGATCGGAGCCGATGGCACCCACTCGATCGTGCGTCAACACGTTTTAGGGCACGCGACCGATCGCCACTATGTCGGCTATGTCAACTGGAATGGACTTGTGCAAATCAGTGAGGATTTAGCCCCGGTAGATAGCTGGGCGATCTATGTGGGTGAACACAAGCGCGTCTCGATGATGCCTGTGGGAGAGGGGCGATTTTATTTCTTTTTTGATGTGCCGATTCCAAAAGGGTCTGTGAGCACTCCAGACAGCTATCGAGACGAGTTGACGAGCTTTTTTAAGGGCTGGGCTGACCCTGTACAAACGCTGATTGGGCGACTCGATCCGTTGAAGACCAATCGGGTTGAGATTCACGATATTGAGCCGTTAGAACGGTTTGTCAAAGGTCGCGTGGCGCTTTTGGGTGATGCGGCTCACAGCACGGCTCCTGACTTGGGACAGGGAGGCTGTCAAGCGATCGAGGATGCTGAAGTCTTGGCGCGATATCTGAGTTCGACGACGATCGGGGTTGAAGATGCGCTACAGCGATATGAGTCAGAACGGCTGGGACGAACGGCTGATATTGTGCTGAAAGCACGAAAGCGATCGCATATGACCCACGGAAAAGATCCTGAAAAAACGCAGCAGTGGTATGAACAACTAAAACAAGACGATGGCAGTGATATCATCAATGCGATTTCTAATACAATCTTGGCAGGACCGTTACATTAAATGAGACGAGCAGATGGGTAAACTCACCACTCATGTTTTAGATACTGCACACGGGTGTCCGGCGGCTGATTTAACGATCGAGCTTTTTGTAATCGATTCCACATCGAAAAAAACATTGCTAAAAACGATCGTCACGAATGCTGACGGACGCACAGATTTCCCACTGTTAGCAGATGCCGAATTCAAGACTGGCGTGTATGAACTCGTGTTTTCAGTCGGATCTTATTTCGCTCAGTTCGAGGGAGAACAGGCAGTGCCGTTTCTCGATCGGGTTCCCATTCAGTTTGGCATTTCAGATCTGACGGCTCACTATCATGTCCCTTTGCTGACATCGCCTTGGGCTTACAGCACTTATCGAGGAAGTTGATTCAATGGGTTACTCGATCGCGCAACTGAATCAGATGAGCCAATCGGAATTTGTTGAACGGTTGGGGGCTGTGTTTGAAGAGACTCCGACGATCGCGCAACAAGTGTGGGAGCAACGCCCGTTTGCGGATGTAGATAATTTGCATCAAAAAATGACTGCGATCGTAAAACTGATGAGCCAAACAGACCAGCTCCGGCTCATTCGCGCTCACCCTGATTTGGGCAGCAAAGCAAAAATGGCAGAGGCTTCGGTGCAAGAGCAGTCAGGGGTTGGATTGGATCGATTGAGTTCTCAAGAATACGCTCGGTTTCAATCTCTCAATCAAGCTTATAAAGATAAGTTTGGGTTCCCATTTATTATTGCAGTTAAAAATCACAGCAAATCTAGCGTTTTATATACGTTCGATCAGCGGTTAAAGAATTCGTTGTCCGCAGAAATCACGCAAGCGTTGATCGAAATTTCGACGATTGCTCACTTTAGGCTAATGAGTCTGATCGAGTCGTCGTCTTAATTTTTATCACTCCTCAATATTGAGGAGTGATATCCATTTCATCTATTCAAAAAAGTATTCTGTGCTACAAAGTTCAATGTTTTCGGCTTTTATACTAGATTCCGTATACGCCAAAAGGAACCAGCGTGAGCTATTTTCAAGAATCTTCCGATCGAGGCGTTAGTCGCCGCAAATTCATCCAATACGGTTCGCTCGCGTTAGGCAGCGGGATTGTGGCTGCCTGCTCTAATGGGGGAGGTTCTTCAACCACGAGTTCTCCTGGCGCGTCACCCGTTGCGAGTGCTGGTAAGCTCGATAAAGTCACAATGAGCACCAACTGGTTTGCAGAAGCCGAGCATGGCGGCTTTTATCAAGCCGTTGCCAAAGGCATTTACAAAGACCACGGGCTAGACGTGACGCTCAAAATGGGTGGACCTCAAGTCAACGGCACTCAGCTTTTGATGGGCGGCGCGATCGACTTTTTTATGGGCTATGGAGCCGACGCGATCGTCTCGGTTGAGTCGGGCATTCCCAAAGTCACGGTTGCGGCACTGTTTCAGAAAGACCCGCAGGTGTTGATTGCTCACCCAGGGGTTGGGGTCAAAGATTTGGCTGATCTCAAAGGCAAACCCATTTTGATGTCTACCCAGGCATACACCACTTATTGGCCTTATTTGAAGTCGAAATATGGCTTTACTGACGACCAGAAGCGCAACTACAACTTCAACCCTGGTCCCTTTTTAGCCGACAAGAATATTGCTCAACAGGGCTATGTTTCGTCTGAACCAAACATCATTAGAAAGGTCGGAAAAATTGAGCCAGTTGTTTTCTTGCTGGCAGACTCTGGCTATGCGCCTTATGCCACGACGATCGAGACCAGAAAGGAGCTAGTTGAGAAAAATCCTGATCTGGTGCAGCGCTTTGTCGATGCGTCGATTATAGGTTGGTATAGCTACCTCAAAGATCCGGCTCCGGGTGACGCATTGATTAAGAAAGACAATCCTGAAATGACAGATGACCAACTTGTCTATGCGCGATCGACGTTTGACAAATATAAGATTGTGAATGGCGGAGATGCTGAAGCGAAAGGCATTGGCGCAATGACCGATGAGCGTTGGAAAACATTTTTCGACTCAATGGTGACGGCTGGCGTGTTTAAAGCAGGAACCGATTATAAGCAGGCATATACGCTGAAGTTTGTGAACAAAGGACCGCAAGCTTATCAAGCTTAGGAATGGGGCAATTTGTTGACCATGACTACCCAAATTCCGGTGATTGATTTTGCCCCCTTTCTTGAGGGAAACGCGACTGAAAAACAAGCCGTCGTCGAGCAGATTTATGTCTCCTGTCATGAGGTCGGCTTTATGTATTTGCGGAACATCGGCATTCCTCGATTGCTCATAGTTGATCTGCTCGATCAGTCCAAACAGTTCTTTAATCTACCGAGCGAGGTGAAGGAACAATTGGCTCGATCGAGCGAGACAAATTGCGGCTATGTCGGGCTGCAAAAAGAGCGACTGAATCCCAAAAATCCCTGGGATTTGAAGGAGGTGTTTAATATGGGCATCCAATCGGTTTGGCTGCCGCATCAAGAGGCGTTTCGCGACGTGGTGACGGAGTTTTATCGACTTTGTACCACAGAAGTCGCTCCCGACATTTTGCGGGCATTTGCGATCGCCCTCCATCAACCCGAAGCATTCTTTGCCGATAAGCACAGCCGCCATTATTTCCTGCGAATGCTGCACTATCCTCCCGTCGATCAGATTCCTCAACCGGGACAACTTCGGGCAGGAGAACACACCGACTACGGCAGCATTACGCTATTGCTGCAAGATCGCGTCGGGGGATTAGAAGTGCAAACTCGTCAGGGAGACTGGATTGCCGCCCCTCCAATTGAGGATACGATTGTAGTCAACGTTGGCGATGCCATGCAGCGTTGGACCAACGATCGCTTAAGCTCAACGCCTCATCGGGTTGCCGTTCCATTAGGAGTAGAGAGCCAGCGATCGCGCTATTCGATCGCGCTGTTTTGTGACCCCGATCCAGACGTTGAGATTGCCTGTTCAGACTCCTCCGATCGTGTCCCCCAATATCCGCCCATCTTGGCAGGAGAGTATCTCGCGAGTCGGTTAGCCGCCACTTATTAACAGTCCACCTTTATAAACCTCGATTGCCATGACTCCTACGATTACGCTCAGCCACATTAACAAGGTTTATGCAAATGGCACCGTTGCCTTGCAGGACATGAATCTAGAAATCGGTGCATCGCAGTTTGTTAGTCTAGTCGGTCCGTCTGGCTGCGGCAAAAGCACGGCATTGCGAATCATTGCAGGACTGGGGCAAATGAGTTCGGGGCAACTGGAGTGGGGACAGGGGCGAACGCCTAAACTTGCCTATGTGTTTCAGGAAGCAGCATTGATGCCCTGGGCAACGGTGCAGGACAATGTGCGACTGCCGTTAACGCTGGCAAAAATGCCAAAACGAGAGGCGATGGCAGCCGTTGAGGAATCGATCGCGATGGTCGGTCTGCAAGGGTTTGAGAAATGCTATCCGCGTGAGCTGTCGGGCGGCATGAAAATGCGGGTATCGATCGCGCGGGCGTTGGTGACTAAGCCGGATGTGCTGCTGATGGATGAACCCTTTGCGGCATTAGATGAGATGACTCGCAGCCGTCTCAATAGCGACCTCTTATCGCTGTGGAGTCAACTGCGCTGGACGGTAATTTTTGTGACTCACAACATTTATGAGTCGGTTTATTTATCTCAGCGAGTCGTAGTCATGGCGGCGCGTCCCGGTCGAGTGGTCGCAGATGTAGCGATCGCCGCGCCTTATCCCCGCGATGAGGAGTTTCGGACATCGCTTGACTACAACCACTATTGCCGAGATGTGTCTCACCACCTCGCAGAAGCATCTCTCAAAGGAAGCGATCGCGACCTGCAAATCGTCACTCTCTAAAGGAACTGAATCATGATGTTTTGGCGACAATTGGCGGTCTTGATCGTAGAGCTACAAAACCTTTTGCGAATGGGTCGAATCAACCCTCCCGCGTCTATCAATCTTTTTAGCAATCTATCGGGCAAAGTGAGTCGCTCGACTGGGAGCAGAACTCGATCGCGCACGATTTCTCCGCCAAAATTTCGACCTTCTTTAATCAGACGGGTTCTCTCACCCGACATCTTAGCTCCGGGAGCGGTGGGAGTGTTGGCGATCGCGGCATGGGAAATTTTTGTCCATGTGACAAATATGCCGCCTTACCTGCTGCCGGGACCGATCCTAGTCTTTCAAACATTGATCAGTTCATGGGGCGAACTGTTTCCGTCCCTGTTAGTCACCTTGAAAGTGACGTTAATTGCATTCATTACCGCCGCCATCTCAGGGCTGTTAATTTCAGTTCTGTTTACTCAAAGCAAATGGATTGAACGCAGCTTCTTTCCTTATGCGGTGATTTTGCAGACGACTCCGATCGTGGCGATCGCGCCGCTGATCATCATGTGGTTAAAGAATGATACGTTTCTAGCGTTAATTGTGTGTGCGTGGATTGTGGCGTTTTTCCCGATCGTCTCGAATACCACGCTAGGTCTAAACAGCGTTGACCATAATTTGATCAACCTATTCCACTTGTATCGGGCTTCCCGTTGGCAAACCTTAATTTATCTGCGGTTGCCGAGTGCAATGCCCTATTTCTTAGGTGGCTTGAAAATTAGCGGCGGGTTAGCGCTAATCGGGGCAGTCGTTGCAGAGTTTGTGGCTGGCACTGGAGGCTCTCAGTCAGGGTTAGCGTACCAAATTTTGATGGCAGGCTATAATCTACAAATTCCTCGAATGTTTGCTGCCCTGTTCATGATTACGTTAACAGGTGTGTTAATCTTCGCGTGTCTAACTTGGTTATCTAATTTCTTGCTGAAAGAATGGCACGAGAGTGCGATCAAGCGCGAGAACTGAGTCAAAAACGATAAGGACGTTAGGTGCAGCGTCCTTACAGCTTAGTTAAATCATCGTCTACGAACCGCGATCGTGTAAGACGGTCTTTGCTTTTCTTCTCGCTGCGTCTTCACCAAACGGAAGTCTTCGTCCACGTAAAGATGCTCAAATTTAGGCGATGCCAGGTAAGTTTTCTCAAACTTTTTGACGGTGTTTCGATCTAGATTTTGCAGCTTTAACTCTTGGGGCAAGTCCGCTTTTTTAGCATCAAGTCGTGTATCTACAACCGTTGTAAACCAGTTTTCTGCTTTGTCGATCGTCAGTGCACTACTCCGTCGTCTAAATGCCTGCTCAATGCCGACATTTTGAATACACCATTGACCATCTCGAACGGCAAAGGTTTGCAGCACCATAAAGTCATAAGCGATCAGAAGCGATGAGAACTTCTGCAAAAGATTCGACCGGTTTCCGGGTGCATAGCGGGCAATGTTTCCGTAATAGCCTCTGTTACCAAAGATTTGATAAGACTGATCGTGGATGCGTCCCGGCAGACTGTCGTGAAAGGGAATCGTTGACCAGACAGGCGACCACACGCCCAATACTACTGCAATCTGGTCTTCAACGACAGGGTAAGGATTGCGCCGACTTAGCTCATCAAAGTAAGGCGTTAACTCGTTCTTATGAAACAATACTTTGTCTTTGAGCGAGTCAGTATCTCGGTCTTTTGTCAGGGCTAAAACTTCGCTTTTAAGGTCTCCTGTCTTCCAGCTACTGAGTTTACTAGAATCTAAAACAACGCTAGCCATAGCCTTACGCTCCAAAGTTCAAAAAGAACGAAATAGAAGAATAAAAATCAAGCTGAAGTAAGAAAAAGTTACAAAAACTTGTTCTTCAAATCTAATGCGATCGTTCCAGCTTCTTCTCTATCAGAGGTTGAATCAGTTTGATTAAGTCGCTCCACTTTAAGAGATGTCTCACAAGCAGAAGGATCTACCGATCGATAGAGGTGCTTTTAGAGTGCATCTAGGACAGGTTATAGAAACTCGTCTGTCACGATTTGAGATGTGCCGTTAATCGAACAATAGTCTGCGCTTAATATCGTGGCGGTAGACTGTACATCGACTCAACCATTCAGAGATTCTACCTCAATGAACACTCACAAATGGAGAGAGTTTAGTTTCTCTCCAATTCTTCAGCGCGTCTTCCGATATCCTTCTACGGTTTTTCATCGCGTTGCCAGTGTTTTTAGTCGCAGTCTATTTAGACGTTTGTTCGCATTTGCGTTGGTGACTTTTTTGTTGGTCACTATGATTCACTCCACGATCGCTCACAGTGTTACTACACGATCGCAGGTTGTGTTAATTTCACTCGATGGCGCAACGCCTCGCATCATTGACGAATATTTAGCAAATGGAGTTCTCAATCGTCGCACAGGGCTAGGACTGCTGCAAAGCCGAGGCGTTTCTGCACAGCGCAATATAACCTGCAATCCATCGTTGACGGCTGCCTGTCACACCACCCTTAATTCTGGATCTACGCCTGCCCGACATGATGCCATTTCCAATACTTTTCACCTAGTTGCTAGTCTGTTTAGGCAGAACGTGAGCGGGTTTGCGGCTCCGATCGGAGGCTATTCAATAAACGCAAATGGCGTGACCGAAAGTGCTAACCCAACGGCTGAACCGATTTGGATTAAGCTCAGACAAAACGGAAAAAAAGTGGTTGCTGCTACCTTTCCTGGAGCCGATGGCGCAGACATTAGACTCTCCAATGCCGTGGGTAGCCCGATCGTCCAATCTGCCAAAGTGCGAACGGTCGATTACACGGTGCCGTTCGGCGGATTTGCGGGGCTATCAGCCAAGGGGTTTAGCCTCAGTGCCGGAGACTTCACTGCTGCCCCGACTCAGACCACCGAGCAACTAACCGCCGCAGGTCGAATATCCTATAGTCCAGTGCTGCAAAAAACGAGCGCGCTGGAGCAATTTACCGTTGGCGGCGTGAGTTATGACCTGCAGGTTGCGGCAATCGACACGAGTAACGATCGCCAAATCAATTACGATACGCTGGTCTTTTTTGATGCGAAAAGCGGGATGCGATCGGGCGGAAGTTTGCCCTCGACAGGTTCAGCATTTGTCAAAGCCAAGCGCAAACAGTCGAGCTTGTTCTATCTAGAAGGCAGTTCTAATAAAGCCGGAACTGCGTTCTATGTCAGCAATTTAGCACCCGATTTATCCACCGTTCGTTTGGTACGATACTCTGCGAATTCAATTCCTCGCAACCCAGCAGTGTTAGCCGATGTAGACGATATTAATCAAAATGTTGGCTTTTGGGCACCGCAAGCCGATTTTCGGATCACAGAGCGGCTGAGTCCGGGTCTGACTGACTTCCCAGATATCGAATTAGAAGATATCTATGAAGATCAAGTTCGCACCTTTGTCGATTATCAGACCCGTGTGGCGCTGAGAGCGATCGCTAAAAATCCTGATGCTGATCTCGTAATGCTCTACATTGAGCAGCCTGACGGATCAGAACATCAGTTTCTCACGGTTGATTCTCGTCAAGCGACCAATCCGACTGACGCAAACACGATCGGCTCTGGGCAAGATGCTGCAAAAATCGCCCGTTATCAAACCTATGTCCAAACTGCTTATAAAGTTGCCAATCGTGCGGTTCAACAAGTGATTGATGCAGTCGGAACAACTCGCGGTGGAATTCCTCGCCGCAACGTGATGGTGGTGTCTGACCACGGCTTCTCTCCTTTCCACACTGCGGTCAACTTAAATGCTTTTCTGACGAGCAAAGGATTCGATCCTACAAAAGTTAGAGCGATCACATCGGGTCCTGCGGTCAATGTCTATATCAATCTGCAAGGACGCGAACCCGATGGCACGGTGAGTCGAAGCGAATATGTAACGTTGCAGCAGCAAGTGATCGAGGCGCTAAAGGAATTAGAAGATCCCAATTCAACCTACACAAAGCGCGAGGGCAAGCGAATTTTTGACAAGATTTATGCTCGCCCACGATCGGGCGATCTCAATGACCCAAAGTTTGGTTTGGGCACGAATGAATTCATCGGTCAAGACAGTGGAGATGTTTTTGCAACGATGAAAGAGGGTTACAACTTCGATGGTACTCAAACTCCTGTCGTGCCCCGTGTTGGTGACGATGCCGCAGTCAGCGCCGTGTTTTCGGTTCCCAATTTTTATGGTGCTCATGGCTATGACCCACAGAAACCAAACATGAGTGCAATCTTTTTTGCGGCGGGTCCCGACATCGATCGCAGAACGTTTAAGCAGGTTCGCAATATTGATGTAGTGCCGACGATCAATCGTTTGTTAGGAGTTAAATCAGCTTCAACCGTTGAGGGGAGGGCTTTAAAGCTTAAGGACTGAGCGATCGAGTCCTGATTTTCGCTAAGGATCGTAGATTAAATAACTCCGGGAATTGTACAGTCTAGGATTACTGAGATCTTGCACCAGTTTTTTTGCTGCGATCGCGTCCCGCCCCGGACTAAAGTCGGGGCTAATGGTGCGAAGTCCGTCAAAACGGACTGAATGCCTCAAGCTCTCTCCCAGTCCCCCTGAGTGGACTTTGTTCTGTTACGCCCCGGACTTCCAGTCCGGGGCGGGTTTGAGCCATGAACGACACGACTAAAATCGGCTGATTGTGGTAGGTGCAAGATGTGAGATAAAGTACGGTTGCTAACCTTAAAGCGATCGTGACTTCCATTCAAGCCGAAGTTAGTTTTGCTGAAGCGATCGTGACTTCCATTCAAGCAGAAGTTGCTTTTATTCAAGCGGAAGTTACTTTTGCTGAAGCAGTTGTGACTTCCGTTCGAGCGATCGTGACTTGCGTTTAAGTGGAAGTTAGGATTGCTCAAGGCTTTGCTGCTTCTATTAAAGTTAAAGTCTTGCACCAATGGCAATGCACTGCATTCAATTGGGTTGTTCATCCACGACGATTACAGGCGGGTGTCACTCACGTTTGCCAAACTGCAATCAGGGAGCCGCATTTCTTAAAAGAGGTCATCAGCGACTCCCAGCCTTTTTACAAAACCTCCTGCACGAATCCTTCGCCCTCACCCTAGCCCTCTCCCCAAGGAGAGGGAACAAGAGGTTCTGGCTCTATTCTCCTTGAGGAGATGGGCTGGCGAGGGCTTGCCCCACTTCGTGAGGAGGGCTGTCCAGATTTATGCAGGAGGTCTACAGTTGAATGGTGGTTTTGTCGTGCAATTCCTCCACTTGAATGAGTGAACCATTGCCCAGGACAATATTGAACTTCGCTAAAGAACGCTCAATTTGATATCCCGGCAACACTCGGACGATTTGATATTCAGTTGTCAAATCACTCGTGCCATCCCATTTGAGCAATGCCAGTTGATTGGACGCAATCTCGCTCAGTTGTGAAACAAAGTCTTCAATAGAATCGCTAATGTTTGGAATAACACCAGACGACATGAATATGTAACGCTCTTGTAAATCCAAAGTAATGCTGACTCGATAACGTCTTTCCGTTGAGCAACGCAACTCAACGGTGAACGAAATCGAGCTAGGCACGATCGTCCTAACTCCCATAGTATTTTGTCCTCTCGATTAATTCAAAGAGGACAAAAACATTGATTTCTCAGATATTCGGTAGGGGTGAAACCTGGTTGCAGGATCTTGATTCCAGCCTTTCAAGATCCCATCGCAAAACCGACGGTGTACAATCATGAACGCCTCCTGAGTTATCGGTACTAACTAGGGATGGAAGTCCTCGGAGTCTGATCGTCACATCAGGCTTCGGGGCACAACTTCATCACTGCGATGTATTTTACAAGAGTTCTTGGTTTTTTGGAATGCTGAATTTTTTGGAAGGAGCGATCGATTGCTTGGGAAAGGGTGGAGCGATCGCGCATCCGGCAGTATGACCTGTACTGATGATACCTGTGAATTCTCCGCACCTTTAATAGATAGGTGGAAAGTTTCTGCCGATCCACCCGTCTTGGCACGATATGCGGAAAGTTCCTCTCTAAAAAGAAGTTAGCCTGATGTGCTTCGAGTCGGTGTTGGATGAAGGATCGCTTTGAGAGACCCGCAAGGCATCACTGTATCAACTATACGTCCACGATTGAATGACTCTGACTGAAGCGGTTTGACCGTTTCTTTTCTGAGATTGAAGTCTGAAATTTTCATCAATTTTTGCTGAGAAACCCGTTGAATGCAATAAAAGTTGTATATTTCAATACCTTATTTAGATTCTTTTGAGAAATGTTATGACACTGTAACTTTAGCAACGTCTGAACGAGGCGACTCTAGAAGTGCGGTTTCATGATATAGCTACCGCCACATAGGTTAGGACAGGGACATTTTTGGCAGCACGCGAAGTACACTACCAAAAATGTCCTAAGCAAAGTGGCGATGGCTATAAATCTCAGAAATGCTTGGTTGAAATGGGAAAGTTATTGGTTCAAAGTCCTGGGTCGATGGCAATCTTGCCCATTAGCCTGCCCAATCGACAGACCTCATCATCGGCACGTTTTTTGGAGTTGGTTTGGGAGTTTTTTGGCGATTACTGCAACCTCTTATCTGGCAATCAAAACAGATTCTCCGTTGCTGATGGCTCCGTTTGGTGCAACCAGCGTTTTGATCTTTGGTGTGCCTGACAGTCCGTTAGCTCAACCCCGCAATGTAGTTGGGGGAAATTTCCTAGCCGCTTTGCTCAGCCTGATAGTTCTACAATTTCTGGGGTCTTCGCCCTGGGCAATGGGTTTTGCGGTTTCGAGTGCGATCGCCATCATGCAGATCACCGGAACATTACATCCGCCGTCAGGAGCGGTTGCTCTAGTTGTGATGATGACGAAGCCTGATTGGAAATTTCTGTTCACGCCTGCTTTGGAGGGATCGATGATCTTGGTATTTAGTGCTGTGATCTTCAATAATTTAGCATCAGAAAGAACGTATCCAAAATATTGGCTGTAGCAATTTCTCTAGCAGATTGTTATCTCAAAAAGTTCGCTGGAAGATAGCTGCATCCAAGCCTCTGCTCAGACTGCAACACCTTCTATCATGAATAGTGGCTCCAAAAAGGCATCGTTTCGATCGACAAAGCTTGCCAATTTGTTGGGTCTCTCGTTTATCAGCTAGAAATCCTTTCACTTTCTCTCGTTGGATGGCTTGCTGGGCAATCATTAGGATTGGGAGTCGATTTTTCGCTGGCTTGTACTGGAATGCCTTAGAACTGTTGACCCATTTTCTGAGATCGTTTCAGGGCATCAGTCTATTGATTGTGATGCCGCTATCGGGTTCATTAATCGGGCTGGTCATTCGTATTCTCGGAAACCCTGGCGAAATTAGTTTGACCGTCAATAACATTCATTCGCGGGGATGACGGATTGATACCCGCGAAAACCCATCGATGGTGCTTGCCTCTTTAGTCAGTATCTCGTCGGGTGGGAGCTTAGGTTCTGAAACTCCAACGGTTCAGGTCACAGGATCATTTGGAACGTAGGTTGCTGATCGCTTAGGGCTATAAGGCGAAGATGTGCGATCGCTGAATGTTGCAGGTATGGTTGACTGGGAGAGCGATTATCCAAAGGGGAACTTGCTTCGCAAACGGGCGATCGTAAATGCTAAATCAGACTTTTACTGCGATTAAAAGCTCCTGGTACGATCGGGTCAAATCAGCCAACTGATAGTGAGCATTTAAGCCACTAGGATTGGGCAACACCCAAACGATCGTGTCGTGAATGCACTCAGACTGTCGTCCGATCGTGGCTTTGGTTCGAGCAAATGCGGTGCGATAAGCGCTAATTCCTAGCACGGCAAGGACTTTTGGACGGTAATGCTCTACTTTTACGGCGAGTTGTTGATGACCTGCGATCAGTTCTTCGGAGGTGAGCTGGTCGGCTCGTGCGGTGGCTCGATCGGCGATATTTGTAATTCCGTAGCCATACTGCAAAAGCTCTCGATCTTCAAAAGGTTTGAGCAATCGGTCTGTAAATCCTGCGAAGTGAAGTGCCTTCCAAAAGCGATTGCCAGGACGTGCAAAATGGTGTCCGACTGCCACGCTATAGAGACTCGGATTGATGCCACAAAACATAATCGTCAAGTCAGGAGCAAGAATGTCAGACATCATCTTTCCGGTTGCGGCTTGGATGTCTTGTTTAGTGGGTTTAGCGTTCATTTTAGTGATAATTTAATGACTAGCGTTGCGTGCCCCGGCTCGTTCTGCCCACTGTTGTAATAACTCTATTTGTGTCTGAGAGATTGACGCGAGGGGAACCGTCTCTTGAATCGATTCTAAGATGTCATCGGTGGTGAAATCTTGGCGTTGTCCACTCTGACCTTTGCCGAAAGCTCGGTGCATTCCGTCGGTGATCACTTGCTCGATTTCTGCACCGCTAAAGTTTCGGGCTGTCCAGGCTAGTTTCTCGCAATCAAACTCTCGCAAGCGACTGGGGCGCAATCGTTGTAGATAGATCTTAAAGATCTCTTGTCGCTCTCGATCGCTGGGCAAATTGAGAAAGAATATCTCATCAAACCGTCCTTTTCGCAACAGTTCAGCCGGGAGAATCTGCACATTATTTGCGGTGGCAACGATAAATACAGGACTGGTTTTTTCCTGCATCCAGGTGATCAGAGTGCCAAAGACGCGGCGGCTCGTGCCCGAATCGCCATCGCTGCTGCTGTTCAAGTTGCCAAACGCTTTGTCGAGTTCGTCGATCCACAGCACGCACGGCGCGATCGCCTCTGCAAGTTGAATCATCTGTCGCATTCGGCTTTCACTTTCTCCCACAATGCCGCCAAAGAGCCGACCCGGATCGAGTCTGAGCAAAGGCAACCGCCACTCATGGGCGATCGTTTTCGCCGAGAGTGATTTCCCAGTGCCTTGAATGCCCACCAACAGCAGCCCTTTGGGATTGGGAATGCCATATCGACGCGCCTCCTCTGTGAAGACATCTTGCCGCATTCTCACCCATTGCTTGAGATTTTCTAACCCGCCGACACTTTTGAGCGATCGCTCTGCGGTGAAAAATTCTAAAATTCCGGTCTGCCGAATCGCTTGTTTTTTTGCGTCTAATACTTCGTTAATGTCAGTTTCGTTGACCTGCTGTTTAGAGGCAAGTGCCTTAGCTAAAACCCGTTCGATGCGCGATCGACTCAATCCCTGGCAGGCTTTTACGAGTTGTTCGCGGGCGAGTCCGGTGAGGTGCAGTTTATCTGGCATCACGAGTTGAGAAATCAGCGCGTCAATCTCGATCTCGTTCGGCAACGGAATATCGATCACCGTCACGGCTTCGGTTAACTCGACGGGCAGTTCTAGCGTCTGGCTGAGTAGCACGATCGTGGTACGGCTGCGTTTAAGTTCGTGTGCCAGATTCTTTAACTCGCGCACGATCGGAACGCTATCTTTGCTATTGGGCTGTTTTAGAAACGGGTGTAAGTCCCTCAGCACAAAGATTACAGCATCGTGTTTTGCAGCGTTGGCGATCCGTCCCAATGCCCCCATCACGCTGCCTTTATCGGTGCCGTTATCGGTCCAACCCCGCACAATATCCCACAGTAGAACGGCTCGATTGGGCTGGGTTTTCGCTGCAACTTGACGCACAACCTCCTCGACGGGCGCTTCTTCGACTGCCACCAGGTAGAGAATTGGATAATGCGCTCGAATCATTAAATCGAGTTGGTCAATTAGCGCTTGATGAGGCGACGGGTAAGAAGAAATCATCATCGACGGCAACGGCAGGCTCTCATCTCTAGCATGACGCTTTAAGCGACCCTCTGGACGGGAAACCTGAGTTAACCCGATCTTTAATCAGATTTAACCTCTAACGTCACGTTGTAATGAATGCTGATAAATGCGACTCCATGCAATGAAGCTAGGGTTTTCGATCGTTTATGCCCCCGTCTGAAATCCCTGAGTTCCAGCAGTCTTCTCAACAGCTTTGTGTTTTGCTCGTCGAAGATGAAAGCATCATTCGCGAAACGGTTGCGATCGCGCTGACTGCCGAAGGTTACGACGTGATCACGGCTGAAGATGGGCGACAAGCGCTTAACTTAATTCGCAGTGCGACGATGCGAGACGACAGGACCTTCTCGATCGACTTGATCATTTTAGACTTGATGCTTCCCTATGTGAATGGGTTGGATATCTGTCGATCGCTCCGACAACAAAACAATTTCACTCCTATTCTAATTTTGAGTGCGCGGGGCAGCGAAATGGATGTCGTTGTTGGACTAGAAGTGGGAGCCGATGACTATCTGATTAAACCGTTTGGCTTGCGAGAACTGATCGCCCGATGTCGAGTGTTGCTACGACGCAGCCGCTTTTCTGCTCAGACGCTTGATCAGCCTGTGCTTGAATTTGACGATGTGGTGCTCTATCTCCAAGAATATCGAGTGACGGTACGCGGCGAAGCAGTGAGTTTATCTCCCAAAGAGTTTATGCTGCTAGAGCTATTTATGAGTCATCCGCGTCGTGTGTTTTCTCGTGACCAACTGCTCGAACGTATCTGGGGCATTGAATCGATGAGTGATCCTAAAACAGTGGATGTGCATATTCGCTGGCTGCGAGAGAAGCTAGAGATTGATCCGAGTGCTCCCCAATACATTATTACGATTCGAGGGTTTGGCTATCGATTTGGCTAATTTCGGCGTTGCTGAATGCAGATATGAAATGCTCTCCTCCCCAGGGAGAAAGGAGTCAGAACTCTTGTCCCCTCTCCTTTTGGGAGAGGGCTAGGGTGAGGGTAAAATCTGCGCTTCATCGATCGATTCAGCAACGCCTTCCAGTATTCCTAAAATTCAATTTTTTGCAACGAGATCTCTATTAAATGGCGTTCACTACAGTGATTAAACAGCATTCGCTATAGCAATCACATCACCAGCCAATAAATTATTTTTAGAGCTAAACTTTTTGCTCATGAACTTATAGTCTGAACAACGATTATTAATAGCACTCATTCAAGCTCTGTCTTCAGGTAGACAAGGAATCAGAATTTGACCTTCTAATATTGAACTTAAGAGGTATTATTGATTCCTTGTTGGGTCGCTTTCCCTGTTCAAAACAACATCAGTAATCTCAAATTGATGTTTGCCCTACAGTATGCAAGGTTAATGGAGAGTTGAACGATGAACGTGATTCGTGTAGCTTTAATTGAAGATCATGACCTGACCCGGTTTGGCATTCGTGCAATTTTGCAGCAGCAACCAGACATTGAAATTGTCGGTGAGGCAAGAGACGCAAAATCAGGGCTAAAACTGCTAGAATCTACTCGACCTGATGTTGCGATCGTCGATGTGGGCTTACCCGACATGACGGGCATTGAGTTAACCCAGCGCTTCAAAAAATCTCAAGCCGCCGAAGAATCTGCCTCCAAGACTGGCGTGTTGATCATGACCATGCAAGATGACGAATCTGTGGTGCTGGCGGCATTTGCGGCTGGGGCAGATTCTTATTGCATGAAAGACACGAGCTTTAATCGCTTGTCTGAAGCCGTCAAAACCACCGCAGAAGGCAACGCTTGGATCGATCCGGCGATCGCTCGAATTGTGCTTCATCAGGTGCAAGCTCCTCCTGACCAGACGGCGGCTCCTGCCTCTAGCACGATTAACATCAATCGCTTGTCTGACGAAGATAATGAGATGATGCTGACCTATCCGCTCACTGAGCGCGAGTTAGAAGTGCTGCGGCTAATCGTCGATGGATGCAGCAATGCCCAAATTGCTGAGAAGCTATACATTACGGTCGGAACGGTCAAAACGCACGTTCGCAACATTTTGAATAAGCTGTGTGCTGACGATCGGACTCAGGTTGCAGTGCGCGCACTTAGAGCAGGATTGGTTCAGTAGTTAGGTTCTGTCGCTCTTTAAACTTTCTGATCGAGACGAATGGCTTCTTCTAAAGCAGCTTTTTCTCTAGCTCGATGCTCATAGGGTTGGAGGCGATCGGCACTCCAACCTGTCAGAATTTGCAGATCATTTAACTTGATTCCCCTCATCAACATTTCGATGCACCAAGTTTGCTGAGGTTGCTTGATCGTTGGAGGTTGCCCCTCTGGAGTCAGAAATTCTTGCGTTAACTCTTGCCATTGTTGCCGCAGATCGGTTTCAGATAGAGGTCTTCCAGACTCGTTGAGAAACAGGGCAGATTGCTGATCTTTGCGGCTTTTGATCCACTGAGTCAACGGATTTTTGGTGTAAGAACCATAGCGTTTGCCCATAATCCATTGATTGACAGGCACCTGCCGCACATCGCCCTGAGTCACCTGCAAAAGCTGCTGATGAGCGTCGTGAATATAATGCGATCGCTCCAGTCTCGCCACCTCTGCCACACTTAGTCCTGCTCCAAACAACACATAAGCCCACGCGTAGGGCTGCAATCCTTGTTTTTTGGCGCGCTGCAAAATCGAATGCACTAACTGAGCCGGGAGGTCGGCGACTCGCTCGATCATGTCCCGTTCCACCCGCACCAAACTGCTTGACGACTCCGACGGTGAGACGGCTCCATGCAAAAACAAGGTGACGAGATTCTCTAAAAAATCCTGTCGGTCTTGCCAGAGATCATGGAATTCGCTCGTAAACTCAATCACGGCATATCCTAATAGCATTCCATTTAGCAAACTTGCGAGTCGTTCGGCTGATAGATAGCTGTCTAGCTGCCCTCGATCGATGACGGTTTGAAAATATTCAGCAACATAGCGATTGGCTTGCGTGAATCCTTGCCCTAATGCCTGTCGATTTTCAGACGGATATTGCCCCGCCTCACCGACCACCGATCGCACCACTTCCGGCACTCGTTCTAAGGCTTGCAGACAGGCAGTGGCATATTTGCTGAGCGCTTGATGCAGGCTACTTGTCTGATTAGCTTGCTCAACCAGCGTTTGCCCCAGGGTCGTAAACACGGCGGCTTCTTCAATCACAGCTAACAGCAGCCCGTGTTTATTGCCAAACTGCCGAAATAGCGTTACTTCGTTGACATCGGCTCGTTCTGCGATTTGCTTGGTCGTCGTTTCAGTCACTCCTTGCGAGGCAAATAGCTCTAATGCAGCGGTGATTAACCGTTGTCGGGTGGGGTTTCGTTGAGAAGACATAGACAAAATGCAAGTAGCACTTGCAGAAATCACGAAAACTTGTTAAGGTGATGGATGTAAGCAGCACTTGCATTCACTCCTCTACTGTAACGGTCTTCTAGCAGAAGCGCAGATGTCTACTCGTGCGTTGAGGGGTTTATCGATCGGGTTGCCTGATTGAACGCAGATTGATCTCGTCATTTAGATAAAGGATTTTTATGACCCCTACTTCTATTAAATCTACAGTTTCGAGTGAACCGTTGCCCCCGCTGCAAGAAGAACCCAAACTAGATTGGGTGAACGTCGGATTTTTTGGGACGTTTCACGCGATCGCGCTGCTGGCTCCCTGGTTTTTCTCGTGGTCAGCGTTGGGTGTGGCGTTGGTGCTGCACTGGCTGTTTGGCAGCATTGGCATCTGCTTGGGATATCACCGTTTGCTGACGCACCGCAGTTTTCAAGTTCCGAAACCGTTAGAGCGATTTATCACGCTGATTGGTGCGTTAGCCTTGCAGGGCGGACCGATTTTTTGGGTCGCAGGGCATCGGCAGCATCACCTATACACCGAAGATGTGAATCTTGATCCCTATTCGGCAAAGCGCGGATTTTGGTGGAGTCATATGCTCTGGTTGTTCTATCCGCAGTCGAAGTTTTTTGACTACAACGAGTGTAAGAAATTTGCGCCTGACCTCGATCGTGACCCGTTCTATCGCTGGATAAATAAGTACTTTTTGTTGCTTCAAATCCCAGTTGGGGTGGCGCTTTATTTAGCAGGTGGTTGGTCGTTTGTGATTTACGGGGTGTTTGTGAGAGCCGTTTTGCTCTGGCACAGCACCTGGTTGATCAATTCTGCGAGTCACATAACGGGCTATCGCACATTTGAGCCAGACGACAACTCCCGGAATCTTTGGTGGGCGGCGATTCTCACCTACGGCGAAGGCTGGCACAACAACCACCACGCTTACCCCAATGTGGCAAAAGCAGGCTGGAAGTGGTGGGAAATTGATATGACATGGTGGGCGATTAGAGGTCTCGATCGGTTGGGCTTGGTGAAGAAACTCGTTCTGCCTCCAACAGATAAATAAACGACTCATAATTTGATTAGGTCAGGGCAAACGATGCTTGTTCTGACCTTTTTAGTTTTAAAGATTCAAGGAACTTCAAAACTATTGATAACGTTGAGCTAACCTCCGATCGCATCCTTCAAAGTAGCTATCACTTCCTCGATCGTGTCCCTTCAGTAATGCAGATGGGAAGTGCAGGAACCTCTGAGAAGCGATCACACTTAAACAACGGCAGATCGAATCTTTCTAACAACATCCATGAGATCCGATTTACGCTGGCTTTCCCCCTTCAACAGGCTGGCAAGAAGATTTTTGAAGACAGCATCAGCATCCAAGCCTGGAATTCTTTCTGCAAGAAGGCGAATTCGTTCTTTGAAGTCTCCTGTTTGTGAAACTTCAAGCGGTAGCTCTTCTCCATCAAGGAGTTCTTTAGCTGCATTTTCGTCCCAAACGAGGTGTTCAGGAGTCAGTTCAGGTAAAAAATGTACAGACCTTTTTAGAAAGCGAATGTAGTGGGTTCTCTCATCTATGTCTACAAAGTTAAGCTTAGGACCATTTTTATCATTTCCACATGTGATTTTCTGAATTAGTTTATCCAAATCACTCTTTCCTTGGGGTAGAGACCCCTCTTCAGGAATAGGTTCTTTAGGCTTATTGTCTCCATCAAAAACAACAAAAATGTCCTTTCTCTCAGAATTGGCATAGGCTTGGATATGATTATATATTCGTGAAGCTCCACCTTTCAAAACCAAAACCTGAAACTCTTGTAGGGCATGACTCGACAAAGCTGAAAAAGCTGAAATAACAATGTGTTTTGCGCGCTCATCCTCAACCAAGATAGTTTTCCCAGGAGGGAGAGTACCGATCTCATGTAGCGCTTCATTTGCTGAAAGATCTGTTCTTACGGTTACAGTGCCATTTTTCTCAAGTACAAGTACTCGAATCGCTTCCTGAGGAAGATTCTCCGCAAGATAAATAGAGTGAGTTGCAATCACAATCTGAAGCGATCTTCGCACAGCTTGGTGTGCGATGAATTCTATCATTCGTTTTTGGGCACGAGGGTGAAGGGATGTTTCAGGTTCGTCTAGGAGAACCAACGACCCCTCTGGAGCCTGTAATATATTGTGTACAAGCAGTGCGGCGGCTGACTCACCACTACCAGCGAATGCATCTGAATACCCATTAAAGTGATTTGTCTCAAACAATATTGTCCAGCCCTCATGCCCGTGGAACAGTGAGTGTCTCAGCATCTTTCCACTAATGTAGTCACGCTCAAGAATATACTTCAGCACTTCTAACTCGTCTTTAGCTAGTGGAATGCCCTTCTTTTCAATTTCCTTCTTCAGCCGTCCTGAACGTCGTCTGAGATAGTCTTGTTTTCGGTACCCTCTGCGGAGCGTCCCATTTTCTTTTGCAGAACGGGCACGCTCCGCAAGATGCTGTGGATCGGGAAAGTAGAAGTATTTATCAAAAGCGGGCAATTCACCTCGGAAGTCCAAATGCATGACTTTAAGTTTAATAGGACTAATTCGAGTGCCACTATCAGAGAGTCCATAGGTTTTACTATGTTTAACCGCCTCCCAATAATCAGGATCTTTAGCTCCACGCGGGGCACGAGCCTTAATACATTCAACGACTTCGCCATCATTTTGACGGTAGCTATGAATGATGCTCTGTTTGCGTCCATCACGTTCAGGTGGAATTGTGTCAAGCTCTGTCTCAAACCAAAAGTCTGCAACAGTTTTACGATCTGGGCTACCGTACAAAGCGTGAAGAATAGAACTCTTGTTTGTCCCGTTTCGACCAAGCAAGACCGTGATTGGAAAATCAAACGGAATCTCGCTGTCAAATCGAAGATTCCGATAGTTGGGAAAGCGAAGGCTGCAAATGTAGGTTTCTTTATTTTCAAGTGCCCTAATACTCTTTTCGAGAGTATCTACGGGGGGTTTCTGGCTCATACTGACAACTCGCGGCTGATGACTCTTGCAATTGGTCTAATCAAATCTGGAGGGAACGCGTTTCCGATCTGACGAGCAACATGCTCTTTGCCTCGATCAAGGCAAAATTGATAGTCTGAAGGAAATGCTTGTAACAGGGCAGCCTCCCGAAGTGTTATGGCTCTGTTCTCCTGGGGATGAAGGAAACGACCTCTAGAAGGATTTGTACACCCGCCAGTAATAGTTGGCGAGATATCGTCCCACGCCATTCGACCATAGACATCTTTGAATCCGTCAGTGTGTGCGTGGCAGGCACATTGTAACTCAGAGGGAATATCACGGCGACTACCACCATCTTTGGGCGTTGCTCTGATTCTCGACATCATAGCTGGTGTTCGATTTTCAGGAATGTCATGAAGCACATCTCCACTTGTTCCTGCTGGTGCTAGATCGCTGATTGTGCTTCTAACGGTCTTACCCTCACAGGAATAGTTTGACCAACCTGAGGGGATTTCTCTTCCCCGCAATGCAACAAGGATTAACCGCTTGCGGCGCTGTGGTACACCAAAGTCAGATGCGTTGAGAACTGCGTATGCAGATTTATACCCGGCTTGTTTCAAACCAAGTTGGAAGTTAGTAAAGCGCTTATCATCTGCTAGACCAGGAACGTTTTCTACAATGACAGCACGGGGTCGCATCGAGCGTACCAGTCGTAGCATCTCCGTAATGAGTTCTTTACTTGGATCGTTTAACTGTTGCTTCCGCCGCCGCGTACGAAGTGTGGAGAAAGCTTGACAGGGTGGGCAACCAGTTAACAAGTCCAACTCGCCACGGGTAAGTTTTGCTTCCTTGAGAATCTGAGGACCGCTCACCTGACGAATATCACTGACTATAACATTCGTATTTGGATGGTTGAGACTGTAACTTTTCGCTGATACTGGATCAATTTCCACCGCAGCATTTACTTGGAATCCCTCTGCCGCGAGTCCGTAGCTAAGTCCCCCTGCACCAGCAAAAAGGTCAATGGATGTTAAAAATGTCATTATATTGTGATGATTAGATGTCTTCTGCAATCTTCAGCCCACAATTAGGCATTTAGAATTCTTACAAGCGAAGATTAATCTCAGGGATGCCTAACTCGCTTGCAAAAGTGTACCCTGCAAGACCAGCAATTGCACCAATTTCTAATGGAACTTTATTAGCCCTCACCACCTATTGCCTTTCGACAAGCGAAATACAGGGAAAATTTCAGTATCTCTTCTCAGAACGCGATCGCCCCACTCCACTCGTCCGATCGCTCTCATCATTAATGAAATAAATTCTCAATAATGGTGGTAAGATAAGCAGAAGCTTGTTGAGATATAGACTCAATAAGGCGAAATTTATCACCCCTAACTGTGGAGGCTTTTATGGCACAAGCTGCTGATCTTCGTCGTCCTTTTCACTTGCAACTGTTGCCAATGCAGTCACAGCCGCATCAAATTCTGAATGTAGAAATCGTTCAGCATGGCGATGGCGACCAGGCTCTCTATCAGCAAAACTTGATGAGTTCGGGGGCAGATGTGCAACTGCCAGAAATTTGTGATGCCAAAGACATCACGATCGCGGTCTTAGAAGGCAATGGGAACCTGATTATTCAAGAAGAAACGGTGACATTAGAGCCAGGAATGTTTGTGTTTATTCCTGCGAATACCTTTCACACATTGCAGACTCGATCGAGACTCGTCTTTTTGCTGAATCGGTGTATGCCCGATCGAGACACCCATGATTCACCTTGGGTTATTAATCTCTAAAATAGTTTTGACCGCTCACGATTCCGATGTCATTCATTTCTATAATTCTCATGTCTCATTTACCCGAAGTTCTTTGGTTGAGCGCGAGTCCGAGTTTGCAATCGTTTAATCAACCTCTGTTGCGATATTTGTCCCCTCACGTTCGCGTTGCTCAGTGGGAATATTATCAAACCCTTGATGAAGCCAGTTCTGTAGAGAATGCTGTGACGTTGTTGGATGAGTATCTCCAGAGTTGCGATACTCCGATTCATCTCGCAGGGCACGGCATTAGCGGCGTGATTGGCTTAATGTATGCGCGTCTCTGTCCTGAGAAAGTGCGATCGCTGTCCTTACTTTCTGTTGCGCCGCAGCCCGCCATTACCTGGCACACGCATTACTATATTCAGCGTCAGTTGATGCCCTGTAGCCAATATCAGCTTTTAGCTCAGATTGCACGGAGTCTGTTTGGCAGTGTGTTGCCGATTCCGGCGAAAGAATTGGTAGTGAGGCTCGATCGTGATTTAGAACTATCTCCGATTCCTCACTCTCTGTTTAAGCTGCGCGAGTTAGCCAAAGGAGGAATCTCACAGCCGTTGCTCGTATATGGAAGTAACACCGATCCGATTGTTGACCCTCAAACTCTTTCGGGGTGGCTACCTTGGCTGAAGCCAGACGATAGTTTGCGGCGGATTCCAGAGGGGCATCACTTTTTTCAAATGGCTCACCCGCAGCAAGTCGGAGATGAATTGCTCAATTTTTGGCAGACCGTCAGCGTCAGATCACTCGACTTATCGCTGATTGCTTAGTTTCTGGAGTCAAATCCTTTAAACTGTGACATCGTGACGATCGCTATAAAATGATGAAGTCAAAACAAGGGCAGATTCTCCGATCGCTCTTAGCAATTCTTCTAATCGGACTGTCGTGGTGGGGCATTTTTGCGGCTCGATCGGGGCTGGTTGTCCGCTCTTTTGAGCGCGATCAGGTTCCTTTGCTATACATGGTTCCGCAGCAGGCGCAAAACGCTCCAGGAGTTCTGATTGCTCACGGGTTTGCTGGGTCTAAGCAGTTGATGTTGGGCTATGGTCATGTGCTGGCGAGAGCAGGCTACGCGGTCATGCTGTGGGATTTTGACGGTCATGGCGCGAATCCTGCTCCGCTCAAAGGATTTGAACTTCAGAAAAATCTTGACGTGGCGCGGCAGGTTTTAGTCGAGCAGCCAGAGGTCGATCGCACTCGTCTTGCTCTCTTAGGGCACTCAATGGGAAGTGGTGTGGTCATCGCTGCCGGAGTTCAGAACGTAGAGCAATTTGCGGCAACGATCGCCATCTCTCCCGGAGGGCAAAAGGTCACGTCGCAAGCGCCTCGCAACCTGCAACTGCAAGTCGGTGCTTGGGAAGGTAGATTGTTGCCCTATACTCAACAATTGTTGAAGGATGCGGGCGGCGCAAATGAGCAATTTGCTCAAGGTAAGGCGCGAGAATTGGTGACGGTGCCAACCGTTGAGCATATTACGATTCTGTTTAGTCAAGTCAGTCATCAAGCAGCGCTGCGGTGGCTCGATTTGACCTTTGGACAACAATCGCAGAGTGAGTATGTCGATCGCCGCATGATCTGGTATTTTCTACATCTAGTCGGGTGGCTATTGCTGTTAAGCGCGATCGCTCCTTACGTGAAGATTCCTGCTACTCCAGACTTAAAGATTGCACCTTGGAGAGCGTGGGGCGGATTGGTCGTGTCTCCGATCGTAGCTCTTGGTGGGTTGCGGCTTCTCGACCCGATAGTCGATTTGCAGTCGTTGGGCGGCGTACAGGTCGGGGGCGCGGTCGGAATCTGGTTTTTGATTGCGGGGTTAGTCTGGCTGAGAATTCTGGGTCAGCTTCCTCGTGTGAGTTGGCAACTGGCTGGGTTTGGGGTTGCATTATTCGGGCTGCTGTGGATCGCAGTTGGAGCAATGGCTCAGATCGTGTGGCTTCAGTGGTGGTTGATTCCGGCACGATTAATGATTTGGCTCCCGATCGCGATCGCGTGTTTTCCGTGGTTTTTAGCATCGGGAATGGTGCAGCAATCGACTCGCTGGTTTACACGGTTGGGCTGGTGGTTTGGGCAAAGCGTGATGTTAATTGCCGGATTTCTAGTGGTGATCATCGTCTTGCCAAAATTGGGTTTTATGTTTTTGTTATTACCATTGTTTCCGGTAGTAATGGCGTTGTTCGCGTTTGTATCCGCACTGTTGAATAATTCATGGATCTATGCAATCGGAAACACATTGTTTTTTGCATGGCTTCTAGCGGCTGGATTTCCTCTCTCTGCGTGTTGTCTATCGTTTGGATGATGACGTAATGTACTATGCGATGTGCAACTAATTTGCCCTCCTCATGAAGTGGGGCGAAGCCCTCGCAACCCTTCTCCCCAAGGAGAAGGGCTTTCGGATAGTTCTAGTTCCCTCTCCCACAGGAGAGGGCTAGGGTGAGGGCTGTCTTTGCAGACGTTTCAGGAAAGTCGCACATTGCGTTACATCTTTGCATGGCTGCTTCAGTCAGCTATCGGCAAAGCAAAGCCGAACTCGTGCTAAACGTTGGGACGGAGCTTAAATCTCTCTTTGTGGAGGGGATAAAAAGATTTGAATTACTCCATCATGACTCGTGTAAACATTTAGGGGAGAGGTGGATTCAATGATTCGTCAGATCAGGCAAGCGGTAGTTATGATCGCGATCGTGCTTCTACTTATAGGGTTCGGGGGGTTGACTCCTCAACCTGCACAAGCAGCCGTAACACAGATAAAAGACCCGTCGGGGCAGATTCTCTATCGCTCTTACCATCGTTTGAGAGACGATCTCGGCAAGGCGTGGCAGGTCATTGTCTTTAAGCAAATGACTCCTCAAAATGGTGCCAATCAGCTTTATCTACGGTTGATGGGACTACCCGGCTCGGCAGAGGTCGTCCATCCCAAAGCGCTGAAGATTAGAACTCAAGAGGATCAGATCTTTCAGGCAGACGACAGCTTTATATCTGAAGCCCCGATCGCAACGATGGGTGAATATAACGTTCAGGCAATCGTGCCTAAGCTGCCTATCGAAGAAGTTCTGTTAGGCATTCCTTTAGGCGGAGAAGACTATCTAAAGCTTTGGGTGCCTCGATCGGTCGTTCAAGAATGGCATGAAGTTCTAGACAAAACTCCTTGAAAGCAGACTGTGCCTTGACTCAACCACTCTATTCACTAAAACTTCATTTTTGTATGGCGAATGAATGTAACGCATGATACTCCTTGAGGGTGAGGGCGATAGTGCAACAGATCAATGAAGATGTACCTTACCAATGCACTTTCCACCTCTATGAATATTCTGCTACATCATCCTGGTCAAACCGACGATCGCATCTTAGTGGTCGATGATGTTGCTGATAATTCTTTTTTGTTGCAAACGCTTTTAGAGAGCGAGGGATATCAGGTAGAAGTGGCAAATAGCGGTCAGGTGGCACTAGATAAAATCGTGGCGGCTCCTCCGGCGCTGGTTTTATTAGACGTGATGATGCCCGGAATGAGTGGGTTTGAAGTGACTCGACAGATTAGACAAAACGGGCATCTGCCGTTTATTCCGATCGTATTGGTGTCGGGCTATGATCAGCCAAGCCTTGATCAAGCCTTGAACATTGGGGCAAATGGCTTTATCCACAAACCGATCGACTTTGAAGAAGTAATCAATCAAGTGAAAGCATTGTTGATTGATAGAGGTTAAAATCTGGGTATTGGGTGACATCTTTCACAGACAAACCCATCTACCTTTTGGAAGACGCACCGCTATTCCTAAAGAAGTAGGCTAACGGTATAAATCTGTTGCTGATTTCATTGATGACTCATTTGCCCCAGCGCGTGATTCTAATCATTGAAGACTTTCCTTCAGACGGCGACCTTCGTCAGCGGTGTCTGTCCGCATTAGACTGTCGCTACACGATTTTAGAAAATTCTCTAGAAAGCGCACTGGCACCGAACCGATCGTTCGCGCTACAGTCCCTAGACTGCATTTTGTTGTCATCAAACGGGCTAACGGGTTTAGCGCAGTTAAGCGATCAGATGGGCGATCGCTGTCCCCCTATTGTGATGATTGCTGATAATGAAGATGTCACGATCGCAGTGCAAGCCATTAAACAAGGCGCAGAAGATTACTTAATCAAACATAAAACTACTCCAGATCAACTGCAAATGGCGATTCAGACCGCGATCGCAAATGCAGAATTAAAACAAAAATCACAACGCAGCGAAGAGAGGTTTCGCACATCTGTTGAGAATATGCTCGATTGCTTTGGCATCTACTCAGCAATCCGAGATCAAACAGGGCAAATCATAGATTTTCGCATTGACTATCTCAACGCGGCAGCCCTCGAAAGCAGTTGCCTGACTCCCGATGATATTGGTAAACCCCTATATGACGTGCTGCCTAACCATCGTGACGGGCAATTTGCCAAATATTGTCAGGTCGTCGAAACGGGACAGCCCCTAGTCGAAAAATCCTTGATTTACTCAGACGTGTTTGGCAATGAACATTCGACCAGAGTATACGATCTTCACGTTAGCCAGTTAGAAGACGGCTTTGTTGCAGCGTGGCGAGATGTCACCGAACGCAAACAATCAGAGGCGGAACTTCGCACCCTCAACGAGCGATTTAAACTTGCAGCAACCGCCGTTAAGTGCTTGATTTATGATTGGGATTTGCAGACAAACCTGGTTACTCGACCGTTTGGCTTCACTGAGCTGTTGGGCTATCGCCCCGAAGAAGTCGAGCCGACAAGAGAATGGTGGCAACAGTGCATCCATCCAGACGATGCAAGCCAACTGCGCGATCGCTACCGCATCAATTTAGAAACCGCCGATCGCTACATGATCGAATATCGAGTGCGGCATCACGACGGTCATTATTTGTGGGTGCAAGACCAAGGAGTTGTGCTGCGAGACGAAGCAAACCACCCTGCGAGAATTGTCGGCACGACGATCGACATTGACGATCGTAAGCAAGCCGAATCTGCTCTGCGCCGCAGTCAAGAGCGATTGCAGCACATGGTCAACACCGCGCAGGTGGGCATCGCGTTTGCCACCTCGATGGGGGAAATCTTAGAAATCAATCACGCTCTGCTGCAAATGCTGGGCTACAGTCGCGAAGAGTTTCTCGATCAAACCCTCGCCTGGCAAGCAGTCAGCCTGCTGGAATCTGACCCATCAGCGCCAGCGCTGATCGAGCAACTCGGCACGTCTGGATCGACTACGAAAGAACTGATTCATAAAGACGGCTGGCGAGTGCCTAGCTTAGTAAGTGCCACCCGGCTCAAGGGTGAAGCCGATGAATATGTGGTCTTTGTGCTGGATATTAGTGAGCAAAGACGACTAGAGCAAGAACGGCTAGAGTTACTCACCCGTGAGCAAGCTGCGCGCGCCGAAGCCGAACTTGCTAATCGCACCAAAGACGAATTTTTAGAGATCGTCTCCCATGAGTTGCGATCGCCGCTCAATGCGATTTACGGCTGGGCAAAGCTACTTCGCACGGGTGCGACCTCTACTTGATTTAGTAGGTCAAGCATGATATCACTGAGTGAGGCAACCAAGAGGTGGTGAGTATGAGCGCTCAATTGCTGAGTCAAGAAGGGACGCAAGTCAGGATAGAAGTGACGATAGACCTGAGTCATTCGCTGCTGACCAGTGAAGAAGCGATTCAGGAAAGCCTCAACGAGGCGGGTCGTATTGCCACTACAGCCGCTCTTGAGTATCTGGACACCGACGGTTCAGCCATTGAGATTGCCGGAGAGGTGATGCGAACCAAAGGCAAGCAGCCCAAAGCGTATCAAACGCCCTACGGAGAAGTCGTGATTGAACGCCATGTCTATCAGCGCTCTGGAGGCGGGAAAACGGATTGTCCGCTAGAGCGAGCGTCTCGCATCATCATCACCTCCACGCCTCTGTTTGCGAAACAAGTGTCCTCGAAACTGGCGTATGGTTCCGCCCGAGACGTGCAGCGAGACTTGGCTGAGAATCATCAACGCCCGGTCGCCGTGTCCTACATCCAGCGTCTCAGTGAAGCGGTGGCCACGATCATTGAGGTGAAAGAAGAAAGTTGGGACTATGTGCCCCCTCAACTAGACGCTGAAATTGCCAGTGTTGCCATTGGCTTAGATGGCACCTGTATGCTGTTGTGCGACACCGGATGGAGAGAAGCCATGGTCGGCACTGCCCATCAGTCTGTATGACGCGTTTGGAGACCGACAACACACCATTTATATGGGAGCCACCCCCGAATATGGCAAGGCGACGTTTCTGGAACGGCTAGA
>NZ_LXYR01000041.1 GCF_001650195.1 Phormidesmis priestleyi BC1401 | reverse complement strand
GCCCAGACCAGCCGATAAAGACGAAGCGATCGCGTTTCAACCAGTCATCGAGAGCGTCAAATACGCCTCTCGTGGGTTGAGCGCGTCCAACTGCAATGGTCATAAGTTAAACCCTTCAGATTTACTAAAAGTGCAGGTTCTCTAGAGTGAACGTGTTTATATGTCTATTTATAATATGAGAAATTAGAATTTTTACAAAGCGAAACGTACCGTCTCAGCTAACTTTTTATAGATTTTTGGCAAATTCTCTGGACCCAGCATAGATTTCGTCGTTTATGAGGAAATTATGCGTTTCTGAGATTTCTTTTTTCTACTGAGTAGTTTTGCTTACCAAACGTCATAAAGCGTCACTTAAGGTCACGATCGGGCAAAGTGTCGTTTAGTAACACCCCTGCTAATAGACAACCGAGGAACGTAATATATTAGTCTAGGGTTGATTGGGCACAATTTAAGATTTCTGACGTTCTGGTTTCTAGACGCGCTGCTTGAAGTTTGCTAGGTTTGTCGATCGAGTTCCTACATTGTAATTTCTTAGGGTCTGGTGATTTCATGACTGCACAGACAGCCTCCATCGATAGTCTTATTCTGCGCCAGCAGATTTTAGGATCGAGACGGTTTAGCAATTATTGGTGGGCGAGTGTGGTCTCGATCGGGGGGACAGGGTTTTTGCTGGCATCGATTTCTAGCTATACCAAGACCAATTTTCTCCCGTTTGCCGATCCAACAAAGCTGATTTTTGTCCCTCAAGGGTTGGTGATGGGGTTTTATGGCGTTGCAGCGCTGCTGTTAGCCACTTATCTTTGGCTTAGCGTTGTGTGGGATTTAGGCGGCGGATACAACGAGTTTAATAAGCAGACGGGTCAGATGAAGATTTTTCGCTGGGGATTTCCTGGTAAGAATCGCAAGATCGAGTTGGACTGTCAATTGAGTGATGTTCAGGCGGTCAAAGCGATTTTGAGAGAAGGAGTTAACCCGCGGCGATCGCTCTATCTGCGAGTCAAGGGAATGCGGGATATTCCTCTAACGCGGGTGGGTCAGCCCTTATCGCTATCCGAGCTAGAGAATGAGGCAGCATCACTCGCCAGGTTTTTGAGTGTACCTCTAGAGGGGCTGTAGTCAGTCTGAGCGTTCAACGGTTCTGTGAAGACGTGATTCTAAAGTTCGACTGACGAAACTTAGAATTGCGTCTTTTTCACTGAGAAAGCATTAGACCTCTTGCAAAAGTCCCTGCCCTCACCCTAAATCCCTCTCCCACAATTGGGAAAGGGACTTTGAAATCTGGCTCCCCTTTTCCCAAGCTTTGGAGAAGGGGTTGGGGGATGAGGGAATCTTCAGACTTTTGCAAGAAATTTAATACATTTTGTGTCACTTTCCTTAAGTGAGATAGGCGTTCAAACTTATGGGACTGCCAAAAAGTGAGTTGTGCAGGAATTGGTTCTGCGATTTGTCGGATCTCGAAGCCGTCCATTTGAGCCGAAGGTGCGTAAGATATTAGGTGGCTTTGTTGAAATGGGTAACTAAAAATGCAGACAAAAATCCGAAACTGGCTTCTATCGACATTGGCTGTCGCCATGTTCGCGATCGTGGGGTGTAATCCTCAGCAGGCAGGGTCGGCTCCTACTGCTTCCCCATCTGCTACGGCTTCTGCGTCTGCGACTCCGAGTTCTCAAGCTGCGAATTTGCCTCGGTTAGAGGGCAAAGCGACGGTTGTGATGACGGTGAAGGGTGCTCCGATTACGATCGAGGCCAACGGCACCGATGCCCCCGTTACGTCAGGCAATTTTGTGGATCTGGTTGATCGTAAAGTCTATGACGGCTTGGTGTTTCATCGGGTTGTGCGAGAGCCGCAGCCCTTTGTCGTGCAGGGCGGCGACCCCCAAGGGAAAAATCCTAACTTTCCATTAGAGCAGTTGGGAACGGGTGGTTTCATCGATCCGGCAACGAATCAGATTCGCAATATTCCTTTAGAAATTAAGCCTGACAAAGCAAGTGATTCGATCGTCTATGGCAAAACTTTAGAGGCGAAAAATCCAAAGCTCAAGCACACCCGTGGTGCAGTGGCGATGGCGCGATCGGGGTCTCCTGATTCTGCTTCCTCGCAGTTTTATATTGTTTTGGCTGACCAGCAATCTTTAGACGGCGACTATGCTGTATTTGGCTATGTGACTCAAGGGATGGAAGTTGTCGATAAAATTCAGCAGGGCGATCGGATTGAGTCTGCTAAAGTCACTCAAGGAATTGAAAATCTCAAAAAAGGGTAGGAAGATTTTAGGTTGAGTTTTCAACCGGGAATAAGACTCGAAATTAAACGTTTCAGACATGGCGGTTGTGGTAACGGGCGTTGGACTAGCTTCAGCGCTAGGCAACTTAGAAGATAGCTGGAATAGGTTGGTAGAACAGCGATCGGGCATTCGACTCTACCAACCTTTTTTGGATTTAAAGACAACTCCTTTAGCGCTCATCAATGACCAACCTGCGGAACTGGTGTCACTGACTCAGCGAGTCGTGCTGGAGGCAATTCAAGATGCGGGGCTTTCGCTGCCTTTGCCTGACTGCGGGGTAGTGGTTGGGTCGAGTCGAGGCAATCAGGCTGAGTGGGAAAAGCTGTCTCGACGGTATCGTGAGAATGAGTTAACCTCGTTAAAAAGCTGGTTAGAGACACTGCCAAATCGAGCGGCGATCGCGGCAGCTCACCTTCTTCAAACACAGGCTGCGGTTTTGTCTCCGATGGCAGCGTGCGCGACGGGAATTTGGGCGATCGCCCAAGGCTATGAATTGATTCAAACGGGGCACTGCGAACGGGTGATTGTGGGAGCCATAGAAGCGGCGATCACACCCCTGACGCTGATTGGATTCGATCGGATGGGCGCGTTAGCCAAGACGGGCTGTTATCCATTCGATCGCGATCGTGAAGGATTAGTGCTCGGTGAGGGAGGAGCCATTTTAGTCTTGGAATCCGCAAGGCTGGCAACTCATCGAGGCGCTAAGATCTATGGTCAGATTTTAGGATTTGGATTGACCGCAGATGGTTATCACGTCAGCGCACCGGAGCCAGAGAGTCGAGCCGCGATCTCTGCTGTCCGGCACTGTCTCAAACAAAGCGGACTTTCACCTCAAGACATTGACTACATTCATGCTCACGGAACCTCGACGCAGTTAAACGATCGCAATGAGGCTCACTTAATTCAGCAGTTATTTCCATCTGGTGTGCCTGTGAGTTCAACGAAGGGGGCGACAGGTCACACGATCGGAGCGTCAGGAACGTTGGGTGCCGCGTTTTGTTTGATGGCTTTGCGACATCAAATCTTGCCGCCTTGTGTCGGGCTAAACCAATCAGACTTTGATTTAGATTTTGTAGATAGCCCTCGATCTGCGTCTGTGCAAAACGTTCTCAATTTTAGTTTTGGGTTTGGAGGACAGAACGCCGTAGTTTGCTTCGGTCTGCGAGAGCATTAACAGGGTTAAGCTGGCTAGGAGGATTATCACAAAACTGGCATGACTTTAACCGAACAAATCCTTTCTCAACTTCCGGGCGATGCGCTGGGTGGGTTGCGTCGAACCGATGACCTGTGGCGATCGCTGCGAGAAGACACGTTACCTGTTGCTACGATCGTCCGAGAAAGTGATGGGTGGTTAGAAACCGTTGAGTGGGATGTCGTGATTTGTGGCGGCACATTGGGGATTTTGATCGGCACCGCATTGGTTCAGAAGGGATGGCGCATCGCCTTGCTAGAAAGCAAAACTTTGAAAGGACGGGAGCAAGAGTGGAATATCTCGCGCAAAGAGTTGCAGGTATTTGTTGAGTTAAAGTTGCTGACTGAAGACGAGTTAGAAAAGGCAATCTCTACTGAATTCAATCCGGTTCGCGTCAGCTTTTTGGGCGGCTCTGATGTATTCGCAAAAGATGTTCTCAACATTGGGGTTGACCCCGTTTTTTTGTTAGAAATACTAAAGCAGAAGTTTCTTAAAACGGGTGGCGAGCTATTTGAAGAAACACCATTTGAAGAAGTGACTATTCATCCCAATGGGGTGTGTCTTCAAGGAAGATTTACAGCGCGAATCATGTTGGATGCGATGGGTCACTTTTCGCCTGTGGTGCGACAAGCGAGACACGGACAAAAACCAGATGCAGTTTGTCTAGTTGTGGGCAGTTGTGCAACAGGGTTTCCGGCAAATAATTCTGGTGATTTGATTGTTTCATTTACGCCGTTGCAGCATCAGTGTCAATATTTTTGGGAAGCATTTCCGGCACGAGACGGCAGGACAACCTATCTGTTTACTTATTTGGATGCTCACCCCGATCGCTTTACCTTAGAAACTCTATTTGAAGAGTATTTGCGATTGCTTCCCGACTATCAAAACGTCGAACTTTCTCACCTGCAGTTTCAACGAGCTTTATTTGGATTTTTCCCGTGCTATCGTGACAGTCCGCTGCAATTAAAGTGGGATCGTATCCTGCCAGTTGGTGACAGTAGCGGCAGCCAATCTCCTTTGAGCTTTGGCGGTTTTGGGGCGATGGTGCGTCATTTAGAACGGCTGACAGCAGGCATTGACGAAGCATTAGAAACCGATAGCTTAGATCAAAATGAACTGGGACTGTTGCAGCCTTACCAGCCAAATCTAGCCGTGACCTGGTTGTTTCAACGGGCGATGAGTGCAGGAATCAATCAAACGATCGAGCCAAATCAAATTAATCAACTGCTGGCGATCGTCTTTGATGAAATGCAGCAGCTAGGCGACCCAGTTCTCAAACCCTTCCTTCAGGATGTGGTGCAATTTGTGCCTCTGTTTCAAACTTTAATTAACACAGGAGTTCGCCATCCAGGTATCATTTTTAAGATTATTCCTCAAGTTGGAATCTTGACTTTACTCGATTGGATGAGACACGCAGTTAATTTAGCTGGCTATTCGGTTTTTTATCAGTTGGGGCGACTCTTAGAGCCTTGGGTGAAAAATTTATTGCCCATTCAGCAATATTATTGGCATCGCTGGATTGATGCCTGGAAGTACGGATCGGGCGGAGACTATGAGTCGTAAACATTGATTGTAGATTAGTGATGGCTTATGGATTTTTCATTAGCAAGACAACATTTCTATCAAGAAGTTCAGCAGCCCGATGAACAGATCAATCTGGAGAGAGCAGCCCTTTATATTGCTCAAGAAGAGTATCTAGATCTGGACGTTGATGAATATTTGAATGCTCTGGATATGATGGCAGATGATGTTCGAGAACAGCTTCCGATCGAGTCTTATCCACTCAAGATTCTCAAAACAATTAACCACTATTTGTATGGAAATTTAGGATTTGCTGGCAACACAGAAAATTACTACGATCCTCGCAATAGTTTTCTCAATGATGTCATCGATCGCCGCACTGGAATTCCGATCACGTTGTCGTTAGTGTACTTGGCGATCGCTCAACGATTAGATTTTCCGATGGTCGGCATTGGAATGCCCGGACATTTTTTGATTCGTCCGATTCAGGAAGACATGGACATTTTCGTGGATGCGTTTAGTCAAGGCGAGATTTTGTTTCCTCAAGACTGTCAGGATCGGCTCAATCAGATGTCGGGTCAGTCTGTTGAGATGCAACCCCAGTTTTTAGCCGCCGTCACCTCTCGACAATTTCTAGCCAGAATGTTGACCAATTTGAAGGCAACCTATCTCAATCGCGGCGAAATGGAAAAGGTTTTAGCGGCGATCGAGCGCATTCTCCTCCTATTTCCCGATGCTGCATTTGAGTTACGCGATCGTGGCATTCTCTATTTTCGGATGAATCGCTGGATCGAAGCTCGTCAAGATTTAGAAGCTTATTTAGATGCTTTGCCGATGGCAGACGATCGAGACACGATTCGCAAATTACTAAATCGTATCGGGCAAGCTAACTAAACTCACTTCGCCCCCTGATAAACCGCTTCTGCGACTCGTTTGAGCCGTCGGAGTTGAGCCATCATGTCTGTTCGCGTCCACTGAGCGGCAAACGTGTTGAAGCCAAACTGCACGATCGGATTCGGAATTTCAAACTCAAAGCGATTCACCAATCGAGTCCCTTTCCCTTCGGGGTGACACTCCCAGCGATCGCGCCCCTTAAAAAACCCCTGAAACTCCCAAACCACTAATCCCGGTTCACGTTCTGCAACGACACTCCGCAAAGCAGGCTGCAAAAGAGGGACTTGAATCACAAAACGGCTCAGGCTACCAAGCTCAGTAGACCATTTGCCGATCGGCTCACATCTCAGGGCAGGATTAAGCCAACGGTGCATCAACACTTGATCTGTAAAGCAACGCTCTACGATCGTGGCACTCGCATTAATTTGAATCGACTGCTCAAAAATTTGAGGCGGCATCTTAATGGGGGATCAATAAAATTTAAGAGACGAACCCTTCAACTACGTTAGAAATATGCCCATAGAGCGAAGATTTGGACGCTAGACATCAGTCACCCTGCACCCGAATCCGGGTTCTAGCGATTTCTAAAAGTGGCTAGAAGTCCTGTTCCAAGCAGCAGTCGCGGCTAAAGATCATCGAACCTCTACAGTAGCTCATCAAAACTCTACAGTAGCTCATCAAAACTTCAAAATAGTATTTCGGAAGTCTTTTCTCTTTAGAGAGATGCCTGTACTCTAGATGAGGCGACGATACTTTAGCGCTCCTCACACCCTTTCGCGCGCTCTAGATAGGAACTCGTAAGCTGAATTGTATAAAAACTGACTGCCTTTCGACCTAGCTCTAGACCCCCATCCAATCTAAGATGCATTTGCGATTTCGATCGAGTAAAAAAGAGGTTAATTAGACAACCATGAATCAAGTTTGGCAAAGCTTTATTGAACCGATTGGGGCGCAGATATCCACTCCAATAGCGATCGTGTTGGCACAAAATTCTCCTAACTTAGCCCCGGTCAATGTTTTTCAAGGGATCGATCCCAACAACTTAACCAATATTGTGGCGCGGCTGCTGGGCACACTAGCTATTCTACTGATTGGCTGGTTGATCGCGGGGATCGTTTCTAAAGTGGTTCGGAGTCTGCTCAAGCGTACGGATGTTGACAACCGTCTAGCAGCGATGATTTCGGGTGGACGCACTCAATCAGATCTTAAAGTCGAGAACCTGATTGCCGCCGTGATCTTTTGGATCATCATGATTCTGGCGGTAGTAGCAGCCTTAAATGCGCTCAACCTACAGACCGTCTCGACTCCGCTCAACGCGTTCCTTAACCAAATCTTTGGTTTTTTGCCTCGCCTCGGTTCTGCGGCAGTCTTAATTGCGATCGCTTGGGTCATTGCAACGGTGGTGAAAGCGATCGTGGTTCGCACGGCTCAATCGTTTTCACTTGATGAGCGCCTAGCAGAGCAGTCTCCTACTGATCCGATGTCTCCCGCTCCGTTTTTACTGAGTGAAACGCTCGGCAGCGCGCTGTACTGGTTTGTTTTTCTGTTCTTCCTGCCCCTAGTCTTGGGCGTTCTCGACTTGCAGGGTCCGCTTCAGCCTGTGCAAAACTTGCTGGATCAGATTTTGGGTGCTCTCCCCAACATTTTGAAAGCGGTTTTGATCGGCGTAGTAGGCTGGTTTGTGGCGCGGATTGTGCGGGGCATTGTCACAAATCTGCTGTCTGCAACCGGAGCCGATCAGATTGGAGCCAAATTTGGGTTAAGCCGATCGACGGGCGGACAGTCGCTCTCGTGGTTGATTGGCACGGTCGTCTATGTCCTGATCTTGATCCCCACAGCAACGGCAGCGCTGGATGCCTTGGCAATTCCTGCCATTTCAAATCCGGCGACTTCGATGCTCAATCAGATTCTCAGTGCCTTACCCAAAATCTTTACAGCCGCGCTGATTTTGGCGATCGCGTATGTGATTGCAAAATTTGTTGCTGATTTAGTGACAAATCTCTTGTCGGGCATCGGGTTTAACAACGTTTTTCAGTGGTTAGGTCTTCCGTCTCCGACTCCCCAAGTGCCCTATAGCTCAGAGTTTCAGACGGGTGAGACGCTACGTGATCCGACGTTGACCGATCTGACGATCTCGAAGCCAACAATTCGCACTCCGTCAGAAATTGTCGGCGTGGTCGTGTTGGTGGGCATCATGCTGGTGGCAACTGTTGCCGCGATCGATGTGCTGCAATTTGAGGCGCTGAGACAAATCGTAGCAGGCTTGCTCGTCGTCTTCGGTCGGATTTTGGTTGGGCTAGTGGTCTTTGCGGTTGGCTTATATCTTGCAAACCTTGCCTATAGTCTGATCAACAGTTCTGGGAGCCGTCAGGCAAATCTGCTCGGTCAAACGGCACGCGTTTCGATCATTGCGCTAGTGGCAGCGATGGCACTTCAGCAAATGGGGATCGCTCCGAATATTGTCAACCTGGCGTTTGGTTTGCTGTTGGGCGCGATCGCGGTGGCGATCGCGCTGTCGTTTGGTTTGGGCGGTCGTGAAGTTGCGGCTGAACAACTGCGCGAATGGCTCCAAGAATTCAAACGTTAGAATTCTCTAGATTTCAAATAAAAAAGGTGCGTTGCTGACTGTGACGCACCTTTTTTGTGGCTTGAATGCTCTTCGTTGGAAAAGAGACGTTCCACCGAAACGCCTCTACGGGTGTTGGGTGAATCTGTGGTCGATCGTGTTAATAGATCAATTTGACATAGCAATCCTGAATCAGTTGTAAACTCGGTCTGCCCTCCTCACGAAGTGGGGCAAGCCCTCACCAGCCCTTCTCCCTAAGGAAAAGGGAGCCAGAGAGTCAAAGTCCCTCTCCTTGGGGAGAGGGATTTAGGGTGAGGGCAGACTCTCTGCATCTCACAAGTTAATTAGGATTGCTATCTGAGTTGGCGGTAGCACAATCTAGCTTTCGTTTTTCACAGCCGCTTTTCGACTGTTGAAATCGAGTTTGGCACGCAGTTCGTCTTTGATGCGGTTAAGAATCGATGCCTCATCTAAAGACGATAAAATGCGCGTGACGACAGCTTTAGGTCCGTCGGGTCCCCAAGATGCGCCGTTTGCGAGATAGGCTTTGGTCACTTGTCCAATCCCGTAAGACGAAATGCCTGCGACTCCAGCTTGAGTCAACGCAACCGAAAGGTAGGGGACAAGTGACATTCCGCCTGTTGCAGGAGCCGCTAAACCGAGCAAACTTTTGAGAGAGCCGAGTCCTAGATTTGCCAGCAGTTCGCTCGCTGTGATGCCGCCCATCGCGATCGCGATCTTTTTCAACAGCCCGATCGCACCCTGCTGCGTCATGCTAATTCCATACAGTTTTGACAGAGTGAGAATCATCGCCACATCGATCGCGGCACTGCTAAGAATATCTAATACCGTGATCGGATTGATCGCGATCGCCACCGCTTTAGTCATCACCCCGTTCCAAATAATCCGATTGGCGGTCTGTTCTCGAATCGCCATTTTGCGCTGCACCAATTGCTCATTCACATCGTCGGCGTAAAGCATCGTGTTCAGCGCCACTAGCGATTTTCCTTCTCGGTGCAAGACCTCTAGGATTTTTAGCTTCAGGTCTTCTACCTGCGGCTCTCCGGTGCTTAACTGCACTGACGTGCGACCATCGGGACGCTTCACTGCCCTGGCAATCAAGGGAGACGCTGCTGCCATCACAATTTCGTCAGGCGAGAGCAATTCTTTAACCCGCTCATCTCGAATTTTTTGGTAAATGCTCACTCGATCGGCATCTGGATATTGATCGATTTTGTTCAGCACCAAAATAATCGGCTTTCCAACTTCTCGCAGTTCTGAAAGCGCCTGAAACTCAACCTTTGTCATATCGCCAGAAATGATGAACAGCAGCAGGTCTACGTGTTTTGCCACCTGCCGCGCCAGCGCTTCCCGCGCTTCTCCATCGACTTCATCAATGCCGGGAGTGTCGATCAGTTCGATGTGAGACTCATTGATGCTAGGGAGCGAGACCCGCAGAATGGAACGATCGCTGCCCTCGATTGCTTCGCGGGTCAAACTCCAATTTGCTGACTGCTGAATCTGAGTCACCCCATGAATCGGACCCGTTTCAAAAACCTTTTCTCCTAAAAGAGAGTTTAATATTGACGACTTGCCTCGCCCCACCATGCCAAACGCTGCGATGTGCACCACTAGCCGATCCAGCTTATCAAGCATGGTTTCTAGCCCGTTAATTTCTGGCTCTAGCCCCGATCGCTCTTGAGGAGTCAGGTCTAGGTTTTCGACGAGATCGCGCAGGGCTGTCTGAGCTTGCTTATAGTTCAGTTCTGCCTGAATCTCATCAAAGCCGAGAATGGCTTCGTCTAAACCTTGACTAAATGCCGTTTGGAGCGGTGTTGCAGAAGACAAATCGCCGGAATCTGCGGTTGAGTTAGACATCGGTTTTGAGGATTGTTCAGCTAAGACAAGAGCGATATCAGCAGACGAGCTAAGCGACCTAGACTGCCAGCCTATCCTCGTTTGATCCTAACAGCCGTTTTAGCGATCGTGCCGAGTCCGCCGAGCAGTGATTTGCTTGCGCTTACGTTTCTCGATCGGAGTTTCAAAGTGGCGGCGAGACTCGCATCTGTTAAAGTCCCTGCTTTTGAGACTTGCCGCTTAAAACGACGTGGCGCTGATTCAATACTTTCGTTTTCACTTAAGAGCACTTGAGTCATTGTTCAAAGTGTTTCTCAAACTCATCGTTAAACAGTATAAATTGTAGACAAGTTAGACGGCACGATCGATGAGTGCCACCTTTTGAACGGTCTACAGCACTATCTTAAACGGAGCTTTTAAGATGTAAACCAGCAAAGCAAAGCCAGATTTAAAGAACTTATCTTTGACTTGCGATCGCTCAAAAACCTTGTGATGCTGGCTAAACGAAGTGGAAGGAAGCGACTCCTCCGAAATTATGCCGTTATCCTTCGACAAGCCCTAAGCGAGCTGATTGACGAAACAAAGATTGAGCGTGCTAAAGTTTGCGCTGAGGGCAATGTGCAAGTTTTCCATTGCGGCAATCAGCCAGTGCACGCAATTGCGGGCGTGAGACTCATAGTGGCTGAATAAGATCGAAAACCGTTTTTCTAAATAGGGCTTGACTTTGCGGCACAGCAACACAATCTTGAGCAACAGGCTCGTTGTCAACGTCGGACCTAGATTTGAGAGCAGATCTACAAAGACAAAATGTTGAGGCTGCTGTGGGCTTTCGACTACTAAGAAGTTCAGCAACTGACTACACGTTCTGACAATCAGAAAATCATTTAGCGGCTGAAAGTTGCTTTCAGGTAACGTGTTTTCTAGTTGAGCATAAAGCTGGTTGTTGAACTGCCGCTTGCCATATTCAGACTCGATCGACGCAGTAATATATTGATAAAGATCGTCTTTAAATGCCTTAAATGATTTCGTGTCGCTCGTGTGGTTTAGAAAGCGTTGGGCGATATCTCGATGAGTATAAGCTCCCTCAATTTTGCCTGCAAACTGCTGCAACGCCAGTCGCAGATCACGATCGTCAAGCAACGTCGGGTTTTTGACGGGTGTGATCAGCCGGGCAGGGACGTGAGCGGGAATGATAATTGAAGGTGTAGCGGCTTCACGAACCCCAAACAATCGCCGGACTTGATAAGTCACATATTGGGACAGGTCAATTTCATATTGTCTCTGCACCTGAGTTTGAATTTGTCGAATCGACTCCTGGTGCTCATCGGGGCTGCCTTCACTCACCAGACAGTGCTCATAGAGATAGGGATAGCGGCGGATTAGCGTTCCTAACGGAGACGTTTCTGCGCTGTGAGTTTCGGCTCCTTGAACCATCAGTTGAGACAATCGGCGCAGTGTCAGATATTGCTCAGTCTCAAGAAATTGTTTGACGAGTTCTCGCAGTTGCTTGACGACGCGAGTGCGGGCATATTCTATCACTGGACGGGTGGGCGACGATGACAGCAGCGCAACTAGCTCAACGATCGCCGTCTGTGAGTGAGGTCGAGCTTGCCAACGGTTAATCAAAATGTGGCAGCAGCGATTTAGAACGAACTTAAATTCGTGAGCTGCAATTTTTGAGGCAACGATTTTATCGAGATCTGAGAGAACTTGAGGATCGTAGCTAGTTCCCTCAATGAAAAGCGATCGAAAGCGCTCAATCAACTGCTGGGGTGACTCGCATTGCACTCGATCGAGAAAATGATCATAGAGCCTTTGCTCTTCCTGAACGATTTCGCGGTTGCGATAAGTGGTCCATGTGCTCATCGGGTGGAGATCCTATACGTAAATATTGGAATTTGCCGACGCTGCTCTCACCGATTTCAGGAGTTCATTGAAAGATAAAGGTTTAAATGATGAGTTGCACATACACATAAATTCTGGGTGGATACACGGTCTCAGGTCAATAGAGGCTATGGATGCTGTTAATCCTAACTGAGCAAATGAGCTTCTAGGTGTAACTGGAGTCACTTAATCAAAACTAAATATAGTCGCCTCGCTCAGCTTAATCGTAGCTTCACGTTTTCTCTAGCGAATCCGTAAATTTCGTGATCGACAGAGTTATCTCCCTCAGTCTTTCCACCACATCGTGATTTTAACTAGGACGACGGTCGCTCAAGTTACTTTCAGCACATTGTAGTCTGAATTAGATGACACGTAGTTTTTAATACAAAATGTACAACTGATATTCCACAATCACCACCCGAATCCGGGAGATTTGTGGAAACTGGGATAGCGATCGTGCTGAAAGGTAGCTACCGAACCGTAGGAAAGGCTACTCTTCGACCTGATTGATCCGGCGTAGATTTAATACATCCGTCATCTTTCTAACTTGGGCAAAGGTGTGCTCTAATTGGGCGTGGTCACAGATATCGATTCCTAAATCAATGACAGCGGTTTGATCGGGGAAGGTTTTGACCTGAGCATTGCGGACGTTGATGGTGTTATCGGTGAGGCGAGACAGAATATCTTTGAGCACTCCCACTCGATCGATGACATCAATCTGAATGCAAACCGGATAGGTTTGGGGTCGTCCGCCACTTCGATTGGTGGGGTTCCAGCTTACAGGAACTAAGCGATCACCATCCACGGGTTCTAAATTGCTACAGCCTTGACGGTGAATTGAAATGCCGCGATTGCTTCGAGTCACGACTCCAATAATGGCTTCACCTGGGACGGGAGTACAGCAACCCGCGAGGTGATAAAGCAAGCCTTCGACCCCCGCGATCGGTGACTTACTAGAAGTCGCAGGCGGTAACGATCGCAGCGTCGGAGCGGAGGACAATAAAAGTTGGGGATCAGCCGAAATGCTGTCAGCGTTAGAGATTTTGACGAGCGTCGGCTGGGTAACTGCTTCTCGAATGCGGTTGAGAGCCAGGTTGAGAGTCATTTCTCCATAGCCAACAGCAGCCAGCAGATCTTCAACGCTGTGATAGTTACAGCGTTCGGCAGCAGCTAGCATGGGCGCGGATTTGAGCAGCGCTTCAAAGCCATTTTTGCCCAATTCTTTCTCTAACATTTCTCGTCCGCGCGAGATGTTTTCGTCTCGGTGCGATCGCTTATACCATTGCCGAATTCGATTGCGGGCGCTAGAGGTGACGACAAAATTGAGCCAATCTAAGCTGGGGTGAGAATTCTTTTGAATAATAATCTCTACGATGTCGCCGTGGTGCAGCGTCGTGTCGAGCGTGACCATGCGCCCGTTGACTTTGGCACCTGCACAGTGATTGCCGACTTCGGTGTGAATGCGGTAAGCAAAATCAACAGGAGTCGATCGTGAGCTAAGAGAGACGACTTCTCCGCGTGGCGTAAAGACAAAGACATCGCCGTCAAACAGATTGTCTTTGATGCTCTCCAAATATTCTTGAGCATCTTTGAGATCGGTTTGCCAGTCGAGTAACTGCCGCAGCCAGGTAAATTTTTCATCGGTGGTCGTCATTTGCTGAGTGCTAGAACTGCCTGCTTCTTTATATTTCCAGTGAGCGGCAATTCCATATTCAGCGACGTGGTGCATCTCTAGAGTCCGAATCTGGACTTCTAGAGGGCGACCCGTGTTGCGAATGACGATCGTGTGCAGTGACTGATAGCGATTTGATTTAGGAAGCCCAATGTAGTCTTTAAAGCGCCCAGGAATAGGACGAAACATATCGTGAACGACGGCTAAGGCGCGATAGCATTCATCATTTGTGTTGACAATGATCCGAATCGCCGCGACATCATAGATTTGCTCATAGTCTTTCTGCTGTCGCTGCATTTTTTGATAAATGCCATATAAGTGCTTGGGGCGACCGCTCACCTCAACGCAATGCACCCCTAATTGAGTCATTCGCTCTCTAAACGTTTGAGCGATTTGGACAAGTTGGCTTTCACGATCGCCCCGCTTTTCTGCCACCAGTTGCTTAATTTCTTGATAAGCATCGGTTTCAAGATACTTAAAGGCGAGGTCTTCTAGCTCCCATTTGAGGTTGCCAATGCCTAAACGGTTGGCGAGAGGGGCGAAGATTTCTCTGGTTTCAAGGGCGATGCGACGACGCTTTTCGTCAGGCAGATGCTCTAGCGTTCGCATATTATGGAGACGATCGGCAAGCTTGACCACAATCACGCGAATGTCTTGCGCCATTGCCAAAAACATGCGGCGAAAGTTTTCTGCCTGGCGCTCGGTTTTGCTCGAAAAGTTAAACTTAGAGAGTTTGGTGACTCCTTCAACCAGACAGCGCACCTCAAGTCCAAACCGCGCCCCGATCTCCTCGGCGGTGACATCAGTGTCTTCAACTACGTCATGCAAAAAGCCTGCTGCTATCATGGTGCTGCTGCCCCCCAAATCGCGCAACAACCCCGAAACCGCTATCGGATGGGCGATATAGGGTTCTCCTGACGCACGATATTGCCCTTCGTGAAGTCGATAGGCAAACTCAAATGCTCGACAAACTAGATCATTATCTTTAACCGCATCGAGATTTTCTGAATGCGATCGCTCGACCAAGCATTCACGTAGCCAATCAGGAAGCGTAATATCCTTAGTAGAAATGGAAACTGCTGCGTTCATGCTGTCTAGCTCGGAGGGTGGGCGGGGCAGGCACTGAGATAACGAATGATTTTAATCCAATCATGTGTTTTCGTATACCAATCGCTAAATGAATAAGCGACAGGTCTAGCAGAGACACAGGCTGCTAGACAACAGGATTGATAAAATTTGTGATATCGCGAGTCTCTAAGACTAATCACAGCCTAGAGAAACCTGACCGATATCATACTAAAGACTGAGATTTTTAATCAACCTTAGGGTGGTTAGAAATACATTTATGCTTATTCTATCAATGGGAGCAGGGTTCTTAACACGAATTCTGGAGGGTAAGCCGAATATCGACACGTGAGAATCACGGACTGGTTTTTGAATTGCTCGGAGATTAAGTTGGAATTTCTGCCCCTCTGATGAGGGCACGATCGGGCTTCTCGTCTAGCTTAAGTTCATCAACTTTTAGGGAACTGATGAGATGAGCTATCCTCAAGCACCCTGGACACTGAAGGGGTTTGCGTTTCAAACGCTGCATTTAATTGACATCGCGACCGCATCGCCGTTTATTCCGCCAGAGTTGGCGATCGTATCGGCTGCCCCTGGCAAAACCCTGGGAGGGGTTTATCTCGCGCAATATGGGGCTGGCTCTAGTCTGGAATATAACGAGTTAATTGTGGTGGCTGGCGTTGTGAGACGAGAGCAAACGATCGGGGCTTGGGTGTCTCATATTTATGTAGACAATCCCGATTCGGTGGCGGGCGGTCGAGAGATTTGGGGAATGCCCAAGGAACTCGCTACGTTTGACTGGCAGGTAGGAGCGCAGCGAGTCGTGGTTCAGCAGGACGATCGGGTGCTGTGTTCGTTGAGTTCTAGCTGGCGGGTGAGCCTTTTGAGGCAGACGATTACTTTTCCAGCCTACAGTTTGTTAAATTCTGACTTTCTGCGATTTGATGCGACGGCTTCGGCTAACTTTGGTTTAATTGGAGCCGAATTAGAGGTTCCCAATACCTCTCCGTTTGAAAGATTGATAGATACGGTGCCGATTTCTGCATTTGGTGCAGACTCGTTAGAGCTAAGAGTTGATGCGCCGAAGGTCGTTGCTCAAAGAGTTTCAGATATTCCCTAAGCGATTTGCGTAACAATAGAATCCTCTGCTACCGTCATCCGCAGGTTTCGCTTAACCTACTAAATCTGTGACGAGGGCTAAGCGAAGTCGAAGCTCGATCGGTTAAGACTCAATTAAACGGCATTTTCTCAAGCGATCGTAGGCTCTCCTAGCCATTTTTCCAGGGGGTGATCTGCCCATTCTTCTGATGCTGATTACTTTGAGACTGCGGCATTCTAAAGCGGATGAGTCTTGGGGTAAGCATGATAACTCCTTCTTATAGTCCCAGTGTGTTGCTGGACTTTTCTAATCAATTAGCAGACACCGTAGAGCGATCGGCGCGATCGGTCGTTGCGGTGAATGCCCGTCGCAAGAGGTCTTTAACCGGAGTCCACTGGCGATCGGGAATCATCGTTACGGCAGATCACACGGTGCTGTAAGCAGCTCGGTTATTTCAGTGCAAAGAAATGCTCGTAGATGCGTTCGATGCGAAACTCTAGAACCGTCTGTTGATTTGCCCAAGTTAACTGGATGATCACCACATTTGCATGGGCGCGCCAAGCATCATCCACAAGCTGAAGCGGAACGTCGATCGGAAAAATGCGGTACCCTGACTTTTGCGCTTTGTGAACTGCATTGAGTTTCAACGGTGATGGAAACTCAACACCATTCAGCTTCACAATGCTATTCACTTGACAAGGCATTCCCATAGATCACCGTAGATTTGCAACTGCGAATTTTGCGAATAGTAACCTCTGTCGGCGTTGCTGAATGCAAGTATGAACTGCCCTCCTCACGAATTGAGGTAAGAGTTTTGTCCACTTCTCCTCAAGAAGAAGGGAGCTAAAGATCTTGTCCCCTTTCCTTCAGGGAGAGGGCTAGGGTGAGGGTCAATCTGGAAATTCATGCATCAATTCAGCAACGCCTCTCTGTCTTCACCCGGCTGATCGCTGGGCGGATGTTTTGATTAGCTCATTTACCAGTGTAGGGATCTCAGACGGACGATCGGCAACCGGAATTTTGGCGCGCTTAAACGCATTGACTTTGCTGTCGGCACTGCCAACATCAGGACCGAAATCGGCGATTTGTGAATCAATAATGGCTCCTGCGTGTCCCATTCGCCTGCCTCTCGGAGCACTTCGCCCTGCAATATAGGCAACCACAGGCTTGTCGATCGCCTCCTCAATATAGTGGGCTGCTGCTTCCTCGCTGTCTCCGCCAATCTCACCGACCAAGACGATTACCTCAGTTCGGTCGTCTTCGTCAAGAATCTGTAACCACTGAGGAAATGAGGAGCCAACGATCATGTCGCCACCCACGCTCACCCCGATCGATTGTCCTAATCCTGCCTGAGTAAGTGTCCAAGCGACTTCATAAGTCAACGTGCCGCTGCGACTAATCAACCCCACTGACCCAGGAGTATAGAGGTTGGGAGGATGAATGCCCAACAAAATTTGCCCTGGCACAATAATTCCAGGACTGTTAGGTCCGACTAGCAGTGTCTCGGTCGCTTCGGCTTTGCGGATCAGGTGCACCATATCTAAAGGCGGAATGCCCTGACTGATCAAAATCACCTGCCGAATGCCTGCGGCGATCGCTTCTAATGCCGCATCTAGGGCAGCATAAGGCGGGGTGCAAATGACCGCTGCATCCACAGATCCGATGAGCGGAAGCGCCTGCTCTAACATATCAAAAACGGGAATTCCCTTCAGTGTTTGCCCCCCAAAACCAGGACTGATGCCAGCGACCACCTGCGTTCCATACTCCTTCATGAGCGGCGCACACGTCACCCCCAGCGGCTCCATAATACCTTGCACGATCACTTTGCTAGTGGGAGTAAAAATCATAGAGGTTTAAGAGGTAGCTGCTCAAAGAGATCGACGATCGACCAATAAGTCAAAATGTTTGGGGACAAAAAAAGCAACCTGCAAGGACTGACTATAAACGTTCAGCCATAGAGGTGCAAGACAGGAGAATTTCAGGGCGTAGGGTTGAAGTGCCGGAGTTTCTAAGGATTGGAGGAGCAAAACGGTCTTGTTTGCTAAAGCGGCAGAAAAGGAGGTAGTGATTGGTAGCATGGAGGATACAAAATTATAGTTCTGCTGAGTCAACTACAAAATGGGAGATTCCGCCCAATCTCTTAACCACCACTCAAAACTAGATGAGAAGGTCCGTAAAAATACGGGACAGTCTATAAATTAAGAAACAGTTAATAGTTGGTTAAGTCGGTTTTTTGGTCTGCTTTGTGAAGCTCACCGCTTGAGAAACCGCGATCTCTAAGTCATCAATTATCAAGGCTTGAGTCGTCGATAATCGTTCTTTTGCCTCTGCTAGATGAGAGCCAACCAGTCTAACGACCAGTTGAGGATTGCGAGCCACTCGACTGACCAGACCGTCCTCTCTAGCTTCGCTAATGCTTCGCACCTTACGACTTTGGTGTTGCAGAAAGCGCACGATCGCATCCGCAATCTGCTCACATGACACCGTTCCACTCACCAAATTGATCAATACCACCCTCACCTGCTTGTTTTGCGCGATCGCTTCTAGCCCATTTTCTAGCCGTTCACCCAGAATGTCAGGCATACAACTATAGTGAGTTTCGCTGCCAATGTCCAAGAAGTTGGCGGGCTTGCCTCCTGATTGGCAGACGAGATCCATCGTTGCCATCGTCAGCCCTGCACCGTTGCACAGAATCCCAATTTGCCCATCGGAGTTTAAAGTAGAAACTACTTCTGGTGAACGGGCAGTTTGTGGAGTCAACTTATCTAGAGCATGAAGTGGATCGGCGGGTGCTTTTGGGTTGAGTGCGGCGAGGGCAGGATGACGAGCCAGGGCATCGTCGTTGACAGTTACTTTGCCATCAAGTGCCATCACTTCCCCCGTCGGGCTGACTCCGAGAGGGTTGATCTCCACCAGATCAAGATCATTGTCGAGAAACAGCCGATACATTTTTTCGACGATCGCGCTGACTGAGTTGATCAGTGCTCCCTGCAATCCCATTTTCAGCATCAAGCGACGGGCAAAGAATGGCGAGAACTCTTGATCGACAACCACGTATTTCATTTCGTCGATCGCCGCTCGCACATCGATGCCACCTTTTAAAGAACCCAACAGCACAGGTCTGCGAATCGATCGATTGAGCGCAACTGCCAAATAGAGTTCTTGCTGCACGTCATATTTTGCTTCTGCCAGCAGCACTTTTGGATATTCGCCCATAATCGGCAAATTGAAGATGGTTTGAGCCGCCGCCACCGCATCGATCGTATTTTCAGCAAACCGAACTCCGCCCACGCGTCCTCGTCCGCCCATGTAGACCTGAGACTTGAGCACGATCGGATAAGGTAACTCTAAGCCCTTGAGATCTCTGGGACGATCGATGCGCTGCGATGGCAAAACAGGAATGCCCATTTCACGGAAAAGCTCTTTTGCCTGATATTCGAGTAAGTCCATTGTGGTGAGTCTTAGTTGAAGAATGAATGAAAAACAAGATTGAAATTGATGGCTCTACTTATCCTTCCTTGTCTGCCAGTCTTTTGCGACAAGATCGATGCCATAAAATCGCTGCCAAAACTGATCTACCAGACGGGTGGGCAAAACTTTGGTCATCATGAACAGTAGAAAATCACCACTGGTTGCCGCAACATAGCGAGGGCGAGGGTTTCGGGCGGTCATGGCTTTGAGAATCACGACTGCCACCTGTTCAGAAGTCCAGGCTCGGCTGCTGGTTTGCTTTTCTAGACCTTCTAACTTTTTAAAGGCAACCCGATAAGGAGAGTGTTCAGGATCGTGAATGGTGCGATCGACTTCTTTGTCTACCACGTCAAAAAACTCGGTGCTGACCGGACCTGGCTCAATTACGCTCACCCGAATGTTAAACGGCATTAGCTCTTGTCTTAGAGAATCGCTCACTGCCTCCAATGCAAACTTAGAGGCACTATATAACCCCCCAAGCGGGAAGGCAATTTTGCCAGCAAGGGAACTGACGTTAATAATTCTGCCGCCCCCTTGATCTCGCATGATAGGGATCAGTGCCTGAATTAAGGCGATCGCGCCTAATACATTCACCTGCAACTGTCGCTGAACGGCATCTGGGGGAATTAGCTCGATCGGACCCATTTGCCCATAGCCTGCGTTGTTGACCAAAATATCAACGCGACCGAAGCGATCGAGGGCTTTCTTGGCAAGCGACTGCACCTGTTCGACTTGCGCCATATCGGTCGGCACGGTTAGCACTTCTGCCCCGGCTTTGCTGCACAGATCGGCAACGTGAGCAAGTTTCTCGACATTTCGAGCCGCCAAAATTAGGCGAATGCCAAGGTAGCGATCGGCTAAGAATTTTGCCAGACCCGCCCCGATTCCAGCAGAGGCACCTGTAATTAAAATAACTTGCTTAGATAAGGGATAGGTTTGCGACATAGCTCCAAGGTCGATCGAGATCAATCAAATAATTATCATCAATATTAGGGAGGCGTATCCCTACTCTTTCGTCATTTGTTATTGACTCTTGAGAGTGAACCCTTTCGATCGTCACTCAGTCTAAAGAGTAGATCTCTGGCGCGAATGCTAGAACGCCCTCATCCCCCAGCCCTTCTCCCAAGTTTGGGAGAAGGGGAGCCAGTTTCAAAGTCCCTCTCTCAAGTTTGGGAGAGGGATTTAGGGTGAGGGCTGATTCATGCAGGAGGTCTAGTATATAACTTACCAATCCAGTGGAGGAACGATCCACAGGTGTTAGCAGCAACGATCGATGTGATAGCGAAAGACTCGTCTACTAGCAGCCAGTTTGAGGAGTCGGATCAAGACCTGGTGCGTCGCTGTGTGAAGGGTGATTCTCAAAGCTTTCGCTGCCTTTATCAACGGCATCAGAGCCGAGTTAGAGCGATTCTCTACCAGCTTTGCGATCCAACAACGTTGGATGATTTGGTGCAGGAAGTTTTTCTGCGAGCGTGGAAAGGGTTACCCAAATTTCGGCAATCTGCCCAATTTTCGACTTGGCTCTACCGCATTGCCTGGAACGTCGCCTCTGATCAGCGACAAATCGCGGCTAAGGGGCGATCGCGTCTCGAAGCGTTGACTCATCAATCTCCGACTCACCAAGACGCGCCCGATCTCATGCACTTACACTATCAAGATTTAGTGCAGCGAGGGCTAAAGAACCTCAGCTTTGACCACCGCAGCATTCTGGTTTTACACGATCTAGAAAGCGTCCCGCAGAAGGAAATTGCCGAAATTTTAGAGATTCCGGTGGGCACGGTGAAATCTCGTTTGTTTCATGCCCGTGCCGCAATGAGACAATTTCTCTATCAAGAGGGAGTCCAATTATGAGTCCGTTTTCTGACGATGATCAGGATTTAGTTGAGTTTTTGCGCGAGCATCGATCGCCGTCACCTCCTCCTGCTGTGGGATTAGAGAACGCAGTTATGAGGGCGATCGCGACTCCCAAGGTGCAGTCTAGCCCGCGTCGATGGAATCGTTGGATTGCTGCGCCTGCGATCGCTGCCAGCTTAATCACCGCCGTTCTTAGCTATCGTGCTTTGGTGCCGCCTCAACCGAGCGCGGGAGACGTTGCAACGCTAGAGGCATTCATCGAGACTAACTGGAATAACACCGTTTCTAACCGTTCAGACACCGAGTTGATCTCAATAAACGATGAATGATCACCCTTCTCGCTCTCTTTTCAAGTCTCCGATGATTCGTCGGGTAGCGGCGATCGCGGCTCTGCTAGTGGCTCTGGGAGGGGGGGCGATCGCGCTCAAAAGTAATTATCAGGCAGATGCCAAAATCGAACCGTCTTTAGGTGCGATCGATCCCGCAGCTCAATCGCCTACACCTCTACGGCGAGGTATGGGATGGCTGAGAGATCTCAACCTCACCGCTGATCAGATGCAGAAAATTCAGGCAATTCGTCGTCAGTCTAAAGGGCAGATTGACCGTCAGCATCAAGCGATTCAGCAGGCACAGCAGGAACTACAGTCGCTGATGATCAGTGATGCCCCCGTCGCCCAAATTCGTGAGAAATATCGTCAAGTCAAAACATTGCGTGAACAGTTGGCAGATACGCAGTTTGATAGTCTTTTAGAGACGCGACAGGTGTTGAACGCTGACCAGCGGCGCAAGCTTGTCGATCGAATGCAGCGCCGCAGAACCCCTAATGGTAGAGAGCCGCGATCGTCAGTGCCGCAATCATGGGGATCACGATCGGAAGCGCCACCAAAAGCGCCCGTCCGTCAAGACGAAGAGACTGACCCTCTGACTTAAGTAGAAAGATCAGAGCCGCAGTGCCCATCACAACCCAGATGCCACCAAAAATAAAAAAGACCGTATAGGCTGCGTTGCCCATGTAAATTTCCTCTAAAAATACGTTTGTGTCATCATACAAAGCCTGAGTTATACAGATGTGAATGACCGTTTACATCTATCTGCATGGGTTTGCATCGGGTCCACGATCGCGTAAAGCACAAGACTTGCACGATCGCTTCACCGCCCTAGATCTCACGCTCCACATTCCTGATCTTAACCAAAATGACTTTACTCATCTGACCCTGACTCGTCAGATCCAGCAGGTGTGTGCTGAAATGCCAGCCGATCAGCCTGTTACGATTATCGGCTCCAGTCTAGGAGGATTGACCGCCGCTTGGATCGCAGAGCAACGTCCTCAAGTTGAGCGGTTAGTCTTGCTTGCTCCTGCGTTTGGGCTTCTCGTTCACTGGCTGCCCAAACTGGGAGAAAAACAGTTACAGCGATGGCAGTCTGGGCAGCCTCTCCTGGTTTATCACTATGCGGCAGAACGATTATTGCCCTTAAGTTATCAATTCGTAGCGGACTGTGTTCACTATGATCAAACACGATTGCAAAGACCCGTTCCCACTTTAATCTTGCATGGCATTGATGACGATGTGATCCCCATTCAAGCCAGCCGAGACTATACAACACTACGTCCCTGGATAGAGTTGGTCGAGCTTAGTAGTGATCATTCTTTAGTAGATGTGAACGACTTAATTTGGGAGTCGATAACTCAATTTTTGAAGTTATAAAAGCGTTGGGAACGATCGGAGCCAAACGATTCCTAATGGGTTCAGATCGGTAGTATGAATACAAATCTTTGTAGTTTAAGGGTGTTACTTCAGCTCGCTCTTAAACTTAAATCAAGAATCAGGAGCGCTGATCACTCTAACGAAACTTGCGTCTAAAGAAATACTCGCTGATATTTAACGATCGTGCTAGACAGCCCTCTCCAAAAAGCGTGATTTATTGAGAGCGATCAGTTGTAGTAATTCTCTATCTTGCAAGAGATAAGTTTAGGGTTTGAGTCTAGTATGTTTGGAAGATAGCGAAGTTCGCTCCTAGATTCTGTTATTGTCCGATCGCTGGTTTCCCTTCCAGCCCTTCTGACCCAATTGTCGTTCTCAAGGAATTTATTATGGTAGAACCTGAATTGAGACAAGTGGAATATTCCACCAGTGACGCTCCTAACGTAGTGATCGAGCCAAGTAGCTCCAGCCTCAAACTCGATCAAGCGCGCACGTTGGCTCCCCTCTCGGCTGGCGAAGGCAACGAGCAGTGGCGAGAAGTGGGTGAAAAAGCCTATAGTTTTCTGGCATTACTTCCCGAATATTTGGGGCGATTCTTTGCTGAATATCGCAAGCCGCTCGTGACCTTGGGCTTAATTTTTGGCTCGATCGTGTCGGTTAAACTCACGTTGGCTCTGTTAGGCGCAATCAACGATGTTCCTCTGCTAGAGCCAACGTTTGAGCTAGTTGGGCTGGTCTACACGGTTTGGTTTGTCTATCGCTATTTGCTCAAAGCGTCTAACCGTCAAGAGTTGGGTCAAGAGTTTGACAAGCTCAAGTCTCAGGTTGTTGGTAGGTAACGCGATGTGCAACTAATTTGCCCTCCTCACGAAGTGGGGCAAGCCCTCGTAACCCTTCTCCTTGCGGAGAAGGGTTTTCGGACATTTCTGGTTCCCTCTCCTGCAGGAGAGAGCTAGGGTGAGGGCAGTCTTTGCAGGAATCTCAGGAAAGCCGCACAGTGCGTTAAATAGAGACCGTTTATTTTTGTCTTAAACACGCTGCCCAAGGGAGTTACTTTTGGGCAGTTGTTGTACTCTAAACAGGGAGTTTGAGTTGTTTGATTTTGGCAGGAGTCTGTGAGCGTAATTTTGTTTGACTTTGATGGCACGATCGCTGACAGCATCGATGTAGCCGTCACAATCATTAATCGGTTGGCAGAAGATTTTGGCTACAAACGGCTAGATTTAGACGAGATCAGGCGGTTGCAAAACCTTAGCTCTAGAGAAATCGTCAAGCAATCAGAAGTCTCGATCTTCGCGCTGCCGTTTTTAGTGCGTCGCTTTCGGGCAGAGTTAAACCGCGAAATTGAGAGTTTGCAACTCATTCCTGGCATGAGAGAGGCGCTGCTCACGCTAAAGCAACAGGGCGATCGGTTGGGCATCGTCTCATCTAACTCCGAGGAGAATGTGCGAGTTTTTCTCAACGCTCAGGGCTTAGAGTCTATTTTTGACTGGGTTGCGTCGAGTCCCAAGATTTTTGGCAAAAGTCGAGTTATTAAGCGCCTGATCCGACAAAATCGCCTTGATCCCCAAACCGTTTTTTATGTCGGCGACGAAACGAGAGATATCGAAGCCGCAAAAAAAAGCCGAGCGCGCTCGATCGCCGTGAGTTGGGGCTTTAACTCAAGGCAGGTTTTGGCGACCCACGAGCCAGACTTTTTGATTCAGCATCCCAAAGAATTTGCAGCGATCGTTCATCGAGATACAGAACCCAAAGTGTTTCCTGTGATACATAATTCTTGAGCGTTTCTATAGTTCCCATTAAAGGAGACCCCGTTCTTAAAATGCCTTCCTAAGATAGAAGTAAGGACACTTAGGCATTCGTACTCTACAGACAATGCTGAGTGACCAAAACCAGGGAGGATGAAGAACGGTCAAAGATTGTCAACTGCTTGAGCGCGATCGAGGGCACAATCGCGACTGCAAAACTCCCTCCTGTCACCGTTTAGAGCAGCTACACCGCTTTTCTTCTGATGCCCAAGTGGTCAAAACGTTTGGCGTTTGAACTGAGTTTCAAATCAACCTAAATTACCTCATAGGAGCAAATTCACAATGACAGCAACCAACCATCTGTTAGAAATCAAAGACTACGGTCAAAGCATCTGGATGGACAATTTGAACCGTGATTTGATTCAGTCAGGCGAACTCAAGCGGATGATCGACACCGATGGTTTGCGAGGCATTACGTCAAATCCAGCAATCTTTGAAAAAGCGATCGTCGGCAACAAAATTTACGACGAAGACATTGAAGCGGGGATCAGAGCTGGAAAACCACTGATGGATATTTACGAATCTCTGGTATTTAAAGACATTCGCGATGCGTGCGACATCTTTTTGCCCGTCTACGAAGAGTCTGGTGGACTCGATGGCTACATCAGCATCGAAGTGCCGCCGACAATCTCTGAGAATACTGAATCTACGATCGCAGAAGCGCGTCGCTATTACAAAGAGATTGGTCGCCCCAACGTGATGATCAAGATTCCGGGAACGCCAGAAGGATTGCCCGCTGTTGAGCAAGTGATTGCAGACGGAATTAACGTTAACGTGACGCTGCTATTCTCAGTGCAAAGCTATATCAACACGGCTTGGGCGTATGTTCGGGGTTTAGAAGCGCGAGTCGCCAAGGGTGAAGACATTAGCAAAATTGCCTCCGTCGCAAGCTTCTTCTTAAGCCGGATTGATAGCAACATCGACGATCGCATCGACGCAATCCTTGCCAAAGGGACAGACCAACTCGCTCAAGAGGCAAAGCTGAGAGCGATTAAAGGCAAAGTCGCGATCGCCAGTGCCAAAGTTGCTTACCAAGAATATAAAAAAGTGATTGGGCACGATCGCTGGTTAGCGCTCAAAGAAAAAGGGGCGAACGTGCAGCGGCTTTTATGGGCGAGCACAGGCACCAAAAACCCCGACTACAGCGATGTCATGTATGTTGATGAATTGGTCGGTGCTGATACAGTCAACACGCTGCCACCTGCTACGATCAAGGCTTGCGAAGACCACTGCAACGTCGATAGCCGCATCGAGACGGATGTTGAAGAGGCATACAACCTGATCAACAGTCTTAAAGATCCCGATGTGAATATCAACCTCGCCGAAGTCATGCAAGAGCTTCTTACGGACGGCATCGACAAATTTATCAAGCCGTTTGAGTCTCTGATGAGTTCACTACAAGAAAAGATCGATCGTCTCGCAACCGTCAAATAAAAATATTACGGAGGGGTGAACAAACCGCTCTCATCCCTCCTTGATCCCTCATCCTTCATTCCGCCCCGCCTATGGTTACTTTGCTCGAAAATCCTCTCCGCGTTGGGCTACAGCAGCAGCGAATGCCCGAACCCAACATCATCGTGTTTTTTGGTGCGTCTGGAGACTTGACCAAACGCAAACTGGTTCCGGCGCTTTATCACCTCAAGCGAGAGCGACGACTGCCCCCTGAGTTGACGATCGTCGGTGTTGCCCGTCGCCCCTGGAGTGACGACTACTTCCGCGAACAGATGCGCGAGGGCGTTGACCAGTTTTCAGATGGTGTCGGATCAGAAGCCGCCTGGGAAGACTTCGCGAAGGGCTTGTTTTACTGTCCGGGTGACATTGACAACCCTGAAAGCTATCAAACGCTAAAGACGCTGCTTGCCGAGCTAGATGAGAAACGCGGCACGAGAGGGAATCGAGTTTTTTATCTTGCAGTTGCCCCTAACTTCTTCCCCGAAGCGATTCGTCAACTGGGAGCCTCTGAGATGCTTAAAGATCCTCAGAAGACTCGATTGGTGATTGAGAAGCCATTTGGACGCGATTTAAGCTCGGCTCAACAGCTTAATCGGGTGGTTACCCAAGTCTGCAAAGAAGAACAGGTCTATCGAATTGATCACTACCTGGGCAAAGAAACCGTTCAAAACTTACTGGTGTTTCGCTTTGCCAATGCCATTTTTGAGCCATTGTGGAATCGTCAATTTGTCGATCACGTCCAAATCACAGTGGCAGAAACCGTTGGCGTTGAAGACCGCGCTGGCTACTATGAATCGGCTGGGGCACTGCGCGACATGGTGCAAAACCACCTGATGCAGCTATTTTGCTTGACCGCAATGGAGCCACCCAATGCTCTAGACGCAGACAGCATTCGCACCGAAAAGGTGAAAGTGATTCAGGCGACGCGGCTAGCCGATGTGAATCATTTAGAAAATTCGGCAATTCGGGGGCAATATTCAGCCGGGTGGATGAAGGGCAAACAAGTTCCCGGCTACCGCGTTGAGCCAGGAGTAAACCCCAACTCGACGACCCCGACCTACGTCGCCATGAAGTTTGTGGTTGATAACTGGCGTTGGCAAGGCGTTCCTTTTTATCTGCGAACGGGCAAACGACTGCCTAAAAAAGTGTCAGAGATCTCGATCCAATTCCGCGAAGTGCCGTATCTAATTTTTCAATCGGCTGCCCAGCAAGCCAACACCAACGTGTTGACGATGCGAATTCAGCCCAACGAAGGAATCGCAATGCGGTTTGAGGTCAAAATGCCTGGGGCAGATCTGCGATCGCGCTCCGTCGAAATGGACTTCAGCTATGGCAGTTCATTCGGCGTGACCGGGGGCGAGGCATACGATCGTCTCTTGCTCGACTGCATGATGGGCGACCAAACCTTGTTCACTCGCTCCGATGAAGTCGAAGCGGCGTGGCGAGTCGTCACCCCGGCTCTCAACGTCTGGGAGTCGCCTACCGACCCTGCCACGATTCCCCAATATGAAGCAGGCACCTGGGAACCCTCAGAAGCTGAACTGCTGATCAATCGAGATGGTCGTCGTTGGCGAAGACTATAACCTTCATCCCTCATCCTTCATTTATATGGCTATTCAATCCCCTTCCCTAGTTCCGTTACAATCGTTGCAAGCACCTAAAGATGTCTCCCTGAGCGAGATTGAAGCGGAGCTTGCTAAAATTTGGCAAAGCTATAGTGCTGCGAGCGACGATGGCACAACCCTCTCTGCAACGAGAGCCGCAACCTTTACGCTGGTCGTCTATGAGCCAGAAGAAACTCAGCAACTGCTGGCTGCGTTGAGATTTTACACTGGACCGATCGACGGCATTGGTGGACCTCGCACCGAAGCTGCCATTCGTGCCGCTCAAGCCAATTTAGGGATGAGACTTGACGGTAAAGCGAGTCCGGCTTTATTAGAGAAACTGCGAGAGGCGGTCGCGAAACAAAAAGGCGCGATCGCGACCGATACAGGAAACGGCTCGTCGAGCTATGCGTTGGACGCAGCAGGTGCCGGGATTGCCGACGCGATCGCTACTCAAAACCCCTGCCGCATCATTTCTCTCTTTCCGGTTGCTGGAGACGATGAAGGGGTGACGGCTCAAGTGTCTGCCTATTGCCCAATTAATAAGCGCAGCCGCAATTCTCTGGTGTGTGGTGAATACATCATGCTCAAGGGCACAGAGCGCGCATTAGAACGAGTCGCTACGATGGTGTCTTCACTCGTAATGGGTGAGTTGCCCAGCATTCTCTGGTGGAAAGCAACGCCCAGCACCGATCAAGACTTGTTCGATCGGCTGTCTAAAACCTGCACGGCTGTAGCAGTTGACTCCAGTTATTTCATGACCGACCCCGAAGGCGATTTGCTGAAGGTGGCGCACCTGATTCAATCTCAAGTGCAGGTGTCTGATCTCAACTGGCGACGACTCGCCGCTTGGCAAGAATTAACCGCAGAGGCATTTGACGCACCAGAGCGCAGAGCCGCCATTCGTGAAGTCGATCGAGTTGTAATCGACTATGAAAAAGGCAACTCGACGCAAGCGCTAATGTTTTTAGGCTGGTTAGCGAGTCGATTAGGCTGGGAGCCTGTGTCTCGATCGAAAGAAGATGACATTTATGAGCTTCAGCGCATTCATTTAACGGCGGCTGACGGGCGAGAAATCGAAGCCGAACTGGCGGCGATTCCAACAGGCGACACGGGTGAAGTCACGGGAGATTTGGTGAGCTTGAAGCTGACTTCGACAAATCTTGATGCCGATTGCTGCACGGTTCTCTGCTCTGAAACGACAGGCTGTATGCGAATGGAGGCAGGAGGAGGTGCCCAGACGTGCCGCATTAATCAGGTGACTCCTCTTGATGATCAGAAAGCTGAAACGCTTTTAGGTGAGCAGCTACAGCGTTTAGGTCAAGATGTGTTGTTTGAAGAAAGCTTGGCAATAACTGCGAAAATTTTGGCGATCGCCGTTTAGACTTTTTGGGGATGGGCGGTTTTGATCAATAGTCGTGATTGCAAAATTGTTGGAGACGTTCCACCGGAACGTCTCCACGGGTTTGTGGGATCGAACCGTCGATCGCAGTCGTGAATTTGGCAAACACCCGCTATCCTGGAAAAGAATCTTTATCACGCGCGGTTAATGAGCCTATGGTCGGATCGGTCAAGCAAATTTCACAACAGCTTGTTGTCTTAAACCAGCAGGTTGCTGATATGGGCGAAGAGTTTTATAAAACCTACGCTCATTATTTGACTGCGTTGGGGCAAGCGATTCGACAGCAGTTAATTTTGTCGTGCTATCACGTCTGCACTGAGAGCTATCCGCAGCAGTTTTTGCAGTTGTCGATGGGTCAGCGCCAGCAGTTTCAGCAGTCGGTGCGAGATTTGGCAAACCAGGCTCAAAAAGAACTACTCGCTCAACTCCAGCCGATCGACGATCAAGATCTGATCGAGGAAGACTCTGATACAGACGATGCAGATGAGGAGAACTTTGACGAAGACTCCGAGGATGAAGAGTTTGAGCGAGATCCTGCTTCAGAGAGTCAGCAAAACGAACTCGAATTTCTATTGTCGGCTCCTTCATTTAACAAACCTGCCCAATCTCTGACCCCGCTAGATCAGTTGGCTCGATGGCAAGAAAGTTTGGAGAAAGCGATCGCCAAAAAACTTCAGACGACTTCTCACGCGGCTAACCTGCTGCTACAGCAATCAGAAATTTTGCCCAAACGTCTACCAGAGCCAGTCCTAAAAGCATCTGTAAGTGTGGAAGGCAGTGACCCGATCGCCGGAAATGCAAATCTTTTGAAACTGCTCGTCGAAGCCAGCGGTGAAAGGTCGTCTAAGCAGGGCAAGTCTCAAGAATCGGGTGAATCGCTGCTGCATTTAGTGGCGATTCATCTGCGCCTGTCTGAGATCGAGTTCAACGACACAACCACGATGGCAGAGCGTAACAAGCTCCGAGATCTTAAAAAACGATTTCAGACATTGGGACGGGATTATCAGAAAAAACAGCGAGAACGAGCGATCGCTGAGGCACAAGATGCGTGGCGATCGACGTGGAGCCATGATTAACCCGCGTCTCTTTCTTAAGGGACTGACCAAAACCGTCGCTCCTTGCCTATCCTAAAGAAGAATAAAGAAAGGAAATCTGCATAGTGGCTAGTCAGGGAATCAAAATCGCGGTGGTCGGAGACATCCATGATCTGTGGGATCACGAGGATGAAGCCGCGTTGAAAGCGCTGGGAGTCAACTTAGTCTTGCTGGTCGGAGACTTTGGCAACGAATCGGTAGAAGTCGTGCGATCGATTGCTCAAATGGATCTCCCGAAAGCTGCGATTCTCGGCAATCACGATGCCTGGTATAACGCCACTGATTGGGGTATCAAGCAATGCCCTTACGATCGCGCCAAAGAAGACCGCGTACAGCAGCAAATCGATTTGTTAGGCGACGCAAATGTCGGGTATGGCAAGCTTGACTTTCCAGAGTTGCGGCTAAGTGTGGTGGGCAGTCGTCCGTTTAGCTGGGGTGGCTCTGTCTGGAAGAACGGCAAATTCTATCGCGATCGCTGCGGGGTGAATAACTTTGACGAATCGGTTGATCGCATCGTCGCGGCTGCAAACACGGCGGCTTACGAAACCGTAATTTTTGTAGGACACAACGGTCCAACAGGGTTAGGCGATTTGCCCGAAGACCCCTGTGGAAAAGACTGGCAGCCGATCGGCGGTGATCACGGCGATCCTGATTTTGAAGACGCGATCGCTAGGACTCGGCTGTTAGGCAAAACCATCCCGCTCGTCACCTTTGGACATATGCACCACACGCTGCGACACACTAAACAGCAGCTTCGCCGAGCCATTCACACTAGCCCTGAAGGGACGGCTTATTTAAATGCGGCTCGTGTGCCTCGGATTATTCAAAATGAGGGCGATCGCATCAGAAACTTCTCGCTCGTGACGCTGCAATCCGGCAAAGTGTCAGACGCATCGATCGTGTGGGTGAATGAAGCGTTCAAAATTGTGTCTGAGACAGTGCTTTATCGCGCTCAATCGGTTGCGGAATCGATCGCATGAGACCCAATTTCGGCGTTGCTGAATGCAGGATACGAATGACCCTCACCCCCAACCCCTCTCCCCAGGGAGAAGGGAGCCGGAACTCTTGTCCCCTCTCCCAAAAGGAGAGGGCTAGGGTGAGGGCAAAATCTGTGCTTCGTAGATCGATTCAGCAACGCCCCAATTCTTAAATCGTGTCAAATAAGACGGTCGTCATGTAGCGTTCAGCCCACGCGTCACCAAAGGCTTTTTCTAAGACTCGACGAGTTTTGTCGTTTTGCTGCTGACGATCGCAATAATAGCGCTGTCTAGCTAAGATTTCTGCCTCGCGCTCTGGGGTGGGTTGCGTCGCGATTGCTCTCTGGCAGTGCAGTTCTAAATAGCTCTCAACTTGGGACAAAAACATTGCCTCTTCTGCCCCGTTGCTCGGACGCACAAATAGACAAAAGCTAGAAAAAATATCGCCCCATTCTGGAAGCTCACGACGCTGAGTGAAATTGACTTCGGGCAGCGCCGATAAACCCGTTTGATAATCAGCAGGAAGCGTGCGATCGTCACTCATCGGAGAGAGATCGGCGATCGCCATCCCGATTTGTCCCCGTCCGCTCACGAGATCAGCGCCAAACATCGGCAAGGCATAGTCCGATCGCGGAAACATCACGCAGTGGAGAATATCTAACGTTGTCCCGACTTTGGCAAGCTCCATATGAAGTTTGCGAAACTGGGGAGTCTGATAACAGCGATTTTCAATGATTAGTTTTTCACCTTCCATGCGCCCCTCAACATAGCCCAGATCATCCGGCAGATAGTAGGGTGAAAGGTCTAAATAACGGTGCCAGATCGCTTCTATCTTGTCGGCTAAACTGCGAATGAGTGGGTGCTGCTGCTCACGTAAAGAAGGAGTTGAGAGGGGCATATTAGGGAGAAGAAGTTTGGATGTTGAGATTTAGATGGGCGACCAGGCAAACCCTTTTAAAGGATATCAGCTTAGGATTGTGGATTAGCTAACTTCGGGAATTATACAAGCCGGATTCACCCTCATCCCCTAACCCCTTCTCCCCAGGGAGAAAGGGAACTAGACGTTTGCTCCCTCTCCTTAGGGAGAGGGTTGGGGTGAGGGCGAATTCGGTTTTATTGAATCCAGAATCCTTAGTTTCTAAATCTGACTCCTAACCCCGGTTGGTTGTTGGGTACCACTCGCCCATTTTCAAACCCCGCCCCCACAAACGGATCATCCAGCAGATTCAAATGGCTGTCCAAATCTAAGTGGTCGGCTAAGGGTGACAGATGCGCCAACGCTGTATTTAACAGAGAACTGTCCGAATAGCAACCAAACATTATCTTCAGCCCAAACGCCCTTGCGGTATGAATCATCCGCAACGCTTCCGTCAAGCCGCCCGATTTGAGAAGTTTGATATTGATGCCGTGAACCCGATCGATGAGCAGCGGAATATCTCGACTCGTAAAACAACTTTCATCGACAAAAATCGGCAAGGGAGACTGATAGTAAAGCTTTGCGAGGTCGGCTTCTTGACCTTTAGGCAAGGGTTGCTCGATATAAGTCACTCCCTGATCTGCCAGCCAAAACGCCATCTTCAGTGCCGTGTCCACACTCCAACCTCCATTGGCATCAACGCTAATCTGCGAAATGTGAGGGGCAGCTTCTTTAACTGCTAGCAGCATGGCTTTATCGGCTGCAATGCCATCAGGGTTGCCCAGCTTGACTTTCAGCGCTTGAATCTCTTGAAGGGGGGCAGCGATCGTGCCTTTGCCTAACCAATTCAACACGCGCTGCTTGGCATCTTGCGGCGAACTAATGCCGATCGTCACCGAGGTCGGCACAATTCGTTCGCGCTCTAACCCCCACAGTTGCCATAGAGGAAGATTTGCCCGTTTGCCCACCCAATCATGAAGCGCCAGATCCAAAGCGGCACAGGCAGCCGAAGGAAGTCGGGTTTCTGCCATTAGGCGATCGATGCGCTGCCGCTCTAGCGGGTTTAAAGCTCGGAGGAGGGGCGCGATCGCCTGTAGAGAACGAGCGATCTCGTCGGTTGTTTGGGGCTGTCCTCCTACTGAAAACGGCGAGGCTTCTCCCCAGCCTTCAATGCCGTCGTGCTCGATTCTGACCCAGATGTTAGTGGTTTGAGCGGTAGTGCCACGGCTGATCGTAAGGGCGAACCGTTTATGCACTGTAAAGGTCTGAATCTGAATCTGCATACCCTTGTGAACACTAGACTAGATGCTTATTCTAAAGGACAGCTTGTGATAATTTCAGGACTATTGGTTTTCTGTCGAGAAAACTATAATAAAAAAGAGACGTAAACCTTACGTCTCCTTAAACAGATTATTCAACAAGTTAAGAATCAGAACTAATCACGACTGTTGATTGCAATCAAGAATCTCAGAATAAACACAAACAAATTGATGTAGGTCAAATACATCGACAGAGCAGCAGGAATGTATTGATCATCGCGGTAAGTGCGAGGAAGAACAAAGAAATCAACAACTGCCGCCCCGACAAACAGCAATACGCCAATGCCAGAGATAGCGACTTCTAGGAAACTGGGTGTATAAATCCCAAACACTCGCAGCAATAGCTGACCGATCAAAACCACAAACAGTGCAATTAACCCAAGCTGTACGGTTTTGGTTAACGCCATGCCGTTTTTCTCAGACAGATTAGATCCGATCGACCTGGCTGCAATAAACGTCACGCCACAGCCGAGTGCGGCAAATCCAACTCCGTTGATGCCAACGCCTTGGGTTTGCAGTGCTAAAAACACAATCCCGCTCAAGGTGTAGCCTGACAGCAAGCTATAGGTCGCCAGCAGAGGCAGCGCAACGCCGTTGTTGCCTTTTTGAGCCACATTAGAGGCAACGAAAAACAAAATCAACTCTAAAATCACTGCCCCAATAAACGTAGGCATAAAGATCTGAGGGTTGTTGGTAATCACCTGCAAGCCGCCAAAAGTGCCAACTGCGGTCAATACAAGCCCACCACCTAGCAAGGGTAAAGCGTTGGCAATGACGTTTGAGCCGATGATCGACTGACTTTTTGCATCCCGGATTGCCTGCCGGAAGTTACTGGTATTACTCATGCGGTTTCTTTTGCCTGTGACGAAATGTATGCTGTCCCTTCATTTTCCTTCGGTTTTTAGAAATCGGCTAGAAACTGGTGAAAAAATATGGGCTGTGGGTTTGGAGACGATCGGACCATCAAGCAAACGCTGACGAACCTAAATCAGGCGGTACATCTTGCCAGCGACCCTGACCCACCGCCCGAATCGCTTCTTTGAGCGACACATCTCCGGTATAAAGGGCACGACCGACGATCGCTCCGGTGACTCCCTGCGATTCGAGTGACAATAGGCTTAATAGATCAGTGACCGAACTCACGCCCCCAGACGCAATGATGGGAATTGAAACCACGGAGGCTAATTCGCGCAGTGCCTCTAAGTTGGGACCTTGCAATGTGCCGTCACGATGAATGTCAGTGTAAATAATCGCAGCCGCGCCTAGTTGTGCCATCCGTTCTGCTAGTTCAGTCGCGAGAACTTCTGACGTTTCTAGCCAGCCTTGGGTCGCGACTCGTCCGTTTCGAGCGTCAATGCCGACGATGATTTGCTGGGGAAACTCGCTGCACAGTTGGGCAACCAATTCGGGGTTCTTGACGGCAACCGTGCCTAAAATGGCGCGATCGACTCCCGTTGACAACAGATCGGCGACACTTTGACGATCGCGCAAGCCTCCTCCCACCTGCACCGGAATCTTAAGCGCACGCACGATCGCTGCAATTGCCTCTAAATTCACCGGATGTCCGGCTTTGGCTCCGTCTAAATCGACTAAATGCAGTCGGGTTGCGCCTTCGCTAGCCCACTGCTGCGCCATCGCGACGGGATCTTCGTTGAAGACCTCGGCTCGGTCATAGTCGCCTTGATAGAGGCGGACACACTTGCCATTCAGCAGGTCGATCGCGGGAATTACTTCCATAAGATTTCTGTTCCTTCGTGGAGTAGAGAGAGCAAATCTTATTGTCGGTGATGCGATCGCAGATTGATCAACAGAAAGCGCTGTCGTATGAAGTGATAGGTTTGCCAGTTGAGATGACACCATTGCAGGTTTTTTCTCGCCCCGCGCATTCTCAAGCCGCTTGTCCCGCAATCACATGCTCTAACTGAAGTGGATTATTCACCTGCTTCGATGCGTTGAAAATTTCCAGTCCTACCAGATTTCCTGCCGCATCATAATCTAGAATTGCACCGGAACGGTCTTCGTGGCTCTCCTCAATCTCTGCTTCAGAGAGCATAATCATTAGAGTATCTACTTCTGGGTCATAAATGACTTTCATTCCAACCTCCAATATCGAGAAATCTGGTTTGTTTTATAGACAGTCATGACGATTGCAGGTTGTGTCCGTTCGGAGACAACGACTCTTAGCAGATAGGTTTTCCCATTCTCGAATAGGAGTTGAGACTGATAGATGCGTGTGCCATCGTCTTGCTCAATTACTTGTTGAGGACTTCATAACACAGAATTGAATCGCTCAATGGGAATCCTACGCCGCTCTGGTTGTGCTTCTGCATGTTTAGAAATGTAGAAACTCACTTGCAGAAAACGAATGGGATGGGAATTTATTGTAGAGCCAAAAATGAAACCAAGCGTCTCAAAGATGCACACGATCGCTCCTCTAACCCCTTCGAGCGCAGACAGAAGCAGAAGCCATTGACCAGCAGATTGAAACCATGCTCACGTTAGACTCTCGAATCGCAGTTCTCCTACACGAAGGAATTCGCGGCACGCAAGGCAAAACCGGACTTGCCCTACTGCGCTATCGACCTGACACGATCGCGGTCGTCATCGATCATCAATGCGCCGGAGAATTTCTCTCGACTCTTACCGGAACGTCTTGTAATGCCCCGATCGTCGCGTCTGTCTCCGAAGCGCTCGCCTATCAGCCCAATGTACTCGCGATTGGCATTGCCCCTTCTGGAGGAGCGTTACCCGATGCCTGGTTAACCGAACTCGAGCAAGCCACTGCCGCTGGGCTGTCTATTATGAATGGGCTTCACACGCAGATGTCAGCCATTCCCCAACTCAGAGAGCGTCTGCGAGCAGGACAGTGGATTTGGGATATTCGTCAAGAACCCGCAGGGCTAAAAGTGGGAAGTGGTGCCGCTCGATCGCTCTCCTGTCTGCGAGTTCTTACGGTGGGCACCGATATGGGCGTAGGAAAAATGGCGACGACGTTAGAACTCGATCGAGTGGCTCAAAAACGAGGGATGCGATCGAAATTTCTGGGCACAGGTCAGGCAGGCATCATGATTGCCGGAGATGGCATTCCGCTAGACGCAATTCGGATTGATTTTGCCGCAGGTGCAGTCGAGCAACTCGTCATGCGCTACGGACAGGATCATGAGGTTTTGTTGATTGAAGGACAGGGTTCGCTGATGAATCCGGCTTCAACCGCAACGTTGCCTCTCATTCGGGGCAGCCAGCCCACTCATTTAATCCTCGTGCATCGAGCGGGACAGACGCACATTCGCACCTTTCCCGATGTGCCGATTCCGTCGCTGCAAAAGGTGATTCACGTCTACGAAACGGTGGCTGCTGCCGGAGGGTCATTCGCGCCGACACCTGTAGTTGGCGTTGCCCTGAATACCGCTCATTTGGATGAAGACGCTGCCAGAACTGCGATCGCTCATGCCCATCAAGAAACCGGACTTCCCTGCACCGATCCGGTTCGGTTTGGGGCTGATCTGCTGCTAGATAGCATTCTCTCCCCGATCAACAAACCCAGGGTAATCGCATCTAAATTGGAAATAAAGTAAAGATGAGATACTGAAGCAGTCCATCCCACGCGATTGATTGTCATGTTGCCTGAAACTCATCCATGCGCTCAACTACTCACTCATTTTGCGACCGTTGAAGACCCACGCATCGAGCGCACAAAGGAACACTTATTGCTGAATATGATCGCCATTACAATTTGTGCGGTGATTTGTGGAGCTGATAGCTGGGTAGAGATAGAAAACTATGGCAATGCCAAGCGAGAGTGGCTAGAGCAGTTTTTAGCTTTGCCGAATGGAATACCGTCACATGATACGTTTGGGCGAGTCTTTGCCCGCATCAAACCCGAACAATTGCAAGCGAGTTTCCTCAATTGGATCGAAGCCGTGAGTCAGGTGACCCAAGGACAAATCATCGCAATTGATGGTAAAACCCTACGCCATTCCTACAACTCCAGTGAGAGCAAAGCTGCAATTCATATGGTGAGTGCTTGGGCAACTGCGAATCGACTGGTATTGGGACAGCGCAAAGTTGATGATAAATCGAATGAGATTACGGTGATTCCAGCGTTGTTAAACGTGCTGACAATCGAGGGATGCATTGTCACAATTGATGCTATGGGTTGCCAAAAAAAATTGCTCAACAAATTGTAGAGCAACAAGCAGATTACGTATTGGCACTTAAAGGTAATCAAGGCAACTTGCACGAAGATGTAGTGCAAGTGTTTGAGCACGCTCGTCGCATCAACTTTGCAGGGCTTGAGCATGACTTTTGCCAGAATCTGTCCAGTAACCACGGACGCATGGAAATCCGATGGCATTGGGTGCTGGGACAAGTGGAACATTTAGTCGATGCACAGCAATGGGCGGGATTTGCTCGGATTGGACTCGTCGAATCCGAACGACGGCTCCAAGGCAAAACCACGATTGAGCAACGCTACTACATCCTAAGTTGGGAAAGTTCTGCCGCTCAACTTGCCGATGCCGTACGCTCTCATTGGCAGGTTGAGAACTGTTTGCATTGGGTGTTGGATGTTGCCTTTAGAGAGGATGAATGCCGTATTCGCAAAGACCACGCACCTGAAAATATGGCATTGATGCGCCACATTGCACTCAATCTGCTGAATCAGGACAAGACAGCGAAGGGTGGCGTGAAAGCCAAACGGCTTAAAGCAGGTTGGGACAATGCCTACCTCCTCAAACTCCTTGCTCAATAAGATGTGAATGCCCTACTGCTGAATGTTATTTTTGTAACAAAGTTAGTATAGATGCTAAACTCAGGGAAAAATTTGGAATTTCTCTGTGAAGTTAAGTTATCTAATCAGTGCATCGGTTGGGATTGGGCTGGCTCTCTCGTTGTCTATGTCACAGCGAATACTTAGCGCTCAGATAAACAGGATCTTCTTTGGAGTAAAGGCTGTAACTCCGAATGTCGCTACCTATAGAGGAGCATTTGCCATTCTCTCTAACGGTCAAGAGGATCTAACATAACATCGACCTAACGAACCGAGGGTTGAACAAAGAAATCTGGTTGACATTAGATGATGGTAAAGATCCGGAGGCTCAATGCTGGGTAGAGGCAGGTCAAACAAGAGCATCCATCCTCAACGACAGCCCCGTGGCTAACGATCCAAATAGTCCTGTCACTTACAATCCACAATATAAGTCGCATTCAGGGCACTTTGTGGGTGTGGCATACGTCAATACTTATCTCTACAACGAATTTCGAGCTATTCCCATTGGCACTCAAAATCCAACTGGTGAACATAGCTATCAAATTCAGCCCGTAGCAACGGGAAGCAGCAATTGGGAAGTCAGAATCGATGGGCAATCAGTTTACACAACAGCCGCTTTTCGCTGCATAGATAGAAACGTCAAGATTTACTACCCAACCTCATCAAGCAGGATTGATGCTGGGTTGGAGATCAAAGACAGTAGTGTCTCTTTTAGGAGCGGTACGATGATCCGCAACTTGAAATATCTCGACACAAGCAATACCTGGCGACCTATCAATCAAACCAATGTCATTAGCATCGACTCTAACCCGATTACTGGCAATGCTTCTGTGGCAAATGGGAGATCAACCTTCTCTTCAACGCCTGATGCTCGTGTTACCTTTACTCGCTAAATTCAGTCATGAAACCTATCAACTTACTCATTGCCGCCACTGCTTTCGCAATCACTCTAGGTATTGCATCGCTTCATAGTACTAATGCCCAAGGGAGCGGGAGTACTATGGAACCAACAAGCCCGACTACGCCCGTCCAGACCGCTTCAACCGTTCGTAAAGCGAATAAGTATCTTAAACCAAATCAGCTAAAGCGGCTAGAAGAGGAAACAGATCGTGCGGTCGGTCGTGGGAAAATCAAAAGCCGCAAATTGAGCGATTGGAAAACTTTCACTCAAGAGAAATTTAACCCTGGTGAAAAGCTTTATGGCATTGATCCAGACCGACAAATCTTTCAAGTCGAATCCACTCAAGATCAAGTCGAAGTTAAGTCTGGAATCATTTACAAGAATGCAACTGTTAATCAGGCAATCGATGCAGAAACTGGAGATCTTCTCTATGTGATTGTCACGGCTCCGATTCCTGGTGTCACGCCCAACTCACCCGCCAAATAACGATGATTGACCTAGCATTGAACGCGATACTAATAGCTTGTACTCCTATCCCTCAAGCTAAATTAATCCCCCTTGATCAAATATCGAGACCAGGACCTCCTTCAGCAGAAGAAAGCGAAGTCGAACGAAGAGCGACCACGTGGGGAGAACTGATGCGGACAGACGCAAAACGTCAACTCTCCAGTCTGAAGCTTAACCTCAAGCCAGAACACATTGTCTACATCATGAAGATGCGAGCAGTATGGGACAGTGATTTTCGAGAGGAAAATGGACTCCTTTATCCAACTTCCAAAAAGATATCATTCTACTATTGGGTGTTTGATGCTGAGACGGGCAAAACGATTGCTCAGTACAAGTAGGTCAAGAAAAGTAAAGCCTCTTATATGCCTGAGGTGGTATGGGCATCTTGCTTATGTATGACTCCGAACGCGGGCAAGATAGATTGTTTCGCTCATTAAAGAGCACACTCTATCTTCAATTAGATGCAATCGCCCTATCAACAAACCCCCTTCCATTAGGTAGCGATGCAATCCAGTTTAAAATCTCTGGGTTGACTTGCTCAGGCGCTTCATCGTGCAGACAGTGACCCGCATTCTCAATCTCGACGACTTTTAGATTGGGACTGTAACCACCAAACTGAGTCGCCAAACTTGGCGGAATCATCCGATCGTTCTTACCCCACAGCAACAGCATCGGAATCTGCAATTCGGGTAGCGTCTTCTTCACACTGGGACCAAATTTAGGAGCCATGATCGCTCGAAAAATTGCACAAAATGCCCGTGCCGATCCCCGATCTTCAGTCGCTCCCAGCAAAATCTCAACCAACTCATCCGTCACCGCATCAGAGTTTGCATAAGCCAGCGATGCCCAGCGCTTCACCCCTCCTGGCTTCCGCACTAGCTGAAACAGCAGATTCAGCACCAGAGGCGATGCCACCCAACTTTTAATCGTCGCCACCACCGGACGCAGCGGCTCAGGAATCATCTCTTCTTCGATCGAGGGATCAGGCAAATTAAGCATCACCAACCCGCACACCATATCCGGGTGAGATGCCGCCGCCGCCATGCAGACCAGAGACCCGATTGAGTTGCCAATCAGCACGATCGGCTTGTTTACAAATGTCTTCCAAAAATCATAAACCTGCTCAACCCAGAGCGCGACATTGTAGGGCGCGATCGCTTTTTCTGATGCCCCAAAGCCCAACATATCGATCGCATAAACCGTGTGATGCTCACCCAAAACAGATAGATTTTGTCGCCAATGCCCGATCGATGCCCCAAACCCGTGCAGCAACATCAGCGGAGGATTCTCTCCAGCCCGACCCGATCGAATGTAGGTATATCGAGTCTGCCACCCGCGCCACACCCAATCTCGCTGACTCCCGACCCGCTGCCGCCAATGTAAAGAGGTTGTCACGATTTCCTCAGCGCTTCAGTTTCCCATCTTTGCCCTCATTCTAGGAGGTTTGACAGGCGTTTAGAGCAGACCGTTTTGTATCGATTGGTTGCCCGTCCCCACTCTGGTCTCCCATCGGTTAGAATTTAAGTTAAGAACTAGAGAGAAATTAGACCAGAGTGAGTAGAATGTCGGATACAGTTCTCACCGTAAACCGATATTGACCTCTGCATCAACGGCTAACCCCGGTCTGTTTTGATTTGCTATTGGTCTGATTTTATCGGCTGACTGCTTCTCTTCGTTGTTAACCTTACCCTCCACAATAATAATTAATGGCGCCTCTGATTGAGAAAAGACCTAACCGAGACATTCCCGTTATCAATGAACGCATTCGTTTCCCTACCGTCAGAGTGATTGGCTCAGACGGCTCACAGCTAGGAATCATGTCTTCTCGTGAAGCGATGCAACTTGCCGACGAGAAGGAACTCGACCTGGTTTTGGTCAGTGACAAAGCCGATCCCCCCGTGTGCAAAATCGTAGACTACGGGAAACACAAGTTTGAGCAAGAGAAAAAAGCAAAAGAAGCTAAGAAAAAGCAGCACACTGTAGACGTGAAAGAAGTGAAGATGCGCTACAAAATTGAGGAGCACGACTACAATGTGCGAATCAATCAAGCAGAGCGTTTCTTAAAAGCTGGCGATAAGGTAAAAGCCACGATTATGTTTCGGGGTCGCGAGATCCAGCACAGCGATTTGGCAGAAGAGTTGCTCAAACGCATGGCAACCGATTTGCAAGAAATTGCCGAAGTGCAGCAAGCTCCTAAAAAAGAAGGGCGCAACATGATGATGCTGATGGCTCCCAAGAAGTAAGCCGATTTCGCTATTTTTTAGAAAATGAAAAGGGTATTGGAGAGGTGAAAACTCCGATACCTTTTTTGTTCAGAGCGATCGTTCGGGAAAACTACTGAAAAGCATCAATCCGCTTTCCTTTCACGTCTCCTAGCCACTTCCCACCCAAGACGCACTTGCCCCAAGAGCCTGTATCGCAGCAGGTAGAGTAGGTTCGCATCCGAACAGGTTTGCTTTTGGTGAAGCTTTTACAGGGATTGGAAGCGCTAGACGTGTACATCCAAACCAGATCTGCCGCGTCGGTCACTAATGCGCCTGTGTAGGCTGCTTTGTAGTCCCAGTAAGGGCGACTGCGGCTGCTTATGAACTTGCTGATATCTCCACTTTTGAGAACTTTCGGATGTGTTGCGCCGTTGATTGCCTGACAGCTTTTAACTTTGATTGGCGTGATCGTGCCATCTGCAAGATTCACACAGTCAGCAATGGCAGACCCCGGCACAAGAATCGTAACCAAGGCGAACAGAACGCTTTTAGATAACATTTTCTCAGGAGCATTTCCTTACCGCGGACGAACGCAATGAATAGGAGTTCCTTATTCGCTTGGGCTAGGCAAACTAGAGCGTTAACCAACGGGGAGCGATCGTGTAGGATTCGTGAACCTTTATAAGGTTGCCTCCGAGTTTGGCGCAAGAATTTCGCTCGGTTTGGGAATCTTATCAAGGAATATGTGGCGATCGCCCCGTAAAACTGCGGTGCCATCTCTAAAAGACCTCCAGAATTCTCCTAAGATTCTCACACCGGGTTCGCCGCATACTGAGGTTGTCTGTAAAGTCTTAACAGGGACGCGTCGAAAACACGGTACGGGACACAACGCTTCATGGAATTGATCGATCAACATGCTGCCAGAAATGGAATCGGACGGAAGCTCTTGCGATGGATTAACCTTCGCCCCGAAGAGAGTAAACGAACGTTCGTGATGTTTACGTTTTACACGATTACCTCGATCGGGCTGATGTGGCTAGAAGCCAGCGCAGTTGGGCTATTTTTAGAACAGTTTGGGGCAGATGCTCTACCCAAAATCTACATCGCCAGTTCTGTGATCAGCGTCGGCTTGGGGTTCCTCTATTCCTGGATGCAGCGATTTTTGCCTCTGCGACGCGTCATCGTTTTGATCGCGCTGCTGATGACACTGCCCCTGATCCTATTTTATTGCGGGCTGAGTTTCCCAGAGGTGACGCTGATCAGTGGAGTTGCTGTTTTCAAAACGACCGTGCTGCTGCTGCGGCTGTGGCTAGAAGCGATCTATGTGCTGAATGATCTCAACACCTCGATCGTGGCAAACCAATTATTTAACATCCGAGAGATCAAGCGAACCTATCCCCTGATCAGTAGCGGGGTGCTGCTAGCAGATATCATCAGTGGCTTTTCGCTGCCGATCGTCCTTACCCTGCTGCCTCGATCTCAGGGCTTGCCCACGGTCATCCTGTTCTCGTTTTGCATGATGATCTTGGGAGCTGTGGTTTTATCTTATTTAAGTCAAACCTATCGGCAATCGTTTCCCGATCGTCGTCGTCAAGAGCGGCAATCAGATGCCATCCTCAGCCGAGTGAGAGGCGAAATGAAGGACTATGTGAGGCTGCTGATCCTCTTTTTTGTGATGGCGCAGGTGATATTGCTGTTAGTCGATTTCCAGTTTCTCAGCCTGCTAGAACAACAGCCTGGATATGCAGCCCAAGGCGACAAGATTGCCAGTTTTCTCTCGGTTCTCAACGGCGTGTTAGGCATCTGTGAGCTAGCTGGGCAGTGGATGTTTTCGAGTCGAGTGATTGAGCGGGTCGGCGTGTTTAATACGGTGATGGCGCTGCCGATCGTGATTATTGTGCTGACGATCGGACTCGTCGTTTGCAGTGTTGTTACTAAAGGATGGATTTTGCTCTTTTGGGGTTTAGTCATCCGCAAGTTTCTCTACGAATTGCTGCACTACACGCTATTTGCGAGCATCAGTCCTGTTTTATTTCAGCCCATTCCAGAAATGCTTAGGGGCGGTCTACAAGCTAAAGTGCGGGGCGTTGCAGAGCCTCTTGCGACCGGAGGGGCAGGAGTTGCGCTGCTGCTGATGGTCTATTTTCAAAAGGGCAACGGGGTTGGGGTGCTAAACTTCACCATTTTTGCGGTGGTGATTGTGCTGGGGCTGTTTTGGCTGTGGACGATTCACCGCTTGAAGAAAGATTATCTGGGCTTGCTCGTATTTGATGCAGGGCGCGGCAAGCTCAGTGGCTCTGACATCGATCTGCGAGAACTGAGGAGAGCCGTCATTGAGTCGTTAGAGAAGCCCGGAGCGGAAGCCGATAAGCGATCGTGCATTGAGCTTCTCAGTCAAATCGATCTCAAAAACGTGGGCGAGGTGCTGTCTCCATTGCTTGACAAACTTCCACCTAGTTTGCAGCAAAAAAGCTTAGAAGTGATGCTCAACTATCCCAACTCGGCTTATTTGGGGGATGTGCGGACGTTGATTGCTCAAAAGCCGACTCCTGAAGTGATGGCAGTTGCGCTGCGCTATGTTTGGCTGACGGATGCAGACCCTGATATGCGGCAACTGCAATCCTATCTGCCTCCAAACATAGACCCGGTTATTCGCGGCACGGCGGCTTCGTTAATGCTGCGTCGCGGTACGCCTACACAGAAGGCAGAAGCGACCAATTCTCTCAGATTGATGCTGACCCACCAACAGCGACAAGAGCGAGTGATGGGCTGTCGTGCGCTGGGTGAAGCGCTATATCTACAGGCATTACGGCTCTATATCCCCAATCTGTTGCAAGACCGATCGCTGCAAGTCAGATGCGCGGTGTTGGAGGCGATCGGAGCCACTCGACTCGAAGAATATTATCCGTCGCTGCTGCGGGGTTTGGGCTATAAATCTACACGAGACGCGGCGCAAAAAGCCTTGGTGAAGCTCGAAAATGAAGCCCTGCCGATGTTAGTAAGATTGGCGGAAGATATGCACCAGTCAGATTTAGTTCGCAGCTATGCCTGGAGCGCGATCGGGCAAATTAGCACACCCGAAGCCATTGACTTGCTGATTTCTCGCTTAAAGACCTCGTGGGGAGAGACGCGTCGTAACATTCTGCGAATTTTGCTCAAGATTCCTCAAGAGCGAGGCATTGAGGCTGTGCTCGATCGGCTGGGTCGGCGGGGCGTTGAGCAACTAATTGACCAAGAGATTATGTTGATTGGTCAAGTCTACGCCGCCTTGGTGGATCTCGCGCCAGGGCGAGCTCAAGGACAGGAAGCGGATTTTCTGCGACGAGCGCTGCGCGATATGCCAACGGATGCCATTGAGCGGTTATTTCTCCTGATGAAGTTTCTCTACGATTTGGGGACGATTCAGGTTGCCTCGTTTAACTTGCAGTCAGGATCGCTCTCTAATCAGGCGCAAGGCTTAGAGATTTTAGACAACACTCTCGATATTCCGTCGAAACAAGCGCTGCTGGCTCTGCTCGATCGCACCCTCGATCGTGAAAAGCTGCAAAGTTTATCGGGCTTAGTCCCCTATGAGCCGATGAACCCAGACGATCGAGTGCGTCATCTGCTAGATTTGCGTCACTTCTTATCAGATTGGTCGCTGGCGTGTTGTTTTCACCTGGCGCGGCATTCTCGCTGTCGGCTCACCAGCGATCAGATTTTGTCTAGCCTCAATCATCCGCGAGGCTTTGTCCGCGAGGCGGTGCTCTCTTATCTACAACTTGCATCGCCCAGTGCTCTAGCCAGAATTTTACCGATGCTGCAAAATGATCCCGATCGGCTTGTTTTGGTGCAAGTTAAGCAAATGCTCGAAACGTTGAGGCTTGAGCAAGTTTCGTTTTCGCGTCTCGATTTAGAGGATGATGACATCCCCAGCACGGGAGAATTGAGACCCATGTAGCGATCGCAGCAACAGCCCGTAAAATTTGGGAGAGATCTTTGACTCACCAAAATCAGTCTTCAATCAGGTTCTTGCCTGCGATGTCCGTCCATAACCCGCTATGCTAAACAGCTTTGAACGATTATTACTGGTGCGAGGAGTCCCCATTTTTCAGGAACTTCGGGATGACTTTTTGGTGAGATTAGCATCGATTATGGACGAACACTCGTTTAACTCTAAAGAGGTCATCTTCACTCAGGGGCAAGAAGGACGATCGCTCTATGTGGTGGCAGCAGGACAGGTGCGGGTGCATATTGGCGACCAAGACTTGGTTCTGTTAAAGAAAGGTGAATTTTTTGGGGAGATGTCACTTTTTGACGCAGAGCCACGATCTGCAACCGTGACGGCTTTAGAAGCCTGTGATTGTTTGGTGTTGACTCAACAACAACTCTACGAAGCGATCGACGAAACTCCAGAAATCGCGCTCAATATCATTCGCATTCTCTCCCGGCGGATTCGCGAGATCAACGTCAAACTCAACGTCAAAGACAACGATCTGGTGAATCTTAAAGTCAAACTGGAGCAAGAAAGACAAGTAGTGCCGCGATCTCAAAGAAGTTAATGGACTTGCGCCAGAAAAGTATTAAGTAGGTACCGCAATTAACGTTTGTGAAATATTCAATTTTTGATGGAGAAAGAGTTGCTCCGTTTCCTAAAGGAAAGGGAATTTGTCCTGTATGCGCTAGCCCTACTCAAGTTAAATGTGGAAAACGAAAGATATGGCACTGGGCACACGAATCTCTACAGCATTGCGATAGGTGGTGGGAAAACGAGACAGAATGGCATAGAGCTTGGAAATCGTTGTATCCGGAGGAATGGCAAGAAGTCGTTCACTTTGACGAAGTAACCCAAGAAAGGCACATTTCAGATGTGCGAACTGATAAAAATCTCTTCGTTGAATTTCAAAACTCCCCCATGAGTGAAGAGGAGCTAGCATCTCGCGAGAGATTTTATAAAAACTTGATTTGGGTAGTTAACAATAGTTCGGACAGTTTTTGCGGTCAGACGTGGACAGAAAAGCTATCCATCAGCTAGGGTGCAGATTAGAAACAAAGCGCACCGGATGGATAGCCA
>NZ_LXYR01000040.1 GCF_001650195.1 Phormidesmis priestleyi BC1401 | reverse complement strand
AGACTCTGTGGCGTGACCGCCACGCGGGAACCCCTTTTACATCCCCATGCTTAAAAGACAGGGGCTTTAAGGGTTCCCCAGCCCTCCATTCCGGTAAATTACAACGGTAACCATACTCATGGCGAGGCACCGAAAGGAATCTATCGAAAGCAGACCACTGATGTCGGCAGTTTTCCAGCAAATCCTTTCGGTCTCTACGATATGCACGGCAATGTCTGGGAGTGGTGCGCTGACCACTGGCATGGAAATTATGAGGCTGCTCCATCAGATGGCAGTTCCTGGACAACTAATAAAAATAGTGAAAATCGTGTACTTCGGGGCGGTTCGTGGTTCAGCAATCCGTCGTACTGTCGCGCTGCCTTCCGCAACTCTGGCTCTCCTGCCTACCGCGGCTCTAATGTCGGTTTTCGGGTGGTGTGTTCGGTTTTCCAGCACTCTTCTACTATCAGAACTAAGCAATGGGAATTGTTTGGGCGTATCCAGAAGAGTCCAGACCTGTTCCGGTGAGGAAGACAACGACCTCCGAAAATAAAACAGAGCCGGGTAGCTTGGTAGGCGAAAGCCGAAGACTTACCCGCTCATTGAGCTTTATCGCATTTGAGCTAATTGTGTCGGGGACGATCGTGGTCATTGTTGGCAGGAGCGATCGCTGTTTTAGATTTTGCTGACTGCGATCGCCCCTATTGTGGAGAAGAACGATCGCTTCTTTCAATCAGGAATCAGAGGCATGGTTCAAATACCTTATGAAATTCGAGTTCGATGAAGCTAAGAGTCAGTCTAATCAAGAGAAACACGGCATTAGCTTCGTCAAAGCACAACAACTGTGGGCTGATTCCGACAGAATCGAGATTCCAGCTAGAACAGAAGACGAGCCAAGATTTCTAGTGATTGGTACAATCAACCAAAAGTGCTGGTCAGCCGTTGTCACCTACCGAAACAGCAGAGTACGCATTATTTCGGTTCGACGCTCTCGCACAGAAGAGGTAGAAATTTATGAAAGCAGATGAATTTGACACTAGATTTGACAATGGCGAAGACATTACCAATCTTTTAGACCTCTCTCAAGCAAATCATCCAGGCTACGAGCAGACGCGTGTTGATGTTGACTTTCCCATCTGGATGCTTGAAGCACTAGACCAGGAAGCCAAGCGCCTTGGAGTCACACGCCAAGCCATTATCAAACTTTGGATTGCAGATCACCTTGCTACTCTTTCTCATTAGGGTTCCAGCAGCATCAGCCTAGAAATTCCTGCCTATACAAACCGATACTTTTGCACACGCGATCGCCCTTCAGCCGATCGTGTAGGGGAATCGTGAAAATAAGATACTTTAGAAGCAGTTGAGCGATCGTAAAGCCCATGAAAGCCATCGAAATCACAGGCAGCATTGACGAACAGGGCATTGTCGAGTTAGACCAACCCCTGGCTGCCCTAAAACCCATTCGCTTTCGAGGCATCTTGCTTTTCCCCGATCAAGACGACGCTCAAGAATGGTCTTTAGCAGCTCTCAAAACTTCGGCGATCGATCTTCTCAGTGATCCTGACGAAGACATTTACACACTAGAAGACGGTAAACTGATCGACCATGAAACGTAGCATCGTTCTGGTTGAATTTCCCTACGACGATCTATCTGATAGTAAAATTCGACCTGCTTACGCGTTAACAAACCCGATCGGAGAACATCGTCACGTCGTTCTCGCACTCATTACCAGCCGCCTTCCGACTCACCCCCTGGCTACCGACCTAATCTTAGATGCGACTCACCCTGACTTTGCCGTCACTGGACTCAAAAAAACCTCCGTGCTGAGGCTAAATCATTTGCTCACACTGCGCCACTCCATGATCCAGCGTCAGCTAGGCGGGTTATCCACAAAACTCATAAGCAAATCGTAGAAAAACTGTATGCCCTGCTCTCTTAATGACGCGATTGTTCTTCATCCGATCATGCAAGAGCGATCGTTGAAGAAAAAAGAGATAGATTGAAAGTGCAAGAATGGCGACAGCTTGGTTGTCTATGAAAACCCAAGAAACACTGAAGATTGAAGCAATTCTCAATGAGCAGCGCGATCGCATTCTAGAAATTGCGGTTCAACACGGCGCTAGAAACGTGCGGGTATTTGGCTCCGTTGTTCGGGGAGAAGCTCAACCCAACAGTGATATTGATTTTCTAGTAGATTTAGGTGAATCGTTAAGCCCCTGGTTTCCTGTCGGTTTAATCCAAGAATTAGAGGCATTGCTAGGACATAAAGTTGATGTCGTAACCGAAAAATCGCTGCACTATTTCATCCGCGATCGCATCTTAAGTGAAGCTCGATCGCTATGAAAGATAGCCGTGTTTATCTGGTACACGTTCGGGACTGTATTAATCGAATTGAAGCTTACACTGTGGCGGGAAAAGCTGCATTTTTTGCAGATCTGAAAACTCAGGATGCAGTGATCCGAAATCTGCAAACCCTATGTGAATCAACCCAACGACTACCAGATGATTGGAAAGCGATACGTCCTGAAATTGATTGGAGAACGATTGGCGATTTTCGCAATGTCCTAGCCCATCAATATTTAGACATTGACCTCGATATCATCTGGAATGTGGTGGAAAACTACCTGCCAGATTTAAAGCAAGCCGTTGATGCGCTTTACCAACAGTTTTAGGCTGCTTAGAGAAGTTTTATTTGAGTGAGAAGCACGATCGCCCTTGAGTTAATCACGCAGGGGCGATCGTGGACGGTAGAGCGATCGCATTGCCTAGTCTCTATGTTTATAAAACACGGCTCGATAAACAGGTTCCCCTCGCTCTAGCGTCGAGGCTTCTCGCTCAGTGGGGATGGGCATCGGGTTATCCGTCAACCAATCACAGTCTTGACGGTGAAACGCAGGATGGGCAGCAAAGCGATCGACCATCTCGATCGCCACTTCTTCGATATCAGATTGGACAAACACCCGACCACCATTGCTTAAATGGAGTGCTAATTCTTCGACGACTTCGGGCTGCACGACGCGTCGTTTTTGATGTTTACGCTTAAACCACGGGTCAGGAAACTGAATCGTCACCTGTTGCAGCGTCCCCGGTTTGAGCGGCGCAAGCAGAGCAGGCAGCGAGTTATTAACATTGCAGAACAAATAGTGGAGATTTTGCAACCCCAACTGATCGCGAAACTCGATCGATTGATCAACCAACGGTTCCCGAATCTCCAATCCCAAAAAATTCCACTCTGGCTGAAGCTGTGCCATTTTAAGCAAAAACCGTCCCCGTCCGCAGCCGATATCTAGGTGCAGAGGCAGCGTCAAGTCGGCATAGATTTTTTCCCAATCAGGCGATTCTGCGGGAGTTTGATACTTTCGACTTAAGGGATTGACGTGCTCACGCACCCGAACAATAGCCAAACGAGCCTCCTGGAAAGGGTGAAAAACTCAAATTAATCTTTTTCTTTCACAATGCCAAACACCGATGTGTAGCCGTGCAAAAACGTCGTGTTGCCAACCGGACCGATTTCACCGCTGCCAAAGAAGCCGCTCACCGGAACCCGATCGAGATATTGAGCAAACATCTGAGTGTCGAAATTGGGTTCGCCATACAGCCCTTCGCCCCGCCCCATGCAGGAGAACATTAAAGCACCGATCGCCGATGATTTTGCGTCGGTCTCGGTTTGATAGCGTTGCAGCAAGACTTCTAAATCTTCGGCAGAGGTTTGGGCATCGCGCAGATGAAACTGGATGCGCTGCCCCGGACGGATGCGATCGCCGATCGCGATCGCGCCCACGCGTGGATCAACGCCCAGCAGATTGCGAATCAAGAAGTCGCCTTGCTCTAACCCTTGCTTAAACTCATTTTGCGCCACTCCGACAAACAGAGAGTGTTGCGCTAAATCCCGATCGTCTTCGCTCAGAGTGTCGATCACTTCTCGCAAAATCTCTAATGGGGTGCGCTGAGTGACAACCTTGCGGCTAGATGTCGGGCTTTCTTCTAAACTGTCGCGCTCTTGCAAGCCCAGCACAATATTTCGTTCGCCTTCAGTCACCCAATAGGGTTGCCCGATCGGACGACATCCCTGAGCGACGATCGTGTCCATGACAAGATTGCCACTGAGCGCCACCCCAACCGATCCTTCTCGGTAAGAGCGATCGTTGCAAAACAGCGCAGTTGTGCCGCCCATGCGATCAGAGCTTGCCAACCCACCGACTTTAGAAGCCCCGGCATAGGCATAGTCTAGCCCTTGCAGCAGATCATTGACTTTGGCAGAGAAGGGATCGGCTAAAACGACAAAGTGAGGCTGATCGGCGATCGGCACCCCAACTAACTCGACCCACGCATCCGGCGAACTGTCTAGATCGGGCAACTCTTCAGCCGTTAGATGAAAAGTCTTAATCTTCACCCCCGGAAGCGCTGCCAACGTCAGGCTGAGAGCAGGTTCTCCTTCGATTTCACGCACCTTGCCCCGCTGAGACACGCCGACAATGCCGCCTCCACTGCAACCAATCAGCGGAATGTCTGGCAGTTTGTCTCTCAGCAAGGGAAGCAGCCGAGAAAATTCACTGGCAAACGCAGAGGAGATGAACACAAACCCCAAATCAGCAGGAGTCTCTAACAATGTTTGCGCTTGCTCAACCACTTCTATCACGGCTGCTTCAAGCGAAGGGCGCGTTGAGAGGGCACAAACCCACTTCATTGAGTCAGGGGTTGGTTCTGTCATAAAGTTTCTCCCGGTTGCCAGGAACCATTAATTAACAGGGTGGAGACGATCGTGTATTCCTAGTTTACTCAACCTGTGCGTGGACTGGAGCAATCAGCCTGAGAGCAAAAGCGCACCCGATGCGATCGTGGCATAAGTTTTCTAATCGAGCCTCCCGTAATCGTTTGCTGGGTTTTCCGAACGCGACTCTGGTTTGAAAGCAGGTTAAAATATTGAAACATCCATAATCGTGAGTGCTCTCAGGCTCAAAAAGTGTTGCATTCATTGCAGATAGCTGAATCTTAAGAGATTACTCTCGATCGAGAAACAGACCTGCAATCGCCAATATCACTGCTTTAGCGATATCAGGTGAGCGGCACTCCAAAAACCTGACCTGCACTACCTACTCTCTCAAACGCTTTGAGCGACCTGTTTCAGTATCTCCGTTCAACGAAAGGACGAAATTATAATCATGAGCGAAATCGAAAAGCAGATTGAACAAGAACGTGACAATGCCCGCGAGATCTGCGGCATTGACGGCAAAGATCCTAAGTGCGCGGCTGCATGGGATGTTGTTGAAGAGCTTCAGGCAGAGCGCTCTCACCAACTTCAGGCTAAGCCCAAAAACTCTTTAGAGCAGTTCTGCGACGACAACCCTGACGCGCTAGAGTGCCGAGTTTACGACAACTAAAACACGATCGGGTCGATTTTGAATCCATCGTCTAGAATCATTGGACAAGCAATGAAGATTTCCCTTTGTGGTAGTCTAATTGCTTGTTTTTTATGGTTTAAGCTAGGCGTGTTGCGAGATGCGCTTCGTTCACTGCGAATTACTATGCAAGATGTCCCCTGGTTTTCCCCGTTTGTTTGGGCTGATTATCGACTCGCGATTCTTTTTCTGGTCGTCGTGCCTCTGGCGCTGCTGCTCTGGGCATTTGTGCAGAAGGCAGATGCGATGCAGCGATTGCTGACCATCTATTGGCGAGTTGCAAGCCTGTTGGCGATTACCATCTATCTATTGATTGGAGCATTGCCGATCGCGTTTTTTGCTGGCTGGTTCGCTCGCGTTCTCATCCCGGTCTCACTCTGGTACTGGGCTGATTTGAATGAAGAAATTCGTGAGCAGCTTGCAAGCCCATTGAAATTGACGATGACTTCTTGGCGTTGGGCAGTCTCAATTTATTGTGGGCTGGGCGTTTTGGCACAACTGCCCGTGTTGAAATGCGCTTTGCAAGCGAGTGCTGAGATTCAAAGCGATGCCGTCTGTCGCACCTGGTTAGAGCCAGCCTGGCTATATCGAGAATATTTTCACGGCTCAACTCAGCCTTGGTTTCTAGGATTTTTGGGGATCGCTGGGCTGATTGTCTACACGCTCTACTTCGGCTATTTTGTCTTTTTTAAAGTCGGTAAGCGCAAGCGATCGGCGATGGGCAACTAAGATATCTAATTCGGATCATGATCTATGGCTGATTCTCTGGGGCGACGGTTAGAACAGTACACGCTTAAACGCCCGAGCGAGGTTTTGCTGGTTGCGATCGAGACAGACGGGCAACCCGATGAAGTAGCGATTTTTAAGGGGTTTTCTAGCTCGTTGATGAATCCGACTGCGTTTGATCCAGATGTGCCTGTGGTGTGCGATCGGGCAACAGTTCTGTCGATCGATCGGCTAGAAAGCCCTTACAATCCCAACGATCCCCGCTACATTCAAAAAGGGATCTCTTGGGGAGAATTTCAGGCTTTATTGTCGTCGGTAGGGGTGTGAGTGTCTTTTTCGGGAGAAGTGGTATTCTCCCAGTAACAAGTGTGAGGAGCAGGATTCAGCTATGGTTTCATCGCCCGTAAGGACTCAACTCATCAGTCCCTTGACTTCTGGTGCTCTAAGGTGGGGCACGATCGTGCTTCCCAATTCAGCCCTGTTTGGCACTGACGGAATTCGCGGTCAGGCGGGAGAGGTGTTGACGGCTCCCTTAGCGCTTCAGATTGGATATTGGGCAGGACAGGTTTTAAAGTCAGCATCTTCGACGATCGCGCCCGTTATTTTGGGTCAAGATTCTCGCAACTCTAGCAATATGTTGGCGATGGCGCTATCGGCGGGTTTGACCGCAGCAGGGTTAGACGTGTGGGATCTGGGGCTGTGTCCGACTCCGATGGTGGCTCACCTGACTCATCACTGTGGGGCGATCGGGGGCATTATGATTTCTGCAAGCCACAATCCGCCCGAAGACAATGGCATCAAGTTTTTTAACCCCGATGGCACGAAGCTAGCAACGGCACTACAGCAGCAGATCGAATCGGCACTGCGGGGTCAAACAGAATTTATTTCGGCGGTTTCAGGCAATCATTGGGGGCAGCACTATCACCGATCGGATTTGGTGAGCCACTACATTGAGGCGTTGCAAACTCCTCTGACGAGTCAAACATCGCAGCCGTTGGCAGGAATGCGAGTCGTCTTAGATTTGGCGTGGGGATCGGCGACGCGACTCTCTGCCGAGGTCTTTCAAGCGCTGGGAGCCGAGACGATTTGTCTGCACGATCGACCCGATGGCAACCAGATCAACGTCAACTGTGGCTCAACCCATTTGGGGTTACTCAAAGCAGCGGTGCAAGACCACTCGGCAGAGATCGGGTTTGCCTTTGATGGCGATGCCGATCGCGTCCTCGCCGTTGACAGTCAGGGCAGAACCGTTGATGGCGATTACATTCTCTATCTTTGGGGACAGCAGCTTCTTCGATCGGGACAACTGCCTGGAAACACGATCGTCTCTACGGTGATGTCAAATCTGGGCTTTGAGCGCGCCTGGAATAAGCAAGGCGGTCAACTGATTCGGGCGGCGGTCGGCGATCAATATGTTCATGCAGAAATGATACGACACGGTGCCCAGCTTGGCGGCGAACAGTCAGGGCATATTCTCTGTCCTTCTTACAGCGTCAGTGGCGACGGCTTGTTGACTGCCTTGCATCTGGCTTGCCTGGTTCAACGATCAGGCTGCACCTTGGCGGAATTGGTTGACCAGAGTTTTCAGACTTATCCGCAGCTTTTGAAAAACGTGCGGGTTGAGGATCGCGATCGTCGGCTCAACTGGCAATCGTGCGATGCGGTGCAAACGGCGATCGAGCAAGCAGAAGCAGACATGGGCGATCGTGGGCGCATTCTCGTGCGCGCGTCTGGGACGGAACCTGTGATTCGCGTCATGGTCGAAGCTGAAACCGAGGCGCTGGTCAGCTATTGGACAGAGCAATTGGTGGCGATCGTGCAAGCCCATCTAGCATAGTTCTGCGGCAATAATTCCGCGCGCTGACGTTATTTCAACCCACTTCCAGACCATAATAGGGTCGTCATGTTGGAGATAAACCCCTATGCCTAGAACTCCGAGTGAGTTTGCTGTCCATCTCTTGCTAGAAGGTGGGCATCGCGAAGAAGTGCGGTTTGCCACGATTCAAGATTTTCAAAAATGGTATAGCGGCGAACTTGTGCCCAAGGCTGCTTCTAGTGATTTTATCAGCGTTCCCATTAAGAATATTCAAGGGGAATATATGGTGGTGCGTCCTTCTAAAGTGCTGGGAATTCGCGTTGAGCCAGTCTATTCGGGAAGCGTCGATCGCTATTGAGACTGGAGGAACTTAGGAGTTCTGAGATCGTCCCGCTTCTAGCTGAGTTGAGTTGGACAGAATGAGAAACTTACGAATCGCTGGAATCCCTCGTTTTTTGGCGCTGGTGACGTTGGGGATATCTGGAGTGTGGGTCAATCCGGCTCGATCGTTGCCCACTCCATCAGCGTCGGTCAATCCGATGATTGCGGTTCCGATGATTCCGCTCAAACCCGCGACTCAGCCGCTCAACGCCCTTGACGATCGACTGTGGGAACGTTCTAGCGATCGTCAAGCGTTGCTGACCGCGATCGACCACAGCTTACGCTATTTGCAAACGGCTCAGGCAGTTCAGGCTTATCAGAACTATCCGGTGAAAGAGATCACGCGCGATCGCGTCGATCGCAGTCTCAGACGATTTAGACAACTTGTCCTCACGTCTCGCTCTGCTCAGGATTTGCAGACAGCAATCGAGCGAGAATTTGTCTTCTATCAATCCACGGGCAAAGATACTCAGGGAACGGTGTCGTTCACAGGTTATTTTGAGCCAGTCCATAAAGCGAGTCGGGTTCGCACCGCAGTCTATCGCTATCCGCTCTATCGATCGCCCGATCTCGCTAAATTGAAACCGCCTCATCCTACTCGCCTTGAGCTAGAAGGCAAAGACGGATTGCAAGCGAATAAAGGACTGCTGCGAGGGTTGGAATTGGTGTGGTTGCCCGATCGTCTAGAAGCGTTTCTGGTGCAGGTGCAAGGCTCGGCTCGACTGCAACTCACCGATGGCACCAGGATGTCGATCGGCGTTGCCGGGCACACCAATCAACCTTACACAGGCATCGGGCGAGAATTGGTCAAAGATGGCAAACTCCGCCTCGAAGATTTGAATCTTCCCAATGTGGTGAGCTATTTTCAGCAGCATCCCGACGAGTTGGATACTTATTTGCCTCGCAATCGACGGTTTGTTTTCTTTCAAAATACTCAAGGTGCTCCCGCGATGGGGAGTTTAGGCGTTCCGGTAACGGCAGAACGCTCGATCGCCACGGACAAATCATTAATGCCACCGGGCGCGATCGCTCTGATTCAAACTCAACTGCCGATTCTGAATGCAAACAAATTCTTAGAACAGCGTCCCGTTAGCCGCTTTGTGCTGGATCAAGATACAGGGGGTGCCATTATTGGAGCGGGGCGAGTCGATATTTTTATGGGCACTGGCAAAGAAGCAGGCGATCGGGCAGGACTTGTCAACGCCACTGGACAGCTTTATTATTTGCTGCTGAAATAGGTCATCAGTTCAGCCCCTAAAGTCAATACAATAGATGCAAGCTCCCAACGGTGAAGGGCATTTCTATGACGGCAACCCAATCTGAGTTTACGCTCAAGACGCTCCCTGACCACACTCAACTTCCAGAGTCAGACGGCACCTTTGTGAAAAACTTTCAAGAACATCCTCAAAGTAGCCTCTTGACTGACTCAATTCGCCCCGTGTTGCAGAGACTTCACCCCGACGGACAGTATTGCATCGGTCAAGATTGCGGCATATATTGGCGATTGACCGAGCCTCCTGAAAAAGGAGCCGAGGCACCCGACTGGTTTTATGTGCCTAGCGTTCCGCCGATGCTGAAGGGGGTGTTTCGTCGCTCTTATGTGCTGTGGCAAGAATATGTCGCGCCCCTGATTGCCTTAGAATTTGTGTCTGGAGACGGCAGCGAAGAACGAGACCAAACGCCCGTCACAGGCAAGTTTTGGGTTTATGAACAGGCAATTCGCATCCCGTTTTATGGCATTTATGACTGTAGTAGAAGCTCGATCGAGCTATATCATCTCGTCGATAGTCGCTATCAGCCAATGACTGCCAACAAGCGCGGACATTTTCCCATTCCGCCGATGGGCGTTGAGCTAGGCATTTGGCGGGGAGAACATGAGTCGATAGAGCTTCCGTGGCTGCGCTGGTGGGATGATCAGGGCAATCTACTATCCACAGGCGACGAACGCGCTGAACGAGAGAAGCAACGGGCGGATCGACTCGCTGAACGGCTGCGTCAGATGGGCGTTGATCCCAACGAAGTCTAACCCCAACGCTTGACCTCTGATCGTTTACGGATGCACCACACTGAAATAAGAGCGCAAACTGACAGAATTCTTCTAGCGCTTGAAACTAGACTACTGACACCAGAAAATTGTTGAATGTCGATCGTAAGAGATAATCTAACCATGCTTGAATCCTACCGCCAACACGCGGCTGACCGTGCCGCTTTGGGTATTCCGCCACTTCCCCTCGATGCTCAACAAACATCAGACCTGTGTGAGTTGCTCAAACACCCGCCTGCGGGTGAAGAAGAGACGTTATTGGCGTTGCTGCGCGATCGGGTGCCTCCCGGCGTTGACCAAGCTGCTTATGTGAAAGCGGGTTTTTTGACGGCGATCGCCAAAACAGATATCACCAGTCCGCTCATTTCGCCCAAAGATGCCGTGATGCTGCTGGGCACGATGATGGGCGGCTATAACGTCCATTCGTTAATTGATCTGCTGCAATCCGACGATGCAGAATTAGCCGCAGCAGCGGTTGCCGCTCTCAGCAAAACAATGCTGATTTTCGATGCGTTTCACGATGTGCAAGTCTTGGCAGAGACGAATGCCAACGCTAGACGAGTGATGACGGCTTGGGCGGAGGCAAAATGGTTTACCGATCGTCCCGTGTTGGCAGAGGCGATCACGGTCGTCGTTTTCAAAGTGCCCGGAGAAACCAACACCGATGATTTGTCTCCGGCAACTCACGCCACGACGCGTCCTGACATTCCGCTACACGCTTTGGCGATGCTGGAATCGCGAATGCCTGGTGGGTTGCAAACTCTGGTCGAGTTAAAGCAAACAGGTCATCCCGTTGCCTATGTGGGCGATGTGGTGGGTACGGGATCGTCGCGCAAATCGGCGATCAACTCCGTTCTCTGGCACATCGGGCAAGACATTCCCTTTGTGCCCAACAAACGGACGGGCGGCTATATTTTGGGAAGCTCGATCGCGCCGATCTTTTTCAACACTGCTGAAGATTCGGGGGCGCTGCCGATTCAGTGCGACGTGTCTCAACTGGAGACGGGCATGGTGATCACGATTTACCCGTTTAAAGGCGAAGTGACGAACGAATCGGGGGACGTGATCGCGACATTTAGCTTGCAGCCTGACGCGATCGTCGATGAAGTCCGGGCGGGTGGACGGATTCCCTTAATCATCGGACGCGGATTGACCGACAAAACTCGCACCGCTTTAAACCTTGCGTCGAGCGATTTGTTTATTCGTCCCAAAATGCCTGCCGACACGGGCAAAGGCTTCACTCTGGCGCAGAAAATGGTTGGCAAAGCTTGTGGTTTGGCGGGTGTGCGTCCCGGTACGTCGTGCGAACCTGCTATGACGACAGTAGGATCACAAGACACGACGGGACCGATGACTCGTGACGAACTGAAAGAACTCGCTTGCTTGGGCTTCAGCGCTGATCTCGTGATGCAGAGTTTTTGTCACACGGCTGCCTATCCCAAACCTGTGGACATCAAAACGCATCACGACTTACCCGACTTCATCTCGTCGCGGGGTGGCGTTGCCTTGCGTCCCGGAGATGGCATCATTCACTCGTGGCTTAACCGGATGTTGATGCCAGATACCGTGGGCACAGGCGGCGATTCTCATACTCGCTTTCCGTTGGGGATTTCGTTCCCGGCGGGTTCTGGATTGGTGGCATTTGCGGCGGCGATCGGAGTCATGCCCCTCGATATGCCCGAATCGGTTCTCGTCCGCTTTAAGGGCGAGATGCAGCCCGGAATCACGCTGCGAGATTTGGTGAATGCCATCCCCTATATGGCGATTCAGAAAGGGCTGTTGACCGTCAGCAAAGAAAACAAACAGAACGTGTTTGCGGGGCGCATTCTAGAAATCGAAGGATTGCCGGATCTCAAAGTTGAGCAAGCCTTTGAGCTAACCGATGCCTCTGCCGAACGGTCTTGCGCGGGATGCACGATTAAACTCAGCCCCGAAACGGTTTCGGAGTATTTGCGATCGAACGTTGCCCTGCTGACAAATATGGTGGCACGCGGCTATGAAGATGCCCGAACTCTGATGCGTCGCGTCGCCAAAATGGAGCAATGGCTGGCAAATCCGAGTCTACTCGAAGCCGATGCCGATGCTGAATATGCTGAGATCATTGAGATCGATTTGAGCGAGATTAAAGAACCGATCGTGGCGGCTCCCAATGACCCCGACAACATCAAGTTGCTGTCAGAAGTGGCGGGAGACAAAATCGACGAAATCTTTATCGGCTCGTGCATGACCAACATCGGTCACTATCGCGCCGCCGCCAAAGTCTTAGAAGGCGTTCCCCCGGTGAGCAGTCGCCTGTGGATTTGCCCTCCGACTCGCATGGACGAACATCAACTCAAAGAAGAAGGCATCTATGGCATCTTTGGCGCATCGGGAGCCAGAACCGAGATGCCCGGATGCTCGCTGTGTATGGGCAATCAAGCGCGAGTCGGCGATAACACAACGGTCTTCTCGACTTCGACGCGCAACTTTAACAACCGCATGGGCAAAGGTGCCCAGGTCTATCTAGGCTCGGCAGAGTTGGCGGCGGCGTGTGCGTTGCTGGGTTGCATTCCCACCGTTCAAGAATATTTGGAGATGATGGCGAATAAGATTAATCCCTTTGCGGACGATCTTTATCGCTATCTCAACTTCGATCAGATTGCTGGATTTGGAGATGAGGGTCGGGTGATTCCGTTAGAAGAGATGCCTCGCATTGAAGACATTCTAGGAATGCCTGCGGTGGCTCATTAAATTGTGTTGGGTGGGCGATCGGTCAAGATTTGCTCACCCGATAACGTTGTTAGACTGCTAAACCTCGGCTTGAGCATAGATGAAAGTGGATCTTTAGTTATCAATACTTACGTGAACTTGAACTTTCAGTAAAGTATCTCTAATCACCAGCATATATAGCCATAATAGTTCAAGACGTTTAAGATTTCTAAACTATGGCTCACCCATCAAAAGTCCAGCAACCAATAGAAAGGCAGGTTAAGCGTGCCGAGAAAAAGACACAAAGAAAAGATAAAAAAGATGTGAAAACTGCAAATAGATATGCGACGCGACAGCTACGTATGCAACTGAAACATGAGCGGGACATGAAAAAAATCGAAAGTGGTTACTATCACACACGAGCTGAAAAGCTTGCAGAAGTTGGAAAACCGCTTTCTGAAGCTCTTGGAAAAAGTCTAGTACCTACCTTAGGTATACTTTCAGGCTTGATAAAAGTCGTATCACGATAATGGGCGTATTCTAAAACACGGTTGGAGCGGACAGTTGAGAAATCTTGGTAATGATGCAAAGACTACTCGCTGCTGCTCAACCAAAAGTTTAATTTCTGCGTTCATCAAGACATGAGCAATCAGCCTAAGCTTCTGGATACAGTTGCAATTCTAAATAATTTGCTCATTGAGCGATTGACTCTCGTAGAGCCAGACTATTCCTCTATAAACTATTTACCTAGTGGACTTGTGGGCACGATCGTTGAAGTCTACTAGCAAGAACAGAATAATCATTACCTAGTTGAATTTGCCGATTCTCAAGGGCAAGAATATGCGATAGCAATTCTCAAGCCAGATGAATTTCTAGTCTTACAATACGAACTCGCTACTGCTTACCTGAACGTTCTCCTGACTGTCTTCAGGCGTTCTATGATCAAATCAAGCTTATATTTCTGACTATGTTCAAAGTGGTTCCTCCTGGATTTTCACAAGAGTTCGATTATGGGTTGATGCCTTAGAGATCGCAAAGTTGCTCATGCCCAAATCGAGGTCTACAAAACAGCTTTTGAGACCTATTGAGGGAGCCGAGTTTTTCAAAGGGGGAATCGACGGCTCCCCAACTCTTTACAGTTGAATGATGGTTTTGTTGTGCAATTCCTCCACTTGAATCAGTGAACCATTACCCCCGACAATGTTGAATTTCACGAACGATCGTTCAACTTGATATCCCGGCAACACTCGAACAATCTGATACTCAGTCGTTAAATCACTCGTGCCATCCTACTTGAGCAATGCCAGTTGATTGGACGCAATCTCACTCAGTTGTGAAACAAAGTCCTCAATGCTGTCGCTAACATTCGGAAGAATGCCAGACGACATGAAGATATAACGCTCTTGCAAATCCAGCATAACGCCAACTCGATAACGCCGTTCGATCGAGCATCGCAACTCAACCGTGAACGAAATCGAGCTAGGCACGATCGTCCTAACTCCCATAGTTTTTGTCTTCTCGATTACTTCAAAGAGGACAAAAACACTGATTTCTCAGACGGTCTGTAGGGGTGAAAACTGTATGCAGGATCTTGATTCCAGCCTTTCAAGATCCCATAGCAAAGCTGACGGTGTACAATCATGAACGCCTCCTGAGTTAGTTGGTTTAACTAGGGATGGAAGTCCTCGGAGTCTGATTTGCGAGATCAGGCTTCGGGGCACAACTTCATCACTGCGATGTATTTTACAAGAGTTTTTTGTTTTTTGGAATGCTGATTTTTTGAGGAGGGGTGCGTTGCCTTCGGCTCTTGCAAAGCCGATCGTTTGTTTGGGGAAAGGAGGGGCGATCGCTCACTCAACGGTACGCCGTACTTGTAATCCTTAAGAACTCCCCGTATGCCCTAAAGATATGCAGAAGGTTTCTGCCGATTCATCTTAGTCGGTGTATTGAACAGAAAGTTTCCGTCAATCCAACCGATTTAGAGTGATATGCGGAAATTTTCTGCCGATCCACCTGTTTTGGTGTGATGTGCGGAATCTTTCTCTCTAATAACAAGTTACGCCGCAAGTCTTTAGAGGCGCAAATAGAAATCGTGTTTGCTATCACTTGAGCGATATGAGCAAATGTACTATTATTATTTCTGTTGTTTCTGATGAGACGCAAGGCTAATGGCGACTGAAAATGTTCAAGGCAAGCCGAATTATGGCATTGATGCGCCAGGTTTATTAGGCTTCTTTTTTATCGCTGGTGCAGTTGCACTCACGATCTCTCTTGTGATCCTGTTCTCATCGACATTTGGACAAATTCCAAAAATAATTGGCGGTGTGCTATTCGGCATTGCCGCTACTTACTTGCTTGGTATGGGTTGCTTCATGCTTTATGGCAGTAAAGTCATGAAGTTAAAAGACAGAGAAAAACTGCTGGATCTAGTTCAATGGTCAGGGAGTGAATTTGTTCTTGACGTGGGTTGTGGACGAGGTTTAATGCTGATAGGGGCTGCAAAGCGTCTCACATCGGGCAAGGCGATCGGCATTGATCTATGGCAGCAGGAGGATCAAGCCAACAATAGTTCTGATGCTGCACTATCAAATGCTGAAGTTGAAGGTGTTACAGAGCGCGTTGAAATCAAAACAGCCGATATGCGTCAGCTACCTTTTCCAGATGATTCTTTTGATGCTGTAGTCTCAAGTTGGGCGGTTCATAACTTAGAAGCAGAGACTGATCGGGAAAAAGCACTAGATGAAATTATTAGAGTTCTCAAGCCAAATGGTATTGTCGTTCTGTCAGATATTGTCTATCAGCTTGAGTATGCAAAATATTTTGAGCTTCGTGGCATGACAAACATTCGGCTTTATAACAATGCAATCCGAGATGTCATTCTCAAAGCAGTCACTTTTGGTAGCTTTGCGCCATCTGCTGTCTTGGCATACAAAAGTGCATAACAATCTTAACGAGTCCGCGCAAAGTTAAGTTCGATCAATGTACAGGAAGTAGCTCGCAAAGGCGCGGCATAACAACCCCATTGCAGCGGACGTACAGAGTTTCGCGCTACGTTTCAATCCTGTCTGTCGCCGCTGAATGGGAACGTTAGCTGGCTCCGCTCAGAGTTCTTGCACTCGGACTTCGAGGCGATCGCGAAACCATACGAACTCGCTGCTGCTTGACTGAACGCTCTCCTGATTGTCTTCAGGCGTTCTATGATCAAATCAAGCCTATAGTTCTTACGATGTTTAAAGTGGTTTCTCCTGGATTTTCACAAGAGTTCGATCGCTGGGTCGATGCGTTAGAGATGGCAAAGTCGCTCATGCCCCAATGCAAGTGGATGCAGGATGTCCGTATTTTTGAAGACAGAAGTTTAGTGTGGGTCTACAGTCGATCGCACAAATATCCGCAATTTGTCGGACCGGGAACCTACGATCGACTAGCAAAACGGTTTTTGTGGGAAACGATCGCAGACGAGAACTCGGTAGAAACTCCGATCGATGAGGAATCCTCTATTTAGGCAAAACAATGGCAGAACAAACCACAATGGGCGCAGTTCATACGAAGGTCAAACTTACTAATGCAGGGGATGAGAGCATGGTGAGTCGGGGAGTTTTGGCACCTCGTCATCTGCGAGTCTATGAGGGACAAGCCCTCGTCGATACGGGTGCAGTCATGTTGGTGATTCCTCAAAGCGTTGCAGACGAGCTTGGGTTGAGAATTCGAGGTCAGCAGGTGGCTCGATTTGCCAATGGCGCAGAAGAATTAGTGGGAGTGACGGAACCGCTCATCCTCGAATGTGAAGGACGCATCACAGCGGATGAGGCGCTTGTGGTAGGCGATGAAATTCTCATCGGTCAGGTGATCTTAGAAAAGCTAGATTTGCTGCCAGACTGCAAAAATCAGCGATTGATTCCCAACCCCGCTCATCCTGATTATCCCGTCTCAATGATTAAATGATTGGATAGCTATGCAACGAGAGGTTGACATATCTCGTTTTGAAGCGCTGCCTCCTGAGTTTGCATGGTTTGAATCGACTCCCTGACAATTTGGTGCGTGTCCCAACCTTGGTCATGCTGCTTTAACCAACGCTGTGCCTCATTGCCCTCTCGCAAAATCTTTTTGAGTGGCAGCAGAAAGCAGCTAAAGCCTTGTTTTTTAGAGATCGACCAAACTTCTCCATAAAGCTCCTCAACCCAATCTCGTGCCACGATGCGCTTGCCCGATCGCCAATCAATTAACTCAGCATCGAGGCTGGCGTGAGCGGCGGCGATCTCATTCGCATCGGCGATCGCGACTAAATCTTCTGCTCTCGTTGCGGCTGGCAGTTGACTTAGTTCTAATGGGTCGAGATGCGGATCTTCGATCAGTTGATGAAGTCGGGCTTCTAGCAAAGCGGTGATGGCGAGAAGCGCGATCGGGTCAGACACTAAATCACAGATTCTCAACTCCAGTCGATTGAGATTATAAGGGCGACGATCGCCATTTGGACGCACCGACGACCAGAGATGACGCACATTTTGCATCGTGCCTGCCACCAACTGCTCCTCTGTCCAGCGAATGAAGTGAGCGTGACTCTCAAATAATGGAACGTGACTCGGCGTTTTAGGAAACACCGCCCAACGGCTAGAGTGAGAGCCTGTCACCTTGCCATTCAAAAAGGGAGAGGCAGCGCTCAATGCCAGATATAACGGTGCCTCAACTCGCACTAGACGACAGGCACGCATCAACAATTCTGGGTCGCTGATGCCGACATTAATGTGAACGCTTGCCGTCACCACTTTGGTTCCGTAGGTCTGCTCGATATAGTCGTGATAGGGGTTCCCCGGATCAGATCGGTGAAACTCATCTGCTCCACTTAATGCCAAAGTGCTGCCCGGAATCAACGTGTAGTCGCCCAACTGCCGAAGATAGTGCCGGAGTTGCACTCGTGGACGGACGAGATCACACAGCGATCGCTCATATCGATAGCTCGGAGCGGTGGTGTATTCAACGTTGCGGCTGTCGGGTTCTCGCACAAAGCCATCCAACGTCGCCACAATCTTGTCAGACATGCCGACGACTTCACCCGCTGGTGTCCCCGTGTAAACCTCGATTTCAAACCCTTTTGATAGCAGCATCTCGCCTCGCAAGTTGAGCGGTATTACTCTTTTAGTATCTGGGAAAAAGGCACGACTGCGAACTATCCCAAAGAGAGGGAGACGGATTGTGATCGAGATCGAGCATAAAACCCTAGAGATGGCATACTCATCTAAGCCAGAACGTGGTAGGGAGAGCAAATCGTGGGATTGGGTAAATGGGTTGGGTTTTTAGGGTTGGTGATCTCGCTTTACATCTTGTGGGAGATTCGCCAGGTGTTGCTGTTGGTGCTTGCGGCAGTCGTGTTTGCCACGGCACTCAATAGCTTGGTGCGTCGCCTCCAGCGAGCTGGGTTGAAGCGAAGAGGAGCGGTGGCGCTCTCAATAATTGTTTTTGTGTTGCTGTTGCTCGTCTTTATTGGGCTAATTGTGCCGCCGTTTATTTCTCAGTTTCAGCAGCTCGTTGAACTCGTGCCTAAAGGACTTGATAACCTCCAAAATCGGTTTCAAGATATGCAGGGCATGATTCCGGGTTATTCTCAATATCTGCCAGGAGTCGATGATCTGATTCGGCAAATTCAACCCTTAGCCGCACGGGTTGCCGGAAACTTTTTCTCCTGGTTTTCAAACGCACTCGCGATCGTCATTAATCTTCTGCTCGTGGTGATTTTGACGGTGATGTTTTTGATCAATCCTCAACCCTATCGCCGAGGGTTTGTGCTGCTGTTTCCCTCGTTTTATCGGCGACGCGCTGATCAAATTTTGTCTCTGTGCGAGATTGCCCTGGTGAACTGGATTGGCGGCATTCTAATCAACATGGTCGTAATCGGGACGGTGAGCGGCATTGGCTTGCTGGTTTTGCGGGTGCCTCTCGTGTTAGCAAATGCCCTGTTAGCCGGGTTGTTAGAAGCGATTCCGAATGTGGGTCCGACGCTGAGTGTGATTCCACCCGTGGCGATCGCGCTGATCGAAGATCCCGTAAAAGCAGGAGCCGTTGTGGTTCTGTATATTGTGATTCAACAGCTTGAGCAATATTTGCTTGTGCCGTTTGTGATGTCAAAGCAGCTATCGATGCTTCCGGCAGTGACGCTGTTGTCTCAAGTCATCTTTGCCATCTTTTTCGGGTTTTTAGGCTTATTTCTCGCCATTCCTTTAGTGATTGTGGGTCACATTTGGCTGCAAGAAGTCTTGGTGAAAGATATTCTTGACCCCTGGCAAGACAGCGAGAAGTTTCGATCTGACGTGCCGACTCTTCTCGAAGCATCGCCTGCCGAGAGTTCAGATTCAGAACACTCTTGAAACTTCCCCATCAGTCTGATGTCTAGCTACGATCGGATCTACGCTATCGTTCGCCAAATCCCTTATGGGCAAGTGGCGACTTATGGGCAGGTGGCAGAATTGGCAGATCTGGCGGGTCGAGCGCGTCTGGTCGGTTATGCCCTGTTTCGAGTTAGCCCACTCCAAGACGATGTGCCCTGGCATCGAGTCATCAATGCTAAGGGCGAGATTTCTGAGTCACCCTTTCGCAACGGTGGAGATTATTTGCAGCGATCGCTCCTAGAATCTGAAGGCGTTCAGTTTAGCCCGACCGGAAAAATCAGCTTATCTCACTATCGCTGGCAACCGGATTAGATCAGTAGACCTCCTGCGTGAATCTGGACAGCCCTCCTCACGAAGTGGGGCAAGCTCTCGCCAACCCTTCTCAAGGAGAAGCAAGGTGATTTTATACAAGAACAAGAAAATGAGAATGAACTGAATAGATACTGCTCAGTCGTAGGAAAATGAGGATGGACTGAGTAGTGATTCATCGATTCAGTCCATGACCCTCATAGAGCAATTAAAGCAAATTCCCGACCCTCGAAAGATCAAAGGTCGTCGACATCCCTGGCGGATGATTCTATTTCTCAGCCTCCTGGGGTTTCTGTGCGGCTACCGCGGGTATCGCCCCTTGGCAGACTTTTGCTGGCACCATCAATCGAGTTTGGTCATCTGCTGGACTTACCCAATAGGCAAGCGATGCCGTCCTATTCGACCTTTCGGCACAGTTTTCTGCAAGTCGAGCCTCAGGGATGGATTGAGACGTTTAATCAGTGGGCACTGGCAACCTTGCCCGAAACGAGGTGAATGCCATCGAACAGGACTATCTTCTGGCACTCAAATCCAGTCAAGCCGAGACTCTGACCTAAACTGAACCCGCTTTGACGGTCGCCGTAGAGCAAGATCATTCTCATGGGCGCAGCGTTCAGCGCTCTGTGCAAGTTGTTTACCTCACCCCCAACCCTGCAACGTGAATTGGGCAGTTCTCAATACGTTCATCACCTTGGCAAGACGGCAGCGGTGGCGCACCGTTCCACAAGCCCTCAGGTCTTGGGCGAATCAACTGCATCAGGTCTTTTATTTCCTTGTATGAAACCACCCTGCCCCAGATTGGGGGATTTAGGAGGCGAGGATCTCAGCAACGACCGATCGAAAGACTTGTGTGTACACGGTAGCCCTAAGGAGAGGGAACAAGAGGTTCTAGTTCCCTTCTCCCTGGGGAGAAGGGTTGGCGAGGGCTTGCCCCACTTCGTGAGGAGGGCGAAGGATTCACGCAGGAGGTCTATTCTTGAATAGTGCACAGCAAAGATGAGGAGTTCTTACTCGCCTCCCCCAAATCGATAGCCTTTGCCGTACACGGTTGAGATCAGGGGCGGTTCTCCTTCAGACTCAATTTTGCGACGCAGTAAGCGAATCTGAGCGGCGAGTGCATTACTCATTGGCTTTTCGCCATCGCTCCAGAGATGTTGAAAAATCTGGTCGTGGGCCAGCAGTTGATTGGGTTGGCGCATGAAATATTCCAGCAGTTGACTTTCTTTTTCAGAAAGCTCGATCGCCCGTCCTTTGCGATAAGCGATTTGATTTTGAGAATCTAGCTCTAGATCATCGACGCGGAGCCGCAAATCAGGAGCAGATTCTAACGTCGCAGGACGACGCAGTAAGGCTCTGACTCGTGCCAATAATTCTCTTAGCTCAAAGGGCTTGATTAGATAGTCGTCGGCTCCAGCGTCGAGTCCCTGCACGCGATCGTCGATTGTGTCTTTAGCCGTCAAAAACAAAACTGGGGTGGTGTCACCACGCGATCGCAGCCGTTGACACAGATCGAGTCCTGACTCGTGGGGCAACATCCAATCTAAGATGAGCAAGTCATAGCGATTTTGCTCGACCAGCAGTGCCCCTTCACGACCATCATGTGCTACATCCACGACATAACCTTCTCGCATCAGTAAGCGACTAAGTGGGTCAGCCATTTCGATTTCGTCATCGACCAAGAGAATCTGCATACAGGGAAGGATGAGGGACGAAGGATAAATTAGGCTAGGAGTCGCTCAACCTTCTATTCTTTATTTTAGAACTGATTCTTAATTCTTCTTCGCCCCTTACTCTTCCCATGATTACCGTCGCATTACCCAAAGGTGCTTTGCTCAAAGACAGCATTCGATTGCTGCAAGCGATCGGGCTTGACTTTAGCGCATTTCTAGAGTCGGGCAACCGTCAACTGCAAATCACCGATCCCACAAACACTGCAAAAGCGCTGCTGGTTAGAAATTCAGATGTGTCGGTCTACGTCGAATATGGACAGGCGCAGTTGGGCGTGGTCGGCTATGATGTGCTGCGCGAAAAAAGCGCCAATGTTGCCCAATTGGTCGATTTAGGGTTTGGGCATTGCCGGATGTCGGTCGCAGTCAAGGCATCGAGTCCTTATCGATCGAGCCTCGAACTTCCGCTCAACGGGCGAGTCGCCTCTAAATTTGTTCACTGTGCTTACGATTATTTTCAGAGCTTAGATTTGCCTGTGGAGATTATTCCACTCTCTGGCTCGGTGGAGTTGGGTCCGATCACAGGGATGTCTGAAGCGATCGTCGATTTAGTCGCCACGGGCAACACGCTGCGAGAAAACGGCTTGATTGAAATCGATGTGCTGTTTCAAAGTACGGCTCGGCTGATCGCCCACCCTCTTAGCTATCGCCTTGACACCGATGGGCTGTGCACCTGCATCGAGCAGATTCGTCGGCAGGTGAGTCAACCCGCGCTGAAGGTCTAATCTTCGTTAAGCTTAAGCAACTGTCTTCCCTGGGCTTGTGCGATCGTGCCGCAAGCTTTTATCTAACCATCATGACCCACTCTCTCGCTGATCGCCCCGATCGCCGCCCTAAAGAAACCGATTGGCGACTTTTTTTGCGGCTGGTTCCCTACGCTAAAAAGAATATGCGGCTGTTGCTGCTGTCGATGGTGTTTTTGGTGCCATCGGCGATCGCTAACGCCCTTCAGCCGATTTTGATCGGTCAGACCGTCTCGCTGCTCAAACGTGAGTCTACTAGCCTGGGCTTTTTTGGTGTCCAGCTTGACTTTCTCGAAGGTCGATCGCTGACCGACGGACTCAATTTTGTGGCGAGTTTGCTGTTAGCCACGATTTTGACTCGACTGATTTTAGACGGCACTCAGAGCTATCTCGTGCAAAAAGTCGGGCAGCGCATTACCGCAGGCATCCGCAGCGATTTGTTTGATCATGTCACGTCTTTGGCGGTTCGGTTTTTCGATCGCACTCCGGTTGGACGCTTGATCACTCGCCTCACTAGCGATGTCGAAGCGCTGGGAGAAGTCTTCTCGACAGGCGCGATCGGGGTCGTCAATGACTTGTTTTCGATCCTTGTGATCACGGTGATTATGTTTGCTCGGCAGTGGCAATTGGCAACTCTGCTCGTGCTGATGCTGTTACCCGTGACGGGGCTGATTATTTATTTTCAGCAGCAATATCGCAAAGCGAACTATAAAGCAAGAGAAGAATTATCTTCGCTCAACTCGATGTTGCAGGAAAATATTACGGGGATCGGAGTCGTTCAGCTATTTCGACGTGAGCAATTTAACGGCGAATTATTTCGCACGGTCAACAAGCGCTACATTCACGAGGTCGATCGGACGATTTTTCACGACTCTGCGGTGTCCGCTACGCTGGAATGGATTTCTCTCGTCGCGATTTCGGGGGTTTTGGGCGTTGGCGGCTGGCTCGTGATGAACCGACAACTCGATTTTGGGCTGTTGTCTACGTTCATTTTGTTTGCTCAACGTTTATTTGATCCGCTGCGTCAGTTTGCTGAGAAATTCACCGCGATTCAAGCCGGATTCACGGCAGTCGAGCGGGTCAGCGACATTATGAACGAACCGATCGAGATCCGCGATCCCGAAAAAGCACACGAGAGAAAGGGAGCCAACTTAACGCTCAAAACGCCCGATGCTCCCGGTGAGATTCAGTTTGAGCACGTTTGGTTTGCCTACAAGCAAGATGACTATGTTCTCCAAGACTTAGATTTCACGATTCGCCCTGGTGAGAAAGTCGCCTTGGTCGGACCCACCGGAGCCGGAAAAAGCTCGATCATTCGCCTGTTAAGTCGCCTCTATGAGCCAACCAACGGGCGAATTTTACTCGACGGTATTGATATCCGTCAATTGCCCCAAGCAGAACTGCGGCGACGGATGGCAATCATTTTGCAAGACGGGTTCCTGTTCGCTGGAGATGTCAAGAGCAACATCACCCTGGGGGAAACCTATACCTTTGATCAGATTCGATCGGCGGCTGAAAACACCAACGTGGCAAGTTTGATCGAGCAGTTGCCCCAAGGCTACAATACGCTGCTGCGTGAGCGGGGCACCAATCTGTCTGGCGGACAAAAACAACTGCTGGCGTTTGCTCGTGCTGCAATTCGCGATCCCCAGATCTTAGTCCTTGATGAAGCGACAGCAAACCTGGATGTAGGCACTGAATCGCTGATTCAAGAAGCCTTAGAACGCCTGTTAGAAGCCCGTACCGCGATTATTATTGCCCACCGACTTTCGACGATTCGGAATGTCGATCGCATCTTAGTTCTCAAGCGAGGGCAGCTTGTCGAGTCAGGCAGTCACGACGCATTACTAAGCCAAGGCGGACTTTACGCGAGTCTCTATCAACTACAAATGCTAGAAAGCTAATTCTTTTTTGGACTATTTTTAACCCTGCTCTTTTGCCTGCATGAATTGCTCAACATCTGCCACGGCTTGCTCTAACGTGTCGAGAGTGAGTGCTACGGGAACCTCAGAGGGCTTGTCAATTACCACCTCAACGACTTTCGACGCAGGAAGTGCAGGTTGACCCGCTTCAAAGCAGAGGGTTTCTTGCAGTTTATCGAGCGACTCAATAAATGCTCTCGCTGCGGCACGTCGCGCGTCTTGCTGTTGCAGATCCATCATGCTTGACTCCAAATTCAAGGATCAAAACCTTAGACTGTTTGGGCTTCAAAAATGGTCAGCTATCACAAAGCGATCGCCGACTCAGCCTTCAGGTTTTGTTGATCACAGTTTCATCGGGCATCCACCCAGATCAGAATGCCCAATCTAAACTAAATCGTTTCATTACGATTCAGACTTCGCTGTTGATGATAACTTCATACCGCTTCGTTGTCTTCAAAACTGACTTCTTTCGAGCACTCTCGTTTGAAAGGTTGTCTGATCCACCCTCAGCAGACGAAAATAAATAAAGCAACCACCAGCACCGGGAGGCAGATGTGACAGACGGATTTGATTACGATTTGGTAATTATCGGCGCGGGCGTTGGCGGACATGGTGCAGCTCTCCATGCGGTTGACTGTGGATTAAAGACCGCCATCATTGAGGCGGCAGATATGGGCGGCACCTGCGTCAATCGGGGCTGCATTCCGTCTAAGGCGCTGTTGGCGGCGGCGGGTCGCGTGCGAGAACTCCGCAACGCCCACCACTTAAAGTCATTGGGCATTCAGGTCGGCAATGTCTCGTTCGATCGAGGCGAGATCGCCACTCATGCAGGCAACATGGTCGCTAAACAACAAGACGGGCTAGTCAACAGCCTGAAGCGGGTCGGAGTCGAGGTGATTCATGGCTGGGGTCGGGTCGCAGGGTCGCAAAAGGTGTCCGTTACCACTGACGCAGGCGAGAAAATCATCACGGCAAAAGACATCATTCTCGCGCCGGGATCAGTGCCCTTTGTGCCTCCTGGCGCGCAAATCGACGGCAAAACCGTGTTTACGAGCGACGACGCGATCAAGCTAGAGACGTTGCCCCCGTGGATCGCGATCGTTGGCAGCGGCTATATCGGACTCGAATTTGCCGATGTCTACACCGCTCTCGGCTGCGAGGTGACGATGATCGAAGCGCTCGATCAGCTCATGCCCGGATTCGATCCCGATATTGCCAAGCTCGCGCAGCGCATTCTGATTGCCCCTCGCGATATCGAGACCAAAGTTGGAATGCTGGCGATGAAAGTCACTCCTGGTTCGCCTGTGGTGATTGAGCTTGCCGATGCCAAAACCAAGGAAATCGTCGAAGTTCTCGAAGTCGATGCGTGTTTGATCGCGACGGGTCGGATTCCGGTTGCCAAAGAGATAGGGTTAGAATCGGTCAGCGTCGAGTTAGATCGACGAGGCTACATTCCCGTTAACGATCGCTTAGAAGTCCTTTCAGCCGGAGAATCTGTTCCGCACCTCTGGGCGATCGGAGACGCAACAGGCAAGATGATGCTGGCTCATGCGGCTTCTGCCCAGGGCGTGATTGCGGTTGAAAATATGTGCGGACGTGATCGCAAAGTAGACTATCGCAGCATTCCCGCCGCCGCGTTTACGCATCCTGAAATCAGCTTTGTGGGCATGACCGAGCCTGCGGCACAAGAATTAGGCGAAGCGGAGGGATTTGAAGTGTCTGCGGTGCGAACTTACTTTAAAGGCAACGCCAAAGCGCTGGCTGAAGGAGAAGTTGACGGAATCGCTAAACTAATCTATCGATCGGACACTGGAGAAGTCTTGGGCGTTCATATCATTGGGCTTCACGCCGCAGACTTGATTCAGGAAGCAGCAAACGCGATCGCCAATCGTCAATCGGTGCGATCGTTGGCGTTCTTAGTCCACACCCATCCCACGCTATCCGAGATTCTAGACGAAGCCTATAAACGAGCCGCCGTCCATTGATATCAAGGCTACGGCGTACACACGAGTCTTTCGATCAGTCATCGCTGAGACCCTCGCTCCCTAAATCCCCTATGCTGGCAGGGCTGATTAGTTGTCACCAGATAAAATCTACAAGCTTGAGTCTTCGTTCAGCATCAGAATGATGCCTTAACGCAAGATAAAGGGTACAGATTTTCTTTCTCGACCTTAAATTAGCCCTGCCTATGCTGGGGGATTTTGAGATGAAACGAGGTTTTAGAGGTCAAGTCATTGATCTCGTTCAAAGTCACCCAATTTTGATGAGTCACTGCGTTGGGCGGGTTCCCCGACTTAAAGCAAGTGACGTAGGGGATTTAGGGGGCATGAGCCGACTCAAACGAAGCGACGAGGACTGATGTGCACACGGTAGGACATCAAGGAGATGGATGGTTAGAGGATGATCTGATACCATTCAAAGATTCTCTAGCCGTACCGTTCAAAACTCAGAATTCTCAAGGAATTGCGTTACTCTACTAAATAAGAGTTTGTGTCGGTCAACTCTGGTCAAAACGGCTGGAACCTGATTAGGCTCAAGTTTCATTGACTTTAAGTTTCTTTTGTGGTTTCTGGCTACCCTAATGGAGATTCGTCGTCGTCAGCCCAATCCCGCTATTACGATTCCTCAGATCCAATATCAGACAACGGTTCCTGATTCTGCTCCGCGTCACATTTTAGAAGAGATCGTTTGGGAAAAAGAAGTCGAAGTCGCTAAAATGCGCGATCGTCTCCCTTTGATGGAGCTGCAGAAAAAAATGCAGACGATCGCGCCAACCCGCGATTTTGTGACGGCTCTACGTCAGGGAAAAACTCACCCAGCGGTGATCGCCGAAGTGAAGAAGGCATCGCCCAGCAAAGGAGTGATTCGAGAAGACTTTGACGCGGTGGCGATCGCCCAATCCTATGTGAAAGGTGGGGCATCGTGTCTGTCTGTCCTCACCGATCGAAAGTTTTTTCAAGGCAGCTTTGAGAATCTCTCGCGCATTCGTGAAGGGGTCGATTTGCCGCTGCTGTGTAAAGATTTCATCATTTACCCTTATCAGATGTATTGGGCGCGGCTGCAAGGAGCCGATGCGGTTTTGCTAATTGCGGCGATATTGCCCGACACAGACTTGCAGTATTTTCTGAAAATCGTCAAAGCGTTGGGCATGGTGGCTTTGATTGAGGTGCACACGCTTGAAGAACTCGATCGCGTTCTCTCTCTCGACGGAGTGACGATGGTAGGCATCAACAACCGCAACCTTAAAGACTTCTCAGTAGATCTTGACACTACTTGTCAACTGCTGGCGGCGAGAGGCAATCAACTGACAGAAAAGGAAATTTTAGTCGTCAGCGAATCAGGGCTACACACTCCTGCCGACCTCGATTTAGTGGTTAATGCGGGTGCTCAGGCAGCTCTCGTGGGAGAATCCTTAATCAGACAGCCCGATCCGGGTCAGGCGCTTGCGCGGTTGGTGACTCGTTAGGCTAATATTTCTCGTCGATCGTTTTTTCCTTTAGCCAGGTTAGCGTTACATGGAGCCGATTCCTCTCCCTTCGCATATTCACTATGAATTGTTGCTGCAACTTCTAGAGCGGCAGACAATGTTTGCCGTAACTCAGAAAAAACATCAGCGAGAGCAAGTTCACCAGTTGATCATCACGCTGCGAAAAGCATATTCTCAACAAAAACATCTGGAAGAAGACTGTCAGCGCAGTCAATTAGAGGTTGAATATCGCTGGTCGCTGAATAGCCTTGAAGCCCCTCCTAACGTCGAAAAGGCTGCAAAAACCTCACAAGAGCCTAAAATCTCCTGACCTCGCGCGATCGCCGATTTGTCCCGTCGCTAATATTTCTGATTTTGCGTCTACTATAAAAGCTAATTCTCCTAAGTGGAATCGGGTTTTGGGAGGTTCCGAGTGTCTGAACCGAACGCTGATCAGGGTAAAAAATTGTCGGAACAGTTATCCGATCGCTCCGATACGCCAGAAATATCTGCAAATTCTGACGAGTTAGAGTCACAGTTAGACTATATGCAAGCCAAAATCCGCAACCAAATCGAGCGGATTCAGGATCTAGAGCTGGCGTTAGACCAATCGATTGACAACCTTAATGAGCTGAGGCTGCAAATCGTCAATCAGCAGTTTCTAGAAGAACATCTGGCTTCGACTGAAGAGATTGCCAACGTTCAGCAGCAGGCAATCAACCAGCTAAAGCGACAGTTTGCTGAGAAACAAGCCGCTTTTGAGCAGCAAATTCATCAGGCGCAGGAGCGAGAGCAAGACTATCAGAAGTTGCTCGAAGCCGCAGAACTCTTTGCCCAAAGTCAACACGCCGAATTGCAGCGATTGAGAGCGCAGGTGACGCTCAATCGCCCCAATGCACCTGATCAAACGCGGCTAACTTCCCAAATCGATGAGCTGCAAGTGGCGATGCAAACCCAGCAGCAACAGGTCTTAGAGCTAGAATCGCAAGAATTAACGGCGCGTAGTTTATCAGCTAATTTAGAACTGCAACTGCAAGAAGCGCAAAAACAAATTCGACGACTCTATCGAGAACTCAACGATCGACACACCGCAATTAACGAGCTAGAAGCCCGACTAGAGGGAGATTTCTCCGACCAGTCCCTAAATTCTGCTTCGAGCCATTCAGATGCCCAAGATTCGCCGCAAAAAGTCGAAGAATTAGAGTCACAACTCGTCAAACAAATGGCAACTCAGGCACTTTTGCAGCAAGCCTGTCAAGAGCTAGAACTCGATCGTGAACAAAATCAGACTCGCATTGCCGAATTAGAGCGACAAGCCGCCGAAATGCAGGAGCAAATTCTCAGTCAGGCGCAGCAAGCCAGTGAATATGAAACCGCTGTCCAGCACTGGAAAGACCGTTTCTACACGACCCAAGATAAAGTGGCGCAGCTCAAAGATCTCTTGGAGAATGACTCTTCCGATCGGTCACTAGAGTTAGCAGAATTATTTGCAGACATTCAAGCCACTTCGACGATCGGCGGCGAACCTCTACGATCAAATAGCAGAGCCGATGCTTTTAACGAAGATCTCAAGATTGATTTACCAGACTTTTTGACCCGCCGCCGCACCTATCGCAACCGATCTTAGAATGGCTTTCTTCCTGATTCTTGACTATAAAAATTAATTTCCAGTTGGATTAAAGCCGATCGTGGATTACTTGTGTAATCCTGGATCATGCACAAAAAACTGCATCCTCACCCCTAAAAGGACACTCTCATGGACGACAAGTTAATGCTGATGATTCCGGGTCCGACTCCTGTGCCGGAGCGGGTTTTGCTAGCGATGGCGAGGCATCCGATCGGGCATCGCAGCGCTGACTTTGGCAAAATTATGGCAGAAGTCACCGCCAATCTAAAATGGCTTCACCAAACGCAAAATGATGTGCTGATTCTCACTGCCAGCGGCACGGGCGTAATGGAAGCTGGGATTATTAATTTTCTCAGTCCGGGCGATCGGGTGTTGGTTGGGTCAAATGGCAAATTTGGAGAGCGTTGGGCAGAAGTTACCGATGCTTATGGGCTGAAAACCGAGCGGATCACGGCTGAGTGGGGCAAACCTCTCGATCCTGAGCAGTTCCGTGTGGCGTTAGAGACGGACACCGAGAAGCAAATCAAAGCCGTCGTCATTACCCACAGCGAAACTTCGACAGGAGTGATCAACGACCTCGAAACGATCAATCGTCACGTCAAAGCCCACGGCGAAGCGCTGATTATCGTCGATACCGTGACGAGCTTGGGAGCGACAAACGTTCCAGTCGATACTTGGGCTTTGGATGTGGTGGCATCTGGTTCGCAAAAGGGCTATATGATTCCGCCAGGGTTGGGATTTGTGGCAGTCAGCGCTAAAGCTTGGGATGCGTACAAAATGGCAAAACTGCCTCGTTATTATCTGGATTTGGGCAAATATCGCAAAGATGCCGCCAAAAATACGACTCCTTTCACGCCTCCGATTAACCTATTCTTTGCTCTGCAAGCGGCGTTAAGAATGATGCAGGCAGAAGGTCTAGAGAACATTTTTGCGCGTCACCATCGGCTGCTAGCAGCAACCCGCGCCGCCATGAAAGCGATGGGAATGCCTTTATTTGCCGCAGAGGAGTGTGCAAGTCCGGCAATCACAGCGGTGATGCCAAGCGGTGTCGATGCCGAACAAATTCGATCGGTGATGAAAAAGCGATTCGATATCGTGCTAGCAGGCGGACAAGATCACGTCAAGGGCAAGATTTTTCGGATTGGTCACTTAGGCTTTGTCAGCGATCGAGATGTGCTCACGGCGATCGCGTCTCTAGAAGCCACCCTGCAAGAACTAGGTCATGAATTTACGCCAGGTGCCGGGGTTGCGGCGGCGGTGAAAGTGTTCGCGTCGTAGAGAGCGAAGCACTCCAATCTACTAAAAAACCGGGGGAACTTCATTAGCTCTCCCGGTTTTTCAATGAATCCTAGTAGGTTTCAACGTGCCAGCGACCCGCTTTCTTCATCGCCCGTTGGAACTCCTTCCACTCAACGCCCACCTTTGAAGCCTCAGCCGAGAGAGCCGCATCAATGCCGTCCTCCATGCCTTTGAGACCACAAATATAGGTGTGCGTCTTCTCATCCTGCATCATCTGCCACAGTTCAGCCGCGTGTTCAGCCACCCGATCTTGAATGTACATTCTGCCGCCATCCTTATTCTTCTGCTCACGGCTAATTGCATTGGTGAGACGGAAGTGGTCAGGATACTTCTGTTGAATTTCCTCCAGCTCTTCTTTATACAGAATGTTTGCCGTCATGGGGATGCCGAAGATCAGCCACGCAAACCCGTTGAACGGGTAGTCAGGGTTTGCAGCTTTTTCGTTGTCCTTAAACATGCGCCATAGGTAGGCACGCATCGGCGCGATTCCCGTCCCGGTTGCCATCATGATCACTTTGGCTTCTGGGTCGATCGGCAGCAGCATTTCCTTGCCCGTCGGACCTGTGATTTTGATATCGTCTCCTGGCTTTAGACCACAGAGATAGGTCGAGCAAACGCCATAGACGATGTCACCCGTCTCAGGATGCTTATACTCCAACTGCCGAACACAGAGGGAGACGGTCTTGTCATCGACCCGATCGCCGTGGCGAGTCGAGGCGATCGAATAGAGTCTGAGTTTTTCAGGTTTGCCGTTTTTGTCGGTTCCAGGAGGAATAATGCCGATGCTTTGTCCTTCTAGATATCGCAGATCTCCGCTAGAAATGTCGAACTTAAGGTGACGAACTGTACCGATTCCGCCTTCGCCGACGAGTTCCTCGTTAGACATACATTTACCGACATAAGGACTTGCGGGTCGGTAAATATTTACGGGGATGTCTGTCGCGACAGCAGCCTTTGCTTGGGTCATTGGCTTTGTCTTTACTCCTGCTTGAGTGCCCTGTGTATCAGTGTGCTGCTTAACGTTGGTTGCAGACTGTTCCAGGGTAACTTTTCCAGCTAAGTCACCGTTAACGTCTAAAGGCTGAATGCTGACAATTTTGCCGCCCATGCGCGTAATGCGCTGCATAAACTCATTCATGCGAGTGTAGGGCACCGTGATAAATGTGCTGCCACTTTGTCGAATGGGATAGCTCATCTGATCATTTTCTTGGCTCTGACGCAGACCCACCACTTCATACCGAAACACGCGGCTGCCTGAAGGTGTGTTGCCAGCACCTGTTGCGCTTGAATTGAACATCGCTTTGAATCTCTCCGACCTAACTCAATTTAATATTGTGCTGCAAGGTGCCCTTTCTACCAAATCGATGGGCGCAAATTGCTTCTCTTATTCACTCTACAGATTTAGGGAGACTTGGCGATCGCTAAAATCATGAATTTCCAATCAAGTTCGCCACTCTAGGGATAGAAATGTCCGCCTTGACTCTAAAGTAATGAGGATTCGCAAATTTTAGATTTACTTAAGGCTTGTGAGGGGGATCACGATTTGGTAAGATCTGCCCTAGCGAGTAGTCCTAAATACTTAACTGCAAAGCTTTGGCTTAACAAAGCTGTTGAGGTAGGCAGCGTTCATTCTTAGAATGATTGCATTTTGCTTGAGCAAGTCGTCAAAGCTCCGGCTGACTCAAGAACCCAATTAGTAGAAAACTTTTTGTTTTAGAGGAAATCTATGATCAGTAAGCCAGACCGCGTGGTTCTAATTGGGGTTGCCGGAGACTCCGGGTGCGGTAAATCCACGTTTCTGCGTCGATTGACCGATCTGTTTGGGGAAGATTTCGTCACCGTTATCTGCCTCGACGATTACCACAGTCTGGATCGCAAGCAGCGCAAAGAAACCGGAATCACGGCACTAGACCCTAGAGCCAATAACTTTGACCTGATGTATGAGCAGATGAAAGCGCTCAAAAGTGGGGAAAAGATTAATAAGCCTATCTATAACCACGAGACGGGTCTTCTCGATCCTCCTGAAATTGTTGAACCCAATCACATCATCGTGATCGAAGGGTTACATCCGCTCTACGACGAACGAGTTCGCAACCTGTTAGACTTTAGCGTCTATCTCGACATCAGCGATGAAGTCAAAATCGCCTGGAAGATTCAGCGCGACATGGCAGAACGGGGTCACACTTATGAAGATGTGCTGGCTCAGATCAACGCTCGCAAACCCGACTTTGAGGCGTACATTGACCCTCAGAAAGGCTTTGCTGATGTTGTGGTGCAAGTGTTGCCGACGCAGTTAATCAAGAACGACCAAGAGCGAAAAGTGCTGCGGGTGCAGATGATTCAACGCGATGAAGTGGAGGGCTTTGAGCCTGCTTACTTGTTTGACGAAGGCTCCGAGATTCATTGGACTCCTTGCGGACGCAAGCTCACTTGCTCCTATCCTGGAATCAAAATGTATTACGGTCCTGACTCTTACTACGGTCACAGTGTTTCGATTTTAGAAGTCGATGGTCAGTTCGACAAGCTCGAAGAAGTCATCTACATCGAACAACACCTGAGCAAAACTTCCGCGAAGCATAACGGTGAGTTGACCGAGCTATTGCTCAAGCACCGTGAATATCCAGGTTCTAACAATGGGACGGGCTTATTCCAAGTGCTAGTTGGGCTAAAAATGAGAGCGACCTATGAGCGAATAATCGCTAAAGAGAAAGTTGCGGTTAGCGCTTAATTCTTGAGTTGATTTTGACGATCGGGGATGCCATCAGCGTCCCCCTTTCTCAGTGATTTGATCTCTGAAGATCAGTCTGATAAGATCTCCTAGCCAATTTAACCGAAGGTAGGGGACGCTTTGACCTTATAATTGCTTAAGATTTGAATTTAATATTCAGCCTCACGATCGCTTCAAACTTTCTTCTTTTAACGTCACCAAAAAAGAATAAGTGTTAGAGATCGAAGCGTAAAACTCAATACCAAGTCCGCTGTCGCTACAAACGGCAAAACGAGCGACGACGTTACTCCAAACATCACCGACTCCACAAAGGAAAAACCATGAGCGCAGACGTTATTGACGTGACCCCCGAAGCCGAGAAAAAAGCCGATAAAAAGGGAGCGATCGCACTCCACAAACAGCCCAGTCTTTCTGTTTGGAACCGCCCTGTCATGTCCAGCGATATCGAAATCGCAGGCACGATTCAGGACGGGGGCATTCGACCGATCGGAGCCAGTCACCTAGAAATCGTGGGCACTCTGCTGACGAACCGTCCGATTGTGGCAAGCCACCTTCGCATTTTTGAAATGGTGGACAAACGCCCAGTCTTTTGTGATGAGATCAAAATGATTGAAGGCGAAGGTCCTTACGGCAGACCTGTGATGGTCAGCGATCCAGATTTGATGAACGACAACATGGGGTTCGGGCAACGCCCGATCGCCTCTAACAATGTCGATGATGCCCCTGCGTTGATGGGCTTTATTGACTAGAACAGGCTTCAAATTTAATTGGCTCATTGACGGGGTGTTTCTTCTGAGAGGCACCCATTTTTGTATCCTAAAAATTCACTTCATGCCCTAGGCGTATGAACGTTTATCATTGACAAATAAGCGCCCCACCTAGTCCCAACGTTTTCCCAATGACTGCAACGATCGCTAATCTGCCCAGCCACTACGACTCTACTGCCTCAGAAGCCAAGTGGCAGAAGTTTTGGGAAGAAAACCACGTCTTTAAAGCCGACCCCAATGCCCCCGGCGAACCTTACTGCGTTGTGATTCCGCCTCCCAACGTCACGGGCAGTCTTCATATGGGTCATGCCTTTGAGACAGCGTTGATTGATGCGCTTGTGCGATATCACCGTATGTGTGGCTACAACACACTCTGGCTTCCTGGAACGGATCATGCCAGCATTGCAGTGCAAACTATTCTTGAAAAGCAGCTAAAAGCTGAGGGAAAGACTCGGCAAGAGTTGGGGCGCGAGAAGTTTCTAGAACGCGCTTGGAAATGGAAAGCCGAATCGGGAGGCACGATCGTCAATCAACTTCGACGACTCGGCGTTTCGGTAGACTGGTCGAGAGAGCGCTTTACGATGGATGAAGGGCTGTCAAAAGCCGTGCTAGATGCCTTCATTCAGCTTTATGAAGAGAAGCTGATCTATCGAGGCAACTATCTGGTCAACTGGTGCCCTGCCAGTCAATCTGCTGTGTCTGACTTAGAAGTTGAAAATCAGGAAGTCAACGGGCATTTGTGGCATTTTCGCTATCCGCTGGCGCAGAGTGATTGCTATGTGGAGGTTGCCACGACTCGCCCTGAGACGATGTTGGGAGATACTGCCGTTGCGGTCAATCCGAAGGACGATCGCTATAAGCATCTGATTGGTCAAATGGTGATTTTGCCGCTCGTAGACCGAGAGATTCCGATCATTGGAGATGAGTTTGTAGATCCCTCTTTTGGGACGGGATGCGTCAAGGTGACACCCGCTCACGACCCCAACGACTTTGAGATGGGCAAACGGAATAACCTGAGATTCATCAACATTATGAACAAAGACGGCACTCTGAATGAGAATGCCGGAGAGTTTCAGGGGCAAGACCGCTTTGTGGCGCGTAAAAACGTGGTCAGACGGCTCGAAGAAGAAGGAATGCTGGTCAAAATCGAGGACTATAAGCACACGGTTCCCTATAGCGATCGGGGTAAGGTTCCCGTCGAGCCTCTGCTCTCTACTCAGTGGTTTGTCAAGATCAAACCCCTGTCAGAGCCTGCTCTAGCCGATCTCGACCAAAAGAATTCGCCTGAGTTTGTGCCCGATCGCTGGACAAAAGTTTATCGCGATTGGCTCGTGAGCTTAAAAGATTGGTGCATCTCTCGCCAACTCTGGTGGGGGCATCAAATTCCTGCCTGGTATGCCATCAGCGAGACGGGCGGCATCATCACCGACACGACCCCATTTATGGTGGCTCGAAGCGAGGCAGAGGCGAGAGAAAAGGCGATCGCTCTGTTCGGCGAAAATGTTCAGCTTGAGCAAGACCCTGACGTGCTCGATACGTGGTTTTCGTCTGGCTTATGGCCCTTCTCAACCTTGGGCTGGTCTGACGAAACGCCGGACTTTAAGCGCTACTATCCGACTGCGACGCTGGTGACGGGGTTTGACATTATCTTCTTTTGGGTTGCCCGGATGACGATGATGGCAAAGCACTTTACGGGAAAAATGCCCTTCAAGACCGTCTATATTCACGGGCTGGTGCGGGATGAAAACAACAAGAAGATGTCTAAGTCGTCTAACAACGGCATCGATCCGCTGATTTTGATTGACAAATATGGTACGGATGCACTGCGCTATGCCCTCGTGCGTGAGGTGACGGGGGCGGGGCAAGACATCCGATTGGAATATAACCGCAAAACAGATGAGTCTGCGTCGGTTGAGGCATCTCGTAATTTCACCAATAAGCTGTGGAACGCTTCTCGGTTTGTGTTGATGAACCTAGATGGCAAGACCCCCGACCAGTTAGGATTGCCCGATCGAGATCAGTTGGACTTGAGCGATCGCTGGATTCTGTCCCGATTCCATCAGGTCACTCAGCAGATTCGCGATCAGATTGATCACTATGGCTTGGGCGAGTCTGCCAAACTGTTATACGAATTCATCTGGGGCGACTTCTGCGACTGGTATATCGAATTGGTGAAATCTCGTCTGCTGGGTGATGATGCCGTTTCTCGTAAAGCCGCGCAGCAAACGCTCGCCTACGTTTTAGAAGGGACTCTGAAGCTACTTCACCCCTTTATGCCCCACATCACCGAAGAGATTTGGCATACAGTGACTCAAACCGATGAAACGTCAGGTCAGACACTAGCGTTACAAACTTATCCGATCGCCGATTCTACGCTGATCAACCCTGACCTAGAGCAGCAGTTTGACCTCCTGATTGACACGATTCGCACGATTCGGAATCTTAGAGCCGAGGCAGACATCAAGCCCGGAGTCAAAATTGAGGCAATCTTGCAAACCGAGAGCGAGAAAGAAGAACACATCCTCAAGTCAGGTCAGCCCTACATTCAGGATTTGGCAAAGGTGCAAACGTTGAGGATTAATCAACCTCAGACTCAGCAAGCGCGTCCAGAAGTCACTGTGGATTCTTCTGAGACGGATTTGGTTGGCTCGATCGCCACATTCTTATCCACTCATCAGCGCGTCTTGCTGACGATCGGCTGCATTCTGCTGACGTTAATCACGCTCAAAATTTGTGCGGGTCTTTTAGAAGCCGTTCACGAAATTCTGCTTCTGTCAACCTTTTTAGAACTCGTGGGGATTGGCTACACCGTCTGGTTTATCAAGCAAAAACTCTGGAAAGTGGGCGATCGCCAGCAGCTATTCAGCCAGATTGAGCAATTCAAAACCGAAGTCGTCGGTGAGCCGCGTCCAGACGCACCCGAACCGATCGTGAATTCGTCATCGCCTAGCGAAGAAGACTCAGCCCAAACGATCGTTGGCGTAGTTGGAACGGTGCGAGTCGCGATTCCTCTGGCAGGATTGATCGATTTAGTCGCTCTCAAGGCAAAAACCGAGAAAGATTTGAAGAAAGTAGAAGCTGAAATTCAAGCCCTCTCAGGACGGTTGAACAACGCTAAATTTGTCGATAAAGCCCCTCCTGATGTGGTTCAAACTGCACGAGATGCGCTGTCAGAATTTGAGACGCAAGCCGAGATTCTCCAGACACGCCTCGATCGCTTGGATTGAGATTCAAGAGGCATTCAGCAAAATTACTGGACTCATTCAGCCATTCCCTCAGTGTTGTTTCCATTCCCGTGCTCCTACGGGCTATCGAACCTGCTTTAGAAACGCTATGTTATTTGTAATAGGGCTAATCTCTTTTAAGATCACTTAGCCCTCAATCAGATAGCCTAACAACTGCTCGCTGTCCGATTGCCAATCCAAAGAGACTGATCCTGACGTGATATTCAGTAGAGACAAATAGAGAGAAACGGTTATGCTGCACTTGGCTCAAGTCCATCAAAAAAGCTATGCAGGTAAAGCAGGATTGCGCCTGCTAGCGACTCAAAAAGCCGAAAACGTTTGGGCAGTCGCTACTGAGGGAGAATTTGTTCTTTCTACTGAAGCCAGTGACTATGGCGAGAGTGCCTTGGTTCTGGTCGAGCTATCCAGTACTCAACAAATTCTTAGCATTCGAGATGCCAAAAGTTGGGTCTTAAAGCTGGTTGAAGACTATTTAGTGAACGGTATTACTCCCGCGTTTCTTGAGCAAGAAACCGAGCGCGCAGAGCAATGGCGGCAATCGCTAACCCTTCAAAATCAAGAACTCGATCGCCGCACGTTAGAACTAGAAGCCCGTCGAGAACAAATTCAAGCCCTTGAAGAAGACCTGAAGCGTGAAAGAAAGCAGTTCGAGTGACGCACGTCTGAGTTTGAGGCGAGAAACCAGGATCTCGATCGTCGCGCCTCAGACCAAAAGCCCGTCACCTGACAAATATTCAAACCATCCCCAACCCTCGTAGAGACGTTTCGGTGAAACGTCTCTCTTCTCCACGGCGTTCTTATCCTCTTGCTGCGGGCAGAGCCGGACGCGCGATCGGATAACCATCCTTCACAATTTGAGGAGAGGGCTGCTCAGTTAACAGAAAATCGCGAAGAAGTCGAACGGCAAACTTTTGCGCTAAACCTCCGACAATTTTTTGACCCATTTTTTGCGTCTCTGGTTTTGCAAGTAGACGCGGCAGCAACGACAGCAGCTTGCCCTGATCAAACCCGCGAGTTTCTTGCAAAATATTCCAGATGCGCTTGACGTGCTCTAGGGTTTGCTGATTCTCCGATAGTGCTACCGGACGCTCAACCGTCCAGCCTACCTGTTCACGAAATCGGTAATTTACGGTTTGCCAAACGCTTTGACCGAGTGAATCTAATCCTTTAATAATCTCATTCACCAGGTTGGCGCGAATAAACTCACCTCGTTCTGAAAACAAGAAATCAACCGCCTGGTCAAGAACTTGATCCAGGTCATATTCTTGATTGCTGCGGGCGTTTTGCAACAAGTTCTCTAAGCGATTCCATCGAAATCTACCATCTTTGAACAGTAGGTCTCTTAGCGATTCTCGAAGCTCAGGAGACTGATCCGTCAGCAATCGCTTCGCGACGTAAGGGTATGCCTTGCTCAACACTTTGAACTCAGGATCGACGTGGATGGCGATGCCTTCTAGGGTGACGAGCGATCGGATAATCAACGCATAATAAGCCGGAACCGTAAACGGATATTCATACATCAATGATGAGAGTTGATCGGTGATGCTTTTGATGTTAATTTCGGCAACACTGGCTCCTAACGCATCGTTAAAAACACTCGCAAAGGCAGGAATAATTGGCGCAAGGTCAGTGTCAGGAGTCAAAAACTCTAACTTCACATAGTCGTGTGCCAACCCTTCAAAGTCTCGGTTGACCAAGTGAACGATCGCTTCAATCAATCCATAGCGCTGATAGGGCTTGACTTCGCTCATCATGCCGAAGTCTAAATAAGCCAGTCTGCCGTCTGGCATTGCCAGCAAGTTGCCAGGGTGAGGGTCAGCGTGAAAGAAGCCATGCTCTAAAAGCTGCCGTAGCGAACACTGCACACCTACATCAATCAAGTGAGTGGCATCAATGCCCTGCTCTCGAATTTTGTCGAGTTCGGTCAGCTTAGTGCCCGTAATCCACTCCATCGTCAAGACGCGTCGCCCTGTGTAGCGCCAATAGATTTTAGGCACATAGATTTCGGGAAGATAACCATAGAGGCTGGCAAACCGCTCGGCGTTGCGTCCTTCTTGGTTATAATCCGTCTCTTCAAAAATGCGGGTGGCGAGTTCGTCGGCGATCGCGACTAGATTACTCCGCACTCGCTTGATGTTGTTCATCGCCCAAGCCGCAATCTTTCGCAGAATATACATATCCACAGCAATGCTTTCAGCCAAACCGGGGCGCTGGACTTTCACCGCAACGTCTTCACCCGTCTTGAGTTTGCCTTTATAGACTTGACCGAGCGACGCAGCAGCGATCGGCATCGAACTCAGTTCTGCATATACTTCGCTGGGGTCAGCACCCAATTCTTCGCGGATGAACTGAAACGCGATCTCATTTGGAAAAGGAGGCAACTGATCTTGAAGTTTGGTCAGTTCTTCTAAATAAGTCGGGGGCACCAAATCTGGACGAGTAGATAGCGCTTGTCCAATTTTGATAAAGGCGGGTCCCAATGTGGTCAGCATCTTGCGAAGATGGATCGCTTGCCCCTTCTGGGCACGATCGCCACCTCCAGTCACGCGATCCCACCACAGACGAAACGCGAACCAGACAAGCGGTAAGAAGATGCTTAACGTTCTCGCAAACACCTTAAAGGGCTGTCTTTCATATCGAGCCGCAATTTCATCGGGGTCATAGTGAATGCTGGGAGCCGCTTGCTCAGAGGGCACGTCACCCATCAAGATTTCAGATTCATTCGCGATCGTGACGGTTGATAAGTCCGCCATTTCTCGATCAACATCCTCAGTCGTGTACCTCGAGTCAATTGTCGTAACAGAAACAGACTTATCGTTCATGACGCTCATGCAGTGAAACCGGATTGAAACGGTATGTAAAGCATTGTAACAACAAGCTTACAGAGTTCTCCTCTTTTCAGTTAATTATTTCTTTAGAAGCCACAGATCATGGATTAAAGAAGGATTCACGAACTATTTTGTAGGAAACTCTTCTGAGGCAATTGGTTACTTGATTCAAAATAGTTCTATTCGGTCAGGGTGTCGTCAACACAAAGCATGAAAAGTTTTGCTTTTGACCGTTTGACGGCTAAAATAGGACAAATTTACTACCAGAAGCGCGAAAAAGAAACCCTTATCAGTTCCCTGACCGCTAACATTGAATTGGGCACCTTTACGGATGCTTTTTCTACTTTTCAAACCATTCAGCAGACCCAACCCTCTTGTCTGAACTAAACGATCGTCAGACGTTTAGTTCAATCAGCCAGCGTCTCATTCCTCAGCTTGAAATTTGCCCATGTTGCTGTCTCTGCAAATCGAAAACTTTGCCTTAATTGATCGTCTAGAGTTGGATTTTGGCTCAGGCTTACACGTTTTGACGGGTGAAACAGGTGCAGGGAAATCGATTATTTTAGATGCGATCGATGCTGCGCTAGGGGGCAAAGTCACGAGTCGAGCCGTTCGCACAGGGGCAGAGCGCGCCTCGGTCGAGGCGACCTTTCGGATTGATCCCGCCATGAAAAACTGGCTAGACATCGAGCAGATCGATCCCCTAGACGGTTCTCTATTAGTTTGCACCCGCGAAATTGTTGCCAGTGGCAGCGGACAGCGCAATCGATCGCGCGTCAACGGCGTGTTGGTCAACAAACAGCAAATGGAGTCGCTGCGCGATCGGCTTGTAGAAATCACCGCTCAGGGGCAGACCGTGCAATTAGGGCAGCCGAGCCTTCAGCGAAATTGGCTAGACAGCTATGGTGGGGCGACCCTGCTCAAACAACGCGATCGCGTGGGTCAGGCGTTGTCTGTTTACCAGCAAGCGTCTCAGGCACTCGATAAGCGTCGTCACTCTGAGCAACAGCGCCTTCAGCAGCTTGACCTGTTTGAATATCAGCTTCGAGAACTCAATGTCGCCAATCTTAGCGATCCCGATGAGATCGAGCAGCTAGAACAGGAGCGAAAACGCCTCGGTCACAGCGTCGAATTGCAGCAGCAGAGCTACGAGGCATATCAGTCGCTCTACCAGAACGAAAATGGCGATGATGCGTGTTCTGACCTTTTGGGTAAAGCCCGATCGCTTTTGACGGATATGCTGCGCTATGACGAGCAAATTCAGCCGATTTTGGATCTCGTTACGTCAGCCCTCGCGCAGGTCGAAGAAGCGGGACAGGAAATCAACGCCTATGGAGACGGGCTAGAAACCGACCCTCAGCGATTGCAGGAAGTTGAAGAACGCATCATTGAACTTAAGCAGATTTGCCGCAAATACGGTCCGAGTTTGGCAGAGGCGATCGGGCTTCAACAATCGCTCCAAGCCGAACTTGAAGGACTCACTGGAGCCGGACAGTCTCTCGAAGAACTTGAACAGACTGCCCACGATCGTAAAACTGAATTGACGGACGTGTGTGCAAAATTAACTCACCTGCGTCAGACTGCCGCCAAGGATTTGGAAAATCGGCTCGTGGCAGAGCTAAAACCCCTAGCGATGGAAAAAGTCCAGTTTCAAGTGGGGATCACGCCCGTCTCACCGACCTCTGCGGGAGCCGATCGCATCACTTATTTGTTCAGCCCCAACCCTGGCGAACCGCTACAGTCGCTGACCGAAACTGCCTCTGGTGGCGAGATGAGCCGTTTTCTACTGGCGTTACAGGCTTGCTTTTCGCAGGTCGATTCGGTTGGGACGCTGGTTTTTGACGAAATCGATGTCGGGGTCTCAGGGCGGGTTGCTCAAGCGATCGCTGAAAAACTGCATCATCTCAGCCGTCAGCATCAAGTTCTCTGTGTGACTCACCAGCCGATCGTGGCGGCGATGGCAGATCATCACTTCCATGTCGATAAGCAGGTCATTGACTTCAACGGCAGCGAGCAGGCGACAAAGGGCAAGAAGCGCAAGGCAAAAGATGCATCGGTTGAAGAAAATGGGTCTGCGGTAGATACGCCTGAACTGCGGACGGTGGTGCGGGTGAGTGCGCTCGATCGTCAGCAGCGCCGAGAAGAACTAGCTCAACTTGCGGGGGGGCACTCCAGCGACTCGACCAATGGCTCTGGCGAAGACGCAGCCTCTGCCTTTGCAGAATCTCTTCTCGCTCAGGCAGCAAGCCTCCGAGAAAATGGATCAGTTCAAGTCGATCACTCTGCTTCTGACACCGCTCGAAAACCTCGATCGACCCGGGTAAAAGCAGCGAAAAAGACCTAAGCCGATTCAAGGCTGATAACTCAGATCAGATGCTGCAATGGGTCGCCGAACGGTTGAGCAAAGCGCCTCACAAATCCGGGTGGCAGTAAAGTCAACAGTAGCCATTTCAGGAGATATCGCTGAGTGACTCTATTAGAGAGGACGCGAGGATTTAAGCAAATCGCCGTCCATAGCTTTTGACCAACCTTGACCTGCGCGTCACTCTTAACATCAGCTAAAATCAGCCTCGTTAGATTGATAAATGTTGGCTAGATTCTGGCTTCTCAGATGTTGTAGCGTTTAAGGAGCCGATCTAAATCCTCGATCGGTTACAATTGCGTTACATTTCTTTGTCACGTCAATCTCGGCAGAAAGAGATCTTAAAGAGTAGCGATAGAGAATCTGAGATTTTTGTTATGAGCCGGAATCACCACAGAAATTGTCTGCATAGTGAGTCGTGAAATATCCACAAATCATGAGCGTCAGCAGAACCTGTCTGAGTTTGTGCGCCCATACACAAACTTTATATAAACAATACTCCGGACATTTTTTGAGGCAGAGGCTGAAACCCTCATTCCACCGTTGGTATTTGCCTCAGTGATGATGCTGAAACCCGCATTCCACCGTTGGCGATTTAAAATTGTCCGGACTGTTGTATAAACCTATCTTAATATAGACCTATCAACGTTAACCGCTCATTCGTCGGCGATTTGCATAAGATTCACTGTATTTTATATCTATCTAGAAAAAACTGTGGTTTCCCTTTACTGTCTAAGAAAGCACTCAGCAACTTTCTCACTGTCAAATGTCGATGCAATTCAGCATAAAGACTCTCAAAAGGGGGAACCATGAGAGCAGCCGATCGGTGATTGTAAGAGCACTCAAACTATTCCATAAATAGAAATGGCAAAAAACCTCTGCTTGAAGCGATCGAGTGTAGTGAGCACCTACAAACCCTTGATGGCAGCAAACGATCAACCTCGAAGTGCTCAAGCGACGAGGCAAGGGATGTCAGTCGGTAGAAATTGGCACATCTAATCTTTGGTCATCGTGTCAGAATCGTCTTAGATAGAACGTGTCTCATAAACCACGATCGTTCAGTCATGATTCACAGTTTACCATCGCTCCGTTGCTCGTTTAGACAGAACGGATTCCTTTAGTTTCTCACTGAAATCGTTATGACTCCTGCATCTCCCCATCTACCCAACCGAAATTCTAGTGATGTCGTTACAGACGCGGCTATTACAAATAGTCCTGTCTATCTGATTAGCGATCACAATTCTGACTCCTCAACGAGTGAAACCCACTATGGCGACGATGTGGCGACGTGGAGTAACGCGATCGTAGAACCCTCTTCGTTTGGTATTGCGACCCATGATTCGTCTGAATCAGGTCTGGCAACGAGTAAGAGTTCGCTGTCGGCACCGAAAGGTAAGTTTGCTTCCTTGCTCGCGCCTTTGACGCAAGACAAGTTTAAGGAAGTTGTTTATGAGGTTGAGCAAAAGCTAAGAATCGTCAACCAAACTCTTTCGATGCTTGATATGCAGGGGTTTGACACCATTTTAGAAGAGATGCTCACCTCGATCACAACTAAAACTGGAGAGTTGCTCAACGCCGATCGCACCACGATTTATTTGCTAGACGAAGAGAAAAACGAACTCTACACGACGGTCACCAACGATACTGATGGACGCAGCTTTGAAATTCGATTCCCTGCCGATCAGGGCATTGCCGGAGAAGCCGCCACCTTTAAACGGGGGATCAATATCCACTATGATTTTTTTGATGACCCTCGATCGGGGCAAGCAAAAATTCAGTATCAGAAGCTGGGATATCGCGCTTACACAATGCTGACATTGCCCCTCCTCAACGACGATGGGGATCTGGTAGCAGTGATTCAACTGATCAACAAGCTCAAGCCAGGGTGCGATCGCTCAACTCCTCTCGATGAGCGAATTGATCTGGGTGGCTTTACTCACGGCGACGAGCAGCTTTTTATCGAATTTGCTCCTTCGATTCAACTGATTCTAGAGTCGTCTCGATCGTTCTATATTGCAACGCAAAGACAGCGGGCAGCCAATGCGCTGATTAAGGCGACTCAATCGCTCAGTCAAAGCAGCTTAGACTTAGATGATACGCTGATGCGAGTCATGGATGAAGCCAAAAAGCTGATGAACGCCGATCGCAGCACTCTTTGGCTGATTGACCGAGAGCGAGACGAGATTTGGACTCGTGTGGTGATGGCAGACGGCAACCTAAAAGAGTTGCGGTTTCCGATCGGGGTTGGCTTCGCGGGTCAAGTCGCTGCCTCTGGTGAAGTCATCAATATTCCCTTTGATCTCTACGATCATGAGGGAGCCGAAACCGCCAAAAAAACTGACCAAGAAACAGGCTACCGAACCTGCAGCCTATTGTGTATGCCGATTCGCAACGTCAATGGTGATCTGATTGGGGTGACTCAACTCGTCAACAAAAACAAGCAGGGATACTTTCCCGATTACAATCCCAGCTATTGGCCCGCAGCGCCTGAATTCTGGAAAGCCAGCTTTAATCGCAGCGATCAGGAGTTTATGGCGACCTTTAACATTCAGGCGGGGGTTGCGCTGCAAAATGCCAAAATGTTTGAGACCATTAAACAGCAAGAGCAGATGCAGCGAGACATTCTGCGATCGCTCTCCAATGGCGTGATCTCCACCGATAAAGAAGGTCATATCATTGCTGCCAACGAAAGCGCCAAGAAGCTATTGGGTTTAGACAGCAATGAGTCGCTAGAAGGGCATTTAATCTCAAAGCTGGTGAAGATTGAGAAGGGAGATTTCTCGAAGTGGTTTGGCATGGCGATCGGCGATAAAAACCGCCAGCAATATTATCCTGACCAAACTCTACAGCCCACAAAAGGAGGAGAACAGCACAGCATTAACTTATCGATCAATACGATCGCCGATGCCAACGACAGCAAAAAAATCTCTGGGGCGCTGGTCGTCATGGATGACATCAGCGATGAAAAGAGACTCAAAAGCACGATGTATCGCTACATGACTCAAGAACTGGCAGAACAGTTGTTAGAAAACCCCGACGCTGCCAAGATGGGAGGCGATCGCAAAGAAGTCTCAGTGTTGTTCTCTGACATTCGCAGCTATACGACGCTCACCGAAACCTTGGCGGCTGAAGAAGTCGTCGAACTGCTCAACCAATATTTTGAATCGATGGTGGATGCCGTGTTCACCCACAAAGGCATTCTCGACAAATACATCGGCGACGCGATTATGGCGGTTTTCGGCTCGCCATTACCCCTTGACGATCACGAGTGGATGTCGGTGCAAACAGCGGTTGATATGCGTCACCGCCTCACTGACTTCAACGCAAAACGTCGGGCAGACCATAAGAAAACCATCAAAATCGGCATTGGCATCAACTCCGACACGGTAATCAGTGGCAACATCGGCTGTAGCAAACGCATGGAGTTTACGGCGATCGGCGATGGGGTTAATCTCGGCGCTCGGCTAGAAGGAGCCACCAAGATCTACGGCACCGATATTGTGATTAGTGAGAGCACCTATCGCCCTGTGAGCGATCGCGTCTGGACCCGCGAACTTGACTTCATCAAAGTCAAAGGCAAAAACAACCCGGTTGCTGTTTACGAATTGGTGGGGCTACGATCGGAAACCATTTCTGACCAAAAACAGCAGGTGATCGAGCACTATGAGAAAGCCCGACAGCACTATTTGAATCGCAAGTTTGCTCTCGCGATCGCTGGATTTGCAACCGTTTTAGAAATTGACAGTCACGACAAAGCGGCGGCGCTGCACATGGAGCGCTGTCAACACTGGCTCACAAATCCTCCGATTGGCGAGTGGGATGGGGCGTGGGCGCTAACCGAAAAATAGAAGTCAGGGGAATGATGAAAGTTTGATGTCCTGAATTGAATCCTTGAGCAGCAGTGTTATCGTTAACTCAAAGCACTCGTTCGATCGGGGAATGTCTCGATTCTTGGCGATCGACTAGGCTATTTAAGTGCAGCTTTCTCAGCCATCTTTAGAACTCACGCCCAGCTAGATCAAAACGATTCACCACTCGTTATATTTTATGTCTGACTCAAATCACCTCACGAATAACATCACTTCAGCAGAACTCGCTGTCCCTGAACAGTCTGAGGGCATTTTGAATGACGCTCCTACTCTAAGTAGCCTCATTCCCAAAAATCTTAGTCACAACAAAAAAGCAGTCATTGAACGGCTTATTGCGCTTCATCTCTCACAGGCGACCTGAAACTCTTCCAGCATCTTCCGAGGTCTAACTCTGGATCTATCAATCTTTGAGTGCATTGCGAAATCCAGTCGCAGTGCTCTGTAGTCCTACCTAATTGCAGTACCTCGTCTCCGCATGGTCTCAGTTAGGTAAAAAGATGATGACCAAAGACAAATCCCTTCAGTTTCTTCGAGAATTGATCGAGCGCGTCGAGACAGCCGATACAGACGATTTCTTTGACTTGGCGCAGATTGCAGGGCTAAATCCGCTCCAAGATTTTTCTGAAGCGAACTTAGGCGCGATCGATTTACGGTCTAAGAATATGTCGGGTGCTGATTTAGTGGGCGCTAATTTGGCGGGTGCTCATTTGATTAACACCAATTTCACCAGCGCTAACCTAATTAGCGCCAACCTCGCCAGCACAGTTTTGATCAACGCTATGCTGACTGAGGCATCGTTGATCGGCGTAGACTTAACCTCTGCAAACTTGATGAAAGCAACGCTAGTCAGCGCCAATCTCACAGGTGCAAATTTGGTCAACGCAAATCTCAGCTATGCCGATGTCCGTCGCAGCACTTTAACCGGAGCTAGACTGACTGGCGCAAATCTGATCGAGGCAAACTTTGGTCACGCCGATCTGCGTCGTGTCAACCTGGTTAATAGCGATCTGAGCGGGGGTGCGACCTCTATTTGATACTATTAGAGGGCAACGGAAAAGCCGTATTGATTCAGTTTGTTCCAGAATTGATCCCAACGCGTTGAGGTCAAGACC
>NZ_LXYR01000039.1 GCF_001650195.1 Phormidesmis priestleyi BC1401 | reverse complement strand
AATAACAAGCAAGTTGCCACCCTCAAAGAGAATCAGCCTCAAGGTTTTTGGTCTAAGCGATTAGCTGCCATCACTGAGAAACGCAATCGTCAGGTTAGGGATGCGGTCAATAAAGCGGCTAGAAAGGTGATCAATCATTGTCTTGAGAACAGAATCGGCACCGTCGTGTTTGGCTGGAATCGAGGGCAGAAAGACGGTGCCAATATGGGTGCTAAAACCAATCAGAAGTTTGTCCAGATTCCCACGGGCAGACTCAAAGAGAGAGTCTCGCAACTGTGCGAACAGCACGGGATTCGATTCGTTGAGACGGAAGAAAGCTATACGTCTAAGGCTTCGTTTGTGGATGATGATTTCCTGCCTAAAATCGGTGAGAAACCCGAAGGGTGGAAGGAGTCAGGCAGACGAGTTAAACGTGGCTTGTACCGCACTCAAAACAATCAGTACATCAATGCTGATTGCAACGGTGCGGCAAACATCTTGCGAAAAGTAGCGACAACTTTAGGGCTATGCCTTGAGGGAGTCAGTAGGGGCGCTTTGTTAACGCCTTTGAAGGTTCGCTTGTGGACTCTTCAAGAATCCCCTCGCCTTTAGGCATGGGGAGTATCAAAAGAGTTGGATTGTCCCACGCTCTAGCCGCATCAGGATTTCAAGTATCGCTGATTTTAAGTGTTGTCCTAGCGTTATTAAATCGGTTCTCAACCACAGTTCAAGTGATCGCCGGAGTGACAGCCCTTCTCATATTTTTAGGATTAACGGGACTGGAGCCATCTGTTTTAAGAGCCGTGATCATGGGCTTTGGATTGCTAATCGGACTTGCAAACAAACGCAGCGTTAAGCCGTTAGGAGGACTATTACTCGCTGCAATCATCTTGCTGATCTTTAATCCGATGTGGATTTGGGATTTAGGATTTCAGCTAAGTTTTCTAGCCACACTGGGACTGCAAGTCACATCACCGTCCTTAGTCAAGTCACTGGACTGGCTGCCTAGCGTTTTTACGTCTATGATTGCAGTTCCGATCGCAGCTTATATTTGGACATTGCCGCTTCAGTTATATTCATTTGGAGTGCTTTCTCCTTACAGCATTCCAGTCAATGTAATAGTGACTCCCTTAATTTCTATCATTAGCATTGGCGGAGTGATTAGCGCTTTTCTAGCGTTGATTTCTCCGATCGCAGGCAGCGCCTCAGCCTGGTTGCTGCACTATCCAACTTATGCAATGTTGGCGATTATTGATTTCTTTTACAAACTACCCGGAAACTCGATCGCCGTTGGCACGATTTCTGCATTCCTCATGATCATTCTCTACGGACTGATTTGTCTGCCTTGGCTGCGACCCAAACTGCAACCTTATTCGTGGGCGATCGGACTAGCTGCTGTCGCGTTAGTCTTTATTCCTGCGGGATACGTTAAAGCAAATTCGCTGCAAATCACCTTGCTGGCAACGCTACGAGATCCCATTTTAGTCATTCAAGATCATGGACGAATTGCATTAGTGAATAGTGGTGATGAATCAACGGCGAGTTCAACCGTCTTGCCGTTTCTGCAAAAAGAGGGCGTGAATCAGCTCGATTGGGCGATCGCAACTCTCTCAAACGAAACGACAAACGCAGGGTGGTCTGCCCTACTCGATCAGATTCCTACCAAATCTTTTTATCAGTTGGCGAATTTAAATACGGCTGAAAATGCCACGATCGCGCAAACTGTTCAGACTCATCAAGGGCGTTATTTACCGTTTTCGATCGGGCAAATCATGAAGATGCACTCGACCTCAGTGGCACTGGTGAACAGCAAACCTGAAATGGTGCAGTTTCAAATCGGCGAACAAAATTGGCTCTGGCTAAAGGATGTTCCTAAAAAGCAGCAGACAGAATTGCTCTCAAATCCAGCGTTGCAAAACAATCAGGTGCTGTGGTGGTCAGGCAAAGCCATTCAGTCCGAGATGCTCGATCGACTCAAGCCAAACGTGGCGATCGCTTACTCCAATCAAGTCGATCCTGAAACCGTGGCTCAACTTGAGAAACGTGGAGTTCAGTTCTATTCTCTAGGGCGCGATGGGGCAATGCGCTGGACTCCGCAGACAAAATTTGAAAAGACTTCAGGATCAGATGAGAAAGATGCTTTGCCGATATAGTATGATTAATGACCAAAGAGTGATGATTGACCATCAGGCTCTCTTGGAGAGGTGGCAGAGCGGTTGAATGCGGCGCACTCGAAATGCGCTTTGGGGCAACTCAACGGGGGTTCGAATCCCCCCCTCTCCGTTGAATTAGACAAGGCTACGATTCTAAAGCAGGAGAATCAAGTTTTAGGAAAGAATCGCAGTGGTTTGTCATGTCTAAATATTATGTAGGTAAATGAATCAAGATGACTATTCGCTAGCCTGTTAAAGGTTGATTTGCTGGATGTGATTAGGAGGCAGGTGTGATTCGACAAAAAACGGTTGCGATCGGCATAATTTTTGGATTAGCGATCGTGTTGTTGTGTCCATTCATTTCATCTGCCCAATCTCCAAGCACTCCTAGCCTTCCTCAGTTGACGTTGCCTCAATTGACGGCTCCCCAAATCGCCGCTAATACCGAGCTTGCGAGAGGAGATGTCAAACTAGACGGGCGGACATTGTTTACGATCGCCGCTCCTGCAACTCGCAGCCCACAGGGCAGCACACCGATCGCGTCTCGCGTGCAAAACATTGAGACCAACCTAAATCGTCTTGTCGATCGTAGTTTTGACCCTGATCAATTGCAAGTGACAACGGCGATCGATTCAGCCAGTAATCTGCCTGTCATCTCTGTTAACGATCAATATTTAATGACGGTCACGACTTTAGACGCTCAGTTACAAGGGCAACAACCTAGCAGCTATGCAAAAGAACTCACGCCAACCATTCGCAATGCTTTGGTTGAAGCGAAACAAGAACGGCAATCCGACTTCCTGGTGCGTCAGGGAGTGCAAGCGGTCGCGATTTTATTTGGCATATTCTTGACAAGTTGGATTCTCTCTCAGTGGCAGCGTCGGTTAACTCGTCAGCAAAAGCAAACTCAAGCAGAGATTCCAGCCGATCCCATTGTGTCACCCAATACCGCAGAGTCGGCTAAAGTTGCCACCAGCCAAATCGTCCAGCAGCAAATGGTCAAGCGTCAACAGCGCAACCTAAGAGAGGCACAAAGGAGGCTCTTGCAACTCACCCAAGTCGGAATCTGGGGAGTCGGCACTCTGATTATTTTGGGGTTATTTCCCTATACGCGCTGGCTGCAACCGATTGTCTTCTCGACTCCGCCCAAAATCTTGGGCATTACGATCGTCACTTATCTAGTCATTCGTCTCACTGATGTGGCAATCGATCGCGTCTTTAGTGCCTTGAGTGATGGAGAGTTTATTAGCCCTCAAGCGTCACAAAGAATTGCTTTACGAGTTTCTACATTTTCCGGCGTAGTTAAAAGTCTATCGGCTCTCATGTTTATTAGTATTGCTATTATCGCGATACTTTCGGTTACAGGAATTGAAGTGGTTCCATTATTAGCAGGTGCTGGAATCATTGGTTTAGGCATTTCTCTCGCATCTCAAAACCTGATTAAAGATGTGATTAACGGATTTCTCATTCTCTTAGAAGATCAATATGCGGTTGGTGATGTGATTCAGGTTGGCACCGTGTCTGGATTAGTTGAAAACATGAATTTGCGAATCACTCAACTGCGAAACGCTGAGGGACGATTAATTACGATTCCCAATAGCTCGATCGCGATCGTAGAAAATCTCTCTAAAGATTGGTCACGGGTAGATCTGGCGATCGTCGTTTCCTATGATGCTAACCTCGATCAGGCAATTCACCTGATCAAACAAGTTGGGCACGAAATAGATCAAGCCCCCGATTGGCAGGCAAAAATTATCGAGCCTCCAGAAGTGCTCGGAGTCGATGACTTAAACAATGCGGGTGTGACCATTCGCGTCTGGATTAAGACACAACCGTTGCAGCAATGGAACGTGGGGCGAGAGTTTCGACGACGTTTAAAGCTAGCAATGGATGAGCAAGGCATCGCGATCGGGATTCCTCAACAGTCATTTTCGCTCAGAGGCACGGCAGACGATCGAGCCTTTGATAGTGGCAGTCACCCCTCAGAGCAGGTGAATAATTTAGGGAGCGGGAAGTCTCGGAGGTGAAAATGTCACAAGCCACCAAGAGTAAGGATGGCAATGTTTTGAGTTGGGTTATGAAGCGATCGACTATGCTTGAGAGCATAGCAATTAGCCTGGAGTTCCTCAATGCCTCAAGCGCTGAAAGCAATTTCTCGTAATGGTGCATTCATCCTTCAAACAGATTTTGAATTGCCCGAAGGAACTGAGGTCGAGTTGTTGATTCAATCTCCTCAAGTCGTGTCGTCGCCGATTCCTGATGTAGAAACTAAACAACAGTTTCTCAAATCGCTAGTTGAGCGAATGCAGCAAAATCCGATTCCACTCAACGCTCCTCGATTCACGCGAGAAATGCTGCATGAACGCCGTTGATACTAACATTCTGATCAGGGGTTAGGAATTGTTAATCCATTCAAATGAATAGTTAGTTTAGGGAATGGAGAGTCTCGATCGAAGAGTAAGGATTTAACGTGAATAGAAGACTTGTGGTTATGTAGCAACAACCCATGTTATTTAAAACAGCGTTTGGAAAAAATTAGGCGCTTGCCAGAGAAGATAAGCGATCGCAGCACAGGCGATCGTAATCAGCAGCGTCATCCCATAGGCGACGCACATCAATAAACCATCTGACTCCAACATGGCGACGACTAAGAGCAAAATCCCGATCGTGGGAAATGGATTCGTGAATGGAATCGGCGCAATCAATAGAATCGCTAACCAGGTGATACACAGCCCATTAAACTGCCAGATATAAGGATTTGAGGCAATGTGAGTCAAACGCGGACGAGTGATTTTTTCAAGAACTTTAGTGACTCGTTTCACGTTCTGCAACAGTTGTTTGGCAAACGCTTGGGGAAACTGAAATCGAGCCACTTTTTTGGGAAGCCAGGGCGATCGCCGCCCCAGCGCCATTTGCATTCCCAACAAAATGCAGCCAGCCCCCGGAATGCCCGTCAAGCCGGGTGGCACAGGAAACAAGAAGGGCAGCACCAATAACCCAATCACCAAACTAAATCCACGCTCTGAAGTCTCTGACAAAATTGCCGCCAAGGTTAACGGCTGCTCAGAAATACGCTTCAGCAACGATTCAATATCTTGAGAAAACCGCAGGTGCATAGGGAAAACAAGGCAGAGGTCAGAAGGAGTTTGCAATCATCGTAGCTTTTACGTTTGAGGCTCCAGACGTTTCTTCAGCATTCAGAGTCATTTTTCCGAATTTTTGATTCCTTCTCAATCTTTCTGAATTCCTGATTCCTTCTTAGTCTTCTGCGCCAAAGTGAGAATCGAGAAAATTGAGCGCGTGATTTCGCAATTCATAATAGTCAGAAGATTGACGGAGTTGAGCACGATCGCGCGGATGCTGAAACGGCACTTCTAAGATTTCTCCGATCGTGGCAGCAGGTCCGTTGGTCATTAGGACGATTCGATCGGACATATAAATTGCCTCGTCTACATCGTGGGTAATCATCATCACGGCTTGACGATGGCTCTCCCAAATCTCTAAGACTTGACGCTGGAGCTTGCCGCGAGTCAGCGCATCTAAGGCTCCAAACGGTTCGTCCATGAGCAGCATTTTGGGACGAGTTGACAATGCACGAGCGATGCCGACCCGCTGTTTCATCCCACCCGAAATCTCATCGGGATATTTGTCTGCGGCGGCGGTCAGATTTACCATTGCAATGTGTTCATTGACGAGTTCTTTTTTCTCAACGGGTGAGAGGTGAGTCAGCACTTCATCGACCGCAAGGCGAATGTTTTGTCGCACGGTTAGCCACGGTAGCAGCGAATACTGTTGAAATACCATCATCCGATCGCAGCCAGGTTTGCAGATTTCTTTGCCCTGCAATCGGACTGAACCAGAAGTCAGTTTTTCTAACCCTGCCACAATTCTCAGCAGCGTTGACTTGCCACAGCCAGAGTGACCGATGACTGAAATGTATTCAGTTTCGGCGATCGTTAAATTAATCTCTTTCAGCACCAACGATTCTCTGCCGTTTCCAGCTTTAAACGATTTGTGCAGATCCTCGATTTTCAAGAATTCAGACCGATCAAACTGAGAAGGCTGCGATACGCTCATAGCAGTAGATTCAATCATGATAAGACTCCTACAATTAAGGACGATCGATTAAGCCAAGTAGAACTGAGTAGGACGATCGGCACGAATTTCAAAGCTTTTAAGATAGCCCACCGGATCGCTGGGATCAAATGCCTTTTTGTCGATAAACACCTCAGCAGGTTCGACTTTATAATCGTCTGCTGGACATGCAATGCCCATCTCGGCAGCAACCTCTCGATAGAGTTCCGTCTTCCAAGCGTTTTTGGCAATCTGATCGGCGTTTTTAGGAATCTCTTTGATCTGTCCCCAGCGCGCTGCTTGAGTCATTAACCAAATGCTGTGCGATCGCCACATAAACGTCGAGTGAGCATTCGCCACTTGGGGAATATTGGGCGGAATGTCAAAAAATATCGTCGTGTCCGCCGCTCGAATCGTGCGATCTTTGCCATCAAATCCGCCGTAATTGTAGTCACCCACGATCGCGGGTCGCGTCAGTTTGGGCTTGGCTCCCGTAAACGATCGAGCCGAAATAATCTGGGCGACTTCTTCGCGATTTTGCGGATTACTACAATAGCGACAGGCTTCGATCATGGCTTTGAGCAGCGATCGATAGGTTTTAGGATTTTCATCAATGAATGACTGCATTACACCGAGGAGTCGATCGGGGTGCCCTGTCCAGATCTCTTTGCCCTGAGCAAACGTGAAGCCAATGCCGTCATTGCCTGTAATAGCGCGGGTGTTCCAAGGTTCAGCCACCATGTAGGCTTGCATCGCCCCGATTCGCACATTCACCAACATTTGCGGCGGCGGCACGATAATTATGCGAAACTCTTTGAGCGGATCGACTCCAGTTGCGGCAACCAGATAACGCACAAAGTATTCGTAAATCGCAGAACTTAGCACCACTGCCCAGACTCGTTTCTCAGGTGGCAGATTGTCAAAATAGCGGCGAAAGTCTTGCCCAAATGCGGCTAAGTCGCCGTTATATTCAAACCAGGGGCGCAGTCCGGCATCCCACATGGCTTTGTTCATCGTCATCGCGTTGCCGTGACGATGTAGAGTCATCGCCGCACAAAGCGGTGCATGACGAGCGCCTTCTGCCCCGATGTGGGCGTTGGTGACGGCACCTGAGACGACCGGAGAGGCATCTAGTCGCCCAAAAATAATGCCATCGCGAGAGGTTGCCCAGCTTGCCTCGCGGCTGAGGTTCACTGTTAGCCCATATTTACGAAAAAAGCCTTTTTCCCAAGCGATCGCAAACGGGGCGCAGTCATTGACGGGCACATATCCGATCGTCAGATTCGGCTTTTCTAACGTCTCTGGTTTGACGACTTGCTCGATCGACATCGCGGACTCTGAGAGACTTTGAGGAGCACGATTGGCGTTAATCGCACAGGCAGAAAGCGCAAACCCTGCGGCAGATCCTCCCATTTGCTGGAGAAAGTTTCGGCGCGTCCAGATATTGGTCATGATGATTAGGAGAATGAGTGTTAGAGCGATCGCTGTCGGTGAGTCACGAGCGTTTCTAATTGCCCGATCGCCATATCTAAAAACAATCCGGTTAACCCGATCACAAACACGGCTAAAAACACAGAACTTAGGTTTAAGCGGCTCCATTCATCCCAAACAAAAAAGCCAATACCTACGCCTCCGGTGAGCATTTCAACGGCAACGATCACGAGCCATGCAACGCCTAAACTAATTCGTAATCCAGTAAAAATATAGGGCAGACTCGCCGGAAGAATCACTTTGAGCATTTGCCTCCAACGTGGCATCTCTAACACTTGTGACACTTCAAGATAATCTTTGGGAACGCTAGCGACTCCTAAAGCGGTATTAATAATCGTCGCCCACAAAGACGTAATGAAGATCACAAAAATAGCAGATGGATCAGCCAAATTGAAAATCGCCAGCGAAATCGGTAACCATGCGAGAGGTGACACAGGCTTGAAAATCTGAATCACTGGATTTAACGCCATCATCGCTTTTCTAGACATCCCGATCAAGAACCCGATCGGAATGGCAACCAGTGCGCCAAGTAGAAACCCAATCAACACGCGACGCAAACTTGCTAGAAGTAACCAACCAATGCCTAAATCACCTGGACCGCGACGATAAAACGGATGGAGAATAAAATCTAAATTTGCGATCACCGCTTCGGGGGGGGTGGGCATCACATCATGGTTAAAACTCGCCACTGCCCACCAGACTGCAATCACTCCCAAAAAGCCGAGAATCGGTAGCACAACGGCATCCCGCGAGATCACAGGACGCATCTTTCGCCAAGTAGCCTGAGCCGCGATCGCCAAAATCGCAGCCAAATTTAGCTGAAGAACCATATCAATGCCCCAACGAATAAGTAAACTGGGAAGAGGCACTGATGAGTCTAAAACACAAATAAATGCTGACTCTTCAGTCCTCTCTCAATGCTGACGGAGTTAGCTGACGGGCGAGGGCTGAGAGATGCCCCTCTTCGGATCATTCAAACCCTGAACTCACGAAGATAAGCCCCAATAATTTGGTTCCTCCGCTTCAGCAATCTAAGGGCAGCTAACCACTCAGAAAAAGCTGAATTAAGCTGACTTACTATCTAACTTTCTACAAAATGTAGCACCGAACTAAAGCGATCGCCAATCTTTCTCACGATCGAGCTAATTTATACTTGCGATCCCACCGTCTTATTGATGGACTGCATCAGTTTTACCCAATAGATAAGTCGGCAACCCATCAATACTGACTTGATTTTTGTCTTGCCAATAGCGTTGAAGCCCGTCTTCCCCTTTTTTCTCAGCCCAACGAATCATGGTTTCTCGCTCTCCTTGATAGTCATAAAATGGCACGCCATGACCACAAGAAGTCTGAACAGACTCAACGCTTAACTGGATGATTTGTCGCGTACCTGGAGTAGAAGGAAATAAACAATCGAGGTTTTCCCATTCAGCATCTCGCGGACGAATCACACTGCCTTGACCATAGAGCCGCAAAATCAAAGGCTGCTGCGTAAAACTGCAAAACATGATCGTCATCCGTCCATTTTCGATCAGATGGGCGCTGGTTTCGTTGCCGCTTCCGGTCAAGTCGAGATAGGCGGCAGTGTGAGCATCAAGACACCTAAAGGTATCGATTCCTTTCGGTGAAAGGTTGATGCGTCCATGAGTTGGGGCAGATGCTGTGAAAAATATCTGCTGTTCAGCGATAAACGCTTGCAGCGGTTCAGTGAGTTCGCGATAAAACTTTGACACGGTGAGAAACGGTGAAGAGTAAAGCGATCGTCCGATCGTTGATCTACTTTACTCTTCGCGTGGGGCGATCGTCCGCATTTTCTAGCTCTCGGTTACTTTGTGCCCAGCCGCCGTGATCAATTGCTTAAACGTCTCTTCAGAAGCTTTTGCGTCGATCGTCACCGTTTTTTGTTCAACATCAATGTCTACTTTGGCATTGGGTTCAGCCGTCAAAATAGTATCTTTGATGTCTTTGGCAATTGCAGAGTTGTCAAGGGTTGGAACATGCAGTTTTAATGCCATGAGATTCACTGTAAATAGCCTTTTATTATCAGCCTCTTAGTTAGATTTTTTCCCCGTCTTGAGATAGATTTCCGATCGTAACTTTTTCCGGATGGGAAATCTGCAAGGCTGTAGTTAGAGAATCATCAATGTTTGATGAGCAACCGCATAAATACGCATTTTGAATCCTACTTTAAACATATTGCTGTCAAGAGAGAGTAGTCATGAATGTAAAATCACTGAGTCGTAGCGTCATTATAGGCAGTCTTTTAGGGGTGGTGTGGATGCTGCCTGCCACGGCGCAACAAGCCATGCTGACTCGTGGCGAAGTCTATAAATTGATCAACAACGTGCAACTGTTGCTCAACAATCGATCGCCGCGTTCTGCCAGAGTCTCGGATGTAATGGTGCCGCAGGATGCGCTCCGCACAGCAAGTCGATCGAAAGCCGAATTGCTGTTTAACGAAGGCTCTCTAGCTCGCATTGGCTCAAACGCAATTTTTCGCTTCATTCCAGGGCTGCGAGGCTTTCAGCTTAGAAACGGGACGGCGCTGATCATGAGTCCGCCGACGACCGCATCGACACGCATTGAGACTTTAGAAGGTCAGGCAGTCGCCGAGATTCCGGCTAGTTCACCCCCCGGTGCCGCCGCCACAAATGTGACGAGTCTAGCGATGGTCGTTCAAGTCGATGGCGTGGCGCAAAAATCGGACTTTTATAATCTCACGGGCACACCGATCAAAATCACTGATGCTAAAGGCAGTTTCATATTTATCCAGGGCGGACAAACCGCATCTGTTGTCAAAGGCACGTTAGGCGAAGTCAAAACCTTTGACTTGCGGACGTTTTACCAAACGAGCGGGTTAGCTGTGGGCTTGGGACCCGGACAAGACTCGATCGTGCTCCAAGAAGCGCCACCTGTTCAGCAGACTCTAAAAGCAGTCAGAACAGCAACCCTGGCAACGCTCGATTTGCAAACCAAAGCGATCGAAGGACTCTGCACGCTTAACGCCAGAGGAGGAGATAGCACGCTAGCGACTAATTGCATTACGACTAATTCTGACGACCCACTTCGAGGCTATCTCGATCGACGTGATGTGGTGACTCCGGTGCCCGATCGTCCGATCCCACAAATCCCAATCCCGCAAGCCCCGCCGATCGTGCCTCAAACGCCCCCGTCGTCACGGTTCCGACCACTCCACCTAACCCTAATGCGATCACAGGAACTCCGGTGCTGGTGCAGGGTGGCAATAATCAAGCGCTTCCAGTCAACAATCAGACCCCCGGACTTCGCTGATTTAGTCTAAGACGACTCTTTGAATCTTTTCACCCCAGATGATGGATTATGCGTATTTCTCCTTTGATCGCTCTCTGTGTGTTGGCAACGCTCAGCCGTTGTGGGCTTTCTGCGATCGCTCAGGCTGCCCCAGATCTGGTGGTGCCAACCCGTCAACTTCCAATAAATCCAGACCCGACGGCATTTCCATCTGATCAAACAGCGCCCCCAGATGCCCAACCGCTTGACCCAGAAGATACCAGATCAGAAGTCGGTGAGATTCGGATTCTCGATCGTCCAGCAACCGCAGAGCGTCGTCAACCTGATGTGCAGCTACTCTTGCGGTCTTCTGTGTTTTCTAGCTCTAACATCACGTCTCTCAGCACGTTTCGCCCTAGTGACACCGTGTTTATCAATAGTGCATCGCTGTTAGCCACGCCAAAGTTGGGTGAAACAACGCGCCTGATTGCGGCGGCTGGCGGTGGGTTGGTGCGGTTTGCCAATCGCGGTGACTCAGACCATAACCTGCTCAACTTTAACGTGGCAGTGCAGCAGCGCATCGCCCCCGGAACCTATGGACAATTGGGCTGGGTGCAAGAAAACCTCTATCGATCGGGCAGTGGCGATCGACTCTTGCAAGATAATTCTCTCCAGTTTATTTTGGGTCGGCAAGATCAGCTTGGGCAACAACTGCGTCTCGACTCGTTTTATGAATTGAGAGCTAGTTTTACCAATCCCGATGATCAAAATCGCGTGGCAAATACGCTGGGTGCTCGACTGCGATATGACGTTACCCCTAAGCTGCAAGGCGCATTAGACTATCGACTCACCTTTAAGAATTTCACTCAGGTCGATCGCTCTGACACCGAGCATCAGATTAGTGCCCTGGCAATCTACAACATTAATTCTGATGTTTTTGTCGCGGGTAGCGTGTCTTATTTGTTTGGGCGATCGTCCAGTTCAGCGATCGATCTCGATAATCTATCGGTTGGCGTTAGCCTTGGTTGGAACGTGCCGCTATTTTGAGCGTTACTAGTTTCGTTTTTCATCCATCCACTCGCCAACGAGTGAGAGGGCTAAGATTATGGCTGCTGCTGCGATCGCGGTGAATCGACTAGCGATCGCCAATCCTCCATTCATCACGCTATAGAATCCGCCCAGGCTATAGAATAAACTCAGCGCAATCACCACCATTGCCGGAAGTTTTGTTTTGACGATCATCCCGCAGATATTTTGCAGGTCGTTCCGCAACCGTTCTTTATCGATCGGACTCTGACTGAATAAATAGCGTTTTAACCGTCCCGCTTTAGCGAGTGTGAAGAGTTTGCTGCGCGTTGCTAGATAGAAATCGGGACGCAGGACAAGCGCTCGATCGAAGTTGGCGATCGCTCCGTCATATCGCTCTAATTTGCGTAATGCCAATCCTCGACCGTGCCAAAATTGCGGCTCATCAGATTTGAGTTTGAGGGCATGATCATAACTAGCGATCGCCTGCTCATAGTTCGTGAGTTTTCGCAGGGCTGCGGCTTGACGACTCCAGAGCGTAGCTGTAGGTTCTAAAAACAAGGCGCGATCGTAGCTTTCAACCGCATCGTCATAGCGCTTTAACCCATAGAGCAAATCGCCTCGACGACTCCAAGCATCAGCATTGTTGGGCTGCGACTCAACGACCCGATCGTAGCTAGCAAGCGCATCGTCATAGCGACCGAGACTCCAAAGAATGGCAGCCCGATCGCGCCAAGCCTCCGCCAGATTTGGATCGGATAGAACGGCTTTGTGGTAGCTCGTCAGCGCTTCTTTTCGACGCTTTAAGCTCTGCAAGAGATTGCCTCGATGCAGCCACGCTTCTGCATTCTCAGGATCGTACTTTAAAACTTGGTCAAAACTGACGATCGCTGCCTGCGATCTCGCCATCTGTTTGAGCGTCAGTCCGCGACCGATCCATGCGTCAATCAAATCTGACTGTAACTCTAAAGCCCGATCGAAACTGACTAACGCCGCTTCAAAGCGACCCAATTTATATAGGGCAATGCCTCGATCGCACCAGATATCTTCATCATCAGGCTGAAGATCTAGCGCCCGATCGTAGTGCTGAATCGCAGTTTCAAAGTCGGCTGCGTCTGCAAACTGCTTGCCTTGTTGCAATTGCCAAGACAGCGATCGCTCAGTGGATTCTTCGGGCAAGAAATCTTCATCATCACTCATAGACGGTCACGCGCAGATAGTATTAAAGGCTAGGGAGTGATCACTCCTGCACCCCGAATTGTTTAGGACTTTTGATCATGAGCGTAGAAACTGACCCCGCAAAAATCATGAAACAGCAGGTGGGAATTGCCGCCGCCGCCAGAGTGCAGTCTGGTTCCATTGTAGGACTGGGCACTGGGTCAACAACTGCCTACGCGATTCAGGCGTTGGGCGATCGTCTCAAGTCAGGCGACCTCAAAGATATTAAAGGCGTTCCCACCTCGTTTCAAGCGATCGTGCTGGCAAGACAAAACAATATTCCGCTCGTGACGTTAGACGAAATCGACCACATTGATGTGGCGATCGATGGAGCCGATGAGGTCGATCCGCACAAGAATTTGATCAAAGGGGGCGGCGCTGCTCACACGCAAGAAAAGATCGTCGATTCGCTCGCAACTCTGTTTATTGTCGTGGTCGATAGTGGCAAATTAGTTGAGCATTTGGGATCAACCTTTTTACTTCCGGTCGAAGTGATTCCGATGGCGGTGACTCCGGTGATGAGAGCGATCGCCAAACTCGGCGGCAAACCCGAACTGCGGATGGGCATCAGAAAAGCAGGTCCAGTCGTCACTGATCAAGGCAATTTAGTCGTCGATGTGAAGTTCGATCGCATTGACAATCCGGCTGACCTTGAGAAGACTCTCAACAACATTCCCGGCGTGTTAGAGAATGGCTTGTTTGTAGGCTTGACTGATGTAGTTCTCGTGGGAGAAATCATAGACGGCAAGCCTTCAGTCCGCGAACTTTAAGTCGGGGTTAAATTTCTTAATTGACTGACATTTATCGTCAGTCAATTAAGAGACTGAAGGGTTATGAGCAGCCTATAAGTCTCGCTGTCAATCAGAATAAAAATTCCTACCCCGATGAGCACAAAAGGCACGATCGCCGCACCATAGCGCGTCAACACACGAGCGACGATCGGGTGACGAGCGAGTTGATACGCCACGTAGCACCATACTCCCACCAGCACAAAAAATACGCTGAGAATCACTCTGAGACTGGCTGCACTGCTAGCGGCAAACAACGGCACATAAATTCCGATGTTGTCGCCACCGTTGGCGATCGTCACCGCAGCCACCTGATAACTTTGAGGAGCCAACAGCCCTAACGCTGACAGAATTGGCAACTTGATTGTTGATTGAAAGTCGTTGGCGACCGTCTGTACTTCATTCTCATCTTCTGGGTGAATGAGTTGATAAAGCCCGATCGCGATCGGGACCAATCCGAGCAGCCCAATCCAGGGTTTTGGCACTATCAAGCCGCCAAAAAAACCGGGCAAACTTGCAAGAATCAAAGCACCAAAGCCTAGGTATTGACCCACCACGATATGTTTGGGACGAAAGACGGCATTGATCTGTGCAAAAAACAGCATCAAGATCACAAGGTCATCTAAATTGGTGGCAATAAAGGCGGTCACTCCAGCAAAAATGGCGCTGATCAACTCACTCATCTGTCGCACGTTGAAGGTTAGAGTTATTAACTTACAGGATTTATCGGGTGCATTCGCAAGTTAGGTCTGCACACTGCCATCGGGCAAGGTTGCGCCCTGCAAAATTGCGCCATTCAACAGAGCGCTGCTGAGTTCTGCCCCCGCTAAATTTGCCCCCGTTAAATTTGCGTCGCGTAAATCGGCTCGACCCAAATAAGCCTTGATCAAAAGAGCGTCTACCAAGATTGCATAACGAAGATTGGCGTGAGTAAATTCGGCACGATTGAGGCGCGATCGAGTCAAGTTCGCCCGCTGAAAATTCGTTTTGTGCAGTTTTGCATCGCTCAGTGTGGCATCTCTCAAATCAGCGTCCGATAAATTTGCCTCGTTTAATTGAGCGCGGTTTAGCTTGCAGTTGCGTAACGTCGCTTGGCTGAGATTTGCCTCGGTGAGAATCGCGTCGGTTAAAAACGTCCCGTTGAGAATTGCGTCGGTTAAGTTGGCTTCGGTGAGGTCTGCATTGCGGAGGCTAGCTTCACTGAGGTTTGCGCCGATCAGGTTCGATCGACTCAGGTCAGCCCCGGCTAAATTAGCTCCGCGCAAGTCGGCACCTCGCAGATCTGCCCCGCGTAGGTTTGCCCCTTTGTAAGCACGTTTTTCTTCTCGTAGGTTTGCCCCGCGCAGGCAAGCACCCCGCAGATCTGCCCCGCTGAAATTGACGTTTCGCAAATCGGCATCTCTAAAATTGGCATCCAGCAACGTTGCTAAACCCAGGTCGGCACCTCGCAAATCAGCCCCATAGAGAATGGCTCCATGTAGATCGGCATCTCGTAGACTTGCGTTACATAGAGTTGCCTGACTGAGATTTGCACCACACAGCTTTGTGCCTTTGAGATTGGCGTGGGTGAGATTCGATCGGTTCAAATATGCAAAGATCAAAATCGAATGATGGAGGTCAGCGTGAGCTAAATTGACCCCAATTAAGTCTGCTCCCGTCAGATTGACTCCGCTCAGGTTTTCCTTCGTGAAATTTGCATCTCCCGATTCATAGCGACCCAGCACTTCTTGACCGTTCATAATTCTTGATTCCCGATCGCTGAACTTGATTTCGGCACACCACTGATTAAAACTTGCGTGGAGTTTGCCCGTGTAACCTCGGCAGTGATCTGCAAAGCCTGCTGAACGTGCTGCTGAAGGCTGATATAGCCTGGTTTCAGACTTTTGAGAATGACGCGAACCACCTCGACATAATCCTCAGGTGGGTTCAACTGTTGTGCTGCCACTTCTAGATTTGATTGCAGATCTTCTAAAGAGTGACAGACCGTTGTGACGCTGCGCAGCAATCCTTCAAGGCTATAGAGCTTGAGATTTGACCAATCTTGTTCTTTGTAGGTAAATGGATAGTAGACCAGAGAAAACAGCAGAATTTTTGCTCGAAGCGGGTTAGCAAACTTGACGATTTCTAATCGCATATCAAAAAGCTCGATCGCAGGTGCAGTTTGAGAACTCGGCGGAGCGACTGCTTGAGTCGCTAAATCGTTTGTAGACTCTGGACTGATAACCTCACCTTCCTGAGAATAAAGCTTGCCCATTTCACGCAAAATCATGTTGGCGATCGCCGCATACTCAATCGGCTTATTTAAGCTTTTGACGATTGCCGCCAGTCCGATTTGCAAACTCTCGATCGTCGGATATTGATGCGCTAATTCGCTGATTAGTCTATTGATCTCCGCCTGGTCAATTTTAAGCGGGTCAGCTTCCCAATGTTTGCGGGCAGCATAAATCATTAGCTTTTTAATGCGGCTAGAATGGACTTCTTGTTCTAATATTTTTGTAATTTGGTTTTGTAATTTGCCCCCGATCGCATCCAGTGGATTGGTGTTGATCGTCGTTTTCTCGATCGGAGTCGCACTTCTATATAACCCCGTCAAGTTTTCTATAATCGTGGTTGCGACTTGAAGATATTCTTCTTGTTTGCTAAGGGTGCCGACCAGTAGGTGTAACTTGTATTTCAGATGCTCTAACGTGGGGTTAAGATAACGCAGCTCTTGCACCAGGCTTTGCAGGCTGATCACACTGAGTCGATCGGGATCATTCTCCCACCAGTTTTTGCAGGCGTATAAAATCAGCTTTTTAATGCGAGCCGCGTTTGCATCTTGTTCTAGCCGACGCACGATTTCAGAGAAGGTTTGCTCCGGGGGCAGAGCGCGATGATCCGCCATTAGATAAGGACGAGGTAGGTGTGTGCCTAGAATGCCCTATCCAGTCACACTTTGCACATCAATCCTGGGTTCTCACACGGCTTCTTCTGGGGGCTGATTGAGCTTTTTAAGCTCGATCGGCGGAGTCACGTCGATCGTCTCTTCTTGAGGAATAGGCATCGCGAGTTCTCGCAAGTCTTCTGCCTTGGGCTGGCGCGATTCTGGAAGTTGCAGCCCCGTTTGGGTCGGTGCCAGCGACTGTAGCTCTTGCTGAAGTTCGGGTAACGCCACCAGTTCTTTTTCGGTTTCTTTAAGTTCGATCGGCAACCGCAAGGGCTGTAGTTCTTCGATCCAACAGCTTGCAAGCGGTAGGGTTTGATCTAAATCTTCAAGCGCACGAGGAATCACCATTACAGAGTGAAGTTCTCCGATGCGCTCAGCTTCTTGCATTCCTACGTCGATCGCCATCGCAACGTTGGCGATCGTGCCGCGAATAATGGCGGTGCAAAGTCCTGACCCGATCGTTTCGTAGGCTGTCAAAGTCACGTCAGCCGATTTGAGCATGGCATCTGCCGCACCGACCATCGCCGGAAAACCGCGAGTTTCAAGCAACCCCACTGCCTGATTGCGAAACGGATTACCGTGCCGCCCTTTGGCAAGTTCGGCGAGTTTAGTTCCGATCGGCAACACCGCTTCTAGATTTGCTAAGGGGCGAGGAACGACCAGCGTCGAGACTTTCTGCCCAAACTGAGCGGCAAGGTCAATGCCTTCTTGCACTGCCAGCCGCACATCTGAAATGCCGCCTCGCACAACAGCGGTGCAAAACCCACCGCCTGTTTTTTCATAGCCAACCAGCGTCACGTCTGACGATTTGAGCATCATGTCAGCAATGCCCACGATCGCTGGGAAGCTTTCAGTAGAAACCAGACCTAAAGCAGTATCGGTAAATCTGTCTAGACGATTCATCAGCGAAGGAGTGACAGGGCAGTTCTTAACTTCAATCTTAACTGGTTTGTAAAGTTCTTCAGTTTTGGTTTCTTTCTTGCCAATGTAGAATCACGCGGCTTTCAGTGAAACTTCAACTCTCACATCCATTCCAGCACGAGTCAGCATGTTGATCAATTTATCGACGCTGAACCGATCAATATTGCCACTGATTAGATTGCTAATGCGGGGCTGTGTTTCTCCAAAAAATGCGGCGGCTTGCTCCTGTGTCCAATCTTGAGCTTAGATGTATTGCCTCAAATCCAACATTAAATCGGCTCGAATTCTCAGGTTGATAGCTTCTTCAGCATCGAACCCTAAATCTTCAAACACATTGTCACTGCCTTGAGTAATTTTTGCCTTATCTAGCATAGTTTCCATTCCTACAAATATAGGAAGCACCGAGCGATCGTCACTAAGAATTCCCGTTCAAATGACCGTTATCAGAAGCAGAATTGCGTTGATTTTGAGGAAACAACTTGACGAGAAGATTATTGACGTAAGACTGTCCATAAACGCTAGCAACTATTCCGTTGCTGAGTTCGGGTGCCTGCTCCTGCAAGGGTTGTTCAGACTTTGGTTCTTCAGCCGGAATCTCTGGTTGAGGAGATGCTTTAGTTTCAGCCCAAGGATCGGGAGGGGCTTCGACAGGAGGTTGAGTATCGGTAACTTTGGGTTCTTCTGGAAGACGGCTGCGATCGCCCACCAGTGAACCCGGAGCTACCAATCCGCCCACCTCGATAGAGCTATCTAAAATCGTTGTAGCTGATCCGATACAAGCCCGATCGCCGATTTTTACCTGACCAATCAGTAAAACCCCCGCCCCAATGATTGCCCCCTCGCCGATTTCTAGCGTCCCTTCATGAACGTGAATCACAGAGCCAATGCCAATGCAGACCCCAGCCCCAATGATAATCCGACTACCAGACCCTGCTTGCAGCAAAACACCCGGCGCGATCGCTGCCCCTTCGTGAATAGTGACATCGCCACTCACGAGATAATGGGCGGTGTCGATCGGACATAGCTGCAGAGGCAAAAAGTGCATCATTCAAGAGTTTTCGAGTTCTAAGCTTTGAGTCTTGAATTCTGAATAGATACTCCAACTCAAAACTCAAAGCTCGAACCTGTTTATTTTCCAGCTTTTTGAATCACAAGCTCAACCAGGCGGCGTTTTGCCTTTGGATCGATGCCGACTAAGCGAACATAGTTACCCGCGTGTTCAGACAGCGCCGATTCGAGAGCCGCCAGTGCTTGAGACTCAGAACCTGCCTGAATCGATGCCCCTGTCTGCCAAGCGCCCCCTTTATAGCGACGTGCATCGGCATACTCCAGCCCAATCCGCGCACCTTGACGCACCAGTTGACGCACCTGATCGACCGCTTCATGACTGAGCTTTTGGCTTCCTGACGAAGAGCTTGAGAAGCCAGAACCCGCAGGGGTAGTAGCCGGAGTGTAGACCGGAGGATCAAGTACCAATGCGGTCTCAGGCGTTCGACCCGGACGGTGAACTACGGTTTCGAGAACCCGCTTTTTGGCTTGAGTGTCAACCCCAACCAACCGAACATAGTGATCGCTATGCTCTCCGATAAACGACTCTAAAGCCGCGATCGCTTCCCCTTCCGATCGTGTGTGGATCAAAGGCGCACTGTTCCAAGAGTTAATCTTGAATCGCCGCTCGTCGGCAAACTCCAGCCCGATCGCTGCCCCCTGCGACAACAGTTGACGAACCTGCTGGGCAACACTGCCAATCGCACGGGTTGCACCCTGACTAGGAGCCAATCCACCGTTAGAAGCAGGTCTGACAGGTGAGTCTGAAATGTGCTGCTTGTGAGCAGGGCGCTGAACGATCGCTTCTAAAATTCGCTGCCTTGCTTTGGGATCGATGCCAATAATCCGCACATAGTCGCCCAGGTGACCCGACATGCAAGCCTGCACTTCAGCCAAAATTCCAGCCTCGTTGGTGGCTTGGATAGAAGCGCTTTTCCAAGAACTGGTTTGGAAGCGTCGCTCATCGGCAAACTCAATCCCAATCCGTCCGCCTTTACTCAACACTTGGCGAATTTGAGCAACGACAGAACCCTCGATCGAGCCGCTTGCAGCAACATGACCGTTTCCATTGCCATTGCTAGAAGAATAAGACGGTGCTGTATAGCTACTGGATGAACCATTAGAAAGGTGGGTAGGTGTCGCGCCCGGACGCTGAATAATCGTTTCCAGCACGCGCTTTTTAGCGTTTGTATCAATGCCAATGAGCCGCACATAGTCGCCGCTGTGCTCTTGCATACACGAGTTGAGCGCCGCCAGCACGTCCGATTCGCGATCGGACTGAACGATCGCACAACTCTTCCAAGAACTGATCTTAAAGCGACGCTCATCGGCGTGTTCGGTGCCAATTCGATAGCCTTGAGCTAGCAGTTGACGCACTTGCTCAATCACGCCGCTATTGCCCGAACCATTGGCAGAGCGGCTAGAAACATTTGCAGGGGGTTGATTCATTGTAGGGGTAGCCATCTCATCTCTGATTGGGGCAATACAAGCGATATTTTCGGCGCAGCGATAACCCGATCGCAGCGCATCATTGATGTGAATAATATGCGACGCAAACTTCACGTCGGCTTCTAGCACGTTGGGTAAGCGATCGGCTTGCTGCTGACTGGTGATCACCGCTCCAGAAGGCACATACTTTCCGGGCGGAATTTCCACATCTTGAACCAGCGCGTGCATCATAACAATGCTGCCGCTGCCGACTCGTGCATTGAAGACGGTCGATCGAAACCCAATAAAACAGTCGTCACCTACATAAGCAGGACCGTGAATGAGCGCCATGTGAGTCAGCGAAGAACGGCTTCCTACCCAAATCGAGTAAGCTTCACCATCATCCCCATTGACTCTGCCCTGCTCTAACCCGTGCATGACGACCCCGTCTTGAATATTGGTGTCGTCGCCGATGTAGAACGGATGCCCCTCATCTGCTCGAATGGAGGTGCCTGGCGCAATCATCACATTTTCGCCGACCCTCACGTCTCCAATGATGTTAGAGAACGAGTGAACGTAAGCGCTATGGTGAATATCGGGTTCGGCGAGAGACTGTGACCAAGGTGTGGGCGGAGCCGCAGAACTACGGACTGCCATAAAACATTCTCCTAACTGACCGCGCAGTGTAAGTCACGATCGCACCCATTGCAGGGAAATGGCTCGATCGTGATTTTCTTACGCCTAATCCAAATAGCATTGCTGGTTAGCGGTAGCGTAGTGCACCGTTCACGATCGCAGAGCACGTTAAGTTATCACCCACGCACCGCGCAATCATCAATATTGAGTTCCTTTGTTGTAAAGCGCCCGATTATCAACACTCACGGTGTCAATAATCCCAATTACCGCCGCATCGACGGGGCGCTGTTCACTTCCAGGAACTTGACGGGCAGCACTGCCACGGCTAACCAAAACCCACTCATCGATCCCTGCTCCTACGTTGTCAGCCGCCACTTCATATTGCGGAAGTGGTTGCCCCGCGTCGTCTAAGAATTGCAGCAGTAGGAACTTCACGCCTCTTAGACTCGGCTCTTTTTGGGTGCTGACAACGGTGCCGCGAACTTTGGCAATTTGCATTAGTTAGGGACGGTTGAGAGGGCGAATGCCGCTGACGCTCTCACGGAATGGCTCGACTGCCTCGGTGTATCGAATCGGCAGCACATACTCCAGGTTTTCGTGAGGGCGCGCGATGATGTGGGTAGACAACACTTGTCCGCCGTTTACTCGCTTAACGTTCTCGATGCCAGCCGCAACCGATGCCTGAACTTCAGACACGTCGCCACGAACGATTACAGTGACGCGACCGCTTCCAATCTTCTCGTAGCCAACCAAAGTGACGCGAGCGGCTTTCACCATTGCGTCTGCGGCTTCCACCACTGCGGGGAAACCCAAAGTTTCAATCATGCCAACTGCAATAGCCATCGTTAAATTCTCCCTTCCAATCAAATTCTAAGCACAACAAATGGGTCAGTGGACGATCGCCCATTAACTTCGGAACTGTTCAACCGCTTCGGTGTAGCGAATCGGCAGCACGTATTCCAGGTTTCCGTCGGGGCGTGCGATAACATGGGTCGAGATCACTTGACCTCCGTTAACACGCTTAACGTTTTCGATGCCAGCGGCAATCGAGGCTTGTACCTCAGACACGTCTCCTCGAATAATCACGGTGACGCGACCACTCCCAATCTTCTCGTAGCCAACCAGGGTGACGCGGGCGGCTTTCACCATTGCGTCTGCGGCTTCTACCACAGCCGGAAATCCCAGCGTCTCAATCATTCCCACAGCGATCGGCATTCTTGATCTCCTGCATAAGTGAAACTAATTACATCAGCCCCAGACAAAAATATTGACGGGACAGCCCATGATTCCAAGCTTTACCAGCGCTCTTTAATGATGGTCTCTACTCAGAATAGGGGTGTTGTTGACGCTTGACAATATAACGCTTGATGATAGTTGTAAATCCTAGGTATAAGCCGGACTAATCTATCGTGTCAAGACTCTGCTAGGCTGCCGCACTGCCCGCGTACGGATAATGAAGACTGCCTATAAGATTTCGTCTTCAGCATCATAGACTCTTTTCAACGCCATTTATAGAAAACTTTCTTGTACATAAGTCACATTTATCTACAAAAGTTTGCTTTTCGACACCATTGTTCCGCTCTATAAATCGCATTGTACTTTTAAGGGTGTTAGGCGTTAAGCTGAAATTTATGCAATAAGTTGTTCTATTTTTTAACAAACATCAAAATTGATAGAGTTTCCCAAACGGGCGAGGTTGCCTGCAGGGAGTTTTTAGTAAATTTTTGAGTAAAGGCAGGTTTGATGCAGCAGTTTCTCATTGATACAAGTTGGTGGGTTCCTTGCTATGGGTTTCTGGGTGCGATCCTTTCTTTACCTTGGGCAACAGGGCTGATTCGGCGCACAGGTCCGCGACCTGCTGCTTATCTAAACATTTTTACGACGCTTTTGGCGTGTGTTCACGGATGGGCGTTATTTAACGCAACTTGGGGGCAAGAGTCCCACGAGTTGATCATTCACTGGCTAAAAGCAGCCGATTTAGATTTGTCGATCGCCCTAGATATCTCTTCAGCCAGCGTCGGCGCAATGGAAGTGACCACGGGGTTGAGTCTGCTGGCACAGCTTTTTGCACTGGGCTATATGGAAAAAGATTGGGCATTAGCTCGATTTTTTGCGCTGATGGGCTTCTTTGAAGCGGCGATGAGTGGGTTAGCGTTGAGCAATTCTCTTTTTCTCACCTACGCTCTGCTAGAAATTTTGACTCTTTCAACTTACTTGCTCGTCGGGTTTTGGTATGCTCAACCGCTGGTTGTGACGGCGGCACGAGACGCATTCCTCACTAAGCGAGTCGGCGATGTGCTGCTATTGATGGGGGTTGTGACCCTCTCAACGCTATCGGGTAGTTTAAATTTTCCTGACTTATATGACTGGGCAGAGACGGCTGAACTGTCTCCTACGGTGGCTGGATTGTTGAGTTTAGCGTTGATTGCGGGTCCGATCGGGAAGTGCGCCCAGTTTCCCTTACATCTGTGGCTCGATGAAGCGATGGAGGGTCCAAACCCTGCGTCGATTTTGAGAAACTCGGTGGTGGTGGGCTGTGGTGCCTACGTGTTGATTAAGCTTCAGCCGATTTTGATGGTGTCTCCGGTGGCTTCGACGGCTCTGGTCGCACTCGGATCGATGACCGCGATCGGAGCTTCTCTGGTAGCGATCGCCCAAATTGACATCAAACGCGCCTTGGCTCACTCGACGAGCGCTTATTTAGGGTTAGTATTCGTTGCGGTGGGCATGAACTGGACAGGCTTTGCACTGGCGCTGCTGTTTGCTCACGCGATCGCGAAAGCACTGCTGTTCATGAGCACAGGGTCAATTATTGCAACAACCAGTTGCCAAGACATTACTGAAATGGGCGGTTTGTGGTCGCGAATGCCTGCCACCACCAGCGCATTTTTGGTCGGCTCGGCGGGTCTAGTCGGACTCCTTCCTCTAGGAGGCTTTTGGGCATTTCAACAAGGAGTCGATGATTTTTGGTATGGTCAGCCTTGGCTGGTGGCAGTCATTCTGATCGTGAATGCGCTGACGGCTTTTAACCTGACTCGCATCTACCGTTTAGTCTTTCTCGGTGAGCCAATGCCCAAGACGCGCCGCGCTCCAGAAGTGCCGTGGACAATGGCGGTGCCGATGGTGACACTGACGATTTTTACGCTCACTGTTCCGCTGATCATGCAAACGCTGTCGGCGCTTCCTAGTTGGCAATATCTCAACTGGCAAGGCTCTCTGATGATCATTGGGTCGGGCTTAACTGGGCTGATTGCCGGATCGATCGCGACGTTTAACCACAATTGGTCTAGACCGATTCAAGCGCCTCTGCGATTGATGCAAGACTTTTTGGCTTACGACTTATACGTCGATCGGTTCTATCGAGTCACAGTGGTTTTTGTGGTCAGCACAATTTCTCGATTTAGCGCCTGGTTCGATCGCTACATTGTCGATGGCTTTGTCAACTTTGTTGGATTAGCGTCTATTTTTAGCGGAGAAAGTCTGAAATATAGTGTTTCGGGTCAATCTCAGGCATATATGCTGACGATTTTGGTGGGGGTGGGTCTGTTGGGAATGGTGCTTACCTGGTCGATGTGGGAATCCGCTTTGGGTGTGTTCTTCTGACCGCAGCCCTCCACAATTCACCCTTTAGAATTCCAATCTTTTTATCTTCAGTTAATCTATGCTCAGTGCTTTAATTTGGATACCTGTGCTAGGAGCCTTAATCATCGCAGTGTTGCCCCCTACGATCGAGGCAAGTCGAATTCGGCAGGTCGCACTCATGTTTGGGTCGATTGCGCTGGCATTGACGATCGCGTTAGCAACGCAGTTTGATGCCCTTAGTATTGGGATGCAGTTTCAGGAAAATATTCCCTGGCTAGATTCGTTGGGGTTGACCTATCGCTTAGGTGTGGATGGATTATCGTTTCCGCTGCTGGCGTTGAGTAATTTTTTAACGCTCGTTGCGATTTACTGCACTGACATTACCGTTCAGCGTCCCAAGTTTTATTATGCGTTAATTCTCGTGTTGAACATGGGAGTCACCGGAGCCTTTTTAGCGCAGAATTTACTGTTGTTCTTCCTGTTCTATGAGCTTGAACTGATTCCTCTCTATTTGCTGATCGGAATTTGGGGTGGCGCAAAACGCGGGTATGCCGCAACCAAGTTTTTGATTTACACGGCGTTTTCGGGTGTTTTGATTTTGGCGGCTTTCTTAGGATTGACCTGGTTGGGCGGCTCAAATTCGTTTGAGTTTGATCCGCTGTTGTCTCAGACGTTGCCGCTCACAGCTCAAATTGTGCTGCTGGGCGCAATTCTAATCGGGTTTGGAATCAAAGTTCCTCTGTTTCCACTGCATACCTGGTTGCCCGATGCTCACGTTGAAGCGTCTACTCCAATTTCTGTTTTATTAGCGGGGGTATTGCTGAAATTAGGAACTTACGGACTGATTCGATTTGGGCTACAGCTATTTCCTGAAGCATGGGCAGTGCTGTCTCCCTGGCTAGCAACGTGGGCAGTGGTTAGCGTCTTATTTGGGGCGTTTACGGCGATCGCTCAGACCGACATGAAAAAGATGGTTGCCTATAGCTCGATCGCGCACATGGGCTACATTCTCTTAGCGGCGGCGGCAGCAACTCCGCTCAGTCTGCTAGGGACAGTTTTTCAGATGGTGAGTCACGGTCTGATTTCGGCGATGTTGTTTGCCCTGGTGGGTGTGGTTTATAAGAAAACAGGAACTCGCGATATCACCGTTTTGCAAGGATTGCTCAACCCAGAACGAGGATTGCCGATCATTGGTAGTTTAATGGTGGTGGGCGTGATGGCGAGTGCCGGAATTCCGGGCATGGTGGGCTTTATTTCAGAATTTCTGATTTTTAGAGGTAGCTTTCCGGTGTTTCCCGTTCAGACTTTGCTGTCAATGGTTGGAACCGGACTCACGGCGGTCTATTTCCTGCTGTTAGTCAACCGGACTTTTTTCGGTCGTCTCCCCGATCAGTTTGCCAATCTTCCCCAAGTGCCTTGGTCAGAACGTGCGCCCGGTTTTGTGCTCGCGGTTCTGATTGTGATTTTGGGGCTGCAACCTGGCTGGGTGGTGCGCTGGACAGAAACTACAACGACAGCAATGCTAACTGATTTTCCGACGATCGCCGCCAAAGTTTTAAAGTCTCCGAGTCCGCCTAAAATTCTCGCAAATGAGCAGCTTGTAATCCACAATTGATTCCTTTTTCACCCCTTCAGATGTTTATGGTCAGCACTCCTCTCAAGCCTTCAAATCATCCGTTAGCCGACATTATTGATCGCTTAGAATCTGGCGGTGCGCTGCTGCCTGACTCGCCCGATAACGTGATCGAAGTGGTTGGCATTCTCAAGAGCTATGGCATTGTGCTAGACGCTTATTGGCGTAATCTTATCTACATTTCAGAACATCAGTTTTTAGAGTTGTTCCCGTTCTTTAAATACTTTAACGGGGATGTCTCAACCCACAAATTGCTGAAGCACTGGTGGCACGATCGCTATAACTACGAGTTTGCTGAATATTGTATGAAAGCCATGTTTTGGCATGGCGGCGGCAGATTAGACACGTATCTCGATTCTCCAGAGTTTTTAGACCTCGTGCAAGCGGCAACCAGTGCGAAACTAAAAAACAACCTGCCGATTAAAGGACTCTCAAAAGTCTTTCCTAACTTTTTGCCCGAACAGGTGCGTCAATCGTGCTACTACAGTGCGCTGGGTCAGTTTTGGAAGATCATGAGCAAAATGTTTTTAGATCTGTCTGACTTTTATGATGCAGGCAAGATTCAGTCGATTCCTGATGTGGTTGCGTTTATTCAAGCCGCGCTGGTTGCTGCTGCCAATGAGCCGATTACCTACGCGGTGAAGATTGGCGATCGCTCCTACGACATCATTCCTAAATCCGCAGGGCTGGCATTCTTGATGGATACAGGCGTTCCATATATTGATGCGGTGTTTTTCCGATCGTTCCCCTTTATGGGAACCGTTTCTTATAACGCTCAAGCTCGTCAAATTTCGTCTGACCAAGAGCGATTTAACTATGGCGTACTTCACGCAGATCCTTTGCCTGTAGGCGGCGCAGGCATTCCGCCCACGCTGTTGATGCAGGATTTACGACATGATCTGCCGCCTTATTTACATGAGCTTTATCAGCGATCGCTGCGGGGTGAAGAAGACTTGCGGGTGAGAATTTGTGTCAGTTTTCAAAAGTCGATGTTTTGTGTAACCACCGCTGCCATGTTGGGACTGATGCCTCACTCAGCAGAGACCACTAATATTCAAGAACAGCAGGCAAACCGCAAATATCTCGAAGGTTGGATGGATCGATTGATCGATTCTCGGCTCTCTAATCTCCAAGTCTGCGAAGTGTAGAAGATTACCTGCTCCCCGATCGGTATGTCTTCAATGTAATAAACGTTAACCAAGTGTGACGGTGACTACAATAACAGCGTTTGTTATTACTGTTGTTTGCAGGTCAGCAATTTGTTGAATCAGCTATAAAGTCTACAAAGGTCATACATCGACATCTTACTATCGATGGTATTCGGTCTATTCAATCCATCAGAAATCCTAAGGGCTTATATCAATAAAGGTAACTCTATTTCACTTTGGAATGTGATAGAAATTATAGTTAACTGAGAAGATTAAAAGACTGTTAGCACTGCCTCGATACGGAGTTCTAAAAATCGAATCGCAGATGCTCTAAACCCGGAACTTATCTTCCTTCCAGATCCCTATTGCGAGATGATTGCGATGGCTCAACTGCTTCTCCAGTCCGTCTGGTTAATTCCTTGCTACTCACTTTTAGGCGCAGCCCTGTCTGCCCTTTGGTTTCCCGGCATTACTCGTCGCACAGGTCCTCGCCCTGCGGGCTATGTCAACGTCACAATGACCTTTATCTCGTTTGTTCATGCAGTGATCGCGCTGACTGCAACCTGGAACCAGCCTGCTCAACAGTTCTCGATTCCCTGGCTGCAAGTCGCAGGGTTAGATTTAACGATTCCGATCGAGGTGTCTTCTTTAACGGTCGGGGTCATCGTCGTGGTGGCTGGGCTGAATCTATTGGCACAAACATTTGCGATCGGATACATGGAAATGGATTGGGGCTGGGGACGGCTCTATTCGCTGATGGCAGTGTTTGAAGCAGGATTGGTAGCGCTGGCGCTGTGTAATTCGCTGTTTTTTAGCTACATCATTCTCGAAATTCTCACCCTTGGCACTTATCTGATTGTCGGCATTTGGTTTAACCAATCGCTCGTGGTGACGGGTGCACGAGATGCGTTCCTCACCAAGCGGATTGGCGACTTATTTTTGCTGATGGGCGTGATTGCGCTGTTGCCGATCGCGGGCACCTGGAACTTCTCAGAATTGGCAGAATGGGCGAGGACAGCAAACGTTGATCAAAACACAATCACTTTAATTGGATTGGCGCTGATTGCGGGTCCGATGGGCAAGTGTGCTCAGTTTCCCTTACATCTGTGGCTCGATGAAGCGATGGAAGGTCCTGTTCCGGCTTCAATTTTGCGGAACTCGGTTGTTGTGGCAACGGGTGCATGGATACTCGTCAAGCTAGAACCTGTGCTTTCACTGTCGCCTGTGGTGCAGTCTACGATGATTGTGATTGGGTCGATTTCGGCGATCGGTGGGTCACTCATTGCTCTCGCACAAATCGACATCAAACGAGCATTTTCTTATCTAGTAACTGCCTACATGGGCATTGTGTTCATCGCAGTCGGCACTCAGCAGACCGAAGCCGCACTGCTGATCGTGTTAACTCACGCGTTGTCAATGGCGTTAATGATGATGAGTAGCGGTGCCGTTGTTTGGAACAGCATCACCCAAGATTTGACGCAGCTTGGCGGCTTGTGGTCACGTCGTCCCGTGTCGGGGTTGGCATTAGTGGTGGCGACATTAGGACTCATCGCATTGCCCCCATTTGGTAGCTTTTGGTCAATGCTCAAACTCGCCGATGGTCTAGAAAACTCTGGGCATCCCTGGCTCGTCGGTGTGCTGCTAATTGTGAATGCCCTTACCGCGTTTGGATTGACTCGTGCCTTTAGCCTCGTGTTTGGTGGCAAGCCCAAACAGATGTCAGAGCGATCGCCCGAAGTGCATTGGCCGATGGCACTGCCGATGATCATTCTGTCTGCGTTTACGCTGCATCTACCGCTGATTTTGCAATCTCTGTCACTGCTTCCTAGCTGGGCAGACATCAACACAAACATGGCACTCTTGCTGATTTGGTCAAGCATTTTTGGCGCGAGTCTAAGCGCTGTGATCTACTTGGGCAACTACATTCAGAAGCCTGTGCAGTTTCCGATTAAGGCACTGCAAGATTTAGTCGCCTATGACTTCTACACGCCCAATCTCTACCGAAACAGCATTGTGTTCAGCGTTGCTGTGGTTTCTCAATTGACTTCCTGGATCGATCGCTATCTCGTTGATGGCGTAGTCAATCTGTTTGGTATGGTAACCCTGTTTAGTGGTCAAAGCCTCAAATACAGCACGTCTGGACAATCGCAGTTTTATGCGTTGACGATTTTGGTTGGGGTGACTGTGCTAGGAGTCTTTTTGTGTTGGTCGTCGCTCTCGCACATGGTGTTAGTGATGACTGCTAGCGTGTTTCATCAGCAATCTCTAGGCTAAAGGATTAGACATCACCATGCTGAGTGCATTGATTTGGCTGCCCGTGATCGGAGCGGCATTAGTGGGCTTTCTTCCCGGCAATATTTCTGCAAGTCGGGCGAGAATTGGCGCGATCGCTATTTCTGGCGTTCTCTTGCTTTGGACGATCTATCTCCTGACTCAGTTCAATCTCGTCACGCCTGGGCTACAGATGCAAGAATATCTGCCCTGGATTCAGACATTAGGATTGAACTACAGTTTGGGAGTCGATGGCTTGTCGCTGCCGTTGGTGGCGTTGACAAACCTGCTGACTTTAGTGGTCATTTTTAGCAGCGATTTACAAGCTCCCAAGTCAGCCCCGCTGAAGCGTCCTCGATTATTTTATTCGTTGGTGTTGCTGATTAGCGGAGGCATGGCAGGCGCATTACTCGCGCAAAACTTACTGTTGTTCTTCCTATTCTATGAAGTGGAGTTAATTCCATTTTATTTGATGATCTCAATTTGGGGCAGTGAGAAACGCGACTATGCTGCCATCAAGTTTTTGCTATATACAGCCGTCTCTGGGATTCTGATTTTAGCCGCGTTCTTGGCGATAAATTGGCTCACGAATGCGTCTAGCTTTGACTATGCGGCGATCTCTACTCAAGGGCTATCTCAACGAACCCAATTAATCTTGCTGACGCTGATGATTGTTGGGTTTGGCATCAAAATTCCACTAGTGCCTCTGCACACTTGGCTCCCTGATGCCTACGTTGAAGCCTCGACTCCGACGGCGATTCTGCTGGGCGGCGTTTTAGCCAAGTTGGGCACCTATGGCTTAGTCCGATTCTGTTTGGGGCTGTTTCCTGAAACCTGGTCACTGGTCACACCAGGATTGTCGATCGTCGCTGCCGTTAGTGTCCTATATGGCACACTGGCTGCGCTCGCTCAAAAAGACATCAAGCGCATGGTGGCTTATAGCTCGATCGGACATATGGGCTATGTTCTGTTAGGCACGATCGCTTTAACGCCCTTAGCGCTAGTCGGTGCCGTTTCTCAGATGGTGAGTCATGGTTTAATTCTGGCGCTGCTGTTCTATTTGGTTGGCGTAATCGAGACCAAGGTCGGCACCCGCGATTTAGATGTTCTCAATGGGTTGCTCAATCCGATTCGGGGGTTGCCCACGATCAGTGCACTGCTGATTCTCGCTGGGATGGGCAGTGCCGGAATTCCCGGTATGGCAGGATTTATTTCAGAGTTTCTGGTGTTTCAGGGCAGCTTTGCCGCGTTTCCGGTGCCAACTTTGCTCTGTGTCGTTGGAACCGCATTAACCGCCGTTTATTTTGTGATTTTGCTCAACCGAACGTGTTTCGGCAAACTCGATAACAAGACTGCCTATTATCCCAAAGTCACTGGGTTAGAGCAGTTGCCCGCGATCGCGCTTACGGGTCTGATTATCTGGCTCGGTGTGCAGCCCAGTTGGCTCGTGCGCTGGAGCGAATCCACCACCACAGCTCTGGTGGCGGCGACCCCAGTTTATGAGGCTCGTCAACTGGCAATGAGTCCGATCGTGCCTTTGAGTGAAGTGTCCTCTCATCCAACTATTAGCAACCCTTCCATCCACTAAGAGTGTCTTATGAACGTAACCGCAAATCGCACTAAGCTTCCGCCCTCGCAGCATAAATTTGCCGACATCATTCATCGCCTCGAAGCCGGGGGGGCAATGCTGCCTGACACGCCAGAAAACCTGATGCAGATCATCGGCTTATACAAAGCCTATGCTGTCCCGATGGATTTCTATTGGCGAGATTTGCTCTACATCGGTGAGCAGGTTTTCTTAAATCCGTTTCCATTTTTCAAATACTTCATCTCAGATGAGTATATGGATCGGCACAACCACTACGCTGGAGACGACGCGGATCTGCGAGTCTGGCGCGGGCAAGCCGATGCCCACCCCGAACTGCGAGAATTTATGGACAAAGGGGAACTGAAAATGAAGCTTCCCCGATTGGCGCATCATCTCTGGCACGATCGGATCAACATGGAATTTGCCGAAGAGTGTATGCGGGCAATGCTTTGGCATCGCGGCATGTATGTGCCCGTCAACCAGTTCGATCCGTTTTTGGACAGCGATGAATATAAGGCAAACGCCGATCGAGCCATCAAAGCTTACTTCAAAGGCAATCCGGCAATGCTGGCATTACACAAAGCGTTTCCTGATTTGTTTTTAGAGCAGTGTCGCCAATCGTCTTACTACGCCAACTTGGGGCTGTTTTGGGAAGTGATGGCTCCGGTGTTTTTTGAGATGTCCGATTTGTATGATGAGGGCAAGATGACCAGCGTGCCTCAAGCAATGGACTTTTTGGTGAATGGAATTTTTGCGATCGCGGGTCGTCCCATTTATCACCATGTCTACATCCAAGGCGAATGCTACGAAATCATTCCCAAGTCTAAGGGCTTTACCTGGCTCTACGAAGCGGCGCTTCCCTATGTTGAAGCCGTATTTTATCGCACGGCACCTTTTCGAGGCACAAAGTCTTATAACGCTCAAGCTGGACAGGTTCCTTCTGAGCAAAAAGACTTTCACTACGGCGTGCTGTATGCCGACAAATTTCCCGTTGGGACGGCTGGCATTCCGCCCACTCTGCTAGCACAAGACATGCTGCACTTCTTACCCCAATATCTCGTGGATTATTATCGAGAGCACTGCCGGGGCGAAGATGATATGTTGATTCAGCTAATCGTTAGCTTTCAGCGATCGATGTATTGCGTTACATCTGCCGTGATTCAAGCCCTCCGATCGGCGTTGCTCTATCCCTTAGATGACCCAAACCCGAATCATTTGAAAGCAAACCGAGCCTTTTTTGAATCGCAGATCGACCGATTCTTGCGTCCAGAATCCCGTATCTTAGATATCCAAACCCCAGATTATCGGTAGAGACGTTTCGTGGAACCTCTCCCAACTCCACAGCGGTCGACCCGACGATCGCCAAATTGCGTTAAATCGTGCGAATAATATGAGTCGTGCGTTGAGGCGCGATCGCCGTAGAGACGTTTCGGTGGAACGTCTCTACGGCGCTATCATTTTGCGGGGCGGGGCGAAAATCTTGCCCCATTTTGGGTCGTCTATTCTCGTGTTCCGGCTCCTACTTCGGTCATCAAATCTTCTGGAGTCATGTCTTCATAGCGCTCAAACGGCTGGTGAATCCAGGGGTTGTCAGACAAATAATCAACATAATAGTCGGGTTTGATCACCGAACAGGCTTTATACCACAGCACCGCCGTCCGCACTTCTTCGATATAGAAGCCATAGTGATGCTCAAGCCAGGGAATCGATTTTTGCAGCGTCACACCGGAATCTACCAAGTCATCGACCAAAAGCACATGACTGCCGAGGTTAAGGGTCGTCATCGTCAAGTCACGCGAAAAGACTAACGTGCTGCGACTCTTGCCACTGCGATAAGAAGAAGTCGCCAAAATTGCAAGGGGCACATCGTAGATGCGAGCCAAGATGTCTCCAACTCGCAAGCCCCCTTTGGCAAGGCAGACAATTTGATTAAATTCCCACTTAGACTTGTAAACTTGAGCGGCTAGGTGCTCGATCGTGCGGTGATAATCTGACCAAGATACATGAAGATCTGACATGGGAAGGCGTGTTAAGTCGGTTAAAGATTTGGCACGATTTGAAAGATCGCACACTAAAGATGATGAAAATAATACAACTGATCACTCGGTCTCCACGCTGTCCTTATGAATAATTCTGCCGATCGACCTGCCGAGATGTTAGGAAAACTCAATTTAAGCACCAAGTTGGCATACGGCGCAGGCGATCTTGGACCTGCCGTTACTGCAAACATCCTATCTGTATTCTTACTCATCTTCTTTACCAACGTCGCAGGGCTAAATCCTGGAATGGCGGGCAGCATTCTGATGATTGGCAAAATTTGGGATGCAATCAATGACCCAATCGTGGGGAAGATGAGCGATCAAACTCGCAGCCGTTGGGGTCGCCGTCATCCCTGGATGCTGTTTGGCGCAATCCCTTTCGGGATTTTCTTTTTTCTACAGTGGTTAGTGCCCTCATTTAGCAACGACCCCGCTACTAACCAGTGGGAGCTATTTGGATATTATGTGGTGATCGGTATTTTCTTCAATAGCTTCTACACCATCGTCAACCTACCCTACACCGCTCTCACACCCGAACTCACTAAAGACTATGACGAACGCACTAGCCTCACCAGCTTTCGATTTGGGTTTTCGATCGGTGGCAGCATTCTGTCGCTTCTCATAGCACAAGCTATCTTCGCTCTTCCACTCCTAAAGGACGATCCTATCCAGAAGTACCTAGTCATGGGAGCAGTGTTTGCTGTAATTTGCGTCCCGCCCTTGTTTTGGTGCGTTTGGGGCACTCACAAGCGAGTCAAAGAAACAGAGCGCCTGCGTCAAGAAACAAGTAACGAGGTGTCGATTCCATTCATTGAACAGCTTAAAATCGTCTTCAGCAACCGACCATTTTTGTATGTGATTGGGATTTATCTGTGTTCGTGGCTTGCAGTACAAAACACGGTATCGGTGATTCCCTACTTCATTACAAACTGGATGAGGCTCACCACCGATGACTTTATCAAGGTGATTATTGCGGTTCAGGTGACAGCATTCGTCATGCTGTTTGTCTGGACTGAAGTTAGCAAACGAGTGGGCAAAAAAGCGGTTTACTTCATGGGCATGACCATTTGGATCATTGCTGAGATTGGACTCTTTATGCTACAGCCTGGTCAGACTTGGTTACTGTATGTCTTGGCTGTAATGGCAGGGTTTGGAGTCTCGACCGCTTATCTGATTCCCTGGTCAATGATTCCCGATGTGATTGAGCTAGACGAATTGCAAACTGGGCAACGCCGCGAAGGAGTGTTTTATGCGTTTATGGTGCTATTGCAAAAAGTAGCCCTGGCGATCGGGCTATTTCTCGTCGGTTGGGTGCTACAACAGTCTGGCTTTTTATCAACCACCGCAGGTCAGGCAGAACCGATTCAACCCGACTCTGCACTGTGGGCAATTCGAGTCTTAGTCGGTCCCGCTCCGCTCGTGGTGTTGCTCATTGGCTTGGTGTTAGCCTACTTCTACCCCATTACCAAAGAAGTTCACGCTGAAATCATGCTCAAGTTGCAAGAGCGTAAACGCGAATCCCAGGAAAATCAATAGATCGCTTACTCAACTCATTACCAGCCCCACGAGTCAGGTTCACCTTTAAAGGGTCCAACAATATCGCTCGTCACCCAACCCCCATAGAAGTTTCCAGGCTGCGGTATCACCTTTTCGCCATCGACATAGCAGGCATCCATCGCCGCTGCATAAAACGCGACATAGTGCTCGATCGCCGCAAACTCAGGAGTCGGATGGGCATAATACCAGGCAACATCTGCCGCTTGCTTGTCGCCCACAGATACAGTGTAATAGCTGCCCGAACCCTTCCATTCGCAGTAGGTCGATCGCGGAGACGCGATCAAATACTGCATCTGAATATCGTCAGGCGGAATGTAATAAACCGGAGGATGACTGGTTTCTAACACCCGCATCGCCCGTCGCGTATCGGCAATCACCTCGCCATTAAACACGACTTGAATCGGCTTTTCAGTCAGCTCTAATCGAGGCGGACGGGGATAGTCCCAAACAGATTCTTGACCAAGTTGCGGAGGAATGGGTTGAGGACGCATGAAAACACTCTTGAAACGCTAAAGGGACACGATGCGATCGCGTCCCTTCATTTACTCTCTATTCAAACCCGTTGTCTAGACTTACCAAAGGGCACGAACCCCACCACTTCCACTACTAGGAGTCGAAGACGGTGTGGTGGTTGTGCTGTCAGGAGTCGAAGACGGCATCGTCGTGTTGTCAGGAGTCATTGGCGTGGTCATGTTGCCAGGAGTCGAAGACGGCATCGTCATAGTGCCAGGAGTCATTGGCGTAGTCATGTTGCCAGGAGTGCCAGGGATGCTGCTGGGAGTCGTTGTAGAATCGGTAGGATTGCCACCAGCAGGAGAGATAGAGCCACCCCGAACCGGAGTAGGCATACTCGTTCCACTCGGCATCATAGAGCCACCAGACGATGGAACCACTACATCAGCGCCAGAGCCACCAGAGCCACTTGGAGCCGCAGAAGGATTGGTCGGGGTTCCGCTAGGAGCTGCGCTCGGTGAAGACGAGCCATTCGAGCTACCAGGAGTGGTCGATCGGTTTTGAGTCGGTCCAATGTTAGAAGGCTCCGCCGTCGGAGTCGCAGAAGGATTGACTGGGCTACCTGGTCCGCCCGGTGTGCCAATTCTGTCTAGATTTTGAGGAGCACTCGTCGATTGCGCAAGGCGACTGTATGGGGCTTCGTTAAAGATACTGGGGTTAGGATTGACTTTTGAGACAGGGTTAGCTGAGAAAGCGGGAAATGCGAGCAGAGAGCTAACCCCTGCAAGTCCTAAAGTTCCCGCAAGTTTAGCGATAGCGTGTCTGTTGATTCCGTTCATGTTTATCTCCTTACTGTTGATGATCTGCAATCTTAGAGGCTGCTGTTTTAGAGCCGAAATGACGACTCATCACTGCACAAATAATCTGGGTTGAGACCATTGCCACTTGCCCGAAGTGTAAAGATTCTTGGGTTATGAATACTCTCTCTGGAGATATAGATCGATTTTTCTAAAGAATCAGCTTTGGCGATTACTTTACAACCTTGACTACTGTGCCAATGTTGACTTTCTCAAATAGCTCTGCAGCATCTTTGACATACATCCGCACGCAGCCGTGAGAAGCCGCTTTTCCAACCGATAGCGGCGTGGGTGTGCCGTGGAACCCGATCGAGTTTCTCCCATCTGTCCAAAACCCAAGCCAATAGCCTCCTAAAGGATTCTCAGGATCTTTGCCCGGAACCTGCTCGCCCGTAAAAGGGTGTACCCAAATCGGATTTTTGACTTTTTGCCTAACTCGAAAATTGCCAGTCGGCGTTTCCCATCCAGGGCGACCCACGGCGATCGGATAAGTTTTAACTTTCACATCTCCTTGATAAAGCGTGACCTGACGCTTGCTGAGGCGAATCTCTAATCGCAGAGGTTGAGCAATAGGCTGGGCTTGAGAAGGATTAAAAGACTGAGTTTGGGTAGGCTCGATCGCCAGCCCTACTTGAGGAACTGTGAGCGCGGCGATCGTTCCCAACACGCCCACCAGCCTAATAGAGTGCTTCAACATCAACAAACTCGATAAAACTACTTTGATGAGCGAAACAGGTTGAGCGGTCTTTCATCATCTAGCTATGGGAGGACGATCCTCAAATGCCACCCTCCAAATGCTATAGCCCTTTCGATATGGGTTATTAGAACTAGAGGAGGCATATTTCGTTTGGGAGACGTTTTAGCGAAACGCTTCTACGGGGTTGTGGTGAGGAATTGTTTGAGACTCAACAAGGTGATGGTCTGCCCTAGCCGGATTGGTAAGACTGAAATGCCTTCGATGCGCGACTGCACCCACCCATCGCCCCACGCCCATTCGTGAAAGCCATCGATTCCTTGACTGAGCAAAAACCGGACTCGATTGGGTTCTGCAGTCTCGACCTGATGTTGAATAGCGATCGCGCCCGCCCAACTTGTAAAGGTCAAACCGGGGTGCACTGCGTCAGGCAGCCCACTTGAAAATCGCTCAAACCAAATCCACCTCGAATATTGGGCAGGATTGGCGAGGCTTTTGCGAAGCGCTGCTTCAGATGCGCTGACTTCAATCCGCAGGCTGCTTTGTTGAAACGTACCAAACATCAGGTTACTCAGAGTGGGGAATGATTTTAGTATGGCAAACGATACCGTTTAGCGGCTGCCAAACTCTAAATCTCGTCTGCCCTCAAGCGCGCGCGCCAGCGTCAGCTCGTCAGCATATTCTAAGTCGCCGCCCATCGGCAGACCAAACGCAATCCGAGTCACCCGCGTAAAGGGCTTGAGGAGATGACCCACAAACAGAGTCGTCGTCTCACCTTCGACCGTGGGACTGATCGCGAGAATCACCTCGTCAATTTTCTGTTGGCTGACACGTCTCTGCAGCGCATGAATGTTTAGCTGGTCGGGACCGATGCCGTCGATCGGAGAGATCAACCCACCTAAAACGTGATATTTTCCCCGATATTCGCGGGTTTTCTCTAGCGCGATCACGTCTCTAGAGTCAGAGACGACGCAGATCGTGCTGCTGTCTCGGTTGGGAGCGCGGCAAATATCGCAAACGGGTTCGGCTGATAAGTGAAAGCACACCGAACAGAAGCCCACTTGCAGCTTTGCCTCCATCAATGCCTGAGCGAGTGCCTTCACTTCTTCTTCGGGGCGCTTGAGAATATAGAGTGCAAGTCGTTGGGCTGTTTTAGGACCAACACCAGGGAGATGTTGAAGATGCTCGATTAACCGAGCGAGGGGGCGTGTGTAAACCGTTGTCTTTCCTCCGATTCTGTCAAGATCCTAGCGCATGAAGCGGGGGTTTTGCTTAACCGGGAGGCCAAGTCAGCGATCGTCCGCCCAAGATGTGTAAATGCAGGTGATCAACCGTCTGTCCTCCGTCGTCGCCTGTGTTGATCACAACTCGATAGCCATTCGTGAGTCCAACCTGTTGAGCAACGCGTTTAGCGGTCAGCAGCAGGTGCCCCATGAGAGCGTGATCGGCGGATTCTGCATCAGAGAGTTTGGCGATCGCTTGTTTAGGAATTACCAAAATGTGAGTCGGCGCTTGCGGATTCACGTCGCGAAAGGCGAGGGCGAGATTGTCTTCATAAACAATGTCCGCAGGAATCTCTTTGCGGATAATTTTGCCAAAAATAGTATCGTTGGTTTCGCTCATGGCGGGGCTAGGTGCGATCGCTCTCATTCTAAAAGCGGTGTGACTCTGAAATCATGCCATGAAACGACCTGGAGAGAATGATTTGGAATGGGCAGCCTGATTTCCATCCTTACATATCGGGCGATGCCATAAACCGTTGTCTTTCTGTTTTGTGTTGGTTTGTATTGAGTTGGAGTAGAGAGACGGTTGTGCGTCCTTCTGGTGTAGTGCCCAGAATTTCGTGATCTTGCAATGTGAAGTGTTCTGACCAAATCTGGGTGCGCGGATTAAACAGGAAGCAAAACTGACGGGTTAAAGGGTCGAATGAACCCAGATCACTACCTTTGTGTCGATTACATCGCCAGCAGACAAGGGCTAGATTTTCTGGTTCGGTCTTACCTTGATGTTTTTCGGCAATGAGGTGATCGACTTCGTGGGGAAAGAAGGTAATGTCGATCGGGACGAGGCAAAGTTCACAGCGATACCCTGCTCGTTCTTCGACGAACCGCCTGGTGGCGGCAGAAATACGGGTTTTGCTCATCCGGCGGAAGGAAAGGCTTGAAAATTGCCGGATTTTAGCATGATGATGAGATGTTCAATGCGCTCGAATTCATCAAGTTCGGCTTGCTCTAGGGAGGTCAGTTGGCTGGCTTGGCTGCGATCGAGCAAAATCGACAACCGTTCTCTCATCGCGGCTGTTGGGCGAAAGCTGGCAATTTGTTTGGGAGTGGGGTTGCTAATGATGAAGTCGAAGATGTAGCGGTAAATGGCGGCGGGCACAGCAGGTTGTTGAATGCTCAAGGTGAGAAGTTCGATTAGGCGATCGCGGCTGCCGCTTTGGTTAATTTGTTGCAGGAGATCGTCTGGAAGATCTAGGGTGATTTGAGGCATGGCGGAGTTTTGGGTGGGCACTCTATGGGTATTTTAGCAGGGCGGAATTTGGGCGGCTAGAAGTGACTGTGCGATCACTGCCACGAGGTTGCAGCACGTGGGGCTGAAGCCCACTCCCTTAAGCAATCCCACAGGATATGTGAGGCTCGATCGTCGCTTTTCTCGGTCTGGACGGGCACACTACCCTTTAAAGTACGACTCAACCAATATGTCAAACAACTCTCAGCAGAAAAGTCAACAAGCTGCCTCAAAATTAGCGATTTCATCTTCCGAGAAGGTCATTCTTCCTGCCTTCAAAGCTTATGTCGAGCAACAGTCTGAAGCCCCCGCAAAGCAGCCTAAACCGACTGAACCCACTCAACCCACTTCTAGCGAAAAGCCCAGCGAAGAAATAACCCAACCCATCAGCAATCAAAAGTCCATCTCTGCTGCATTTTCGCGACTGTTTAAAAAAGGGAAAAAGGCAGATGGCAAAGCATAGAGAGAAATGCCCACAGCCAGAAACGCCTGCGAATCTTGCAAAACTCCTTTATTTATTTGCTGAGGTTCAAGAGCGCCTCTATCACGGCGAAACCATTCAAAAAGCATTAGCACAAATTTCTAGACACACCCAAGACGAGAAAATTCTAGAGACGTGTCGCGCGATCGCAGTTCTTCTAAAGATTGAGGCGACCGAACAGTTTGTCTCCTTCGATCGGGGTTGGTATTTTGATGCTGTTCAAAAACTTCAAAAGCGTTTGGCTTGGGTGCTAGAGAAGTATCAACTTATCCCAAACTTAGTTGAGCAATCTGACCCTAAATGGACAGCAGACCTGTCTCAGGCGACCGACATTCAGTTAGCGACTCTGACTCAATTGGTGTCGTTGTTGGATAATGAGCCTGCATTCTGCGACCAACAAGGCAACACCATTCGCCCTAATGACTTAGTTGTGGTGCCTTGCCAGGATGATAAGGGGCGAGAGTATGAGCATTATGGGATTGTTCGACCCACACCTAATGGCTATCGAATCGCGCACTTCTTCACAGGCGAAACGATTCGTCCACAAAATCGAATTGTTGAAATGGGAGTTGGGTACGTTCACTTTACGCAAGATTTGACAGTCTGGCAGTTTAAAGAGCGTCCTGCGGATGCGATCGATGCTGAGATAGAAGCAAGAATTGCAAAATTTCAAGCTGAAATTTGCACTGGTCGGGCAAAGTTTTGGAACCAACTTAGTTACAACTGTGAGCATTGGGCAAGAGAAATGGTTTGCGGTGAAGCTTACTCCACTCAAGTTGAGAAACTACGAAAAAAGGATCGCGATTAACTTTTCTTTTTTGAGCCTAGCCAGCAGAACTGGCTAGGCTCTTTGATTTAACGCAAATTCAACATTGACGGAAGTTAAATCCATCGCAGCAGCCAAAAGTTACCGATCTGAATCTGCCACATTCGTAGGTTATATTGCCATTCAAACAGAGGCAGCCCCAGATAGACGGGCATCCAGAACACAAAAGAGACTAGCACGATCGCGATTGTCCACGTTGCCCGACTTCTCAATCGAGGCGTATTGCTGCGAAACCAGCGATCGACCAACCAAGCCAATGCCAGCGACGCAAACACCGAAGACCCCATGTAGTGATAGAGAAACACGCAGCGAGTCACGCGCACCCACGGCAAAAGATTGGCGGCGTAGTTGACGACGAGAAACAGCCCGATCCAGACCTCGTTGGGCGGCAACAACCCGATTTGCTGATGCGGAGTGAGCGTTTCGGCAGGGCTGATCAGGGAGTTGAAATTCTCGATTAAAATCCAGAGGAGAAGGGCGATCGCTCCCGCCGAAAACCACCACAAAAACGGGTTTCCCATTGCATGAACGTCATAGATTACGCTTCCTGAGGTGACGGCTGAGGCAGTGCCACTCGCCGGAATTGGAGCCGTCAAACTACTCGCAACTTGATAAAAATAAGCGACGGGGCGCTGCATCCAAATCCAGCCGACCCACGTCGAGCAATAGGGGTGAACCGTCGGACCACTGCCCACCCGCTCGTGATATGCCAAGATCTGTTTTTGCACTTCCCAGAAGCCAAAGTCGTGGCTGAGACTGAGATGCGGAATCCAGATCAGGCGATAGAAAAGGGCGGGAATGGCTCCCAACGTGAGCAGCACATAGAACGGATTGAGACGCGCCAAACGGTAGAGCGGTGTGGCATCGGAGGGAGTGGACGATCGCCCGATCATTCTCACGAGTCGAATCGCCCAGGCAATGCCCCACAGCAAATAGGCACCCAACAAAAACCACAAGCCATTCCACTTAATCGACGCGGAGGCACCAAAAAACAGTCCTGCAAGCCCCATCCACAGCAGCCATTTTTTGCCCGGTGCATTCAGTGCTTTGAGAAAAAACCACTGCCCCAACAGCCCAAATATCACTAAATAAACGTTGTTGAGCGCGTAGCGAGACTCGACGAGAAAGAGTCCATCAGCGGCGGCAAACAGTCCAGCAATCAGGGCATAGCTGCGCCGACGACTTAACTCATAGGCGATCGCCGCCACTACTAGCGGAATAAACGAACCCGTCAGCGCGTTCAGCCAGCGATAGCTCCAGGTGCTGAGAGAAGACCCCGCCAGCGTATTCACCGTATCTTTGCCAAATGGAAGCTGATTGCCCAGCCAGATGCCGATCGCGATCAGATATTTGCTGAGAGGCGGATGCCCGTCAAAAAACGGTGTGTGCGTCAAATAATTGTGGGCGAACTTGACGTAATAAACCTCATCAAAAACCAGGGCATTAAATCGTCCTAACCCCCAAAACCGCAGGCACAGCGACCCAATGAATAACCCTACCAATCCCAGCCACAGCCAGACTTTGTTTTGCTCGATCGGCTTTATCAACCCACTCATATCAGACGCTCAAACGCTTCCAACATTTCAGCATACGTTAGTGCAAACTCGACGCTAAAGTCAGAAGATCCTCTGTCTTGGTTCACCCTAAAGCAAAACTTATCAATTTTTGACCAACTAGGAACAAAACTGATGAAATGTCGTCTTTTGGCTAGGTTGTTCCTTGAGATCAGCCTTGAGTGAATGCAAACTTAAGACTACCCGTGGCTAAACCCGATCGGAGCTATCTGCCATGATTCGTGTATTACTCGTCGATGACCAAAACCTGATTCGTGAAGGCTTAAAGGCGTTGCTCAATCAGGAGCAAGATTTGCAAGTGGTAGGAGACGCAAATACACAACAAAGCGCGATTGACCAGGTAGAAGCGCTACATCCAGACGTTGTTCTCATTGATCCCTGCTTTGCTAAGACAGAAGGCATCGCCACGACCGAAACCATCTGTCAGCGATTTCCTGACACTCAAGTTTTGATCTTGACCGATTTAAATGACTCAGAATCTGTGACCACTGCCCTTAGATTTGGGGCAAAGGGCTATCTTCTCAAAGACTTGTGCCCCGATGAATTAGCCAACGCTGTGCGATCGGTTCACAAAGGCTATACCCAACTCAGCCCCGGAATTCTCTCTAAACTCCTGGGAACGTCTGACGAATCGGCTCCACCGCCCATTGCTTATGTCAGCAATGCCACTTCAAATGTCGTAGCGTTCAACTCAGCGCAGCGTCGATCGTCCCCGCCTCCGCCTGGGTTCGCCAAACTCACCGCCAGAGAACGGCAAGTTTTAAGACTGATTGCGTCTGGCTCAAGCAACAAAGAAATCTCTCGATCGCTCGAAATCTCAGAAGGCACGGTCAAAAACCACGTCGCTAGTATTTTAGGGCGATTGAATCTGCGCGATCGTACCCAAGCTGCAATTATTGCCAACTCCGTCATGCCGCTATTAAATTAGCCGGATTAAATAGGTTGTCTTCTCAGTTCTGTGGTACAAGAAAGCTCTTAGACCCAAACGAAGCAATCACCACCAGCTTGAGGAGACGACCAAGATGATGATTCACGTAATGCAGGAGATGACAAGCTGGCTCGCTGGAATGACTCACTGGAGCGACGTGCTGCAAACCGTGCACTGGCAACTGCCCCATGATTGGGTCGTGCTTGCCCAGCAGTTTAAAGAAACCGATTTGGGCGGCGATGTCAGCAAAGCCTGGAATCAGTTTGTCAGAACCGGGCAAGTCTGGGCGTTTTTGGTCGGACTGATCTTGGGATACCTCGTGAGGGCGATGACTACTTACGGCTAGTCAGACGCTTCCTCATCGATCGCTGACACACTCACCCAGATGGCTAGAATCGGTTTCGGCTCCTCTGGTATAGTCGAGTGTCTATCATCGCAATCCAGAGAGGATTTCTTTTGACGCACCCCAATCAGCCCCCCGACGCGAACCCTGCCCAAACCTGGAGTCAGCGATTTGAGTCAGCCTTGCATCCTGCGATCGCTGAGTTTAACGCCAGCATCAAATTTGATATCGAACTGATCGAATATGATTTGACTGGCTCTCAGGCACACGCCGAAATGCTAGCCAAGACAGGCATCATTTCGCCAGAAGAAGGTGAGCAACTGGTTCGGGGGCTTGAGCAAATTCGTCAAGACTATCGCCAGGGCACTTTCAACCCCGGCACCGACGCAGAGGATGTCCATTTTGCGGTCGAGCGGCGATTAACTGAATTAGTGGGCGACGTGGGCAAAAAGCTGCACACGGCTCGATCGCGCAATGATCAGGTCGGCACCGATACTCGGCTCTATTTACGCGATCAAATTCAGCAGATTCGTCAGCAGATTCGCCAGTTTCAAGAAGTCTTGCTGAGTCTGGCAAGTCAGAACGTCAAGACGCTGATTCCTGGCTATACTCACTTGCAACGAGCGCAGCCGATCAGCTTGGCACATCATCTTCTGGCTTATTTTGAGATGACTCAGCGAGACTGGCAGCGCTTAGGTGAGATTTGTCAACGGGTGAATATTTCTCCGTTAGGTTCTGGGGCACTTGCAGGCACGACCTTTCCGATCGACCGTCACTTTGCCGCCGAACGATTAAATTTCAGCAGTGTCTACGCCAATAGCTTAGATGGCGTTAGCGATCGAGACTTTGCGATCGAGTTTCTCTGTGCAGCAAGTCTAATCATGGTGCATCTCAGTCGCTTGTCTGAAGAGGTGATTCTGTGGGCATCGCAAGAGTTTAGCTTTGTCAGCCTTACCGATAGCTGCGCCACGGGTTCGAGCATTATGCCCCAGAAAAAGAATCCCGATGTACCCGAATTAGTACGTGGCAAAACGGGCAGGGTGTTTGGGCATCTTCAGGCGATGCTCGTGTTGATGAAAGGGCTGCCTCTGGCATATAACAAAGATTTGCAAGAAGACAAAGAGGCGCTGTTTGATGGAGTCAAAACCGTCAAAGTCTGTCTCGAAGCGATGACCATCCTATTTCGCGAAGGGCTAGAGTTTCGCACGGCGAGGTTGACTGAAGCGGTAAACGAAGATTTCTCTAACGCGACCGATGTTGCAGACTACTTAGCTAAAAAGGGCGTTCCGTTTCGCGAAGCCTATAGCCTGGTCGGAAAGGTGGTCAAAACGTCTTTGGCGGCAAACAAACTGCTCAAAGATTTGACCCTCGACGAGTGGAAAGATCTGCATTCTGCCTTTGAAGCAGATATCTATGAGGCGATCGCGCCCGAACAAGTAGTGTCTGCCCGCAATAGCTATGGCGGCACCGGATTTGAGCAGGTGCAAAAAGCCTTAGAAGACGCACAGAAACGAATCAAGATTGAAGGATAAATTACACGGCTTGGCAGGGATTAAGATTGATAGGTTTCCTCATCGCTTGGACTACAAACAACCTTCTTTGGTTAGCTTGTGGCTGAAAATATCTAATTGAAAAGCTCGAAAATTCCTTTTGAACTAACATATTGAGTTGATTGCTGAAATGCGCTATAGTAATGCGTTGATTTACAACGCGCTACTGAAGAGAGAGTAAATGATTGGCAGCATCTCTACAGTTGATCTATTTTGTGGTGCTGGTGGGCTAACTTATGGATTTGAGCAAGCAGGTCTTCCAGTTAAAGCTGGCTATGATATTGACCCAGCGTGTAAGTTTCCATATGAACATAATAATAAGGCTAAATTTGTACTACAAGATGTAGGTTGTGTTAGTAAGTCTGACTTGGAACAACACTTTTCTGAAAGTGCAATTAAGGTTTTAGCAGGTTGTGCTCCTTGCCAACCGTTTTCTAGCTATGCAAGGCGTTACAACGATAAAGAATCGAAATGGAAGCTTCTTCAAGACTTTGCTCGTTTAGTACAAGATTGTGAGCCAGAAATTGTCTCAATGAAAAATGTGCTCCAGCTAAAACATCATTCTGTCTTCACAGAATTTATTCAAACCCTAAAAAATCTAAACTATTCAATTGAATCCTATGAAGTCAATTGCTCAGATTATGGAGTTCCTCAAGCTCGCAAAAGATTAGTTCTTCTTGCTTCAAAGTTTGGGGAAATCGAATTGATTCCGCCAACACATGACGCTGAACGATATGAAACCGTCCGTAAAACGATTGAGCATCTGAGTCCCCTTATTGCAGGTCAAACGTCTAAGATTGATCGGCTTCATCAATGCAGCAAATTATCTGACTTAAATCTTCGTCGCATTCGTGCTTCAAGACCTGGAGGAACTTGGCGCGATTGGTCTAAAGATTTAGTAGCTAAGTGCCATACGAAAAAAAGTGGTAAAACTTACCCAGGAGTGTATGGTCGAATGGAGTGGGATCAACCTAGTCCAACTATTACAACTCAATGCTTTGGTTTTGGTAATGGTCGTTTTGGACATCCTGAACAAGATCGAGCGATATCTCTTAGAGAAGCAGCATTATTGCAAACCGTCCCATCGGATTATGAGTTTATGGCTCTTGACCAACCTGTTATTTTTGATCGGATAGGGCGACTGGTAGGTAATGCTGTTCCTGTTAAATTAGGTCAAGTCATTGCTCAAAGCATTCTAGAACATATCGAAAAGTTTACCTAGGAAGTTCTCACAACCGAAGCATCTAGATAATCTTTGTTGTCTAAATAAGTCTCAATATTTTTTAGTATCTGCTTCAAATATCTAATTACCTTATTTCTGATTTCTAAAAGCTCATCTGCTGTTTTGTCGCGCCCTATTTCTGCGAAGGACTTGATTCCATGTGCTAAATCATTCCTATTAGCTTTGACAGTTAAAAGATCACTACCGTTACCAGTTTTTGTATGATCGGTTAAGTGAGAAAATCCATATTCGGCAGCAGTCTCTCTGATCTTTTTCCCATCAAGATTCCCTGAAAACAAGTCTTTTTTGTCAAATCCAGCAGTGATAATATCAACAGAAATTGCTGCTATGCTGGAAAAAACTTCGTCGGGATTTCGCTTTTTAAGATTTTTAAGTACAACCTTCTTAAGTTCAGGTCTTATTTCATCGTAAGATATTCCTTCACTTCTCAATTGATCAAAAATTGCTTCGATGATATTTCTCATGGTTGCTTCTACTAAGTTATAGAGCAATAAGAAACCGCTTGCTTTTAAAGTCTTCAATAACTCAGGATCAATTTCTTTAATTTTTGAATTGTTCCCCTTACCATTCATGCTTAATTTAGTTGTGCCTTGTTCCAGACTTTTTAAAAAAATAAAATATTTGCTCACTTCTTTAGAGCGTTCCGTGAAATCTTGAATCAACACACTAGTCACAATTTGCCGAGAAATTTGTCGCGCACATATTCAATCCGATTTTTTACTTTAGTTTTGGAATTAAGCCCATCCGAGGTAGTGTGTTCCTTAAACTCTGGTGAGTCAAGCCATGTCATTAAACTTGGCTCAAGATCGCTTTTCTCCCTTAACGCAAGTGCAGTGCCTACAGAAATTACCTCAAACCGAATACGAGGGGTTGTAGTATGGTTTTTACCTTTGCGAAATCCATTCGGGAAATACTTCTCTACGAAATCAAGCATTGATTCAAACTCATTTTGCATTGCTTCACGATTAAAACTGCCATCGTTATTTTTCTCTAAATATTCATTGAGGAACTCATTAACCTGACGTTTGAAATTCTCATAGTTATGTAGATAGGCAAAAAACCTCAGCACAAACTCTTGTGGTTCGCGTCTGTCGATAAGAGCTTCTGAGAACGGGCATAAGCTGCGGAACTTAGAATTTTCGGATAGTCGATCAATAAAGTCAAGAAATGGTCCACGCTGTATGCCTCTGCGCACCTCCATATCGTTCAAAGCAGAACCACCTATATTGATCCGCTGAAACATCTCTCTGCGAGTATCTTCATCCGCTTTGTCAGTCAGCTCAATTATCCGAATCGTAGTTCGTTTAAAGCGTCTCTGACGAGGAAGCGACAAATCAGAAAATTTGAAATCATTCAATTTCTTCAATTTTTTGAGGTCTTCAAGCCTTAGCTCATTATTCAAGAATCTAGCCAAGGTGCGGATACGTTGCACCCCATCTATAATTTCCAAGCGGGACTCATTCTTTTCTCCATGAATATCAGCCACAAAGATATATGGGAGCGGTAACCCTAAAAGTACAGATTCAATGAATTTTGATTGCATTGTGTTATCCCAAACCAGTTCTCGTTGATAGTCCGGGATGAATAATTCATTAGTATCGTCATCCAGCCCATCAGTATACTTTTGAATAAGTAGTTCCACTGGGTACTCTTTTGTGTCGTAGTCTATAGGTTTCTGCTTGTCCCGTATTTCTGCTTCAGCCTCATCTCTTTTTTCAGGTGTGATCTCTGCTTCTACTGGTAGATTGGGGGCTTTCGACATCTTGCTCTCCAATTTCGGTGAAGTAATCAGCACGGCAAGAGAGGGTTACACCTCTAATTAAGCCGTCTATGATTCTAGCGGTTTACAGATAACTTGAGCCAGTGCTAAAAATTCGGGAGTTCGGATGTTAAGTGAGCCTGAGTACTACAGGTTTGGGTTGGTAGAGAGCCGCCGGAGACCAAAAAACCGTTGGTGCGGCGAATGAAGATATATTACTTTGTTTAGGTTTTGTCTACCACAGCCCAACTGTGCCTTGAAGCATTGCCTAGCCTTTCATAGAGAATCAAAATTCCTCAAGGCATACCTGTGTTTTAGCTGATAACTTGCTCGTGTTTGAAGAGATTTGTGAATATTTGGTTACATGCGTCTAATCAATAGTCCGGACAATTTTTGACAGGAAAGCTATCCATCGGATAGGGTGCCAGTATCAACCAAGCACCGGATGAATAGCGATGGAAGTCATTGTACAGAGCCTACTGACCAAAGTGGGCATTTTCGCAAACCGCAAGTGA
>NZ_LXYR01000038.1 GCF_001650195.1 Phormidesmis priestleyi BC1401 | reverse complement strand
GTATTCGCAAGCAGTTGCGCGACTCGGACAACCTACGCGATGCGGTAGAATTTGTTCTTAAACAAGCTGCGTCCTAACCAATGTGGCAGTGGCTATAACTGCTCCCGCTCATCAAGTTGGCGATTTCTTTGTTGATTATGAAGAAAAAGTCTTCCCAGATGTCAAAGCCGATCCGGGTGAGAAAGCGTTAGTCACATTCCACACGGTTGCGTTTGAAGGCTCGATCGGGCTGGTCAATTTATTACAAGCTACTCGTCTACTTCGTAAAGGGTTTGAAACCTCGATTTTACTGTATGGTCCCGGCGTAACCTTGGGGATTCAGCGCGGCTTTCCTAAAATTGGTGACGAACCATTCCCAGGGCAGCAGAATTTTAATAACCAAATCAGTAAATTTATGTCTGAGGGTGGCAAGGTTTATGCGTGTCGTTTCGCATTGCAAGCGTTGTATGGTCACGGTGAACCTTCGTTGATTCCTGGCATTCGCCCGATTAGTCCTCTCGACGTATTAGATATCATTTTAATGCACCGCAAAGATGGCGCGTTTATTCTCGACACTTGGACGCTCTAGGCATTTCTGAGTTAGGGGACTTTTCAACGCTTTTCTCAGGAGGACACTGTGGATTATTCGCGTATTGTTCGGGCAGCAGCCGTTCAAATCAGTCCGGTTTTATTTAGTCGAGAGGGCACGATCGAGAAGGTGCTGCACGCGATCGAGAATGCTGCTAAAGAAGGTGCCCAACTCGTCGTGTTTCCCGAAACGTTCGTCCCCTATTATCCCTATTTTTCGTTTGTGCAACCGCCCGTCTTGATGGGCAAAGAACACATGCGACTGTACGAGGAGGCGGTAGAGGTACCCAGTCCGGCGACGGACGCGGTAAGTCAGGCGGCGCGATCGCACTCGATCGTCGTGGTGCTGGGCATCAACGAGCGCGACGGTGGCTCTCTCTATAACACTCAGCTTGTATTTGATGCCGATGGCAGTCTGCTGCTTAAACGGCGCAAAATTACACCCACTTATCACGAGCGCATGGTGTGGGGGCAAGGCGACGGTGCTGGGCTGAAGGTCGTGGATAGCGCGATCGGAAAACTTGGTGCCCTCGCCTGCTGGGAGCATTACAATCCGCTAGCTCGATTTGCGCTGATGGCACAGTCTGAACAGATTCACTGTGCTCAGTTTCCGGGTTCGCTGGTCGGTCAGATCTTCGCCGATCAGATCGAGGTGACGATTCGCCATCATGCTTTAGAGTCAGGCTGCTTTGTAGTGAATTCTACAGGTTGGCTGTCGCCTGAGCAAGTGGCACAAATCACGCCAGATGAGTCGCTGCAAAAAGCGCTGAAAGGAGGTTGTTTTACCGCCATTATTGGACCTGAAGGCACCCACCTTTGTCCGCCGATCGTGGATGGGGAAGGAATGGCGATCGCGGATCTCGATTTTTCACTAATCACCAAACGCAAACGCATGATGGACTCGATCGGGCATTATTCTCGACCCGATTTACTGCAACTACAGCACAATTCTAACTTGTGGTCAGTGATGACACCATTGCAAAATCATTCAAACGGTGTTCATAAATCTGAAGGTGATAGCGTTGTTTATCAAAATCTGACTTCTGCTATCTGATATTGCAAACATTTGGGGAGACGTTCCACCGAAACGTCTCTACGGTATTGGCAAATAGATTGTCCACTACATTAATTATGGAAACAAAACCGCCGCTACCACCGTTCACACTTGAGACGGCAACAGCCAAGGTGCAAGCCGCAGAAGATGCTTGGAATACCCGAAATCCCGATAAAGTGGCTCTGGCATATACCGAAGATTCTCAGTGGCGCAATCGGTCTGAATTTTTAAGCGGGCGATATGCAATCCGCGAGTTTCTCAAGCGCAAGTGGGCAAAAGAATTAGACTACCGTTTGAAAAAAGAACTTTGGAGTTTCAGCGCCGATCGCATCTCTGTCCGCTTTGAATATGAGTGGCACGACGACGCAAACAACTGGTATCGCTCTTACGGAAATGAACAGTGGGAGTTTGCTGAGAACGGCTTGATGCGACGGCGAGAAGCCAGCATTAACGATGTCTCGATTCAAGAGTCTGAACGGCTGTTTCGATGGGAGCGTAAACCCAGTCTATGAACAAACAAACATTGATTACTGAACTTCAGTCACACGGGCTGAAGTTGGTTGACGACGAGCAAGGTGCATCGGGACGCAGAGGCGGGGCAGGTCCTTCTGATCACAAAGCGGTGACAGTAGATGGCACAACAGTAATGGTGCCGATCTACAACAGTTTGGCAGCTCGATCGCCCTACACCATCCGCAACAATTCATCAGCAGAATTGACGCTAGAACGGCACGGAGAAGCGGTTTCGTCGATTAGCTTTCCGCGCAAACCTCAGTTTTATGACCTCACAACAACCGACGGCATTCCCTACTGGAAGATTGCTCTATTGCATAGCCGCGACGTGTTAGCGACTACTGTTCTGCAAACCTGCATTCGCTATGGGGATACTGCAACTTCATGCCAATTTTGCGCGATCGGGCAATCTCTAGAGTCTGGCAGAACCATTGCTCGTAAGACTCCGGCTCAACTCGCTGAAGTCGCGGAAGCAGCCGTTCGGCTCGATGGAGTCAAGCATTTAGTGATGACAAGCGGAACGCCCAACACAAGCGATCGCGGAGCCGCCTATCTGAGCGAGTGCGCTGCCGCCATCAAAGCCAAGGTCAATCTTCCCATTCAGGCGCAGTGTGAGCCACCGGATGATTTTGTCTGGTTCGATCGGATGAAGGCAGCAGGCATTGACAGTTTAGGAATGCACTTAGAAGCGGCAGATCCGCAAGTTCGGGCGAAGATTATGCCAGGTAAAGCAACCGTGCCCGTCGAGTATTACTTCGAGGCGTTTGCTGCTGCTGTCAACGTGTTTGGCTGGGGACAAGTCAGCACTTATCTACTAGCTGGATTGGGGGACAGTTTGGACACTTTACTAGAGATGAGCGATCGCTTGATTCAAACTGGGGTGTATCCGTTTGTCGTACCGTTTGTTCCCATTACAGGAACGCCGCTTGCTAATCATCCTGCTCCAGAAAGTGAGTTAATGTTCACCCTCTACGAACGCATCGGTGCCCGACTCAAACAAGCCGGAATGTCATCCGCAGACATGAAAGCAGGCTGTGCAAAGTGTGGTGCCTGTTCAGCGATTTCTAACTTTGAATCTTGATTCATGTACCAATTCAAACTAGCAGCCGATTCTCAAGAAATTGACGATTATTTTACACTGCGTCGCTCGATTTTTGCTGAAGAACAGCAGATTTTTGAGGGCGACGATCGAGACCATATTGATCAAATTGCTTACCCGATCGTGGCGATCGCTCCCGATACTCAACAAGTGATCGGCGTAGTGCGAATCTATGAAGTCTCACCTGGCATCTGGTATGGCGGCAGGTTAGGGACGCACTCGGACTATCGCAAAGGCTGGCAAATCGGCAAAGGACTGATCTATAAGGCCGTCACGACTGCAAACAGTTGGGGATGTCACCGATTTTTAGCGACTGTGCAGTTGCAGAATGTACGATTTTTTGAGCGGTTTCACTGGCAATCGTTGGAGGAACTCTCAATCTGCGATCGTCCTCATCACCTCATGGAAGCTGACCTCAATTTCTACCCTCCAAGCTCAGAAACTCGTCCAGTCCTGTCTCTACGGGAGGCATCGTGACATTATCGGCGCTTGTAGATCGACTGCGACACTCGCTCAGTCTTGTGCAAAAGCAGGACATTCAAACCGCATCACAAGCGCTGTCTGTCGGTACAGAATGGACATCTTCTGAGGTGCTGTTGGGTGATGATTGCGCTGCTATCCCCGATCGAGGCGGCTATCTGCTGTTAGCTGCTGAAGGAATGTTGCCCTCACTGGTCGAAACCGATCCCTGGTTTGCGGGGTGGTGTGCGGTGATGGTGAATGTGAGTGACATCACTGCAATGGGCGGACATCCGATCGCCATTGTTGACGCATTGTGGAGCCAATCAACTCATCTGACTACCGCAATTTGGGATGGAATGAAGGCTGCGGCTGCGGCGTATCGAGTTCCGATCGTGGGAGGTCACACCAATTGTCACAGCCCCTACAATGCTTTGTCAGTAGCAATTTTAGGACGGGCGACGCGATTGATTTCGAGCTTTAACGCGCGATCGGGCGATCAACTCCTCATGGTTGCTGACTTTCGCGGCACCCCTCACCCCACCTATCCCTTCTGGAATGCTGCAACCACTGCCGATCCTGTCCAACTTCGTGAAAATCTAGCACTCCTGCCACACCTAGCAGAAACCGGACTCTGTGACGCTGGCAAAGACATCAGCGCAGGCGGAATCATCGGAACGCTTTTAATGTTGCTCGAAACGTCTGGCTGTGGAGCCATCTTAGATTTAGATTTAATGCCCTACCCCAAAGCGCTATCGCTTGAACAGTGGCTAATTAGCTTTCCCAGTTATGGTTTTTTGTTGAGCGTTCGTCCCGATCAGGTGTCAGCAATTCAATCCTGTTTTCATCAGCAAAGCTTAGTCTGTGAAGTCGTTGGAGAGATGCAGGTTGGTCGAGAACTGGTGCTACGATTGGCTGAAGAGTCTGCTATGTTCTGGGACTTATCTCGCCAGAGACTAACAGGTTTTTCTCAGGGGTAGATAAGCTAATAACGTGCTAGTCAACCTTGATTTTGAGGAATGCATCTAAGCGAGTCATCATATTGTCTCCAAGGAAGGGGTTAGAGAAATTCTAAACCTCCAGCCCAAGCAAGGAAAAGCAAAAGCGTATCAGGTGAAGCAAGTTTGATGAAACCCGAAATTATTACTGCGATTATCGCTGCGATCGTTGCGGTTATTAGTGCCAGTATTAGTATTTACGGTCAAACTCGCGCCGCACAACTTGTCGATCGGCTTGCTAAACGACGTGAGACTGAATCGCGTGAGGCGCAGACGACTGCCTTAATGTCAAAGTATCGAGATCCACTGTTACGATCAGCCATTGATCTTCAGAGTAGACTATTCAACATTCATCAGCAGGAATTCCTACAGTATGCCTATCAGCGCTCTCCTGCTCATAAAGACTACGCAATTCAAAACACACTATACGTTATCGCAGAGTACCTAGGATGGGTCGAGATTCTGCGAAGAGAGGTTCAGTTTCTAGATTTAGGTGATCTTGAGACCAACCGCCGCTTGAGTGAATTGCTGTTTAATATTAATAAGGCATTTGGATCGGGCGGATATGGAAACATCTTCCGACTTTATAACGGTGAACAACGTGCAATCGGGGAAGTTGTGCTAGTGCCGCGATCTGTAGACAACTCACGCGGCTATGAATGTATGGGTTACGCTACCTTTGTGACAAAGATGAGCGATCCAGAGTTTGCACGTTGGTTCGCGCAATTAAGAGATAATATTGAGCTGATAGGTAACAAGTCAAAGGTTCGGGAAAAAAGACTCGTTCTAATTCAGAATAGGCTGATTGACTTAATAGATTTTCTTGATCCCCAGTGTATTCGGGTTTCACCAGAATATAGAACCAAAATTGGACAGGATCAATGACTCTATACCGAATCGCTTTATTGACTTACTCGACAAAGCCTAGAGGAAGCGTCATTCATACTCTAGAGTTAGCAGAGGCGCTGCATAAATTGGGTCATTATGTTTGTGTCTATGCGTTAGATAAAGACGGGAAGGGATTCGACTATACGTCGTCTTGTGATTATGATTTGGTGCCTGCTCAAGCTGCACCGATCGACATCGACCAACTAATTCAACAGCGCATTCAAGAATTTGTGTCTTATTTGAGTCAACTCCAATCCGTTTATGATGTTTATCACGCTCAAGATTGCATTAGTGCCAATGCGTTAGCAAAGCTCGTTCAGCAGCAACAGATTTCCTCGTTTGTGCGAACGATTCATCATATTGAGGATTACAGCAGCCATTATCTTCAGCAATGTCAAGACCGATCGATTCGGAATGCCAATCTCTGTCTTTGTGTGAGCGATTGCTGGCAAAAAGAGATTCAGCGACAATATCGCATTCATGCTCCGCGAGTGATTAACGGGGTCAATTTAGAGAGATTTTCGCCGATCGCCAGCGGGTTAGAATCATCACTCAAAGAACAATTAGGCTTAAGTGGTTCCCCAATTTATTTAACCGTTGGGGGTATCGAGCATCGAAAGAACTCGATTCGGCTCCTGCAAGCGTTTGGGCAAGTGTTAGAAGACTATCCGACGGCTCAGTTGGTGATTGCGGGAGGAGCGATGCTGTTTGACTATCAGACGTATCGAGATGATTTCTTTGCCCTCGCCGATCGGTTAGACATTCAAATCGGACGATCGCTCATCTTACCTGGAGTGGTTTCTGATGCCGAACTGCCCATTTTATACAGAACGGCGGATGCGTTTGTGTTTCCATCGACAAAAGAAGGGTGGGGGTTAGTCGTGCTGGAAGCGATCGCGTCGGGTCTGCCTGTGATCACCTCAAATCAGCCGCCGTTTACTGAGTTCCTCTCAGAGACTCAAGCGCTGTTAGTGTCTCCAGACTCGACTGACGCGATCGCCCAGGCTATGCGATCAGTTATCCAGCCCAATGTCTCCCGTTTATTAATGCAGCAGAGCCAATCTATTTTGTCTCGCTATACCTGGGAAAACTCCGCTAAAATGCATTTGCATTACTATCAAAATCAAATTACAAATATCAAGACTGACTTGTACTAATTTCTATTAAACTTATGCCAGAAATACGGTTTCAAATTCAATGGTCTGATGGTTCTCAAGAAACCTGTTATTCTCCTTCTCTAGTGATTAAGGATTATTTTATTCCTGATACTGAGTATGATTTGGATGATTTTGTTCAGAGATCGAGAGAAGCACTGCAAATCGCCAGCGATCGAGTTCAATTAAAATATGGCAGACCATGTGGTTTAGCGTTGGGACAACTGCAAGAAATCGAGGTGAAATCTGCTCAATATCGTCACCTCTCTGATCCAAAAGTGCGAGTGATTCAGTTCATTGAATGATTGAGCATTCTCTAATGTTCTTGTGCAATCTCCCAATCTTTTTGAGTTTGAATCACCAATACTCAAATTGTTGAATCTGACTTTACAATATCTTGATCTTTAAGATTGTGGATGTTTTTTGAGTGATCTAGTTTCAATCGGCGTTGTTGCATGAATAGGGGTTGCAGAAGGGCGACGTGATAGGTTTGAAGTACCACCTCACAAACCCTTACAGCAAAGAGCTACCGCATCCGCAACTGGGCTGAGTATAACGCTGGATTGAAACAGAGAGGCAGCCTGACGTTCTGGGTCGATGAGTCGGTTCTAGAGGTATGGATTGTGCCAAACCTAAGCGGTAAACCGGGTGCTTCGTTGCTGTACGGCGATTTAGCAATCATCACGATGGTGACGCTGAAATCGATTTATGGATTGGCAGGGCGGCAATGACAGGGATTTGTAGAATCGATTTTTGAGTTGATGGGCATTGACCTGTTCGTGTCTGACCAAAGTACGCTGTCACGGCGACTAGATAACCTGTCGATTGACCTCCCCGTGCTGCCGAAAACAGAAGCGAGGCATGTGGTGGTAGACTCAACCGGGATGAAAGTGTATGGAGAAGACGAGTGGAAAACGCGGCATCAGTAAGCGGCGAACTTGGCGTAAACTTCATCTCGGAATCGATGCACAAACCGAGGAGATTTTAGCCGCTTTTGTCACGACGAATGACATCTAGTGATGGGCAAGTGCCGCCCGAATCGTTGGGTCAAATCGAGGGCGACATTGAGCAAGTGTCAGGGGACGGAGCCTATGACCAACGGCAATGCTACGATGCCATTCGAGAAGGCAAAGCGAGGGCAACCATTCCACCCCGTCGCGGAGCCAAAATCTGGAAGCATGGCAACGCTCAAGGAGAGCGTCACAACCGAGATGATAACCTCCGTCGGATTCGTAAAGTCGGGCGGAAAGTTTGGAAACAGGAGAGCGACTATCATCGCCGTTCTTTGGCAGAAACAACAATGTTCCGCTTCAAGACGATCTTTGGGGGTGGTCTGAGTTCGCGTGATTTTGGCAATCAAGCCGTGGAGTTGTTCATCAAGTGTGCCGCGCTCAATCGCATGATCCAGATCGCGAAACCCAATAACTATCGGGTTTCAGCTTAGTTGATGGCTTTCTCAAACTCAAGTCTGCCCTTTTTTAGATTCATTCAACAAAGCCGAAGTTCAACATCGTTCTGGGTAATGGTTCACTGATTCAAGTGGAGGAATTGCACAACAAAATCACCATTCAACTCTAGAAAGTTGGGCATTAGGGAGTCGGCAATCACCTCTTTGGGTCGGCTCCCTTATTCGAGTTATTCACTTACCCCTGTTTATTTAGACAGCCCCCGTTTGAGTTGAGTTGGGTCTATCCGTTTAGATGACAACAATAGATCTGTAGCATTACCCGAATTAGCTTAGTTTGGCGTTCTGTTCTCCAATTTGCTCTCCTTCCGCTTTTGCTTCTTGGTAAACTCTTGTTTCTTCTAAACGTAGTCCTAGCATTGTTCCTACCTCAGTACGATTTAGTTTTGAGAACTTGTAAAACAAGAACAAGAGGTTTAAAACATGTCCTAGCCAGTGAGCACGGTCTCGATCGGGTCGCCGACCTGCAAGCGTTTCCCAGTTTCAGAGGCAGCGATGCGGGTGTTGACAGCTAACCGATAGAAATGGTTAAAGCGCGAAGCGGCTGCCCAGGTTGGAAATTCTTCTTTGCGCTTCAGTCCAAATGTTTTTTGAAACTGAGGCGTTTTTACCCCAGAGATTGCGCTGCGAGTCGGCACTACACATCGCTGGCAGGGGTTGATGCCTTGAAGTTGCACCTCGCCTAAACGAAACTCGATCGGGTCATTCTCAGAATATAGACGGTCTTCCCAAAATGCAGGAACGTCGGTTAGTTCTAAATTGGTGCGAAAGCGGCTTCGGATGTCCTCAACTGAAAGGTCGGGAAACCAGGAAGCAACCTGCTCGATCGTGGCAGTGCTGATGATCGTCGGTCCGGGTGAACTGGGATCGTCTGGAAACCCAGTAATGGTGTCTTGCTGAAGGCTGACCGGAAAGCCGAAAAAGTCACTGAACCAGGCAGCGATTGCCGGACGTGCATAATCGAGATGAAAGCTAACCGGATGGTTGCCCCGAATCGAAAGCGTCACGATTCTAGCGTTGAGATTAAACTGCGACCGAATCTGATGGATTTTTGCGGTGCGTTTGCCATTGACCCATTTGTGGTCGCGATCGACGATCACAAATTCCCGATCGTGCGTCAGAGATCCACCTTGTAAAATCGTGGTGTGAGTCACTGAAACGCCATCCAACGATTTGATCGGAAACACAAAAATATGGCTCAGGCGCGGCATAGCACGATCGATAAAGGACGCTTATGATTTTTGCATGATGACTCAGTGATCGCCCACTGCATTCTTCTAGGCAGGCGAGTTGCAGGTCATAACCCCTTCTTTAGCCGCGTTTGCCCCACCCATCGATTGAATCTTGATGGACGGCTGATAGCCCGGATAACAGCGCACTAGCACCCGGTCTGAGCTACGAGTCATATAAAGTACATAAACAGGTTTGCCTCCTAAGACGGCTGGTACGAGGGAAGGAGGAGCAGCAGCAGTCGCCACGATCGAGGGTAGGTTAAAAGCGGCTGAATCTGGAATCGTAGACAGAGCAGGTTTTGCCCAGAAAAACTGCAAACCGACGATGACCAATCCGGTGACGACGGATAGCAAAATAGACAGCTTAGTGGATAGTTTAGACATCACTTAAATCTACTCCCTTCTAATAGCTCTGATTAAGGTAGACCTTATTCACAAATTATTCAAGAGTTTGACCATCGGGACTGAATCTGACACGGGTCACTTTGGCTGAATGGTCAGCGAAATCGGCGCTTGTAGGGTCAACACATACACACTATCCGCCGGAAGCTGCACGATCCAGATATCTTTAAAAGACATAATGCCCCTTACACGTCATCAGTAGGGAGACGATTTGAGGTTTATGCAGTTTTGGGAGTGTGGCGATCGCGGGTCGGTTTCTTGGAGAGTTGGAGCGATCTAAGAAAGTAGAGTGGTTGATCGCTCCAACGTGATCCATTAATTACTGCTTCAGCAAGGTTGCATAAAAGTTACACAGAAGGTGAGAAAGCCTAGCCAATAACCGTTTAATGAATTAATCTTAAGGATGTTAGTAAGGCGATTTTATTAAGTCTTTTAGTGAAAGTTGAGGATGATCTAGAGCCATGCGCGTGTACTTAACCCACTGCTCTAAAGAAAAGGAGCCTAATCTTAAAGGAACTGACATTACAGTTACACCTGATAAGTTGTACACGAGCGCTGGCATTCAGCAATTTATGAAGAGGTGTCAAGAGCAAAATGTGATTTGGGGTGTTCTATCCGATCTCTACGGAGTCTATCTATCAAACGAGCGTCATGTCTGGTACGAAAAGCATCCTGATACTGTTACGCCGCAAAAAAAAGGGATTATCGTTCAAGATTTTAATATCAAGTTGAGTTCATATGATGAGATCTTCTTTTTTATTAGGATGGAATCTTTTCACCCTTTCTACGAGAGGGTTTTGAAAGAGACGGTGCTTGCTGATAAAGTAAAGACCTTCCAAAATATTGAGTTCATTGAATAAGCTTTAGGAAAAGTGTGTTTCACAGAGCAGAGTAGTCTCTGAAGCGGACGAGTGATTGCTCAAGTTAAAATGCAGGGAACTGAGCTTGTGATGTGCAGGTCGTAAATCTACTTCGTTCTAAACCCTTTCAGCAATTCCCATTCTTGGTTAGAATCGAGGCGCTAGAGTTAGGAAGTGGGATGAGAACTTTTACCGCGATCGTTGAGCGAGATTCCGATACAAGCCTATATGTTGGCTACGTCCCCGGCTTCCCCGGAGCGCATTCTCAAGGTGAAACTTTGGATGAGTTACACGAGAACCTGCGAGAAGTAATTGAGATGCTGCTGGAAGACGAACAAGTTGTATTCAGCACGGAGTTTATCGGGACTCAGCAAATTGTGGTTGGGTAGGCGGTGAGCAATATTCCTGTTTTGAAGCCACAAGAAGTTGTTCGGATTTAGAGAATCTTAAATTTGTGGAAGTGCGTCAGAAAGGTTCACACAAGCAGTTTCGGCACGAAGATGGTCGAGCAACGACGGTTCCGTTTCACAAAGGGCGCGATATTTCTCCTAAGCTGCTGCGGCAAATCGCAAGCGATATTGAGCTAGCAATTGAGGAGATGCTGAAGATGCGTTAAAGACTGAGATGTGCCCTCAAGTCAAACGATCAAACAGCCTTGTCAAGGAGGCTAAAATGCGAGTAGTTCACACTGAAACCTCTCGATAATTCCAATTTTTGGTTAGGATCGAGTCGCTAGATTTAGGATGTAGATGAGAACTTTTACCGTTGGCGCAACTGCAAGAAATCGAAGCAAAGTTGGCTCACTATCGTCATCTTCCTAATCCAAAAGTGCGAGTGATTTAGTTCACTGAATGATTGAGCATTCTCCAACATTCTTGTGCGATCGCCCAATCTTCTTGAGTTTTAATCACCAATACTCGAATTGTTGAGTCCAGCGTTGCAATATCTTGATCTTTGGGATTGTGACTATTTTTTGAGTCATCCAGTTTCAATCCTAAAAACTCAAACGCTTCACAGGTAGATGCCCGAACCTCTGGACTGTTCTCCCCCACGCCAGCCGTGAAGACTAGCGCATCCAATCGGCTTAAACTGGGCAGCATTGATCCAATTTGAGCACGCAGCCGATGAATGTAAACATCAAATGCCAGCTTTGCACGAGGCTTGTTTTGCTCGATCGCCGCTCTAATTTGTCGCATATCGGCAGACACTCCAGAGACTCCTTTTAAGCCAGATTCTTGGTTGAGCATCTGGTCGAGGGTGTCTGCATTAAATCCTTCCTGCCGCAATAAATAGATTAAGATTCCAGGATCGACTGAACCCGATCGAGCACCCATCATCAAGCCTTCTAGCGGGGTAAAGCCCATCGTGGTATCGACGCTGTGACCGTCACGAATCGCGGCTAACGAGCAGCCATTTCCTAAATGACAGGTGATCAAACGCAAATCTGACAGGTCACGGTGCAAAAGTTGGGCGGCACGATCGGCGCAATAGCGATGACTGATGCCGTGAAATCCGTAGCGCTGAATGCCTCGCTCAAACCACTTGTAGGGAATTGGATAAACTTGAGTCGCCAAAGGCAAATCAGAGTGAAACGCCGTGTCAAAAACGGCAATCTGCGGCACCGAGCCGAGGGCTTTCTCGATCGCGTTAATGCCCTCTAGATTGGCTGGATTGTGAACCGGGGCGAAAATAGCGAGACGAGCGATCGCTGCCTTTACCTCTGCGGTGACTCGGACACTTTCTCGATAATCTTGCCCACCATGAACGACTCGATGACCGACCACATCAATATCTGAAGGTTGCTCAATGACCTGGGTGTCGCCACTCCAAAGCAAGTTAAGCATATGGGCAATCACCGTAGAGCGATCGCCCGGACTCTCTCCTTTTAGAGTCGCTCCGTGCTGGGTTTTGACCTCGATTTCTGCAACGCCTTGGTGATGAGTCCAATCGACTTTAGCTTCCCAAATCGGCTGTAGCGGCTGATCGGGCAACTCGTCACCCAACTCATAAAGACAGCTTTTTTGACTACTTGAGCCAGCATTCAGCACTAATATCTTCATGTTCCTTGCAGGTTTCGCAACGCTTCACTCAAGTGATTGCGATCGCCCAGTCGCTCTAATAATGGACCGTGGCGATCGAACTTCACCACACTCACCGACGCAACCGGAGCCGCAATGCGAGTGCGAAACCGCCCTAAATCAACGCCCAATAAGCTACATAAAATAATCCGAATGGTGGCTTTGTGCGACACGACCAAGACATTGCCATCGGTATAGTGCTGTAGAATTTCAGTAATCACTGACGACGATCGGTTGGCAATTTCAACCGCCGTTTCTCCGCCTGTCGGAGCGTTCCAAGCGGGTTCTGCCAGCCATTTAACATAGTCTTCTGAATAGTTAATCTGAACGGCTTCAACGGTTTCGCCTTCCCATTTACCATATTTAATTTCTTTCAATCCGTCTCGCAGTTGCATATCGATTGCAATGGCATCACAGAGAGGTTTTGCGGTTGCGATCGTCCGTTTCATCGGGCTGACAAAAACGGCTGTCCAGGGAGTCGCTTGATAGGCGATGGCAAACGCTTCTGCCATTTGAATGCCCTCGTCTGTCAACTCAGGATCGAGGGCACCACAATAGCTATTTTCGCGACTAAATGGGGTTTGTCCGTGACGTAGAAAATAGATTCTGAGGCTCATTGGGTATTTAGGGTGGAGTGAATTAAGAGAGGTTGCTGAATCCGGGTATAGTGCGACGAATTAGCCCTCACCCTAGCCCTCTCCCCAAGGAGAGGGAACAAGATTTCTAGCTCCCCTCTCCTTGGGGAGAGGGGTTGGGGGTGAGGGCTAACATAAGTTAACCTTACGCTATGAGTGATTCGAGGCGGACGAGTCATCCATTTCACCCGCGGCGATCGCGTCTTTTTGACTGATTTGTTTTACCTGCGTTTTCGACTGGGTTTTATCAGCGTTTGAGCCACTGTAGTACTTCCATTTCCAATCAGTCACCTCTGGCATATCTTCACCGTGTTTGATGATGTAATGCTTATGATCGATCAGCTTGTCCCGAATCGCTTGTTTTACATAAGCGGCACGGGTGCCTAACTTGGGCACTCGATCGATGACATCTTGCGCTAAATGGAAGCGATCGAGGTCATTCAACACCACCATATCAAAGGGGGTCGTTGTGGTTCCCTCTTCTTTATAGCCGCGTACATGTATATTCTCGTGATTGGTGCGGCGATAAGTCAAGCGATGAATCAGATAAGGATAGGCGTGAAACGCGAAGATGACGGGCTTATCGGTGGTGAAAATTGAGTCGAACTCTCGATCGGAGATGCCGTGAGGATGTTCGGTTTGCGGTTGCAGCGTCATTAAGTCCACAACGTTGACTACGCGAATCTTGAGATCTGGGAAATGCAGCCGCAAAAAGTCAACGGCTGCCAGCGTCTCTAATGTTGGAACATCTCCAGCACACGCCATCACCACATCGGGTTCGCAGTCTTGATCGTTGCTTGCCCATGACCAGATGCCCAGCCCAGCAGTGCAGTGTTTGACCGCTGCATCCATATCCAGCCACTGCAGTTCGGGTTGTTTGCCAGCGACAATCACATTCACATAGTGACGACTGCGGAGACAGTGATCGGCAACCGAGAGCAGTGTGTTGGCATCGGGTGGCAGATAAATCCGCACGATCGTGGCTTTTTTATTCATCACAACATCTAAAAAGCCCGGATCTTGGTGCGTAAATCCGTTGTGATCTTGTCGCCAAACGTGAGACGTGAGTAAATAATTGAGCGAGGCGATCGGCTTCCTCCAGGGGATATGACGACAGGCTTCGAGCCACTTGGCGTGTTGATTAAACATCGAGTCAACGATGTGAATAAACGCCTCATAGCACGAGAAAAAGCCGTGGCGACCTGTGAGCAGATAGCCTTCGAGCCATCCTTGACAGAGATGCTCACTCAACACTTCCATGACGCGACCATCGCGAGACAGATGATCATCACCCGGTAACATCTCGGCAGCCCACACCCGATCAGTAGCATCCAAAATAGCAGTCAATCTATTTGAGTTGTTCTCGTCAGGACTCAGCACTCGGAAGTTGCGCTGCTCTGCGTTCAAGTTCATCACGTCGCGTAGAAATAGTCCCAACACGCGAGTCGATTCCGCTTCGACAGTGCCGGGATCTTTGGTATCGATCGCATACTCTCTAAAGTCCGGCAGTCTCAGATCTTTGAGCAATAACCCACCATTGGCGTGAGGATTTGCCCCCATGCGGCGATCGCCCACCGGAGCCAATTCTGCCAGTTCGGGAATCAGTTTGCCCATCTGATCAAAGAGTTCTTCGGGCTTATAGCCTTTCATCCACGATTCCAGCATTCGCAGGTGTTCTGGTTTGCTTGCCAGTTCCGCGAGTGGCACCTGATGCGCTCGAAACGTGTTCTCAATTTGAATCCCATCGACGACTTTAGGACCCGTCCACCCCTTCGGAGTCCGCATCACAATCATCGGATATTGAGGACGATCGCTGAAGCCATGTGTTCGGGCTTCTCGCTGAATGCCCTGAATTTCGGTGACGATCGTATCCAGCGTTTCCGCCATCAGGGGGTGCATTAGGGCGGGATCGTTCCCTTCGACAAAATAGGGTTTGTAGCCATAGCCGATGAACAGGTGTTCGAGTTCTCGATCGCTCAACCTTGCTAAAATGGTTGGATTCGCGATCTTATAACCATTCAAATGTAAAATTGGCAACACTACCCCATCTCTAGCGGGATTGATAAATTTATTAGAATGCCAGCTTGCCGCTAATGGACCTGTCTCAGCTTCGCCATCGCCAACGACACAGCAAACAAACAAATCAGGATTGTCAAACACCGCACCATAAGAGTGAACCAGGGCATAGCCCAACTCACCGCCTTCGTGGATCGAGCCAGGTGTTTCAGGAGCCGCATGACTCGGAATTCCGCCCGGATAGGAGAACTGCAAGAACAGTTTTTGCATCCCCTCTTCGTCTGGCGTGATGTCGGAGTAAAACTCGCTGTAGGTGCCCTCTAAATAAGTGTTTGCCACTATTCCCGGTCCGCCATGACCCGGACCTGCAACATAAATCGCATTCAAATCGTAGCGTTTGATCAAGCGATTCATGTGAGCATAAATGAAATTTAGCCCCGGCGTTGTGCCCCAATGACCGAGCAACCGCGGTTTGACGTGTTCTAACTTGAGCGGCTCTTTGAGTAAAGGATTGTCTCGTAGATAAATTTGCCCAACTGACAGATAGTTAGCGGCTCGCCAGTAAGCATCTATCTTTTGCAGGTCTTCTGGAGAGAGAGCAGCTTTGGCTGGAATTGAGTTTGCAACTGTCATAGTGAATATCGCCGATGACTTGTTGGGTCTAAGTTTGGCTCATCAACACGAATTCTGAATCTGTCACAAGTTGTAGTAAATAGAAACAATCGGTTAACAAATCTGTGGAATCTCTTAACCTAATAACTGGTCGAATAGGTTCGATCGAGCCTCTAAAGTTTATTTTGCTGACTCAGTGTAAGTAGGTAGATAGAATTAATGGTAAGATGCGTTTCGGCTCCCCTCAACCCTCAAAGCCAGAAGTTCTAACAGGTTGAGCGGAGCCGAAGCCCACCTGCGCAAATTGACTTTAATTGAGCCTGCTTGTTTAGGATCAATAAACGCTAAACCAAACTCAGAGATATACAAAACGACTAACGTTGTTAACCCTAGATTGAAAATGACAACACAACTTAACTCGCTGGATGCACAGTCAGTTTAGTCAACAGAGACGTACTTTCTGTGGGTTTCGTGTAGCTTGTCCCGAAAGCCAGTATCTTCACACTGCCCTCGCAATACATCTAGCATGACGTTGTGTGAATCATTTTTCACTAAACACCCATGCTTCACTCCAGTTATCGGGGATGCCATTCTCGATCAGCCATTCCACTCGTTCTAAATAAAGTTTTGCCGTCTTATCAGCCGGATGAATTGCTAACACTTGCTCAAAACAAACTTTTGCATCCTGGATGGCTCGATCGCCATAGCACTTGACTCCGCGATCGAAGTCGGGTTGGGTTTGCAGCTTTAGCGATCGCACTTCTTCAACCTCAGCGTCTAACACTTCATAGACTGAAATCGCTTCATTTCGACCCTTGACGATCGCCCGATCTAAAAAGCGAATTTGATAGCGATCGGGGTTGCTCAAATGTTCTAACGTCTGACCTGAAATCAACATCGCCACGCCATAAAATTTAGTCAACCCCTCTAGTCGCGATGTCAGGTTAACGTTATCTGAAAACGCGTCGCCCTGAATGCGATTGGCTTCGCCGACCATGCCTAACATCATCTGCCCAACGTGAATGCCGATGCCCACCTGAATGGGTAAATCGCCCCTCGTCTTGCGCTGCTGATTGTACTCCTGCACTCGCTGCTGTTTGGCGACACCTGCCGCCACGGCATCATCTGCCCCATCAGGAAACACCGCCATCATGCCGTCTCCCAAAAACTTGACGATGATGCCATAGTGATTGCGAATTTCTGGACTGACGCGCTTTAAGTAAGCATTTACGAAGTCAAAGTTTTCGCGGGGGGTCATCGTTTCTGACATGGTGGTAAACGATCGGATGTCGCTAAACATCACTGCCATCATTTTGCTGACATAATCGCCAAGCTGCACGTCGGTTACGCTGTCTTTGCGAAGAAATTTGAGATATTCGCCCGGAAAAAATCGAGCAAAGGAATCATTTAACCGTTTCAATTCCTGTTCACGATTTTTGACCGTTCTCACCATTTGAGTAAAGACTCGTGCAAGTTGTCCTAACTCATCATTGCGATCGACGACATCGCTCAAACTCTCCGCCGCAAAGGTATCTTGCTCAACCGTTGCAGCCGCCTGAGTCAATTTGTCTACTTGCTGAATGTAGAGGGATTGCCGCAGGTTTTCGTCGCGCAGCAGTGCCTCGGCTTCTTGGCGCTTGAGTAGGTTTGTGTAGGCTCTAGAGTGATAGCGAATTCGGGCGAGCAGTTCGACGCGATCGGGCAGCTTTACTAGATAATCATTTGCGCCCAGTTCAAACGCTTGAGCTTTGATCAGCGGCTCTTCTTTACTCGACAGCACGATCAGCGGAATCTGGTAAGTTGGGGCATCGTGCGATCGTAAAAACCGCACCAGCAGCAGCCCATCCATTTGGGGCATGACCAAATCTTGCAAGATCACCGTGGGCTGGCACTCTCTAACCATCTTGAGCGCTTGAGTCGGGTCATCACAGTAGTGAAACGTGATATCCGGTTCAGCCTCTAACATTCGCCGCACGGCTTCGCCAATGATCGATTGGTCGTCAATTAAAAGCACTGTGATGGATTCATCCATATCGAGAATAAAGTCTTAACGGTTTAGACGGGTGCGCTGTAGAAGTGTGGTTGCGATCGCGTCCGGGTTTAACACCTCAACCGCCGCATTTAATTCAGCCGCCGCTTTTGGCATTCCATAAACCGCACAGCTTACTTTATCTTGCGCGATCGTGTGCCAACCCACACTTCGCAGCAGCCGCAGCCCTTCAGCCCCGTCTCGCCCCATCCCAGTTAGCAACACCGCTATTCCTCTCGATGTCCAATAGTGAGCAACACTCTTAAAAAACACGTCGATCGACGGGCGGTAAGGATACTCGATCGGCTCTCTGACGTAGTTTAGCGTCTGGTTTACCTGAAGACAGAGATGATCATTGGTGCAGGCAACCAGGACGATGCCCTTTTGGGGACGATCGCCCACTGAAGCTTTTTTAACCGTCAGGGGCGTGAGTTGATTGAGCCAGTCAACCATGCCTTCCGCAAATTGAGCATCGACGTGCTGAACGATGACGATCGCGGCTCCCAAGTTGGCGGGCAGACGAGAGAGAATCGCGGAGAGGGCTTTCGGTCCACCTGTAGAGGAGCCAATCGCGATTAGAGAAGGCAGCGTAGAAGAAGAAAAGGACACCGAAGAGGGGGGAGAGGGAAAGGAAAGGGGCGGAGGAGATTTGCCGTTCAGCTTGGCGATCGAGGCAATTTTTCCGAGTAGAGCTAGGGCGGCTCCGGGGGTGCCTTGATTGCCCAAAACGGGAGTGTTAACCGCATCAAGTGCGCCATATCCCATCGCTTCAAAGACTTTTGCAGAATTTTGTTCAATGCTGGCGGTGACGATCAAAATGGCACAGGGCGATCGCTTCATGATTTGTCGAGTTGCCTCAACGCCATCCATGACGGGCATGATCAGATCCATTAAGATCAGATCAGGGGTGTTTTTGGCGCATTTAGCAACGGCTTCAGCCCCGTCTTTGGCAATCCACACAATCTCATGCTCGGCGATCGTCATCAGCACTCGTCGCAGCGCTTCGATGGCGATAAACATATCGTTGACAATGGCGATTTTCATAGGTCATTCACCAATTAAATCCACGACGGCTCGAATCAGCGTGTCGTCATGAAAACTACTTTTGGTGAGATAGTAGTTTGCCCCGGCTTCTAAGCCTTGAATGCGATCGTCTTCCCGATCGCGATAAGACACCACAATCACGGGAGTTGAACCCAGTCGCGGATGCCGTTTAATTTCTTTAATCAGTTCAATTCCGTTCATTCGGGGCATATCAATATCGCTAATCACTAAATCGTAGGGAGACGATCGTATCGCGTTCCAGCCTTCCATTCCATCAACGGCAACTTCGACGACATAGCCGCGATTTTGCAGCAGTTTGCGCTCCATTTCTCGCACCGTGATCGAGTCGTCTACGACTAATATTCGCTTCTCTTGGGGCGCAGAGTCATTAAGAATGATTCCTTCAGGAGTCTTGTTAGACGATTCAGCGACTCTGGCGATCGATCCACTGTTGAGCAGTGCGTTGGTCGATCGTACCAGGTCAGACACATCCACAATCAGCACGAGTGACCCGTCTCCCATCAGGGCGGCTGCACTAATATCGGGCACTTTGCCCAGGCGAGCATCGAGCGGACGCACGACCAGTTCGCGTTCTCCGAGACAGCGATCGATCACCAATCCATAGGTGTTAGATTGATCGCTAATCACCACCACCCAAAGCGGGGAGGGCGACGAGGCGGGCGGAGGCAAATCGAGCACTTGATGCACCGGAATTAGACCGATATTTATCCCATCCAGCGTGAAATATTGCCGATTTTCGACGATGGAAATCTCTGAGGGCTGAACGGTGATGATCTGATCGATGCGCGCCAGAGGAAACGCATAGGCTTCTCCAGAAATCTCGACGAGCAACGTCCGCACAACGGAGAGCGTCAGGGGCAATTGAAAATAAAAACTGCTGCCTTTCCCCACTTGGGAAGCCGCTCTCACGGTGCCTCCCACTTCTTGCGCCATGCTTTGGGCAATGTCTAAGCCTACGCCTCGACCAGAGAGTTCTGTCACCTGTTTGCTCATCGAAAATCCGGGTAAGAACAGAAACTCCATCAGTTCAGCGTCGGTCAACTTGGCGACGACTTTGGGCGCGGCTAACTGTTTGTTGATAATCTGTTGACGTAACGCGATCGGAGTGATGCCCTTGCCGTCATCAGAAATGGTAATCGCCAACATTCCGCCCCGGTGCATTGCCTCGACTCGAACGGTTCCTTCGGCAGGCTTTCCCGCCGCGATGCGCTCTTCTGGCAGTTCGATTCCGTGGTCAACGGCATTTCGCAAAATGTGGGTGAGAGGCGCTTCGAGCTTTTTGAGAATGTCTCGATCGACCGACGTTGATTTGCCGACAATCTCCAATTTGACTTGCTTGTTGACGGTGCGAGCCAGATCTCTGACCATGCGCGGAAACCCCTGCACCCCATCCATAAACGGACGCATATGGGAGGTGATCACTTCTCGATAGAGGCGATCGGAGAGATTTGCCGATCGTCGAATAAATTCTTCGAGTTCGGTCAAGCGATCGTTGAGCAGGTCGCGGCATTCTTGGTCGCGTTGACGAGTCGCATCGATCAATGATTTAGAATCTTGATCGAGATCTGGGTTGAGCATCGCGTTTTGCTGCAATCGCTCTAGGTTTTTAGACAGTTCTAGCTGTCGCGATTTGAGCACCATCAGAGAATCTGCAAACGGTGGCAGCCAATTAGCTTCGATTAAAGATTCTCCAGCCAGTCCCATCATGCGATTGAGATTGTCTGCACTGACTCGCACAACGCGCTCCTGAGCCGCCGCCGCGTCAGCAGGGCTTATCTCTCCAGAAGCCGGACTCAGCGGATTTTCAGGCTCGTGAGCAGTGGGAGTCGATTCAGCAGGAGCGAGCGCTGGAACGAAATCAGCCTTTAAAGTTTGAATCGCCGCCGTTCCTTCTGCATTGCGAATTGCCTCGATCGTCGATCGCACTGTTTGAAACTCTGAGTCATGGTTTGTCAACCAGTTGGGTAAATCAGCGTCGCTCACCTGACTGAGACTCTGAAGCAAATCAACGCCCCGCAGCAGCACATCGGCGCGATCGCTGTTCAACGTGATGGTGTGAGCTTGAGCCGCAACAAAGCAGTCTTCCATTACATGGGCAAGCTGAACGGCGGCATCCAATCCCACAATGCGAGCGGCACCTTTGACCGAGTGAGCCGCCCGCATCAATGCCTCTAATTCTTGAGCAGAGTGAGACTGAGATTCTAGCGCCAGCAGCCCATTGTTTAAGAGCGTCGCCTGTGCTTCGACTTCGAGCCGAAATAACTCCATCATCGAGCTATCTAAAAGCAGCGAAGGCGGATTTGGTTTTGGGTGATCAGATGAAATCGAATGTTCTGGCTCCGTCGCCCTTTGTGGGAGGGCGGGGGGAATAGCCGCTTTGTCACCCTCCGCGATCGCTGTCTGCGTCTGTGCCAAATCCTCCGAGTGTTGTGACAACCAATTCTCTAACGTTCCATCGCTAGTCGCGGCACTGATTTCAATCAGCAGATCCCCAGCGTGGAGGAGGCGATCGACCAGCGCATCAGCCAAGGGCGTTGAGCCACTCTGCACGGCGATTAAGCAAACTCTCATCTGCTCAGACAGCGTGGCGGCGACATCGATTTCGATGAGTTGAGCAGACCCGGCGATCGCGTGGAGCGATCGCATCGCCGTATCTAATTCGCCCTCCTGAGAAGGCTGCTGCTTTAAAATTGACAGACTTTGCTTCAGAGATTTGACCTGAGTCTCCACTTCTTGACAAAACAGACCCAGCATGGAGTAATCGCGCATAGAGTCTCCATTGCTCATCACAAAATCCTGCGCTCAAGCGTGTAAAACAACAGGTCAGCGTCCAAATAATTCACCTTTTTGCTCTGCCAGTCAATAATCCCTTGGGTGTAAGATTCACTCGATTGAGAGACGACGACAGGCACCGCTTTTAGCTCACTTGCCTCAACACGATGGATTCGATGCACTTCATCCACCGGAAACACCCACTTGCGATCGTGGTGTCCCACCACCAAAAGCCGACTGAGAGACGAAGAATTCTCCACCGTCTTTAGACCGAGAAAATGACTCAACGATAGGGTCATCAAAATCTCGCCTCGAATGTTAATCAGTCCCAAAAACGAGTCGTTAGTGCGATGAGGCAGCCTGTGAACCGCACCCGGATGCGTAACTTCGTGGAGCACTCCAACCGATAAGGCAAACTGCTCATCTCCGAGCCGAAATAGAATCACAGATAGGGTGTTGCTTCCGGTTGCAGAATCGCGATCGCCCTCTGCGAAATTCAGCGTTTTTACCGCTTCGTCTAAAGGAGTGGCGATCGTGGCTGTCCACTCGTCAAGATACTCGATCGGAACGTCTCGCTCTAGCAAATTGCGCCCCGCTGTCGCATACACCGGGCAGTTGCGACAGTGAATCACCGTCTCTAGCTGAGGGCAAGAGCGATCGCCCCAAACGCCAATCTGATTCCAGCAATCATCAATAGAATCCATACCGTGACTACACCTTGAATTGAGAAATTTCTCGCTGCAAGCCTTGAGCCGCGTCATTTAACTGAGTCAGCGCATTGTTGGTTTCCTGCAGCGATTGCACCGTTTGATAAGACGCATCGCTGAGTTGCCCGATCGCTAAACTAATCTGTTCTGCCCCGCGATATTGTTCATCCATGCGTTGACTGACTGCCCCAAACTGCGGCGTTAACCCCTGCACATTTTGGATGAATCCGGCAATTTGTCCGCTGATATCTCCGACATCATCAACATATTGCCTGACTTCTCTGCTAAATTTATCGACCTCCATCACGCCCTGAGACACCGACGATTGCATTCCTTTCACCATTTGCTCAATCTCAAGGGTGGCGACCGCCGACTGATCGGCAAGACGACGAATTTCTCGTGCCACAACCGCAAATCCGGCTCCATACTCTCCGGCTTTTTCGGCTTCGATCGCGGCATTCAGCGATAGTAAATTGGTTTGATCGGCGACTTTAGTAATCGTAGTCACGACCGTATTAATATTATTCGCTTTCTCATCCATCACAGTTAACTTTGACGAAATCGAGCTAGTCGCCAGCACTAAATTTTGCATTGCAAGCTGCATTCTTTCTAGATTCATTTGGCTGCTAGTAGCTGCTTCAGTCGTGGTGCGCGCTGTCTCAGCCACTCCATCCATCGATTTTGCTAACTCGCCTGCGGTTGACGCAATTTGTCGAGAGGTGGCATTGACTTCGTGCATGGATGCAACTTGCTCATTCACCGTTGCTTCAAGCTGTCTGCCTGCCGCTGCGATCTGAGTCGTAGACGTGCTGATTTGAATGCCAGATTTTTGTGCCTGTGCAATCAAAGCATTCAAACTCTTGGTCATTCGTTGAAACGCGGTCATCAATTGCCCCACTTCGGTGGTGTCTCTGGTAGCAGCGATCGCTTGAGTCAAATCGCCATCTGCAACCTGTTGAGCCACTTTTGAAGCTAGATTGAGCGGACGGGCAATCTGACGATTGAGAATCACGCCGATCAGAGCCAGCAGCAAAATCGCAAACGGCATCCCATAGAGAATGCTGTTAAGAGTGCGTTGGGCAGACCTGTCAGCAATCTGCGATCGGGTCTGCAATAGATCGCGCTCTCCGGATTCCATCCGAGCTATCACGTCTCGAATCTGATCCATCAACCGCTTGCCCTCGTCTGTTTTCACGACTTTGAGTGCAGCCGCCGATTGTCCATTTTGCTTGAGGCGAATGGTCGAATCGAGTTCGGCGAGCTTTTGATTGACGAGCGGTTCTAAAGTCTGAACATAATTTTGCTGAGTTGGATTGTCTCTAACGGTCTGTCTCAACTCTCCAATTCTCGATTGAATCGCAGTTCGTGCTTGATTGTAGGGAGCGAGATAGCGAGTGCCATTGGTCAGCAAATAGCCCCGTTGCCCCGTTTCGACATCTTTGATCAGCGAAAGAATCTCTTCTAACTCACCCAACACTTGATAGGTGTACTTTTCTTGACGAGCGGCTGAAACGAGTTGCTGTGTGCCCCGATAAGAGACAATGCCAATGATCGAGAAGACGGTTAAGCCCAGGGCAAACCCCGCAGCGATTTGAGTGCTAATTTTCCAGCGATTTAACATCTAAGACCAGCCTACCAATACCCATTTCTAGAGTAGCGTAGCTGTGGTCACTGCCTCCCCTTCGCTCGATATCCACGATACTCGAACTTTCTAACGTTGAGTGTTGAGCAATCGCTGAATGCGCTGCTTTAAAAGAGTTGCCCCCGCTCGATCGCCCTTTTGTTCTTTTAACAACGCCAAATGAGTCATCGCTTCATAGGCACTGGGGTTGAGGTAAATCGCTTTCTGAAACGCTTGTTCGGCTTGCTCAGATTGATTGAGACCTTGATGAATTTCGCCTAACAGCACATGGGCTTGAGCGTCTGTCGGATGCGCTCTCAAATGGGATTGGCACACGGCGATCGCTTCTATAAGGTGTCCTCGGTTGGCAAGCTGCTGGGCGGTTGCCAACTCGGTAGGCTCAGAGATAGGAGCAGACGCAGGAACCGGAACCGAAATCGTTTGCGGAGGATGAGCGATCGGGGGCAGCGGACGATCGACGACGCGATTTTGTTTGTGGTAGCCAAATGCAAAGGGGTGGCGAATCGGCGTGAAGTGATCGGCGTTGACCTGCGGCATTTCGGGCGATCCCACAAACAGTAAACCCGATGGAGCTAGAGCGTAATCCAACCTCTGAACTAGCTGAATTCGGGAGTCACGATCGAGGTAAATCAGAAGATTGCGACAGAAAATTGTGTGATAAGCCTCTTGAGACAAAAAACCGGGATTGAGGAGATTCTCCGATCGAAAGCTCACAGTATCCCGCACGAAGGGGCGAATCTCTTGCCCATTGGCGACCGACTGAAAGTAGCGTGACTGCTCAGGCAACCCGCCTCCTCGAAACGATATTTGCCGATAAATGCCCTGCGTTGCCTTGAGAAGCGCCCGTTTGCTGACATCCACCGCGTCGATGTGAAACTGAGCCGGAGTCAACCCAGCCTTGAGCAGCGTGATGGCGATCGAGTAAGGCTCCTCTCCGGTTGAGCAAGGTGCACTGAGAACCCGAAATACGCTGGCGGGATGGGCAGATCGCCATTGAGTGACAAATTGACTGAGATAGACAAACGGCTCTCGATCGCGAAAAAACCAGGTTTCGGGCACAACGACCGTTTCGATCAGGTTTTCCAACTCTTGGGGTGAGGTTTGTAAGTGTAAGAGATAAGCGGCTCGATCGGGCAACCCACACGTTAACCGCCGCTGTTCGACTGCGTGAGCGATCGTTCTCGACCCAATGCTCTCGGCATCTAGCCCGATTTTCTGCTTTAGCAGAGCCTCAATCGCGTCTTGCACCATTTGCCTCAACGCTTTCTTGAATAAACAGAGATGCAGAGCGGTCATCTGACACTAAATGCTGCCAGTGAATCTGCTGGATCATGCCTTTCTCGTCCATAAATAGGTTGCCTAAGTAGGGCACATCGCTCACTTGAGCCGTGTTTTTTGCATCTAGGTCGGGTCGGTTGAGGGTTTCGGTGACGCGTTCTGCCATGAGTCCTAACCACTGCCGAGTGCCGTCACTGGTGGGATAGTAAACCATCATAATGCGGGTACTAAAACGGGAACGGCAATCGGTGTGATGAAGCAACCGACACAAATCAACAACCGGAACTAAGTTGCCTCGATAATTGAACACGCCCGCAATATATTCGGGAACGTGATTGAGAGGTCTGAGCGTTACGATCGGAATCACCTCGACCACTTGAGCGCTATCGATGGCATAGAAGTTATCGCCAGCTTGGAACAGGAGCATTAGCATGAGTTAGGCGATCGAGAACAGCGCATCTCGTTTTGAGTGTCATCAACAAGGACTCTACAATCATCCCCTAGTAAATCTTGCTTGACATCGCCCCAAAGCTGGAAATTTAGGCAGTGCTGAATCTATTGATGAGACCCCAATTTTACCCTCACCCTAGCCCTCTCCCCAAAGGAGAGGGGACAAGAGTTCTAGCTCCCTTCTCCCCAAGGAGAAGGGTTGGGGATGAGGGCAAAATTTATTAGCAACGCCGAAGTTTAGATTCCAAAGATGGATTGGATTCGTTTGCGAATTTGGTGAAATGAGGTATCTTCTTTTGGAGCGGCTTCGATCGTGATTCCTAAACTTTCTAAAGCTTCTTGGCGATGAGATAGCTCTTCTGCAATTTTATCGGCTAACCCTTGATGATTTTTTAACAAACTTTGCAGGTTATTGTGGTCAACCACAAACAAAATCGTTTCTTCTAAAGTTCGTAGCGTAGCAGTGCGCGGGGTGCCCATCAGCAATGACATCTCACCGATAAACTCACCCGATCGACGAACGGCGACCTGTTTTGAAATCGATTCGACAAACACCTCAACCGAGCCTGACAAGATGATATAAAACGAGTCACCGGGATCAGATTCTCGACAAATGGTTTCTCCGATCGTCAGTTTTTTACGATAGCCTTTCTCGATCACCTGCCGCAGCTCAACCTCGCCACATTGCTGAAAATAGCTGACTTTTTGCAGCAAATCGCGCAGCATCCGTCCTGCGATTGGGGCTTCTACTTCGACCTGTTTTGCCAATCCATTGACTTGGTGAGGAGTTTGCAGTAGGGCTGCCAGTGAGGGCAGATTCTCGATCGTCAGACCCGTTACCATTTTTGGATTAATGGCACGATCGCGAAATTCTGCCTCAATCAAAAATCGCAGGGCACTTTTAATCGAATCCATCTCGATCGGGTTGCCAATCCACACCGTGAGATCAAACTTCAACGCACCGTCTTCAATTCCTTTAAAGTAAACCTCTGGTGATGGAGACGGTAAAACTCTCGGCTCTTGACGAGCGGCTGACAGCAACGCCTCTAGCACCGTCAGCGAGTCATTTTCTTCAGCCACCCGCACCGGAATCTCAATTCGACAGTTGGGGTCGCGATAGCTCCAGTTGACGACTTTGGTGTCGAGAAACCGACTGTTGGGCACAATCACAAACACGCCGTTAATCGTGCGAATAGTGGTTGCACGAATCGCAATTCCTTCGACTGTTCCGGCAAGATTATCGACCTCAATATAGTCGCCCACTTTGATGGGTTGCTCAAACAGAAGCGTTAAGCCGCTGATAAACTGGCTCGACAAGTTTTGCAGCCCAATGCCAACCCCGATGCCAATCGCACCCGCAAACACTGCAAGCGAACTTAGATTGATGCCAGCCGTCTCTAGCACTATAAAAAAGCCAATCACTGTAACAATGTAACCAGTAATCGCTGATAATGACTCTCGTGTGCCAATTTCTAGCTTAAAGCGCGGTAAGATCCGTTGTCTTAGCAATTGCTTAACCGCATTTGCCAAGATCACGACAATGATCACTTGAACAATCAGCTCAACGACTAAGCCGAGTGAAAATTTTTCTCCTGCAAACGTAAACAAACTGCTGTTAAAAGCACTTAACAAGTCTTGAAGAAACCGTTTAATTTGCAGAATCGTCCATGTGAAGGCAGACTGCAACTCCATGATTAAGCGCTCCTATCGATCGCTTTTGTCAACCCGTTAACCATTTAAAGATAGTCTAATTCTTATGTCCTGAGATGGATGCAAAATTTAGTTAGAAATGTCTACTTGCGAGTGATTGTAATATTAGTAAGTCATGCAAAAATGCTATCACAATTTGTAATTTTATAGTTGTAAAAAGTGGCTACCAAAGCGCATTCTAAACCCACTGTTAATCCTCTTCTCTTGAATCTCACGACAGGCGGCACGATGGGGCTTTTGACCGTGATTACAAGCGTCTCATTTGCCTCTGTCATCTTCTCTGGAGCCTTCTCAAATGCAGTCCCGTTTGGCACAGGGCTACTGCTGTTTAGCTCAACCGTCGTCAGCGCGATCGTGACGGCGTTCAGCGCTTATCCTGCCATTGTGGGAACCGTTTCAGAGCCGAGCATCCCAGTCTTAAGTTTGGTTGCCCGACAAATTCTTGACCAGATGCCCAATGCCTCGGTTGAAGATAAATTATTAACGCTCACGGCGACAATTGTGGTGTACGCCGTGGTGGGTGGCATTATTTTTACCCTGCTAGGTCGGTTCAAGCTAGGCGGCTTTGTTCGCTATATTCCCTACCCAATCGTGGGCGGCTTTCTTGCAGGAACAGGCGTGCTATTAGTTCAAGGGGCAATGCACTCGATCGAAGGGCTTGACTTTCACCACTTAACCCTGTCAGCGTTCGTGCAGCCTAACGTGTTGCTTCAGTGGGTGCCAGCGCTGATCTTTGCAGTCGCGATGTTTGCGATTCCTCAGATGATCGACCACTTTTTAGTCATCCCTAGTATTATCGCGATCGCGTTTGTGCTGTTTTATATTGCCTTAGCGATGACGGGCACCTCGATCGAGCAAGCTACCGAGAACGGTTTGCTGTTAGGCACCCTTCCCCCTGGCAGTCTTTATCGTTTTACGACGATTCCAGCGTTGACTCAGGCAAATTGGGGCGTTGTTTTGCAGCAGGTGCCGAGTTTAGCTGCACTCTGGCTCATAGAATCGATGGCGCTGCTGCTCAACGCAAACGGCATCGAGCTTGCTGCCTCTCGCGATCTCGATCTCAACTATGAGCTAAAAGTGGCAGGGGCTGCCTCGATCGCATCTGGTTTGGGGGGTGGCATTGGCGGGTTCGCCAGTTCGGGAGAAAACACGCTGGCTCATCATCTAGGAGGCACTCGACGCATTGTGGGCTGGACGATTACCGGAATTTGTTTAGCCACGTTGCTCGGAGGCGCATCCCTGCTTTCGCTCGTTCCCAAATTTGTTCTAGTGGGCATTCCACTGCTGCTCGGACTGGAATTCTTTTATGAATGGCTCTATCAAGCGTGGTTCAAATTTTCGAGATCGGACTATGCGATCATCGTGCTGATTGTGGTAGTGACGGGCAGCATCGGCTATCTGCAGGGTATTAGTGTAGGGTTGCTTGCCGCGATCGTGCTGTTTGTGGTCAACTACAGTCGATTGTCGGTGACAAAGCGAGTTGGGTCAGGCGCATTTCAGCACAGCAATGTGTTGCGAAACTCTGAAGAACTCGACATCTTAGACACCCAAGGCGAACAGATTTATGTTCTAGAACTGCAGGGACTGATCTTTTTTGGCACCGCCAACAAACTGCTGACTGAGATCCGCGATCGCCTCGATCATCCCAACGCGACCGAAGTTCGGTTTGTGATTTTAGACTTTCGGCTCGTGAGCGGTTTAGATGCCTCCGCTGTGCTCAGTTTTGCCAAACTCAAGCAAGTCGCTTCCTCAAAAGGGGTGCATCTACTGTTTACCAATCTGTCTGACGACGCGATGCAGCGACTCAAGCAAGGAGACTGTCTCGAAGCGGATGACCCCTATTGTCACGTCTTCGCCGATTTAGATCGGGGGCTTGAATGGTGTGAACAGCAGATTCTCATGGAGAGCAATGTGAGTGAGCTAGAAGCCCGATCGCTCCCTGAGCATCTCAAGTCAGGGTTCTCAGATCCGGTTCAGGTCGATCGTTTGATGAGTCGGCTTGAGTCGCGTCTCTTTGCTGAAGGAGACTATTTGTTTCATCAGGGAGACCCGTTTGATGGTCTATATTTTGTGGGTTCTGGGCAGGTAAGTGTGGTGCTCGATTTGAGTGAAGGGCAAACAAAACGCATTCGTACCTACACAGTGGGGAACACGATCGGGGAAATGGGTCTCTATCGCAAGACGTTGCGTATGGCATCGGTGGTTGCTGATAAGCCCAGCATGGTTTATTTTCTGCCGACTGAGTCGTTTGAGCAGATCGAAGCGTCTGACCCGCTGTTAGCCTCAAACATTCATCGATTTGTGGTGAACCTATTAGCAGAGCGTCTTCAACATCGTGAACAAGAATTGAAGAATCTGTTGCAGTCGTCTTAACGACCCAGACCAGCGGCGACTATGGCAACTCTATTTCACTAGAACTCCTGCACGAATCCTTCGCCCTCACCCTAGCCCTCTCCCCAAGGAGAGGGAACAAGAGGTTCTAGCTCCCTTCTCCTTGGGGAGAAGGGTTGGCGAGGACTTGCCCCACTTTGTGAGGAGGGCTGCCCAGATTCAAGGAGGGCTACTTTTGTGGTGAACATCAGAGACGAGGGCGTTTTAATTAGGGGCGAGATCTCAGCTTAAGCTCCTTGTTCAAATGGCGGGTATTTTACGTGCAGCAATGTCCTAATCTAGTTGGCTACAGCCATAAGAAGTAATGTGAGCATCTTGCTCACGAATAGGGACGTGAACAGGATTGCTATAGTGGTGGCACTCCCGACTAGATCACCCTCATGGGTGTGGTTAGGAGGCGATCGTAATGCTTGCGATCGAGCAAGTTGTGTCCACAGTTCACGTCTAAAGTATTGCTGGGTGCCATGAATGACACTAGTTCTGGGTGTGAAGTCTACTCTTGACGCTTGAGGTGATGAACAGTTCCTTGCCTGAGAACGATTGTTGCTACAGAAAGACTGCTTAATTCCCTGAACCTCGCTACATTCTTGAAGGAAAAGTCATGGAAAATGTCAGCTTGCCCCTTTTGTATGCCGAAAACTCCGCACCCATTTCCACAGATCATCGATTTTCCCAAAATTTATTCAGTCAACCTGATAGCTATATTAGTATCGTCAGTAATAGTCATTTGCTGCGTGAAGCCCTTACTCTGATGCTGCAACATCGATCGATGGATGGAGTCAAGAGCAGTGCTGTTGATGTCGATCTTGTTTCCACTGTCACAACTTCCTCAAACCATCTGGTTCTGCTGGATAGTGGGATGGGGCACAGCGCGGTAATCGCGCAGATTCAGGAGTGGCGATCGCGTCAGCCCTCTCCTTACATCGTGGTGATTGAGTTGCAAAACGACCCTGATTTGATTTTAGACTGCATTGAGGCAGGAACTCACGGTTATACGTTGCAGAGTGCTTCGAGTGCAGAAGTGATACAGGTGATTGAGCAGGTGTATCGCGGAGTGGCTCACTGTTCACCAGAAATCACGGCTAAACTGTTCGATCGGCTCACACAATCAAAAGCGATACAGCAATTGAAAGAAAAGCCTGCGCTGACTCACCGTGAGTTAGAAGTGTTGCACTATGTTGCAAAGGATCGGAGCGATCGCGACATTGCAACTGAGTTAGTTATCGAAGTCCGTACTGTGAAACATCATGTCCATAATATTTTGCGAAAGCTCAATGTTAAATATCGCAGGGACGCGGCTCAACTGGCATTCAACAACGGTTGGCTAAATCTGACTTCTTGATTGCAGGATCGATCTAAGATCGATCAAACTAATGGATCATTACAGGAAATAAAACTTCGTCCTTCGATCCATAGCCTATCAGCTTTTGCTTATGACAGAATAACGAGTATTCAAATCAGCATTTTGAATGAAAGCCAACAACGCTTGGAGGCTTAACTTAAGCCAATATTGACTACTGCAAAAAGTCAACGTTTGTCACCGAAAGGAGTGCAGTATGGACTCTTATAGGAGCAGGTATGGAACAACATCTGTCATTCATGTACTAATCGCCAATCTTACAGGGATGGTTGCAGAAATGGTACAACAAACCCTTCAACAGCAGCCTGATGTCAAACTGCTCGGCGACATTAAAGAATGGGAAGAGATTGATGCCGCGATCGCCGAAACAGATGTTTTAGTCTTAGGGGTTGATGATGTCTATTCTCCACCAGAAGACTGCTTTCGATTCCTCAGCAGCTATCCCAATCTAAAAATTTTGCTGCTGACAACCACGGGCAATGAGGCGATCGCTTACTGGCGAGCATTGCACTGTCATCAAACGCAAGTCACTTCATCTCAGTCTTTAATTGAATCGATTCGACACATTTATTCGCTGTCTCCATAACGGACGACTTGCTCGGTCGCCCTTGCCCATTGAGACAGGTGACAAGTTTTTTCAGCAACACTCTTAGTTCAACAACCCAGGAGATCACTTAATATGGCACTGCAATACGAAGCACTGTTTGAAGCCCCTGCTTCCCATGAAGCCTCTCACTATAGCAACCCAGAGCTTGAAAACGAGTGGGAAAGCCCTAATCACTACAGCAATCCAGAGCTTGAAAATGAGTGGGAAAGCTCTAATCACTACAGCAACCCAGAATTACAGAACGAGTGGGAGACGAACCAATACAGCAATCCAGAATTACAGAACGAGTGGGAAGCTCCTAGTCACTCCAGCAATCTAGAGCTTGAAAATGAGTGGGAGACGAATCACTACGGCAACCCAGAGCTTGAAAACGAGTGGGAGACGAATCATTACAGCAATCCAGAGTCAGCCCAGGAAGGAGAGTTTTTCTTTAAAAAGGCGTTTCGCAGTATTGGACGGGGCATCAAATCAGCAGCAAAAGTGCTGGGTCCTTTAGCAAAGCGACTCGCACCCATGTTAGGCAGCAAACTTTTGACCTTCATTCCCGGCGTTGGACCCATAGTCGGTCCCCTCGCCGGACAGCTAATGGGTCAACTGCTGAAGGAAGGCGAAATGGAAGCCGAGCAGATGGAAATGGAGTTTTTTGGCAACAACGAAATGGAAGCCGAAGTGTCGAACAGTGAGGTTGCCCACGAAGCAGCATTAACAGAATTTTTGGCGGCGCAGGCAGCAGAATCGACGATGGAAGGGGAAGCGGAAGCGGCGATCGCAGCAACTTTACCCATTACCATCACGATTATGGGCGGCAAACGGGCACTGCGTCCGGTCATGCCTGCGCTCACTCAAGCCACCGGGCAGTTGACCAAAATGCTGCGTCAGCAAGGACCTGCCGGGAAACAACTGTTGCGGACCGTGCCCACGATTCAGCGCCAAGCGGTTGCCACCCTCAAAGCGGTCGCTCGATCGGGTCAGCCGATTAACAGCGCCACCGCTATAAAAGCTTTGGCAGCCGCAACAAACAAAGTTCTCAGCAATCCCCAAACGGTTCAGAGAGCGGTCGTCCGCAATGCTGTGCTGCGCCAGCGCACTGCCCCACCCTATCCTCGCCGCGCCGGAGCTAACGCCGCTACAGCACCCTGCCCGAAGTGTGCAGCAAGACGTTAGGAGGTGCAAGGAGTGTGGAGTTAGCTGTAGGGGCTGAGAAAGCAAAGGAAGCAGAATGATGACAAGTTTAGCGTCACCGATCGCCAATCAAAACGGGCAAAAAGCGGCAGCCAGTCCCGCATCCCAGCCTGTCACTAATCAACCCACTGTCACCCGTGCATCTAGCAATCTGCAAGGGGCAGTAACCCGTCACGAACAGCAACTGTTAGACAACTGGCTGAATATTCAAGCAATCAACTTATGTCGTCATACCAAGTCGCTGCGTCCTTTCGCCAAAGATGAGTTTGGCAGGGCACCGATGGCTCCTAGTGAAGGGCATATTGAAGCGGTAAATCGACTGATTGATAAGTTTCGGACTCAGTTGATTGAGAAAGCCCGTTGGGTGGATGCAGCCGCGCAGGCAGCCCGCCGAGAACCCAACAGCGATCGTCTCCGTCTGCTGTTGGAGCGTAAGCAAAAAGTGGGTGATCAAGTGCTCTACCTAGAGGGCATTTGGGACTTCTACTTTGATATGTTTGTGCAGCGATTGTCGGCGTTTGGCGAACGATTGCGGGCGATCGACCGCATCGCGATCGGTTGCTATGAAAAGGTCTATGTGGGTTTAGGCACGGCACAGCCCACTCCGAGCCTGTTACCGTTTAGCTATGCCAGTAGCGGCTTCAGCCCCTATACCATTCGTCGGGGCGTTCCGATGCAAAAACTGCAGCACAACCCCAACTTGTTTCCGCTGATTGTCATCCCTCAGCATCGGCTCGATAACGTGTGGGCGCTGTCAAGTGTGCTCCACGAGGTGTCCCACAATCTTCAGGCAGACTTGGGTTTGTGGGAAGTGATGCCCGCCCTGATCTATCAGCGGCTCACCACTGACGGGCATATTCCTCCTGAAGTGGCACGAGTTTGGGCACAGTGGCACAAGGAAATGATGGCGGATATGTTTGCCTTGGTGCTGGGAGGTCCGGCGGCGATCGAATCGTTAATGGATGTTGTGGGGCGATCGCCTGCCAGTACGGTGCTGTTCAGTCCTCTGTCTGCCCATCCGACACCCTATCTGCGAACGCTGATCAACCTGATCCTGCTAAAACGGCTTGGTTTTGACCAGATGGCATCTAATCTAACGCGGGTTTGGCAACGCCTCTACCCCAACATCAGCGCAACCGACATTCCTCCCCAGTTTATGAAAACCTTCTATCGATCGGCTGAACTAGCAGTAGATACGATGGTCTTCCAGCCTCATCCCCAGTTTGGCAATAAATCAATGGCGCAAGTCGTGGATTTTGGTCCTACCCAGTTGGATTTAATTCAGCAAGCCGGACAACGCCTCGCCAAAGGTGAAGATCCGGGTACTATCCCAGTTCGGCTAATGATCAGCGCTGCCCGCCATGCTCTCGATTCTCGCCTCGCCAAACCCCAAACCATTACCGACAATTTTTATCGAACGCTCGGACGACGGTAACGGACAGGCAGGTTTGTTAAAGGTACTGACTACAAGTAGCTGACCCATTTGCTGGACTTGCTACCAACACTCATTTTTCAACCCTATCAACCGATCGGTCAATTAGAGGTTAGCAACTATGGCTTTTCCGCTTCCCACAACGCTCCCCAAAGAATCTGATATCCGGTGGAGTACTCAACCCACAACGCTCCGAGCTTTGCGTAAAGCGTTGATTGATGTATTGTTCAACGAATCACCGATCGGGGATGGTAACGATCCGAATACCATCACTGCTCGTCAACTCGACAAAATTGCTCAAACCTTGAGCCGTACAGCCAGCAACGAGCCAACTGCCTACGAAAATGGTTCAAGTAATACGAGTGCAACCAGCGTTCAGAGCACTTTGACCCGACAAGTAGAGCGAGCTTTAACTCAAGTGTTGGGGCGATCGCCCGGACGCGGGTCTGATAGCTTCGTCAAGGCATTAAATTCAGCCTTTCCAGTGGTGACAAGCGGCAAGATTGCTATCACTCCGAGTCGCAGCATTGTTTCAAACGGCAGCTCTGATAGTCCCTCATCGACGAACGGCACACTCACCGGGCAGCTTTCTGTCGAGCAAGCAAATCTTTACCGCCAAGCCAGCATTTTAGTCGCCGATGCCCTGCGAGTTTTAGAAGGGTTTGAGTCCTTCGATCCCGTGGCTGATGTCGATGCTGTTGAAGCACTGCGCTCCTTAGTACAGGCGCAACTCAACAGTTTAGTCGAAGAATTTGGGCGACTGGATGAACCGCGATCGGCTCGCGTCAACATCTACTTCAGCACGTTAGAGCGGAGCTTGAACCAGCTTGGCGATGCTGCTCAGCTTGGCGACCAGAATGAGCGAAGATCGTTTAATAACCTGGTCACAATTGAAGACGAAGCTCAAGTTGCGGCTTATGAATTAGTCAAAAACTATGTCAAGACCTTAAAAGACATTTGGCTGAGTTTCACTCTCGTCAGTGAGGCAGAAATAATTTCAACAGGCTACAGCGAACGCCTGTCTCGCGTGGGCGTGATGCTTCCGGTCATTTCTGACAGCAATGCAAGCCTAATGGCAGCAATGGACTCTGTTGGCTTTACCGAAAGTGAACGGCGTTCTGATGCCGCTCTATTCTCAACTTTGGGAACTAACTCCCCTCGCCTCCGTATTCCAGATTCAGTGCTGAGTGAATTTCAAATCAATCCCACACAAATTGCAGTTACTCTTCCAGACATCACCGTCAATGATTTTAGTGAATGGGTTGAGCGGTTTACCAGCCTTGAAGCTCCGTCAATTCTGGCAGCATCCGGGCGGTTTGGCTTAGATTTTGTCACCGATCAAGCAGATACCCTGTTCTGGGTGATTGCGATCGTGCTCGACTATCTCAAGAATCCAGCAAACCAGGTTAAGGGGCGTTATCTCAGCAGAATTTTGGCGTTCGATCGCGTCGAGCAAAGCCTCAGCGAACTGGTCTTTCAACTCAATGCTTTAGCAGATCTGAGTGTTCCAGACTCTAGCCGATTTATCTAAACACCATCTGCTCTTTGCGTCGAAACATTACAAACCCGAACTTCAAACAGTAGGAAGTAACCCATGCCTAAGACTCGTGACTATGACCAGCGTAACGATCGCGTTGCCTCCCTCCTGCAAAACACCATCGAGCAACTGGGACCCGAACTGGCTGCCAATCCGCAAATGGCAGAGGTGCTCAACCGCATGGTGGATGACCAGCTCCGCAAGTTCGACGCATCCCAAAACGGCAAGGGAATGCCCGCTGATGGCGGACTCTCAGACCTGATTGGGTTGGGTAAGGATTCGCCAAAAGAGTTGGGCGATACTCAGGTATCGAGCGGCGTAGTGGATTATGACGATACGGTCACCAGCGATCGTATTCTGGCGACTGCCGACCTCTACTACCTCTACATCCACGAGCGCCTCGGTGTCTTTCGCGTCATCAACAAGCTGCAAGAGCTGTTCCGCGCTGGCACCCTACGGATCTCTAGTGGCGAAGGAGCCTATGGACTCTACCGCTTTGATAAGCACAACATTCTGCGCTATCACCAGCGCGACAGAATGCAGGCATATCGCCGCGTCTTCGGCTACACTACGGTCAATCCGGGTGCAGGTGCCCGTCCCAATCCCCAGTTTCACGGGTTGTTTAGCCACTTTATTGGCGAAGTTGCCAAATATTGGCGAGATAAGCGAATCAGCGATGTGATTCGAGAACGGGCAAACGATCCAACGTTTGGGTCGATGGCGATCGTCCGTCGTGCCGGACTTGACCTCCGCAACAACATGAAAAATGCCTCCTACGGCTACATCAACGTGCTGCGAGTAGAAACCAGTCAAGCACTAGCAGAAGCCTTCAAAGTGCTGGAATCTCAAGACTTAAAGGCTCAGTTTGGGGCAGACAACGCCTGGGAAATGATTGAACTGGTGCTGTGGCAATACTTCCACGAACCCGTTCACGCCAGCACCCTGAATCGTATGGCAGTTAGCGGACGCGAGATCATCCGCTGGCTGGCAGAACCCTTCGTCTTGCAAAAGAACCGCACCGACTTTGAAACCTTGCTCTATCGCATTGCCGAATACTCGGAAGAGTGGCTCTCTAGCACCGAAGGGATGCAGATGAATCGTCCCACCCCACCGCCGCGCCAGGTTTATATGCAGGGTCCTCCTCCCAGTGGTGCGGGACGCGATCCAGTGTTTGGGCGATCGAACGGGATAATGCCGTCACAAAGAGTCGTGGGATAGGGCGATCGAGTTCTGAATGTCACGCTTCAAGCTCAGAAGCCCAATGTTTGAGTTCAGAGCTACCTCATCCGAGTTCTGAAGCTCATGAATGGACTTCCACACTCCATCGTCTAGGGTCTGAACTCCAAGTTTCAAGCTCAAAGCTTCGTCGTTCAGGCTCAGAACTCCATTCGTCGAGTTCAGAACTCCATTCGTCGAGTTCAGAGCCTCTTGATTGAGGTTCAAACACAAAGCAGTCAGTCCTTTAACCTGAGGAACCAGTAATGAACAGGCAAACCCAGTGGTTATTTGAAATTCCTTTCGCCTCAGATGCTGCATCTAGCGCCGACAGAAGCTTTGAGTCAATGCCTGACCTAGAGGCATTGACTGTTGTGCTGCGATCGCCGCGATTTCGGAATGATTCACGCCTTCAAGCCGCCGCCAACGATCGTCCACCCATGCGGCAAGGAGAGCAAGGGCTTGCGGTACAAAAACTTCAGCAAGCCTTCATTGATTTAGGCTTTCCGATGCCAGTTTCGACCCGACGGCGTAGTAGTCCCGATGGCATCTATAGTGCTGAAACGGCTGCCACTGTTCGCAAATTTCAGCAGAAGTATGGTTTGAAGGTGGATGGTATTGTTGGCAGAAATACGATGAGTCGGCTCGATCAACTATTCATCTCCGCTCCTTCAACTCCGCCAACTCCACCACCCGCAAGTTCTTGCGGCAACCTTCTGATCTGGATCAACGCGTTCATTCCACGAGATGTTTTGGGATACACATTTACAGTTCCGGCTGGACCCCATGCAGGAAAAACAGCAGTCCCGTGTCCCTTAGTGGCTACCCCCACCAACCCCAACTGCTTCCGGCTAGGTTATCTGACCGATCAGCGCACCTTCGACAATAGACCTACAGCGAGTGTGCGGATGAGATCGATCGCCGAAATTCAGTTAGTATCGCCTAAGCTTCTTCGTGCCAACCACCAAACATCAGGGACAACGGAAATCAACAAAAGTACAGGAGCCGTAACCTGTAACGCTTTAGCAGATATGAAGAGATGTAAGTTTCAGAATTTTGCGTCGTCTCCTCCATTTCCATCTGGAGACTTCCTAATCAAATTATCGCTCAAAGCAGCAGCGAGTGATCCTTGTGTCAATTTGGCGGCAGATATTGACTACGAGGGAAATATCGAGATACTTTGTTCACCCAGCCGTGGCACTATCGAAGTAGGGTTTAACGGAAAAGTTGATAGTTTTCCAGCATTTGAGATGTATGCAAGTCTTAACGGAACTACAAAACCCCTATTTAGGTTGCCTCCTCCTCCCGGAAATACAGTTGTGAATTTACTGGGTGGAGCTAGCACTCCTGTCTCTGGAAAGGTAGTTTTTGACTGTAGCCTGATAAGTAGCAGGGCTTCTGTCACAACCACAAGGACTTTGAAGACTAGACCTTTTGCACAGATCAGATAATGGCGAGAGTCTTCAGTTTAAAGTCTTTATTGTGGTATTCACGCAGAAATCTACTGAAAGCTGAACAACAGTTCGATCTCTGTCCACTAAGGGATCGAGTATGGGGTCTTTCGTGAGGTTCAGCCATCATTCGCCACCAACCGAATGCTTCCATCGTAGAGGATACAAAGCATGATCATCGACTGCCATTGCCACGCTGGGAAAGGTGACTTGCTCACAGGTCCCTGGGATACTGATGCACCTATGGGCACCTATCTCCGACGAGCAAAAGCGGCGGGAATTAACAAGACTGTCATCTTTTCGCCCTTTCACAGCAACTACCAGCAGGCGAATGCCAACACGGCGAAGATTGTTGCCCGTGAACCCGATCGCTTGATTGGGTTTGCCTTTGTCCATGCCCAGCGAGACAAAGGGCGCATTGAGCAAATCATCGGAGAGGCTGTCACCCGCTGGAAGTTTTGCGGCATCAAAGTGCATCGCATAGATGCACCCGCAACCCGTGAAATATGTGATGCTGCCCGGACGTTTGGTATACCGCTACTCTACGATCCAGTAGGTCAAACCGACTTAATTGAACTGTTGGCATCCCAATATCCCGATGTCAACTTCATCATTCCCCACTTGGGCAGCTTTGCCGATGACTGGCGTGCTCATTTGCGAGTTATCGACCAAATCGATCGCTACCCCAATGTCTATGCTGACACCTCTGGGGTGCGTCGGTTTGATTACCTCGTGCAGGCAGTAAAGCGCGGGGGTGCCCACAAAGTTTTGTTTGGCACGGATGGTCCTTGGCTGCATCCAGGAGTTGAGCTACACAAAGTTCGGTTGTTGGGTTTACCACCCCAGCAGGAAGCTTTGATCTTAGGCAAAAATTTGCTGCGGCTGATTCAAGGAGTCAAGACAGCCTCTAAAAGCAGATCATCTTTGGTGCACTGAGCAGTGTAGACTTTGACGCATCTCGTCTTCAATTCTGAACCGACCTTAACGATCGAGATATCGTTCAAGCTCAAAAAACTCAAGCAGTGACTTTAGCGAAGCGGTTTCAGCCGTGGGTGTGGTGGCTTCGATCGCTTGTATGGTAGCCGGATTCAAATATCGAAATACGTCATGAGTCAGCGTGTCGATCGTACTTTCTGGAAACCCCACTAACTCAGACTTAAGCCGTGCAGCCCGACTTTTAGCAAAGTTCACCTGAAACCGACAACGCTTTAATAAACGCTGCTGAATATTTTGATAGAGTGCCAAATTATCCGATTCTAACCGATCAATAGTTTCGTCCAAAAGCAGCGGAATCACGTCTAAATTTTCTTCTAAAAACAGAAGGCTTCCTTCCTGACTATAGACTTCGGTGCCGTCGATTCCCAGTGCGCCGATGTCTGCTAGGGCAAGAATGCGCGCCACGATCGAGGGAGGATTCTGCACATCATATAAATCAGCCTGGTAGATCGCCTGCTCGGTTGGAGCGTAGGTGCAGATCGTTGCCCCGATCGCTGCCCGAATAATCGCGATATCGCGATCGGTTAATCGGGCTGGGCTGTCAGGATCGTGTCTTTGCAACTGCTGGTTTAATGCGTTGATGTATTCCACTAATCGCTCAAAGCTTGCCCGTTCGCTGACACCGGGTTCTCGTCGTCGCGTTGCATGGAGATCAGATTGGCTAATGAACACTTGAACCATGTCGTGAGCAGCGATCGATAAATCAAGCAGTAACTCGATTCGAGACAGGTCAATCGAGGGTTCCTGCTGCTGTAGCCATACCTCCCAGGTCGGAACGATCGCTTGCAAAATCAGGGTTGACCGCCGCCGAACGTTCTCTAGATGCTCCCGATTGTGATAATAAAGCTGCTTCTCAACGACTTCTCGATCGAACTCTTGCAACGCAAACGCTTTAATTTGAGCAATGCTCTCGTCGATGCTCTGGGGTAGATTTGACGAGTCGTATAAATAACGAAAAGACGATTGTGAAGAGTCTCGATTCATAGATGCAAATAATGCTTGTGTGATCATAGCCTTTTCTCAGGAGTCAGAGCTCGTTAATTTTGCTGCTCTCTAATTGAGCGCTTGACAACCATTTTTAGGTGACTCGGAGGCGCGATCGTCAACCCTCGACGCACAGGTTTAATTGGCTTGCGACTGACTAACGCTAAATCGAACTGTGACAGCGTGACCAAAACCAACTTCATCTCAAACAGCGCAAAGGCTGACCCGATACAGCGTCGATCGCCGCCGCCAAACGGCAGATATTCATAGGGTGAAAACTGCTGCTCTAAAAATCGCTCGGGTCTAAACTGCTTGGGGTTTGGGTAAACATCAGGACGCTGATGAGCCAGATAAATTGACGGCAGCAAAATCGTTCCCGGTTCGAGTGAGTAGCCCATTAAAGTCATCGGTTGCTTGACGATGCGCGGAAAGGCGTTGATGGCGATCGGGTAGAGTCTCAGGGTCTCCTGACAAATAGCGCTCAAATAAGGGAGACGCGCGATCGTCATGGGGTCAGCATCAGGGCTGAGACGATCGAGTTCTGCCCTCAGTTTGCTGCGAACGTCTGGCAGTTGAGCGATCCAATAAAGTGCCCAAGCCAGGGCAGACGCGGTGGTTTCATGACCCGCAAACAGCAGGGTCATCAGCTCATCTCGCAGTTCGGCATCGCTCATCGGCTCTCCGGTTTCGTCTCGTGCCGCGAGGAGCAACGCCAAAATATCCGTACGATCGGGGTCGGGGTGAGCGCGGCGATCGTCAATCTCTTCGGTTAGCAACTGCTTGATTTGCTGCTTTTGACGCAAAAACCGTCCCCACGGACTCCAAGCGCCCCAATCTTTTTGCAAAATTCGATAATAGAGCAACATAAAACCCGTTGCCGACCCGAATGCTTCTAGCATTTCGACTAATACTTGCCGCAGTTGCTCATAGCGTTTCCCTTCGTGTAAACCAAACACGGTGCTGAGAATCACCCGCAGCGAGATCTCCTGCATTGCAGAACGCACAACAAATGGCTGACCGGGAACCCACTGACGGCTGACTTGCTGCGTGATATCTTGAATCAACGACCCATACGATCGCATCCGATCGCCATGAAACGGAGGCATCAAAAGCTGTCTCTGACGCTGGTGGCGCTTGCCATCTAGCAAAATCAGCGCATTCTCGCCGAGCAGTGGCTCTAAAATCTGATTGCCTTCTGCCGAGCTAACCTGATCAAGCTTGGCGGTGAAAATCGCTTCTAGCGCGTCAGGGCTGCTGAAATAGAGCAACGGTGGCATCTGTCGCCCTAATGCTCGATAGGTGTCGCCATAATCACGAGCGCGAGCATCTAGACTTTCAAGGGGGCGAAAAATCCACTGTAGGGTTTGCAGCCAGGGAGGAGTTTTGGGTCCGTTGGGTAATTGCATAAGTGCCTAAATCCCGCGTGTGTCTGTCTCTCGATCATCAACGATTCTTGGCGACACCGCAAGGCGCATGACTATAGTCCGATCGCACGTCTCAAATTTCTACAATGGCTCAAAACTCCTTTTCCAAGCCTCTGATAGACAATGCAGGCGATGTTCTCAAATCTGATTGGATGCCAGGAGTCTATTTCACGGCAGACATTTTCAAGACGGTGATCGTCGAGATCGACCAACTTCCTGAAACCGAGGAAACGTTATGGCTGAGAATTTTGGGGCGAGATCAGACGCAAGAAAGAACCATTCGAGAAGTGTTAGCGTTGCCCACTAACCATCCTTGACGGAATGGAATTCTACGATTGCTGACGAGTTGGAAAGTTAGAATAGATGTGGGTGGAATTGAAGACTTTAGCGGACAGGAGGCACTCATGGCACTATGGAAGCCTTTTTAGAGTGGGAGCAGGCAACGCAACAGCGGGCTGAAACCAAAGGCATAGAACAGGGACAACGATCGCTGATTCTTCGACTGCTAGCTCGACGAGTGGGAGAAGTGCCAGAGGCAGCCCGATCTCAGATCGATGCTCTACCTCTGATTCAACTAGAATCGCTGGGCGAAGCCTTGCTGGATTTCTCTAATTTGGCTGATTTAGAAGCGTGGTTAGCCGAGCAGAAATAAGCGATCGCTCCAATTATGCGGTGGAACCAAAATGAGGAGATGCCTGAATGACGGTTGAATTAACGACGATCGTGCCCGACTATCAGGATGTGTTGAAACAAGTTGCGATCGGCGATCGTCCTCAGCCTCAGGCAGTGGTGGATGCTTTGCTGAAAGCTGAGAAAGTCGCCAAACAGCAGCGATTATCTTACCCATTAGAGAGCCTGCTGGGAGAGTGGCGGCTCTGCTTTTCAACGGGAACTCGCAAACTTAAACAAAGAGGCGGAATTGCATTAGGCAAAGGCTTTTATCTGCCTCGATTGACTCCCGCATCGATCGGCTTTCGTGTCAGTGATTTAGCATCTAATCCGCTAGAGATCACCAATCAGATTCAGGTGAGTGGATTGAACCTTAAGCTGACAGGTCCTGCGAGATATTTAGGCAAAAAAAATCTGCTGGCGTTTGACTTTACGCACATGCAGATTAGCGTGTTCGATCGTGCCCTCTACTCAGGAGGGTTTCGATCAGGAAAAACAAAATCAGCACCATTCACAGAGCAGTCGATCGCCAAACTCCCCTTCTTTGCGTTCTTCTTGATCACTGACGACTTAATCGCTGCTAGAGGTCGAGGCGGCGGATTGGCAATTTGGGTCAGGCTTAACCCCTGACCCTTAATTCCTTACGAACGAACATCGACGGGTAATGCACCCGCTGGCGGCTTGCTGGCGATTTCTAGCAGCCCTGGTGAATCGATAAACCCAAAATAGAATGAGATCGCCGCGACGATCGCGTGTAGCCAAACATCATTGCCAAACACAGGAATTAACCCAAACGTGGTGTCAAACCCTGGCAGCAATCCAAAGGCAGCGATCAGACCAAAAAAGAGGGCAAGTCCGCGACCATAGATTCGTGATCCGCCTAGCCCGATCGCGGCTACAAGTCCGAGAATTCCAACAATAATATAGACTCCATTCTCAGCGGCGTTGATCGGAAACAGTCCGAAGAGATAGCCTAGCTGCACCTCAACGCCCCCGTGGTTTTCGATGACGTTAATCGGGTGCTGCAATCCTGGAATAAATCCCAAAATTCCAAACGAGAGAAAGAAAATACCTGTGATTAGAGCGAAATACTGTCCTGTTTTCATTGTGTTGCTTCCTGCATAAAATTTAAGCCATTGATTAGCTTCTGGTCTCATTGTTCAGGTTAGGCATTAGCTATCATCACTTCCCTCACTACAGCGGAATATTTTTTATCTACAGTGATGTCAAATGCGTTGTCAATGTTCTAACTATCGAAGATCATTAGTTTAAGATGAGCAGGATTCGCAATCAATTCTTTTGCTAGTAAATAACCTGTAATCGTCCAGGTTTGATATTTGCGCGCCTCTTTGCCGATCAAGCGACCATCAGGACCATCATAATATTCGGGCCAATGATCCTGCATTAGACGGCGTTCGGCAACGGCGATCGCGTGGTGTGCCAGTTCTCCCCGATCCATTTTTTTAGCGGCGGCGGCTAACATCCACAGCAAGACGGGCCAGCTTCCGCCGTTGTGATAAGACCACGGACGATTTTTAGGGTCTGCGCCTGTCACGGTTCTCCAATCGCTGTCTTCTAATGCGGGATAGCACAACTTCATCGGCATATGCCCTACCAAGTCGTGCCAGCGCAACTCGATCAAGTTGAGAATTTTGTGAGACTGCTGTTCGTCAGTCAAAGAAGAGATCACCGCCATCAAGTTCCCCAACGAAAAGAAGCGACAATCGAGCTGTGACGGACCTAAATTACCTGCGAGATAGCCTCCTGCTTCGGGCAACCACTTGGCTAATCGATAAAACGGAATCGAGTCTGAATAAATATTGAACTGATTAAGGGCTTCTTCTCCATATTCTTCAACCTGAAAGCGATAAATCACATTTAAGCGATCGGGGTCTAGCCAATAATTTTCTCGAATCTGTTTAGTTAGCGGCTCAAGGCGATTTTGCACCGCTCGAATCATAAATTGATTTGCCTCATTGGGAACCAACAGCTCAAGACTCGCTTTGAGCGCTGCATAAAACAGCGATTGAATATCAAGTGGGTGCCCATAAAGCCCCATCCGCCGATCGATCATACTTGCCGCATCGGGCACCAGCACCATTGGATACATATCAAAGCGAGTGACAAGACAAAGCTCTAACACTAAGCGGATGCCTTCTTGAAAATCACTGCGCTCAAACAAATCGGTGTCTTGAGTGGAGATCGCATAAGCGCGCAACAAAATCACCCACCACAAACACGCATCAGCCGGAGCTACTCGCCCGATCGCGTGGTCGCCAAAGTCAGCCTTTAAATATTCATGCCCATTAAAAGACTGAATCTTAAAGCTGGCTGGCATTAAACCACGACTCGGTTTTGAGCAGTCTAGCTGACCTGTTTTGGGCTGTAAAACCAGAGTCACTTCTAAAAAGTTGCGAACAATCTCAGACCTGCCTTTGATTAAAAAAAGCAAGGCTGAAGAAACAAAATCTCGAATAAAGCACTGATCGTAGTTAAGTGCTGCAATCTCTGGATCGAGGGCAGCGATCGTGCCGATCGGTTCTCCTCGATAATAAATAATAGATTTCTCAAGAGCGCTCCACGCTTCGTCTTCGATCGCTTGACTACCCAATCTCTAACCCTCTCTATTGCTAGTTGCAGTTCACAAGGTTCTATGTTAAGGCAATCGTTTATAAACCACTACCCACTTTTGAACAACTTCACGATAACCAGCGTCAGCTTCAAAGTATGAAGCAATAGGAATGGCTGCCGCGTTAATCTCGAATCATTAGTGAGCGATCGGAGCCTTGGCTTTTGCGCCGCCCTTGTCTAAAAACAAGAGTAACGGCAGCGAACAGAGGAAGACAATGCCGACGAATCGAAAGATATCTGCGTAAGACAAAACTGCGGCTTGCTGACTTACTAATTGAGACAGCGAGGTGAGTGCTTGCTGGTGAGCCGTTGCTGCATCAACGCCACGACTTTGAAATGCCCCGGTCAACGCATTGAGGCGTTCATTGGTCTGCGGATCGTAAGAGGTGAGATTGGACAACAAAATGTCTCTGTGGAAGGCTTCTCGTTGAGCCAATAGCGTCGTTAAAATGGCAATGCCGATGCTGCCCCCCAGTTGACGAGTCAGATTATAGAACCCCGACCCGGCAGAAATGTCTTGTTTGGGCAATGAACCGAGCGTTGCTAGACTCAGCGGTAAGAACATCAAGACCGTTGCGGCTCCCCGCCAGAGGAGCGGCAGAAACAGATCATTGGTGCCCGTTTGAGGGGTGATAGTCGCCAGTTGAAACATAACTAGGGTGGTTCCGACTGCGCCCATCGCGATCAAAATTCGCGCATCGACTTTTGAGGAAATCTTGCCGAGGAGAATCATGACGATCGCCGATGCCAATGCACCCGGAGCCAACAGCCAGCCCGTTTGCGTCGCAGTAAATTTCAGCACTCCTTGCGCAAACAAGGGCACGGCAAACAGTGCGCCATAGAGTCCCATGCCCAAAATGCCAGAATAGACACTGCCTGCTGCTAGCGATCGGTGCCGCAACACGCGCAGATCTACTGCCGGATTTTCAATGCTGAGTTCGCGCCATATGAATAGTGCGAGTCCGATCACGGCAGAGACAGCCAGGATAGTAATGAAGCCGGAGTTAAACCAGTCGTTTTTCTCCCCTTCTTCAAGAAAGGTCTGCAAGCTGCCCACAGCTACGATCAATAATGCGATGCCAGTCCAGTCTACTTTTTGACGCTTTGTTTTGCGTTTGACGGCATCGGACGGCAAGAATAATAGCGCCATGACCACTGCCGCGATGCCGATCGGCAGGTTGATAAAAAAGATCCAACGCCAGCCTAAGGTATCGGTGAGATAGCCGCCCAGAGTGGGACCGATCGCCGGACCTGCAATCACGCCAACTCCAAACACGGCTTGCGCCAGTCCTTGCTCAGACGGGGGAAACGTCTCAAACAAAATTGCCTGAGCTTTGGCAAGCAGCCCGCCGCCAAACAAACCCTGAAGAATGCGGGCAATCACCAACATCGGCAGATTAGTCGCAAACCCACACAGCACCGAAGCCAGCGTAAAGCCAGCCATTGAAAACACAAAGTAAGTCTTTTTGCCAAAAACATCTCCCAACCAAGCCGAGAGAGGAATCAGAACCACGTTGGCGATCGCGTAGCCCGTCACGACCCAACCAACTTCACTAATGGTTGCTCCTAGCGTCGCTTGAATATCGGTGAGCGCGACATTTACAATGCTCGTGTCAATGACTTCAAGAATTGCCCCCAGCGATGCCGTAAATGCAATTGCCCATTTCAAAGAGCCTTGCACGTAGCCTGATTGAGGGTTATCAGACTGTGGATTAGAACGATCGTGAGTAGTCGCCATTTGTAGTTAAATCAGAATTAATTAAGAGTTAGGAGGATAGATAGAAGACTGCGAGATTGGGCTGAGGCTTTGCACCATCAAATCTACGCAACTTTTAACATAGCGATCGGAGGAATAGCCTCGTTCTACAGGCATGACGTGACGGCGCAACATCCCTGCAAGCAGCAGCCCCGTTAGTTGATCAACGGCGATGGATAAATCCACATCAGGACGGACATTTCCTTGGTCAACACCGTGACGGAGATAGTTAATTAGCTTGTCTCGCAGGGGTAAAAACGCTTGCTGTAAAACCTGAAGCGCTGCGTCTGGATGGCGTTTTGCTTCGCCGATAAACATCCGAATCAAGGCTTCGTTTTCTTCTAGCATCGCGTTGTGAATCTGTGCATAATGCAGCAGATCACACTGGAGGTCTTGCGTCCATTCATCTTGGCGATCGAGCGCCTCTGCTTTTAACGCTGCAATGTGTTGAGCAACGGCTGCCAAAAGCTGCTCTTTGCTTTGAAAGTGACGAAATAAGGTGACTTCGTTGACTTCAGCAACGCGAGCAATCTCGCGGGTGGTTGCACCAACGACTCCGGCAATCGAAAACACCTCGATCGCGGCTTTGAGTAATCGTTCTCGTGTCTTTGCCCCTCGATTAGAATGAGTCATTTTTATATAATGCAAGCGCATACTTACATTTTGAAGGGCAGAGCTAGTGATGTCAACTTTTCTTTAGGAGGATGTCGGTTACGAGAAGTGACGGTGACTCAAGATAGATGTGGATTGCCCTCGCCAACCCTTCTCCCCAAAGAGAAGCAGGGTGGTTTCATATAAGAGCAAGGAAATGAGAATGAACTGAATAGATACTGCTCAGTCGTAGGAAAATGAGGATGGACTGAGTAGTGATTCATCGATTCAGTCCATGACCCTCATGGAGCAATTAAAGCAAATTCCCGACCCTCGAAAGATCAAAGGTCGCCGACATCCCTGGTGGATGATTCTATTTCTCAGCCTCCTGGGGTTTCTGTGCGGCTACCGCGGGTATCGCCCCTTGGCAGACTTTTGCTGCCAGCATCAATCGAGTTTGGTCATCTGCTGGACTTACCCAATAGGCAAGTGATGCCGTCCTATTCGACCTTTCGGCACAGTTTTCTGCAAGTCGAGCCTCAGGGATGGATTGAGACGTTTAATCAGTGGGCACTGGCAACCTTGCCCGAAACGAGGTGAATGCCATCGAACAGGACTATCTTCTGGCACTCAAATC
>NZ_LXYR01000037.1 GCF_001650195.1 Phormidesmis priestleyi BC1401 | reverse complement strand
GGTGGTCATAAAGTTATAATGGCTTGAAATAGATAGGATACAGGGCGGTTTTCCGTCCCATGTCTAAACATTAGCAGAAAACTTAAGTTTTGTAAAGGATTCTCACAAGCTTTTTAGAAGAGTTTCCTTATGTTTCTTAAAACACGACGCGATCGCGACTCTTCACAGACGGCTATCTCCAGCAAACAGCAGACGAGCAGCACCTGCAATCTGCTCTGATAGGGGAGATGAGCGGGGCAATATAGGTAGGGAGACAATCGCTCGATCTGGGAAAAGACTTGCTGAAATTAAGCCCTCCGGTTCGCACCGACTGTTACGAGATAGCGCCGACGATTTCTAATGGGGTCAGAGAGTTATAAAGTCACTCAATCCGATCAAGATTGGCTCAGCGAGGTAAATCGGTTGAGGGGCTATTAAGGACGATTTGAGGTGAGGGGTCTGAGTCATTAAGCGATCGAGGGTTGCCTTTCCGACAGGCTCCGAGGGTTGCTGAAATGAGTGCTGGCTTCAACTCGACTAAATCAATAAATTTGGCAATGAGATGCTGTTCGGCGTATTGATTAAGATTGTTAGTCGTCGGCAAGACTTGATTGATAACCAATTCTCCAAAGGGAATTCGGAGCGTTTTTAGAGCATCTGTAAATCGTTTGGTTTCTAGAAGACTCATCCACTTAGCGATCGTGACCACTAAGCAAGCGGTTTGAGATTCATCTTGAAGTAGCTGCCGTCAGGCTGCGAGATCGAGTTTCATCTCTAGCAAAAAGCGATTAGCTTCATCTGGTATGGTGTCCTGTGAAATTCCGAGAAATTCCGACTAATAACCTGGTGCTTTTCTTGAAAGAGTTCCAGTGCTGCTAAGAATCGATCTAGAAAATCCATCAAGCCAAAAAGATTCAGCGTGTGACCACTCGGAGCCATATCTACGACGATGCGATCGACGACTTTTTCGCGCAGCAATCGCTGGATCTCTAAAACACCCATTAACTCATCAAGACCCAGCCATCTCAAATTCCAGATGTAGAGACAAATCGTCTTGAACGATTGAACTAAACCCTGTGATGCTCCGCCTATTATTTGCCCCCTTCACCGGACTTGCCTGGATCGCCGAACAAATTCAGGAATGAGCAGACATCGAACGCTTGCTGGCATTGCAGTTAACGTTCGATATGGGCAATGTTCCTGAAGAAGAATTTGAGATTTAGGAAGAGGAATGGTTGGTGGCGGTTCAGACTCTCGAAGACGAAGCGCAGCAAGCAGAAGAGCAGTAGGATAGAAGCAACTGTGAATCACTTCTGCCCCATGACTCAACTACAAATGCCCGATCGAGCGATTTATCAGGGACAGTTTGGAGAATTTACGATTGACTCGGACGATCGTCGAGGAGTTGTCGTCTATCGAGCTGGATTGCTGGTAGCCGCTTTGAGTTTTGCGATCGCAACTGGGCTGGTTCTCTGGCAGGGCAGCGACCCGATCGTTCTCAATGGGCTGACTCTGCTTTATCTGGTTTTTTGGGTAGGCTTGGGCGTGAGTTTGTTCACAATTCACATTTATTTGAAGCCATTGCATCAAGCGCTTCAGGCATTTTGGGCGATCGGCGGCATCATGTCGATCGTGTTTGCCCTCAAAAGTTCCGAGCCGCTCGCGGTCTACGTCTATAATCATCCGCTCACTATTTTGGGAGTCGGCTTTGGCTTTGCTGCTTTGACCGGAATCTTCTTTAAAGAGGCATTTTGCTTTAACCGTTTAGAAACAAAATTACTCACACCTCTCATTCCTGTTCTGCTTTTGGGACATTTAACAGGTCTGCTATCGGCTCAGTGGGAACAGGCTTTGCTAGGAATCTGGGCAGTTTTGTTTGTGGTATTTGCAGTCCGTAAAGTGATTCAACCAATCCCGCCCGATATTGGCGATAAGAGCGTGTTTGAATATCTCAAAAAAGAGCGGCAGGGTTCAGAGAATTAAGGATTGGATAATAACAATCACGGCTTTGAAGAGAACGATCGCTAATTATCACCGCCAACCAAAGCGGGAATTCTCGACGATTATCAATGACAAGGTAGGTTCCCGCAGTCTTCTCGTGGTCGTGCGGCGGTTAAGTTCCCGCGTTGGTGAGGCAGAACGGTCACACAGAGGGGCGGAGTTTACCATCTCCAGGGTTCCCTGGGCTTTCATGGAGGTTTAAAGCACGTCCTAAATTCGCTTCTAGCTTTAGACAATTACGACCATCGACTTGCAGGCGGTATTCCACTCTATCCATCAGCCGATTCAAAATCAGCCAGCCATAGCCGCTTTCCTGCTTGTCTTGTGGACAAGGAGCCAAGTAGGTCGAAAGGTCATAGCCCTCCCCATAGTCCCAGATTTCTAATACCAGATCCCGGTCTTTTACCTCTAAGCGAATCAGCACCGGGAGATTGGGACGATCGCGGTGAGCATGTCGCACGACGTTTGAGTATGCTTCTACTAACGACAAGCGCAGCCGAGCAGACTGCCGTGACCAGTCTACTTGGTCACCTAGCTCGATTGTTAAACTGCCGAGCAACCAGTTTTCGGCAATGCTCAAAAACTCTAACGTGCTGGGAATGTGAAGTTCAGTTCTCATATTTAAAGAACCTCCAGGGACAAAATCGTCTGGTCATCTTCCTGAACAGCATTGTGTGATTGAATCTTGGCTAAAAGGTGATTTAGATCTAAGCATTCTCGTTCTTGGAGAAGCAATTGCCAAAGTCCTGACTGTTGAAGCATTGAATTAACCTCTCCTGGGTTTGGTGTAGGGGTTTGACTCAAATCTTGAGAAGGAATCGTCGCTTCTGTGATGCCATCGCTGGTAAGCAGCAGCACTTCTCCCGAATGGAGGGTGAGGTCTCCGGCGATCGCGTTCCAGTTAGGCAAGATTCCTAAAGGTACGCCGCGCACCTTGAGATAGATTGGCTCCACCGCCGCTTGTTCTGCGGGAGTGGTTCCTATCTGTTTTGCCCAAACCAGCGGGTAAATGTGTCCTGCATTGGCATAAATCAATTGCTTAGTAAGCGGTGAATAGCGCGCCAAAATCATGGTGATAAAGCAGTTTGTGCTCACCAGATCTTGAGAGAGGATGCTGTTTAGGTTCTGCATCACCACGTTTGGCTCAGGAGGAGTTTCTTGAGAAAGCTCTCGCCGCAGCACTGAGATAGCACTTGCCATAAAGAGCGCTGCCGGAACGCCCTTTCCTGACACGTCGCCGACCGCTAGCCAGACATCGCCCTGAGGATGTTGATAGACTTCAAAAAAGTCTCCGCCGACCTCTCGTGCTGGGTGACAGCACGCCTGAACTTTAACGGTGTCAAGTTTAGGCAACGACTGCCGCAGTAAGTTGCTTTGAATCTGACGAGCAACCGCCAACTCAGCCCGAATTTGTTTGGCTTGTGTTTGAGTGCATTGATAAAGTTTTGCTTGAGAAATCGCCAGAGCCGCTTGTTCGGCAACCCCTTCTAGCAGTTGAATGTCTTCTTCTGACCAGGGGCTGCGAGACGAGTCAGCGCCCGTCTGCTGATCTCCGCCTCTATAAAATGAGAGAATCGCCAGCAACTCTTGCTGATAAGCCAACGGCACCACAAGTCGTATGGCAGCGTCTTTGCCTGATTGACTAACCTGCGTTTTGCGAGTGTGCAGCACTGCTTGCACGATTGGATCTTGACGATCGCGATCGCCATTCATCGCCACACAGTCGGGTGAACAGTAGAGCGAAGATTGCGCCACAATGCTGCCTCCCTCAACTGGGTGGAGCACACAGCAACTCGCATCAAAGGTTTGTCCGAGTGTTTCGACGATCGTCTGCAGCATACTGCGATAGTCAAGAGACTCGCGAATGGCGGTGGTGACCGCGTTAAACAGCGACTCTCGACGGAGAGCACGCTGCAAATCGGCAGTTCTTTGTTTTAGAATGGTATAGGTTTCTGCCGCTTGCTCAACAACGACTTGAAGCTGAGCAGGCTTCCACGGTTTAGTGATGTATTTGAACACCTTGCCATCGTTGATGGCATCGACGAGATCTTCGACATCGGTGTAGCCAGTCAACACAATCCGAATGGTATCGGGAAAGCGATCGACGGTTTTGCTCAAAAATTCGGTGCCCAGCATTTCGGGCATTCGCTGATCGGAGATGATGATTGCCATCTCGCCCTGCTGATCGAGAATTTTGAGAGCCGCGATCGCGCTCGTTGCTTGAACTACCTCAAAACCACGTCGAAACGTCCGATAGAGCAAATCTAAGTTATCTAGCTCATCGTCTACGACCATCAACTTGAGCTTAGGTTTTGTTTCTTGTCCCATGCAATCCTTCACTCCTTTGCAGAGTTCTCGGCACTTCACAACTAGCACAAGGTGCCCCTGACTGCCGTGAAACTAACGGATTTGAAGGGACTTGAAATCGATCGTGACTGCTGCTTGCACAGCTACTTTAGAACAGGGGGCTTAGGACGTGTTTCAAACCTCTCTCACTGCGATTCTGCCTCACTAGCAGGGTAGCTGAGACGATCGAAGGGTTTAACGTGAGTTCGCACCAATTTCTCAAACTGCCGCACTCGCTGGAAAGAAAGGCGATTAGCCGCGACTTCAGACTTAGTGCCTTCGATCGAAACTCTAGTGACCAACGATAAGGCACTGATTAGGACGATCGCGGCAAGTAGTTTAGCGGAACGATTGGGAGACATTGCAAATAAATCGTGATGACTGAAGTGGATGCAGTCTCAGACGGTTTAGATCAGAATGCAAGTTCCAGGATGGCTAATTTTGCGAAGGAATCTCAGGAAGAGACGGCAGATTTCTGGCTCGCAGAAACTGATTGAAGCTTCTGGGTTGGACGACATACCAGGCAATGCTGAGCGCGATTGTCAGCGCCACGAGAGCAGAGATCCCAGAGGTGATTTGATGCAATAGACTTGGGCGATCGTAGAGCGGCTGAACTGCCCGCAACCTTGGCTGAGGCTGTTTGACAGGTTGAGAAGGCGTTCGAGTAGGTGCGAGAGCATCGGTCTGAACTCGACGCGGAGTGATGACTCCGCTGACGGTGACGGTGGTTGACCGCATGGCTTGCAGGTGTTGGGCAACGATCGGAGGTCTCCGACCGCTCCGACTCCAGATCAACACCGCTGATACAGGCACTCCAGATAGATTTGCTACCCCCAAACTCTGAATTCGATTTAGCAAGGATTGGTCGTTAGAAATCAACACAACGAGCCGTCCTGGGCTATTGCGGGCAAACCCATAAGCGCATTCTGCGACCGCTTGCATAAGTCGAGCGCGTTTGCTGATGTTCTGCCCGTCACTGGGCTGAAGTAAGGGATGCACGGCTCCCGCCCCGGTGAGTTGCCAATCACTATCAGCAAAAAAGCGGCAAAACTCTTTCGCCGTTTGCTCATGACTGCGCTCAACTCCAACGTTCCTTAACGCCTGAATTTCTTCATAAACCGACTGGGGGACATAACCTTTGCCCAGACGGGTAAACTCTTGCCACTCGCGGGGCTTACCCACCAGCAGCGCACTCAGGTCCAGGAGAAGCAGAATCGGGGGGAGGTCTGACATAGTTTCAGGAAGATGAAAGGGAAGACAAGAGAGAACTCCCTTGACAATTATGATTCTGAATCCTTTATTTCTGACTAACCTTCGCAAATGGTTAACAAAATCCAGCAAAAATACGATAGACCTTATGTGGGTGGTATGCCTATCCACCAATCCCTAACCGCCCCGCCAGACTGGGAGTTAGCGGCAGCAAGATCGTTACCATTAGAAATAGAGCAAGCAATCCTAAAGCGGCTCGTGTGTCATCGGGTTCTGACAACTCGTTAAGGCTGGGTCGCTCTAAGTTGCGCTGCAAGACTAAAATCACGATCGCCCAATAGAGAGCCAGCGGGTTAACTAGAGACGCGATCGCTAAGACCACGATCGTGGCAGCAGTCGTTCGTCCAGCCGTTTTGCGTCCATAGATCGCCTGCACGATTCTGCCTCCGTCGAGTTGCCCCGCAGGCATAAGATTGATGGCGGTGAGAACCAGCCCAACCCAGCCCAAGATGGTGAGGGGGTGAATGTCTACGATCGCTTGCTGAAGAGACGTTCCTAAAATCACTCGCGCCACGGTTCCGACGAGAATTGACCCCTCAAAAAATTGAGTTGGCAGCTTAAATAAGCTGCCTTCGTGGGAGAGCAGCAACCCTGTAATCAGCATGGCTAACGACACGATGCCACCCGCCGCCGGACCTGCAAATGCAATATCAAACAGCGCCGATCGACTGGGCAACAGTGAATCAAAGCGAGTGATGGCACCAAACGAGCCAATCTGCCAGGTTGGAATGAAGTAAGGAAAGCTTAACCGGACGTTGTGACGACGCGCCAGCAGCCAGTGACCCAGTTCATGAACGCCTAAAATCGTGAGAATTCCTAGCCCGATCGGAAGCACTTCTCGATAGCGTTCTGGTGAGTTATAAAAGTCAAATTCTAATAAAAGTCCGGCAGTCTCTAGGCAAGTGGCGATCGTCGCAATCAACAATACTCCTGCCAAAAGTTTCTGTGTCAGCGTCGCAGGCTTGGGATCGTTAGTGCTCGGCAAAACCACCACTACGGGTCTGTTTTCCTGACTTTCGACTAAGAAGAGGCGATAGCGATCGTCGAGCCGTTCTTTTAAGCTGACAGATAACCGCTCAAAGGTTGGCTCTACCTCGCCGCGTAGGTTGCCTTTAAAAATTGCGCCTTCCTGATAGGGAATGGTTTCGGTGGCGAAAAATGTGTCAATGCCAAAAATTCCCTGAATTGCCTTGAGATCTTCAGCGGGAATCGGGAGAACGTCAGGCTTTGCGGCGGGGTCTAAGACGGGAGACAATTCCGCCGCCTCTGAACCTGATGACTCAAGTTTAGAAAATAAGTCATCTCCACTGGCAACTGCCGACACTCGTTTAGCAAGCTCTTCTTGACCTGCTGCCCGAAGTCTGCGCCCAATGAGAATGTAGAGTCCGGTAGAAGCAACAAACAGCAGCAAAACGCCCACCAGGTTGAGATAGATACCCAGCGTGGTCAACCCAAAGAAAAATAGCCAGGGAGCCATCAACACAACCGATTGCCACCAGGCAAGAATGCCCAGTTTGCCAAACGGTTTGGCGCGATAATAGCCCCAGCCGAGAATGCCCAGCGCAACCAGCACCGTTATTGCAGTAATAATCATCTCCCACCCCTGTAAGACAGTGCTTATCTCGATCGAACTACAAACGCCCTGTTAGTAAAGTTTTAAGGTCTTCACAAACAGGACGTAGTTAGATCTACTCTATCGAAGATAGGGATCTCTGGGATAGTGAACGGGCGATTCTAAGTAGACAGACGCAATGAAAGTCAACTCGTGTGAATGGGTTTCGGCTCCGCTCAACCCGTTGGGAGTTCTGGCTTTGAGCGTTGAGCAGAGCCGAAACGCGTCTTACCGTTGATTCTGTCCGCCTACTTAGAGGTTCTTTAACTGACTGATTTGGTCGATCGTGTTGCGATAGCCATCTGCTTGACCCTGTTGAAGATAAAGCTCCCCTGCTTGGCGCAAATCAGCGATCGCGTCGGGTCGGTTGCCCAACTTGGCGAGCAAGACTCCGCGATTGTAGTAAGCATCTGCCACACTCGCATCAATGCGCAGCGTTTGAGAAAAGTCTGCGATCGCGCCTCTCTCGTCGCCCATCTCCATTCTGGCTTTGCCCCGCTTCTCAAAAGCTGTGGCATCGTTGGCGTTGAGGCTGACGGCTTGACTGTAGTCTGAGATTGCGCCCTGACGATCGCCGAGCTGCGATCGAGTTTCAGCGCGGCTTGTATAAGCAGACGCAAAGGTAGACCGCACCTGCACGGCTTGGTCATAGTCTTTGAGTGCGCCTTGTTTGTCTCCGGTTGCGGTGAGCAAGTCACCCCGACTTTTGAGCGCTTCGGCGTAGTCGGGCTTGAGTTTGAGCGCTTGGTTATAGTCTGCGATCGCACTTTGAGGATCTTCGAGAGCCGCGTAGACCATGCCCCGTTGCAGAAAGACTTCTGGCTTATCAGGCGTGAGTTGCACCACTTTTGTAAAGTCTGCTTGGGCGGCTTCGAGATTGCCAAGCTTAGAGTGGGCTAATCCCCGATCGTAGTAAGCAGATCCATTGGTGGGATTGAGGCGAATAGCTTGACTGAAATCTTTAACGGCTGCATCATCTTCGCCTATCTCATAATTGAGGGTGCCTCGACTAATATAAGCCTCAGCGTAATTGGGCTGAAGTTTGATCGCTTGGTTAAAGTCACTGATGGCGGCTTGACGATCGCCCTTGGTGAAATAGGCAAACCCGCGATTCAGTAAGGCAGGCGCATAGCTGGGCTGAATTCGCAGCGCTTGATCAAAATCAGCGATCGCGCTATCTGCATCGTTAGCCTGCGATCGCACATAGCCCCGATTCACGTAAGCTGCTGCTAAATTGGGATCTAACTCTAGGGCTTTGTCTAAGTCTGCTAGCGCTCCTTCAGGGTTGCCCAACTTGACGCGGGTGGTTCCTCTCTGAGCATAGGCGGTCGCGTCGGCAGGGTTAAGTCTAATCGCCTGATCGAAATCTTCGAGGGCACCAGACTGATCGCCGATATTCGATCGCGCCACTCCTCGCGCCACATAACCCTGACTAAAATCAGGATTAAGTCGAAGCGCCTGGTTATAGTCTTCTAATGCGCCGCGATAATCTGCGGCTCTGGCTTTGCCTTCTCCTTGACTATAGAATTTCTGAGCTTCTTGCTGAGTTTTAGCCGCTTCAAGGGGCTGAGGCGCTAGTGGAAGAGGAGCCGTGATCGACGCGGGAGCTTCAGTTTGAGCAACTGCGGATGAGATGCCGACGAGAGACGATGCAAAACCAACAGTCAGCGCGATCGCAAAGACCGCTGAACGATTGGCAGAAGGAAGGCTCATAAATCTAAGCTGAGTTTAGTAGAGGACAGGTATTGATTTTCGCCCTACTGTTCCCAACCTTTGAGATCTAATTACTTTTATGAGTTAAAGATTTGTGTCATTCCTCCAGATTGTCAAGTGGGGACGAGTTCTCCAGGGCGCAGTTTTGCCCACTTGCCTTGCTCTTTTTGAAAGCTCAGGCAGCCTACCACATCCCACTCCATCTCAATGTAGTCAGTGCGATCGCGAATGTTGACGTTGATGGTTGGCTCAGATGCCTCAAAATCTGGAGTTTCGGTTAGGTGAGCCTGCTCGTGCTGATCTTCGACCGCGTGGTAGGTGGTGCAACGGTCTACATAGTGGCAGTTTACGCAAATACACATGGGGGTCAATCTCTTTGTGATCACTAAAAATTAGAGTGGCGTTCTGACTCTTAGAGACGAATCGGGAATCGAGATGCTTTTCTGTTACTCTAACTCAGGCGAACGAATTGATCATGGGCTTTCAGGTTGATTTATGTCGCTCATTTGGGAGACGGTGCTCAATCAGTTTGTCTGCGCGATCGAGTCCGAGATTAGTGGATTTCTGCCAGACGCTCACCCTTCTTCAATCTTGAATCGTCATACTAAAGATCTGCCGGATAAAAGCGTGTTGCAGTCTGATTCTGTTTCACAAAGTTGTTTCGCAAGCATTGTGTTTGGGATGAGTTTGCATTGAATCACCGTTTAGATTGTTGGCAAGACGTTTTGGTTGCCTCTTCTGCCCTATCTCCTGAAACCTGGCCCTTTAGCCTCAACTGGCTGCCACCCTCTGCCTGTCTAGTCGGAGGAACCGTTCGCGATGCGTTGCTCGATCGCCCTTCTGACTATCTCGATTTAGATTTTGTGCTGCCGACGGGTGCAGTTGAAACCGCTCAGGCGATCGCGCGTCACTATCGAGCCGGGTTTGTCTTGCTAGATGCCGATCGCCAAATTGCACGAGTGGTCTTTGAGCAAGGAACGGCAGATTTTGCCCAGCAGGTCGGCGCTAGTTTGGATGCCGATCTGCGGCGACGAGACTTCACGGTGAACGCGATCGCTTACAACCCCCACACGGCTCAACTGCTCGACCCGCTTCAAGGTCACATCGACCTCAAACGCGGGCTGCTTCGCATGGTGTGTGCAGAAAATCTGGCAGAAGACCCGTTAAGGTTACTACGGGCGTATCGTCAGGCTGCCCAGCTAGGATTTTCGTTAGAGCCAGAAACTCAGCGGGTGATTCGGCAACTGGCTCCTAAACTGCGGCAGATTGCGGCAGAGCGAGTGCAGTCTGAGTTGAACTATTTGTTGAGCAGCGATCGCGGCACGCCTTGGCTAAACGCAGCTTGGCAAGATGGGCTGCTGCACGATTGGTTTCCGAGTGCCGATGCCCAAAGTTTGGCGCGACTGCTTGGGATCGATCAGACTACGGTAATTTTCCAAGAAACCTGGGCTGAATTTGCCACCGAACTAGCTCGGAGCATTCGGGGCGGGTCACCGTCAAATGCGGGTCAGTCTGAACCGAAAGCGTCTGGGTCGGCTCGGACTTGGCTGACGATCGCTAAGTTAGCCAGCCTGTTAGCGTCTGACCCCCAGCAGGCGGAGGCGCAGCTATGGCGATTAAAATACAGTCGGGCTGAGATTCAGTCGGTGAGCGTTGCACTGAAGGAGTTGCCTCGATTTGATGCTGGCAGTCCGATCGAGGAATGGACATTGGCAGACCAGTATTTTTTCTTTAAGGAAGTGGGGGCGACGTTTCCCGCGTTGGCGATTTTAGCGATCGCCGCCGGAACTCCTTTAGAAGCGATTTCAATGCTGATTCGACGGTTCTTAAACGCAGACGATCCGGTTGCTCATCCGACTCCTTTGTTGACCGGACAGGATTTGATGAGTGCCCTAAACCTGGTAGCAGGACCTCGCATCGGGCAGCTATTGGCGGCTTTGCAACTGGCACGGGCAGAAGGCAAGATTACAACCCGTGAAGATGCACTAGCCCTCGCAGCAGACTTGATCAGGCTGTGAGAAAAATCCACGATTTCGCGATACCCTGTAGTCTGAATGACCATCGAGATTATGTTAGAGTGATTCTCTAACTCTTTTTCTGAGAGCTAAACCGAGTTCTCAAAAACTACGATCGTCATTTACACCATTCGCTAATAGATGTCTCAAAGGGGTAAACATGGCTAAGCGCCGCAACCAAAAAAAAGAAAAAGCTCTCCGCAACCAGGCTTATGCTCGTAAGTTTCGTAAGCGCACCAACACGGGTCGGATGACCAGAGGAAGACGCTACGACAGCAACCGTATGGATGATGCTGAAGGCGATCAAGAAGGTGCAGGCGGCAGAGGCAATGAAGGCGCTGCTGATGTCTAGAGATTTGAAGTTCAAATCGCTAAATCTTTAGACGGGCTGAGAGTTCAACCAGGTTGTGCCCCTCTCCTCGAATGTGCAGATCAGTGAATCTCACCCCATCCCCAAGCCGCACTGGTTTGGGGAATTTTAATGGTTAGTAGATCGTCTCCCAAAAGCGATCGGGCAGCGATCGGGTGTGCAGTTGGCTGTTGATTTGCTTCGCGGTTGACGATCCTGCTAAGAAAGCGCTTTCGACTCGATTTCCGCCACACCAATCGCCTGTGAATAGTAATGGTGAGGTCGTGTTGGCGCTCAAAAACGGCTCGGTCAAAGGATTGATCGGAAACGCATAGCGCCAGCGATGAACTTGCAGAACTTCGGGAGTCGCTAACCAGGGTTCTAGAAATTGAGCGGCTCTGTTTAAGAGTGCTTGTCCGATCGGATGCAGGTCAGTGGTTTCTAAATGACGATTTGCAAACGCAGCCGTGCTTTGAACAACGACGACAGGCTGGGACGGTGAATTTTGCTTGCTGCTATCTAACCCGACCCATCCGATTTCTGGATCGTGGATGCTGGTCACCCCTTTCCAGGGAATGGCTGACAGGTCTTGTGGGGAGTAGACGGCGATCGCGCTAATGCAAGCCGAAAATTGAATCGATCGCAGCCGAGTCAAGACTTCTGCACTTTCTGGAATACGTTCTAATAACGTCACCGCTTGGGTCGCCGGAATTGCGCTGATGATCGCGGTTGCTGTGATCCCCGATCGAGTTCCATCGGGTTCAACCTGCAATTCCCAAGTCTGATTAACTGGACGAATAGCTTCGACTCGCTGATTGAGATGGATGGTTAGTCCAGTGCCGAGAAACTTGGCGATCGTCGAGATTCCAGTCGGCGAGGCATAGCGCGAATCGCGATCAGCTTCGGGAGGCGCGATTAGTTGACCTTCAGCATTGAGTTCGTAGATAGTGTCAGTCCAAGGTTGCAGAATCGAGCGATTGAGCAGCGTTGTAATTAGGGCTTTGAAGCGATCGTCTTTGGGCTTTAAGTAACACACCCCATGATCGGCATGAGTGCCCTGCAACCGTCGAGTTGCCAAGCGCCCTCCCATTCCACGAGATTTCTCAATCACCACGACGCGATAGCCTGCCTGGTGGAGTTGCTGAGCACAGGTTAGACCCGCTACCCCTGCGCCAATTACAGCAATATCAAAGTGAGAATCGGTCATGATAAAAGAGTTTTGAGTTTCCTATAATCGAAAGAATCAATAACTCTCCCCTGCCTTTATGTAGAATGTGGGAGGTTGCCATCACCCTGCACTAGAGGAGCCTACGAGTGGACGAACTGAGAACCGCGTTAGAGTTAGCGACGGAAGACGAGTTGCGGGACTTGACAGAAATTTTGTTCCGTCCCAAGTTTAACCCGTTAGATTACGTCAGAACGCCCAACCCGATCGAGGTGCAGAGTCAAGATCGCGAAGATTGGCTCGATGCGATCGACGATCGCTTTCGCTATTTGGGAGCTGATGGCGTGACGGTGCTGCGTCGCCAAACGGGTCAGGTGAGCTATCGCCAGATTTTGATCCAAGTCTGTCGCTATTTGAAGCTGCCCTACGCTGGCTCAATGTCCACCACTGATTTAGAAGCCGAAATCTTTCTCAGCTTGCTCAACCGCGCCTGGAAGCAGCTTCCCGCGTCAGAAAAGAGTGTTTTGACGCGACGGGTGCAGCGATCGGTCTCGCAGTCGAGTCTTGCCAGTCAACTGCCGCTCCCGGTGCAGAATGATCCCTTAAATCTAGTCTTAAAGGGCGGCGGCGCGATCGCGATTAGTTCGCTGGTGCGACCCATGCTGTTGCAGCACGTGGCTCGTCAGTTTGCGCTGCATTTTGCCAGTTATCAAATCGCCAAAGAAACCCTGGCTCAAGGAGGCGTTGTAGCGGCAACTCAGTTTCAAAACTATGTGTCGATGCGAATGGCGCGGCATGGAATGGCGGTGAGCGCAGCCCGATATGGAGCGGCTCGGACGGTGTTTGCGGTGGCTGGCTCGGCAATGTGGGCGTGGTTTTTAGCTGATTTGGGGTGGCGATCGATTTCTACGAATTACGGTCGAGTGATTCCGACAGTGTTTGCATTGGCACAGATTCGCTTAACTCGCTCTGAGTGTTTTGAGGCGATTTGAGAACGATTTTGGGCGTTCGACTTCAAGATCACCCCGATCGTGCGCTTCAAAGACACTGGAACGTCGTTCAAATCGGGTTGTTTCTGTTGCCTTTCAGCGCTTTTTTGGGCGGCGTTGCGCTGCTGGTCACGTCGTTGGATATTTGGAGACGGCAGGGTAAATTCCTAATTCGTCAGCCGCTTAATCTCGGATTCGCAGCGCTGGGTGTGTGGTTGCTGTTTACCGCTTGCGTTGCGTTCGACCGCGAGAATGCGTTTCTGGGGCTGTTTAACTTTTTGCCCTTTTTCATCGTGTTTCCGGCTCTGGGGGGCTTGATTCAGACTTCTGATCAACTGCGGCGCATCGCCTGGACTCTGGTTTTGACTTCGATTCCGGTGACGCTGATTGGCTTTGGGCAACTCTATTTAAGCTGGGGCGGACATCCTTCTCTGCTGTGGGGCTTGATTGAATGGACGATCGCACCCACGGGTAACCCTCCCGGACGCATGGCTTCTGTGTTTACCTATGCCAATGTGTTGGCTAGCTATTTTGTGATGGTGTTTGTGTTGGGGTTGGGGCTGTGGGTTGAAGCTAAACGCCAAACTCGGCTCTGGTATTTCTTGGGAAGTGTGATGGCGATCGACGCGATCGCGCTGATTCTCACCAACTCTCGCAATGCTTGGGCGATCGCGCTGCTGGCTTGTCTCGCCTTTGCCCTCTATCAAGGCTGGCGTTGGATTGTTGGAATCGTTGCAGCCGTTGCCGGAGTGATGCTAGGAGCCGCGTTTGCGCCGCTTCCGTTTCAGACTTGGTTTCGGGTCGTTGTGCCAGCGTTTTTTTGGGCGAGATTGAATGACCAGATGTATCAAGATCGCCCCGTTGCCCAACTGCGATCGACGCAGTGGAAGTTTGCCTGGTCACTCACGCAACAGCGTCCTTTAACCGGATGGGGGCTGCGAAACTTTACGCAACTCTATGATGCTCAGATGCACTATTGGCTGGGGCATCCGCACAATCTGTTGCTGATGATGTCGGCTGAAGCGGGAATCCCGGCGGCGCTATTGCTGTATGGCTTGGTGGGTTGGGTGATGGCTCAGGGAGTGTTAGCGCTGCGAACTCTGAACGGCGATCGACTGATTTATTTCACGTTTTTGATGGCATTCGCTGCCTGTACGCTGTTTAGTTTTTTGGATATCACGCTGTTTGATGCGCGGATTAATACATTGGGCTGGGTTTTGCTTGCAGGAATTTGGGGAGTTGCAAATCAATCTATTCGGGATGTAAACAAGCGAATCGTTAACGCTAACGCAACGGATCAAAACTGAGAATCCCGCGATCGCCATCTAACAAAACCGGAACTCCAACGGGTAAAGCAGCATTTTCGCCATCGTGACCAAAAGGCAGATCAGAGACGATCGGGATTCCTAAGTCACTGAGACGATCGTGTAATACTTCATTCGTGGTAAAGCTGGGAATGTTGCTCGGTGGATTGCATTGACTAAAACGCCCCAACGCGATCGCGCAGACTTTTTGGAATGCACCCGATAATCGCCACTGAGTCAACATTCGATCGATGCGATAAGGGGCTTCACTCACATCCTCTAACGCTAGAACGATGCCCGACAGATCAGGTTGTAAGGGCGTATTGAGAATATGAGTAGCAACGGTTAGATTGGCTGGAAGTAACAATCCAGTTGCCTGTCCGCCACCCCAACCGGAGCCTGTGAGCGATCGTAACGGACGACCTTCGACCCAATCAAACAATCGTTCTTTTGACCAATCTGGCTCGGCGGAGATCGTTGTCAACAATGGCGCATGAACTCCAGAAATTCCCTGAAGGCTAAAGCTCCACAGCAGGCTGGTGATGTCAGAAAATCCGATTAGCCACTTAGGATCTGTTGAGGGAAACGTCCAATCTTCGAGCAGTCTGGCTCCTCCATATCCGCCTCTGGCACAGAGGATGCCTTTACACTCTGGATCGTTGAGGGCAATCTCTAGCTGTGTGCGGCGGTTTACGTCAGTTCCGGCGAGATAGCCGTGGCGATCGTCAAATCCGGGGGTTGATTCGACTCGATAGCCTCGCTTGCGCCACACCTCTACGCCTAGCTCAAGGGCACTCATTTCTCTCAAAGTGCCGCTCGGCGAAATGACTCGCAGCAGATCACCGGGCTTGAGCGGGGCAGGAGGTTGACAGCGTTTCATGTCTCAAACCCTTTTTAGAATTGCTTCAAACCACGCTTCGAGTCGATCGCCCATCGCGTCTAACGAATATTCGGCTTCGGCTTGGCGACGACACGCTGGACGATCGAGCCGATCTAACTTCGAGATTGCGCTCACTAATTCATCGACACGATCGGGTTCTACCAGCCAGCCAGTCTCACCATCGCGGACGATTTCTGTAGGACCGCCGCGACGATAGGCAATCACGGGCACTCCACAGGCGAGGGCTTCGATCGCCACGTTTCCAAAGGCTTCGATCCAGCGAGGGGTCATCAATAGCGCCTGTGATTGTCCTAACCTGTGCTGCAATTCTGAAGTGGGCAGAAATCCGCAATAGTCGATCGGCGCATCGGGATAATCTGCACAAATCTGATTCCAGTAAGCGGTGTCTTGAATCACGCCCCAAATTTTCAGCGGAGTGCCGACGATTTGAGCCGCCGCTACGGCATCTTCTAAACCTTTTTCTGGCGCGATTCGCCCAACCCAGGCAAGTTGATGTTTGGGTCGAGCACAAAACTTATAGAGCGACAAGTCAAAGCCGTTTTGCACGTTGCGACACTGATCTGCAAACTCAAAGGTTTTTGCCTGGGCGTGACTGTGAACGGCGATCGTGCCCGGAAACTCAAGGGCGACTTGTTCGATAACTTGATCCATTGCGTCGGTGAGCGAACCCATGCTGACGAGATGAGCGATCGGGCGGTCAAAAAACGGGGTCACATAGAACGGCAACCAATCGTAGGCAAAGTTAATCAGCAGATCATAGTCGGGTTGGTGCTGACGTGCATACGCCCACATATTTGCCAGCACTGAGTCGTTAGGAAGCGTGATGGGGGCATCGCGTCCTTGAGTTTGGGCGGTGGTTTGGAGTTCTCCGGCGATCGTCACCAGAAATACGCCTTCGAGAACCGAGTTGGAGGGAGCGACGATCGTAATCTGATGTCCTCGCTGCTGTAAGGCGTGAGCAATGTTTTTGAGCGTCAATTCAACGCCGCCGCCAAGCCCCGAACCCAATGCCCCTACTGATGTAGAAAGCAACAATAATTTGAGCGGATGTCTAGATTGCGGCATAAACGTCAGGATGAAGGATGAGGCATTGCTGAATCGATCTATGAAGCACAGATTTTACCCTCACCCTAGCCCTCTCCCAAAAGGAGAGGGGACAAGAGCTTTGCCCCACTTCGTGAGGAGGACATTTCATATCTGCATTCAGCAATGCCAAGGATGAAACCCTCTTCTATGGTAAGTTCTCTGGGGGACTCACCGAGTTCTTGAGGGCAGGTAGATCACCGTTGGAGGGAACCGATCGAATGCGATTGAGTTGCCCTAATGCCCAAACTGCGGTTTCTTGCACGTCTCGATCGGGGTCATCAGTGGCGCTGTGCAATAAATGACTGATCTGAGAGACTAAATCATACACGCGGGTCAAATCTCGAATCGCATTCTTACGCACATCAGGGCTTTCGTCTTGAAGAGAAATGGCTAGAGCGCGACTGAGTGGTTTGAGCGTCCGGGTGCCAATCTCAGACAGCGCAGACAAGATTAAACTGCGCTGTTTTGAGTCAGAGTCAAGCATCAAATCAACCATTGGCTGAACGGCGCGAGTGTCTCCCCGTTGCCCCAACTCCCAAATGACTTTTTGCCGCACGATCGGGTCAGGGCTGCAAAGCTCACGCACCAACTCATCCACAATATTGACTTTTGCAAGTCGAGTCGTTTCTGAAACTTTGGGAGACTCCATCTGACTAGATTCGGTCGGTGTGTGTTTAGAGGCTTCTGAAGCGGAAATCGCTTTGAGATGATGACCGTTAATTAAGGGTGTCTCCTCACTGTCATCTAAACCGGGCTGTGGCAAAGACTTCTCTGCTGCGATCTGAGGTGCGGGCAAGTCTGGCTGCGATCGTCGTCTCAACCCCAAAAAGGTCACACCTGCTGCTGCGGTTACGCCCAAAAGTCCTAGAAGCAAGTCCTTTTGAGAGGGTCTGTTGCTCTTGATTAGCGGATCGGGTTTGGCAACCGTAGCTTGGGCTAGTTGGTTAGAAGGCACGATCGCAGCCGATGCCAAAAGCTGAGAGGTGGGTTGAGAAACCAGACTAAAACAAGCAACGCTCGCGATGAATAAGCAACCAGAGTAACGAGAGATCATAGGCAGACTGAGGGGAGATACTGATAGCGGTATCTTTTCTTGCTAGCTCAATGCTAACCGCCATCTTTCAATTGTCCGCAAAAAAGTTTGATGGATGCTAGAGAAAATATCTTGGGCAGACAAGGGGCTTAAGCCCTTTGTTTAAGAGGATTTTTACCTGCAAGATGTTCAACTTACTTTTACTACGAATGCGATCGCTTTTGCGAGTTCCACCCGCCATCTCATATTCGCGGCTGTCGTTGCCATATTTTGCACTCACGCCATTCATCTTGAATGCGTAAATCGCGCAAAACCGTATGTTGCTTTGAAGAAATTTTTGAGGGCGACTCGTGATTTTCCGAGCCTAAGTTAGGTCGATAAGTATTTTTACTGAAAAAATTAACCCATTCGTTAGCACAAGGAACCCATTCGTAACTAACGGATTCTCTGTCGTGGTCAACGCTGCGGTTTTCACAAGGAACGGTAACCCATTCGTTAGCACAAGCAACCCATTCGTCAGCACAAGTAACCCATTCGTTAGCACAGGGTTAGCGGAGACGACGATCGGGCTAGTTGTGACTAAAACCATGACGAGCCTTGTAATCTTTGGGAATCTGAACAAAAGTGCGGGAGAATTAGCCAAGCTATCTCTTAGGACTATGCCTGCTTCCTCAACTGCGCCGCCGATCGAAGGTTCCTTCAGTGAGTCGGCAAACCCACCGTGTAGCGGGGCTTGCACGATTAGCGCATTCGCGCAACTCCGAAGGAACCGCTTCATCCACAAATTGCAAGACCACTTTGCTGAGATGAGAGATGAGTAAAATAGAGCTATTCACCGTGAAGGATTGATCATGGCTATCGTTAGCACCCAAGTAATTAACGAAGTCTGCTCTGTCTTGATGAGAAAAGCATCGTTCAACGAAAGACAAATCGAACTCGCGATCGATTCGTTCTACTGTCGTTGCACACTCGTAGAACTAGATCGTGACACTATAATGAATGCGTCTAGCTTACGAGTGCAATATGGTTTTTCGTTCTGGGATAGCTTGATTGTTATGAGTGCTTTGTCTACCGATGCCATCGTTCCTTACTCAGAAGATATGCATGATGGTTTATTTGTTGCTGACCAACTTACGATCGTCAATCCTTTCAAATAAACTTTATTTGTTATGGTTGACCTAATCCCATGCTCAGCATTAGCCATGAACTCCTCACCGTTCAAATAACCCTTCACCGCCATCATTGAGCGCGAAGGCAACGGATGTGTGTCACACTCTGTCCTGAACTCGATATTGCCAGTCAAGGTGACACCGTAGAAGCAGCCAAGCAGAATCTGACTGAAGCAGTCGAACTCTTCTTTGAGGTCGCCGAACCCTCAGAAATGAAAAGACGCTTACGCACCGAAATCTTCATTACTCGCCTAGAGGTTGCCATTGGGTAAGCTCCGCGTCTTGTCAGGGCAGCAGGTGTATCGCATTCTGACAGAAAACGGCTTCGTCGAAGTTCGTCAACGCGGTAGCCATATCATCATGCAACTAGAAACCGAGGAAACAACCGTAACGGTTCCTGTTCCAAACCACTCAGAACTGCTTTGAAATTGTTAAGACAAATAATTGCCTGTGTGGTAACTATATAGAGGTTTAAGTAGACGACCTCACCTTCTCTTACATGACGAATTCTCCTGAGCAAAGCAGCCCGCCCCCAAGCCCTCGCAGACAACGATCGCTAGTCTCCCGTGTTGCCATCCCGCTAGGAATTGCGTCAGTGGTGGGCGTTGGGGCAGGAGTTTGGTTTGCCAATCGTTTTGTCGAGCAGCAGTTAGCGCCTTTGGTGCAAACCAATCTGACGCAGTTGCTCGATCGTCCGGTTGAGTTGGGCAAGGTTGAGGGCTATTCAATCAATAGTCTGCGGTTTGGCAAAAGTGGTATTCCGGCAACGGCAACTGATCCCGATCGGGCTTCGGTCGAGGCAGTCGAGGTCAAGTTCAATCCGATTCAACTGTTGCTCAGTCGCACTTTAAAGTTAGATGTGACGCTGATTAAGCCGACGGCTTATATCGAGCAAGATAAAAATGGGGTCTGGGTTTCTACCACCATTAAAGATCAACCAGACACGGGGTTCATTAAAACTCAGCTTGATGTTTTGCGGACGCGCGATGCCAACGTCGAGTTGTCTCCGGCTCCCAAACGAGGCAATAACCGAACGCTAGTCACGCTCAAAGACGTAGCAGGAGAAGTTAGACCCACGGATCAGAATCGTCGCTTTGCCTACGATGCGAGTGGAGCTTCTGTCAACGGCGGCAATTTTAATCTCAAAGGTGAAACGCTTCGAGAAGAAAAACTGCAATCGAATTTGCAGATTCAAGGACGGGATTTTCTCGTATCGGAAATCGATCGCTTAGTTAAACTTCCGATCGATCTTGAGAAAGGTCGCGTCAATGGCAACGTCAACGTCAAACTGAGCGGTGACGATCGTCCGTTAGTAACGGGAACGGCAGACTTTAAAGACGTAACGATGAAAGTGCCGCAACTGCCGCAGGTTTTCACCAACGCGGCGGGAAACTTACAGCTAGACGGGACGCAAATCACCCTAGAGAAAGTCACAGCGTCTCTCGGTAAAATTCCGCTGTTGGCAAACGGGACGGTTGACACCGAAAAAGGCTTCAATGTAGCGGCACAGGTTAAAGCCGTTAAGGTTGAAGATTTCCTCAAAACGTTTGCAATTCAACTTCCGTTTTCTGCGTCGGGTGAAGTTCGAGCTAACACTAAACTGACGGGGACGATCGACAAGCCAATCTTGACCGGAACCGTAACCAATACGAAAGTTGCCAAGCTCGATCGAGTCAATCTCAGCAAAGCCAGCGCAAATTTTAGACTTGATGCCAGTGCGCTTAAGTTGGCGATCACAAATATCCAAGCAACGCCTACAGTCGGGGGGCAGATCGTCGGTCAAGGACAAATTGATCTGAATGAACCCCGATCGCTCGATCTCAGGTTTCGGGCAACCAACGTACCGGGAGACACGATCGCTCGACTCTACAACAACGGCACTGCTCCGCCTATCACCGTCGGACGATTCAACGCTCAAGCGCGGATTTCTGGCACGATCGAGAACGTTCAGACCGTTGCCCAGTTTCAGGCACCCGACGCGACCTATCCCACGATCGGAGAAGTGGCACTCATCGGCAGCAATGGCTTTTTAAGAAATGTGGTGGCTCAAGTCGCTGGAGGCACCGTCATTGCAAATGCTCGCAGCGTCGGCGATCGCTGGCAAGGAACCGTTCGGGCTGTCGGAGTGCAAGCCAGTCGATTTGCGCCACAGGTGCAAGGATTAGTGAGCGGTAACTTTAATCTATCGGGCACAACGAGTTCGTTTCAGTTAGCGGATATTCAAGCAAGTGGACGGGCGCAACTCACCCAAGGCAATGGCATCGTCAACGCTCAAATCGCTTCAAATGCAGGACTTTGGACAGCCCAAGTGCGGGGAGATGGCGTTCAACTCAACCGCTTCTCGCCCGATCTGCGCGGCTTATTGAGCGGTGATATTGCCCTCGCTGGCAGTGTGAATGCCTTAACACCCGCTGCGATTCGAGCCGATGGACAGGTGCGATTGTCAGAAGGCATCTCGCTGATTGAGCAGCCGATCGTCGCTCAGATTCAATGGGACGGGCGTAAAGTCAACGTTCAACGCGCCACGGCTCCCGGCTTTAGCGCCAATGGCTCCATTTTTGCAAACCTGGATGGAACACCCACCATCACAGCCCTCGATCTCAACATCAAAACCACCGATTACGCTCTCGCCTCCCTGCCGCTTCCTCGTCCTCCAGTGACTGACTTAACGGGACGCGTCGATCTAACGGGCAGACTCACGGGCACTCCCGCATCGCCGAGTGTAGTCGGAACTGTGGCAGTGCGAGGACTCTCGCTCAACGGCATCACGTTTGATCCGGTTCTCAACGGCAACTTGCGGCTAGCCCCCAGTCAGGGATTTAGCCTCAACGTAACCGGACAGCGCGATCGTATCGCCCTCGCTCTCAATCCCAACTACAAGCCCATCTCCCTCAACGTGAGGCGAGGAGACGCAACGCTGATCGGCAGCGCACAGGGCAATATTTTCCGCCTTGTGGCAAAGCAGTTGCCGCTCGATGGGTTGACGATTCCCGGTGTGCCACTGGCGCGGATCGGCACGCTGGGCGGTCAACTTTCTGGCACCCTCAACATCGACACCGATCGCCTTCAGGTGATTGATGGAGCGTTAGCCGTTGATAATCCGCGCATCGGGGCATTTCAGGGAGAGCGGATTAGTACCCAACTGGTGAACAATGGCAATGTGATTCGCTTTGCAGAGACGAGTTTGCAGAAAGGCAACAGTCGCTACACGCTAGCGGGTAACTTAGATCTGCGTGCCAGCCCTCGCTTTGAAGGAAAGGTGGCGATCGTGCAAGGCAAACTTGAAGATGTGCTGCAAACCCTGCAAGTGTTTCGTTTGGACGATTTTTCACGGGGGATTGAGGCACCTACCTACGGAAAAGCGGCAGACGTAGCCCCGATCGCCGTGGGGTTGCCTCAATCCCCGCTTCTGGATCAACTGCGGCGGTTTTCTGAAATCAACGCCCTACTGCGTCAGGTGGGGAATCAACGCCAAAACCTGACGATTCCAGAATTAGCAGACGTGCGCGGCATCTTTAGCGGCACCATCAGCTTTGCGGCATCTCTAAAAACCGGAGTCAGCGCCGAGTTTGACTTGCAGGGGCAAAACGTCGAGTGGCGACCCTATCCTGCTTTTGCAGAGGTGTCACAAAATCAGGTGATACAAAACCCTAACCGAGTTTTGCGCGCCGAGCAGGTGATCGCCAGAGGCAGCTTTGCAGATGGAGTCGTCAATCTGCTGCCTTTGCGCCTCCAGTCAGGGCAGTCGTTTATCAGTTTCTCTGGCAATGTGGGCGGCGCAAACCAATCAGGGCAGCTTCAAGTCGCCAACGTGCCGATCGAAGAAATCAATAATCTCTATCCGCTCCCGCTCGGTGTGAGCGGCAAACTCAACGCCACCGCTACGCTGTCGGGCACTCGCGATAACCCGTTTGCGATCGGAGAAATTACGCTTGCAGATGGCGATCTCAACGGCACTCCGATTCAGTCGGCAACGGGCAGTTTTAACTATGCCAACGCTCGGCTAAACTTTGGCAGCGACATTACTGTCTCAGGACCCGAACCGATTCGCATCGCTGGAGACATTCCCCTCAAACTGCCTTTTTCCTCGGTCTTTCCTAACAGCAATCAGATTAGTTTGACGCTAGATGTCAAAAATGAAGGACTGGCGCTGCTCAATCTGCTGACTCCCCAAGTCGCGTGGCAAGGCGGAACTGGGCAGGTCAATCTACAAGTCAGCGGCACCTTATTGCAGCCTAATGTGACTGGCTCTGCGGTGATTTCTAACGCCAAGATCGCTGCCCAGGCACTTCCCGAACCGTTGACTGGCGTGAATGGTACGATTCGATTTTTGCGCGATCGCATCAATGTTGAATCGCTGCAAGGTCAATTCAGCAAGGGTCAGGTGGCGGCTCAAGGCGTGTTGCCAATTTTCTCGACGCTAGAAGCCACCGATCCTGATTTCAACAAACCGCTAGCGGTCTCGCTCAATCAGATTGCTCTTAACCTCAAAGGCATCTATCAGGGCGGCGTAAACGGCAACGTTGCAGTGACTGGAACTGCTCTTAGTCCTCAAATTGGCGGCGAGATTCGCTTAGCGGATGGACAGGTGCTGCTCTCAGATGAAACAACGGCAGCAAGCGGCGCAGCACCAGCACCGAGCGGCGGTCAAGCCGGAAATGAGCCAGCGATCGAGTTTAGAAATCTGAAGTTAGAACTGGGCGATCGAGTTCGGGTGACGCGTGCCCCGATCATCAACTTCCTCGCCAAAGGCAGCTTAAACGTCAACGGAACGCTCAACAATCTCGAACCCGAAGGCATCATTAGTCTGACTTCAGGGCAGGTCAATCTCTTCACCACTCAGTTTGTCTTAGCACGAGGCTATCGTCAGACTGCACGATTTACACCAAGTCAGGGACTCGATCCCACGCTTAATATTCGTCTCATTGCCTCGGTGCCCGAAGTCACCCGCAACCGCATCTCAACTGGAAGCGAATCGGGCGAGGTTCGCGATGATTCTCTGCTGGCAACGAGCTTGGGTTCCCTGCAAACAGTTCGCGTTCAGGCAAGGGTGGCGGGACCTGCCAGCCAGTTGTTTGATAATTTAGAACTGACCAGCAGCCCTAGTCGCAGTCAAAATGAGATTATCGGGCTAATCGGCGGCGGTTTTGTCAACACCCTCGGTCGCGGTGGCAGCACTCTCGGCATCGCTAATCTAGCAGGATCTGCCCTGCTGACTAATGTTCAAGGGTTTATCGGCAATGCTTTAGGATTTGGTGAGTTTCGTCTCTTCCCCAGCGTGTTGAACAACGAGCGGAGAGGCAACTCTACTTTGGGTCTCGCCGCCGAGCTAGGAGTAGACATCACTCCTCGTCTGTCTACTTCTATTCTGCGAGTGTTAACGTCAGAGCAGCCCACCCAAGTCAGCATCCTGTACCGGATCAACAGTCAGCTAATTCTGCGCGGTGCGACTGATTTCTCTGGAGACAGCCGCGCAGTGTTTGAATATGAGGCGAGGTTTTAGCAAAAGGGATTAGACGATCGCCTGCAATTGTTGAACGAGTTGTTGCGATTTCACAACGCCCTCAATCTTCTGCACAGGTTGTCCTTGCTTGAAAACCACAAGGGTTGGCAAGGAATGAATCTGATATTGAGTCGCTAAATCAGGATAGTTATCGACGTTGATTTTGACGATTTTGATCTGCTGCTTCATCTCGTCGTTGACCTGCTCTAAAATCGATGCCATCAGTTGACAAGGACCACACCAAGGCGCATAGAAATCAACTACTAGCGGCACTTCAGACGTGGAGAGTAATTCTTGAAAACTGCCAAATTCCTGTTTAGCTGCCATTTTGATACCTTATGTTGCAAGGATTCCTTAAGCCTAGCGCTTTGATAAAGTTTCGGAGTCAACTGTTAGAAAGCTTTGGGTTTTGAGATCCATTTTTTGAGAGCACGTTTCCAAGGGAATGGCGCGATCGAACCATCCTAAATTTGTTTTTGTATGGGACAGATTAGTCGCGACAAAATCGGCGGAGACGTTCCACCGGAACGTCTCTACAGCTTTGGGGAATTCATCGTCGATCGCAGTGTGTTAATTAACCTTCCACGTCCCGCAGCTCACCAATGAGTTGGGTCAATTGGTTACTGTCTGCTTTATAGACTTCGCCGCAGAAATGACAAATCGCTTCTGCACCTTCGTCTTTCTCGATCATGTCTTGCAGTTCTGCCTCGCCCAACAGTTTTAAGGCTCCTAGCACCCGATCGAACGAGCATCCACAGTAAAACCGCACCATCTGCGTTTCTGGCAAAATCTCTAACCCTAAGTCGCCTAATAAATCTTCAAATATCATCGGCAGAGTTTTACCCGCTTGCAGCAGAGGCGTAAACCCTTGCAGTGATTCAATTCGAGATTCGAGGAGGGCGACTAGCTCGTCATCAGTCGCCGCTTTTGGCATCACCTGAATCAAAATGCCCCCCGCAGCCGTTACGCCATCTGCCCCGACAAACACGCCCAACACCAGCGCGGAAGGCGTTTGCTCAGAGCTTGCTAAATAATTTGTCAGGTCGTCGCCAATCTCACCCGATACGAGTTCGACGGTGCTGGAATAGGGATAGCCATAGCCCACATCTCGAACGACATAGACATAGCCATCTTGCCCGATCGCGCCGCCGACATCGAGTTTACCCTTAGCGTTGGGCGGCAACTCCACTTCTGGGTGATCGACATAGCCGCGCACGGTGCCGTCTAATCCCGCGTCTGCTAAAACGCCCCCTAATGGACCGTCGCCCCGGACTCGAATATTCACCCGTGACTCTGCTCGCTTCATGCTCGACGCTAACAGCAGCCCACCCGCCATCGTCCGCCCCAGAGCCGCTGTCGCCACATAAGAGAGCTTGTGTCGCTGACGCGCTTCTTCAGTGAGTCGAGTCGTAATCACGCCCACAGCCCGGATGCCCCCGTCAGCCGCAGTTGCCCGTATTAACTGATCAGCCATGAAAAAACCTTACATTTCTTAACGAGTTCTGTCTCTATTCTAGAATGTTCCTCTTGCCATCGCAGGGTCGGGAGGGACGATCGACCCCCATCTACACGGAGGCGGTAACAAAGCGCTATCATAACGTTTGTCACAACAGGTTTCAGTATGGCAAGGCAACGTTCATTACTACTGTTCATCCTGGCTTTGGTTGCCGTCGCGATCTTCGTCATCGTCAAGGTTCCCGTGCGGCTAGGATTGGACTTGCAAGGGGGTTCACAGTTAACGATTCAGGTGAAGCCCACGGCAGAAATTAAAAAAATTACCTCGCGTGAACTCGAAGCCGTTCAGCGCGTGATTGAAGGACGAATTAATGGCTTAGGCGTGTCTGAGCCTGTTGTGCAAACCGTCGGAGATGACCAAATTTTGGTGCAGCTACCAGGGGTCAGCGATCCGCAACAAGCCGAGCGGGTGCTTGGAGGCACTGCCCAGCTTGAATTTAAAGCGCAAAAGGCAGGAACCGAAGCAGGATTACAAATCGAGCAGCAATATCGTCAAGAATTAGTTGCCAAACAACCTGAACTGAGAAAAGCGGGGGATCAGGCGGCGATCGACGATAACCAGTCCAAACTAAAAGCAACCGATCAAAAGATCAGCGCCCTCTTTGAATCGGCTGGCATCACCGGGAAAAACCTTAAAGATGCCTTCCCAGAAACGTCACCTAACTCAAATGGTTGGAGTGTGGCGATTCGGTTTGATCAAGAGGGCGGCGAGAAATTTGCGACTCTGACCAAAAATCTAGCAGGCACCGGACGCAGCTTAGGCATTTTTCTCGATAATGGGCTGATCAGCGCTCCCAATGTGGGCGTGGAGTTTGCTCAAGCGGGCATCACAGGCGGCGGCGCAACTATCACAGGGCGATTCACCGCAGAGCAAGCCAATGACCTCGCCGTGCAGCTTCGAGGAGGTGCATTACCGATTCCGGTCGAGATCGTTGAGAACCGCACCATTGGAGCAACCTTGGGACGAGACAGCATCCAGCGCAGCATTTATGCAGGCATTGGCGGTTTGACATTAGTGCTGTTGTTCATGGTGCTTTATTATCGATTGCCCGGAGTGATCGCCTCGATCGCCCTAATCATTTACTCACTTCTCACCTTCGCGGCGTTTGATTTGTTGGGTGTGACGCTGACTTTGCCAGGAATTGCCGGATTCATTCTCAGCATTGGCATGGCAGTCGATGCGAACGTGCTGATCTTTGAACGCACTCGTGAAGAACTACGCGCTGGAAAGACGCTGTATCGATCGGTCGAAGCGGGCTTTTTCCGCGCTTTCTCTAGCATTCTCGATAGCAACGTCACGACTTTAATCGCGTGTGGGGCGCTGTTTTGGCTCGGTGCCGGATTGGTGAGAGGATTTGCTCTGACGCTGGCGCTGGGAGTCGTGGTAAGTATGTTTACCGCCCTCACCTGTAGCCGCACCCTTCTGTTAGCCGTTTTGGGAGTTCAAGGACTTCGCAAACCAGAATTATTTTGCCCCAATTTACCCACAAAAACTTCTGAGGTCGCGTCATGAAACTGCAAGTGATTCGCCAACGGGCAATTTGGTGGACGATTTCTTCGGCAATTATTATTGCGGGCATCATTTCGATGCTGATCTCATGGAAGCAAATCGGTGCGCCGCTGCGTCCGAGTTTAGATTTCGTGGGAGGCACTCGCCTGCAAATCGAACTCGATTGCACTCAGCCTAACAATTGCGACAAGCCCATCAATTTAGATGCGGTGCGATCAGTGCTTGACGCTCAAGGTTTAGGCAGCAGCAGCGTTCAAGTTGTGGGATCAGAACAGCGTGCCGTTTCAATTCGCACAGTGACTTTGAATGTGGATCAGCGATCGAAGCTTCAAGCCGATCTAGCAGAAAAAGTAGGCAAATTTAATCCCAAAACCACTCAAATCGATACCGTCGGTCCAACGTTAGGGAAGCAGCTTTTCTCGTCGGGTCTGCTGGCGCTAATTGTCTCATTTGCGGGCATTGCGATCTATCTCAGCTTTCGATTCCAGCTTGACTATGCGGTGTTTGCGATCGTCGCTCTGTTTCACGACATTCTGATCACGGTCGGCATCTTCTCCATTTTTGGGCTAGTGCTGAATATGGAAGTAGATAGTTTGTTTATCGTGGCACTGCTGACGATCGTCGGATTCTCGGTCAACGACACAGTGGTGATTTATGATCGAGTGCGCGAAACGATCGTCCTGAATCCTGGTCGCCACATTGATGATGTCGTAGACGATGCGGTGAATCAGACGTTGACGCGATCGATCAATACGACGCTGACGGTGTTGCTAACGCTATTCGCCCTTTTCTTTTTTGGCGGAGAGACCCTGAAAAACTTTGCGCTGGCACTGATTATCGGTTTCACAATGGGGGCTTACTCTAGCATCTTTATTGCAAGTACGCTGCTGGCGCTGTGGCGAGAACGCAGCGGAAACGCGGTAGTGGGATCACCAGAGCAGGCGAATAGCTAAACCTATGAGCGATCGACCTTCGGAGGTGCCTGAAAAAGATCCGACGTTTCAGGCGGCAGTGCAAAGACTCCATGAGCTAACAGTTTATGGCAGATGGCTGACGGTGCTGGGTCTGTGGCTGACGATCGGAAGCTTGAGCTTGTGGAGTTTGCGCTATCCGATTTCGCTGCTTCAAGACTATTTCACTTGGGCGGCGGTGCGCTGGGGAATTGTTTTTCAGCCTTTGCCTGCGATGGGTTTGGGGCTTTGTGTATCGATGACGATCGCGGTTCTCGTTTGGCAGAGCCGCAATATCTTGGTGGGGTTGCCTAAATCAGAACGTCAGCGATTAGAGAAACAGGTGCTCAAGATTCGTGAGCAAGGGTCGAGCCATCCCTTGTGGAGATGGGTTTATCCAAAGTGATTAAACTTCTTGCAGAAGTCCGAAGATGCCCTCCTCACGAAGTGGGGCAAGCCCTCGCCAACCCTTCTCCCTGGGGAGAAGGGAGCCAGAACTCTTGTCCCCTCTCCTTTTGGGAGAGGGCTAGGGTGAGGGTAAAATCTGTGCTTCATCTGATTGATTCAGATCAAAATCGCTTTAAAAACGCCGATCGAGAGACTTCAAACTGTTCAATCTGTCTCACCACTGTTAGCGCCGAATAACTGACTCCCGCCGTTCCTTCACCAGGATGAGTCGAGTCACCCACAAGCCACAAATCTTGAATTGGAGTGCGATTGGCAAACCCAAACGGACCAAACGTCGGCACTCGCTGACCAATGCCGCCGACTGCTCCCTGATCGCGCGCCGTAAAGTGTTGAAACGTGCGAGGTGTTGCCGCTTCCTGATAAATCAGCGTCTCGTTATTCAGAGTGAAAAATTGCCCTAAACGAGCGATCGCTTCCTCGGTATATTTCTGCTTTAGCGCTTCGTAATCGTCACATTGCCACCACATCGCAGAATCGGTGAACGATGACGCAATAATCGTGGCTTTGCCCTTTGGAGCGCGACCGTCTCCCGGATGGCTGACCGAGACAAACAGAGAATTGTTTTCCCCGATCGCCCCATCATAGTCATACAAAAATTGCAGATGCGGCGGACAGTTGGCAGGAATCGCCGATTGATCAACGCCTAAATAAACGACAAACGCCCCAGAAGACAGAGGCAGCTTATCGACGCGTCGCTGATAGTTTTTCGGTGCATCTTCGTCTAAGAGTTGCATCAGATTTTGGACGGTGACATTGGCAACGACTCGATCGGTCGGCTCAATCCAACTCTCGTCTGTCTTTTGGTTGCGAATCGTTACCCCTGTAGGTTTCCCCGCTGCGAGGTGAATCTTTTCGACCGTGTGGCGCATTAAGAGCTTGCCGCGATCGCGCTCTAAGGCAGAGACGAGCCGATCGCTCAACACCTGCATACTGCCCTGAAGGTGAAACAATCCGTGTGGCTCTTGCGAAACGCCTAAAGCGGTTGCGGCATAGAGCAAAGCGGTTTCTTCAGCGGTGACTTGCGAATAGAGTTTAAGCTGCAAATCTAAGAAGGTTCGTAAGCGCTGATTGTTGCCCAAACCGTAGCCTCGCAGCGCATCTCCGACCGTCGAGAAGGTGTGAGGCAGCGTCATCAACGTGTCGGGACGAACAGCTTTTGTGAGCTGCCACAAATCCCAGACGCTTCGAGGCGGCAAAACTGGGTCGCGCATCTGAAACGCCCAACTGTACTTAAATAAATCTGCGAGAAGCTGCCAAAACGGAGCACTTCCCGGAAACTGTCGCTCTCGTTCGGCTTGCCATTTTTGAGGGTCGCGCCAAACGCTAATCGGTTCAGTTTCTCCTGGCAAATAAACCGCACAGGCGGGATCACAAGGAGTCGCGTCGGGCAGATCGATTTCTAGTTCAGAGAAAATGCGGTGATGGATGCCGCCCGGTTCTAACCCTGCAACCTGAGTCGCACCCACGTCAAAGGTAAAGCCCTGTCGCTTAAAAGTCGAAGCACATCCACCAGGCACTAACGCCTGATCTAAGACCAACACCTGATAGCCGCGATGGGCTAATAAAGCTGCCGCCGTTAAGCCTCCGATTCCTGCCCCAATCACGACTACGCGAGAAGACTTTTCATCAGCAACCTGTCTAGGCATGACGTTACGTTTCTTAATGCTTATCCTCATATTCTAGCGTCCGCCTGTTCTTTGGTAGAAATTTTCCCCTTAAGAGTTCGCGACCATTAAGATGAATGAAGCAGTCGCCAACACTGGGCAAACCATGACCTCAATTCTCGTCAAGTCTTCTTCGATCGCCAAACTCAACGCTCCGACGATTTACCGCTTACCCAATGGGTTGACCATTATTGCCGAGCAGATTCCGATCGAGGCGGTCAATCTAAACGTGTGGCTGAATGTCGGGTCTGCGATCGAGTCAGACGAGATTAACGGCATGGCGCACTTTCTAGAACACATGGTGTTTAAAGGAACGGCTCGACTCAAAAGCGGTGACTTTGAAAAACAGATTGAAGAACGCGGTGCAGTCACCAACGCAGCGACTAGCCAAGATTACACGCACTATTACATCACCACGGCTCCCAAAGATTTTGCAGACTTGGCACCGCTGCAAATGGATGTCGTGCTGAATGCCAGCATTCCTGACGATGGGTTCGATCGAGAGCGATCTGTGGTGTTGGAAGAGATTCGGCGATCGGAAGACAATCCCCGTCGCCGCAACTATCAGCGCATGACCGATTTGGCGTTTGATAAACTCCCTTATCGCAGACAAGTGCTCGGACCTGCCACCGTGATCGAAAACCTGGCGGCTCAACAGATGCGAGACTTTCATCACCAGTGGTATCAGCCCTCTTCGATGACAGCAGTGGCGATTGGAAACCTTCCAGTTGAGACGTTAATCAGCGTCGTTAAAGATAGTTTCAATCACTTGGAGTCAAAAACTAGAGGTCAAGAGCCGACTAGAAGCCAACATACATCTGAGAAGCCGTTTAATGAAATTGTGCGTCAGGAGTATGTCGATACGAGTCTTCAACAAGCGCGATTAACCATGCTCTGGCGCGTACCGGGACTTGATGACCTATCGAAAACTTACGCATTAGATGTGTTGGCAAATGTTTTAGGACATGGACGCACCGCCCGACTCGTGCAAGATTTGCGCGAAGGACGTGGGCTAGTGACTAGCATTTCTGCCAGCAACATGACCTATCGCCATCAAGGGTTGTTTTGCGTGTCGGCTCATTTGCCTGTCGAAAATCTAGAGGTTGTAGAGGCGGCGATCGTTCAACATATTCAAAAACTACAGGCTGAATTTGTCACCGATTTTGAACTGTCACGGGTGCGAACTCAAGTCGCCAATCACTTTATTTTTAGAAACGAGACTCCTAGCGATCGGTCGGGTCTATACGGTTATTATCAATCGCAAATCGGTAGTTTAGAGCCAGCCTTTAACTACCCAACTCACATTCAATCTCTGACGACTGCTGAGTTGCAAGCGGCGGCTCAAACCTATCTCCCAACCTCAGCTTATGGAATCGTGACTATCAAACCGGGAGAATAAAGCTTTGTTAGAGAAACTCTAGCAACCGTTAGCCCTGCATGGAATGAATTAACAAACTTTGACTGACACATGACTTCTAACCGAGAGATTTTAGAAGCAATACCAACCTTGATTTCTCAACTACATATACTTTACTTGACTTGCCAGTCGGCACTAAAACTCTGGCATTAGAAAAAGCCACGATCGGAGTCACAAAGTTCAAGTCCTTTTGTTTTTTCACTTGTAACGCTTGTTTCATCGCTTGATCAAAGAAGTTCTTTTTAAACGGGTAAGTTGTCTTTCCCATACGCTTACATAACTGGTTTCCATCGGTTGTTATTTCACCTCTATGGGATTTAACATCAATCACATAAGCTTTATTTTGAGGAGAGATACAAATAATGTCAGCGTCTCCCAATCGATTACCTAAACGCATACCATACTCAACTTGCCAGCCCTCTTGCTCTAGATGACCTATTTCCTGAGCCGTGTCTTCCTCTCCCTTAGCCCCTTGAGCGGCATTATTGGCTCGTTTCCACTAGAAAACACCATTTGCTACCAATCCCAAAGGAAGGATCACAACTATTGCATAGAAAGTGGGTGGCAAATTTAACGAGGATTGCGGATGAGAGGGATTTAGAGAGGATAGCGGCTTCAAAGCCTTCTCAACTTCGTTGACTAAAAAGAGTGGGAAGAAGAAGACGCACCCGGCTGAGACAAAAGAAGCGATCGCTTTTAGTCTTCTCTTAATCGCCAGTTCACGAATGTTTTGTCCCGCTCGACGGTTTACTTTTGTCATAAATACTCGCTTTAGGCTGTCAAGGAAACTTCCATTAACAATACCCAAAACTACTTTGCAGGCTAACAATCAGTAACACGCTTGCTGCTGTTGGGAGGGATAATGCTCAAGTACTCAGTCAACTCCTGAGACATCCACTTTATTTTCCTCGATCGCTAATGATTGCCATTCTTTGAATCAACTCAGTCAACTTCAGACTTAAAATAATGTGATACAGATTTCAATTGCATGGCTCAAAATTCTTTCGACCAACTTTCTAAACAATATCTAGAAGAATTTCTCGCCCCGATCGGCACCGTGCAGCGACAATACGAAATTCCAGGTGAGGCGAAATTCGTCGATGTTTGGTTTGTGCCCAATCCAGAAGTCATTCAAACAGAAGACTTGGGACTGTTAGGACGAATCGTGCAAACGCCTTGCCTGCTCGAACCTTATCGCAATCTTCCCACCCGAACCGAAGTCAGAGTTGCTGTGATGAAGCTGATTTGGATTCAAGAAGATGAACGGCGCAAGGCACAGCAAGATACCTTATCTGAAACTGCACTGCCTCAACTCTGGATTCTGGCTGCCACGACCTCCAAGCCACTGCTAGAAGAGTCGGGTGGAGTCATCAAATTTGACTGGATGCCAGGAGTCTATTTCATCCCAGACATTTTCAAGACGGCGATCGTTGCCATTGATCAACTCCCCGAAACTGAGGAGACTCTATGGCTCAGAATCTTGGGACGCGATGCGACTCAAGAACGCGCCATTCGGGAAGTGTTATCACTACCGTCTTCACATCCACGACGCAACGGCATCTTAAGACTTCTAGCAAGTTGGAAAGTTAGAATTGACTTAGGTGGAATTGAGGACTTTAGTGGACGGGAGGCAATCATGGCATTATCAGAAGCATTCTTAGAGTGGGAGCAAGCAACTCAGCAGAGGGCTGAAGCTCAGGGGCTTGAACAGGGGCTTGAACAGGGGCAGCGATCGCTGATCCTTCGTCAGTTGGAGCAAAGAATCGGATTGCTTTCTCAACAGAAGCGCGATCGCATCTCGACGCTCGATCGTGAACATCTTGAGGCGATAGCGATTGCATTACTGGATTTTAGAGAAATCAACGATTTAGACGCTTGGCTCAACGCAGATAGATAGAGTCAACATGTGGACACAGATTGCTGAACATATCACTCAATCAACAGGGCAGAGGTTTGAGAGTCTCGATCGTCGCTCTGTTAGCGGAGGTTGCATCAATCAAGGCTATCAAGTCACCGACGGCACACAGACTTATTTTGTCAAGCTCAATCAAGCCAGCCAAGTTGCCATGTTTGCAGCCGAAGCGCTAGGACTTCAGCAGATGAATGAGACCGGGACGATTTTGGTGCCAAATCCAATCTGTTGGGGAACTGTAGAAGGCTCTGCGTATCTCGTGTTGGAGTGGCTAGACCTAGAGCGAGGAACGAGTCAGACCTGGGAAGAAATGGGGAGACAACTGGCGAGACTTCACCAAGTCAAAAAAGTGACGGCTTTTGGCTGGGAGCGAGACAATACGATCGGAGCGACTCCTCAAATCAACTCGTGGACATCGGACTGGAGTGACTTTTTTACCCACCATCGAATTGGCTATCAGATTCAGCTTGCGAGACAAAAAGGCGGGCACTTTCCCCAGAGCGATCGCTTACTCGCTGCCATTCCTGAATTGCTGAAAAACCATCACCCTCAGCCTTCCCTCGTCCACGGTGATTTGTGGTCTGGCAACGCTGCCGCGACCCGATCGGGCGAACCTGTGATCTTTGATCCGGCAATCTATTGGGGCGATCGTGAAGTTGACTTAGCTATGACAGAATTATTTGGCGGATTTCCGGCTGAATTCTACCGAGGTTATAACCAGATTTCTCCGTTAGAACCCGGCTACAAACACCGTAAAACTCTCTACAACCTCTATCACATTCTCAATCACTTCAACTTGTTTGGCGGCAGCTATGAATCTCAGTCAAACCGAATGATTCAGCAGCTTTTAAGTTAAAAGAATTTAGGTTGTCGATCAGCGATCGCAGAATTTTTTGATTCGCCTTTTTCCGCCTATTTTGACGGAATTGATGGAGTTAACGGCGGTTTTTTAGGTTGAGAAAAAGCAAAGAAATGTCTTCCCTGAGCATCTACTTTTTCTACACCGCCCAGGTTTAAAATCTCTTGCTTGGCACGAGTTTGAGTCTGACGATCGTTCATCGCTTCTGCCTGTTGATAAACCGATCCCCACGCCTGAAATCGCACGAGACGACTATCAGGATCGGTCTTCAAAAAGTTAGCTGTTTCCTGAAAAATAGAGCCAGCTTCCCGATAGTCTGGCACTTCATTTGCCCATTTTGATGCCATCTCTAACGAATGGATTGCGCTTGGAGTGTCTCCTAGCAGCAGCAGTTGATCGAGAGCGGCATACCGCCATACTGTAAAGGCTCTAGGGTGGTTTTGCGGCGAGAGCGCATCCGTTCCTCGCTTGAGATATTCAAGCGATCGGGTTGGCTCACCTAGCTGATAGGATAACGTGCCTGACAGAAACAAATAACTATCGACAAATCGAGGATCGTGCTGCGTAATTAAATCAAAATATTGAGGACTTAACGAATAGCCTGTCTGCTTCCGCGCTTCATCATCTCCGTAATATTGCAAGAAGTTGAGAAATGCCCAGTTGGCGATCATATTGTCGAAGCCAAAGGTGGGCGTTTTCTGCAACAGATCCAACCGTAGGGTTTCTTGCTGTTCGGCTTGCTGGGGGTTTTCAATCCAGAGCGAACGTTTGTTGAGTTGAAGGCGCTGCATCGCGATGATGCCTGCGATCGCCGACCCCGCGATCGCAAAATGCAGCACCCACGATCGCCAACGGTGTTGATTGATACTGACTGCCATCGTAAACGACCTCTTAAATTGAACTCTCTTTGAGGCGATGTTTCATCCAAAACAAGCGATGAATTGAGTTTCAAGGAAATTAATAAAACTCTTCACTCACCTCTAGAATATTCCATCAAATTCAGTTAGATTGACATAGAGCTGCCATCTAAAAATTCAAACACCTGTCAGTGCATTACCACCGCACCCTCAAAGAGACACTTCGTAAACTGTCATAGATTCAGTGCGGCTCTCAGTGAGGGCGTGTGTACTCTAAAGCTAAATTAGCTCCGTGCTTGATTTTGGAGATGACTTCACGATCGACGCGCTCTGTCCAGTCTATTTAAAAGAGAAAACGCTACGATATTGGCAATCGCTTTGGGAGCCGTGAATGGATCTCTACAAAGCCTGCCTACGGATGCAGCCTCGCTGCGACAGCTATCCACTTTACTCCTAAAACAACTCGATGAATCGACCTACCAGGCGCTTCCCGCTTCTCCAAGTTGCCCTTTGCAGTGGCGTAGTGGCTGCTACGGCTACCCTCACGTTATTTGGTTCCGATCGCGCTGTAAAGGCGGCTCTGCAAGACAGCCCCAAAACAGTCGTTGATGAAGCATGGCAAATCGTCAACCGTGAATATGTAGATGGCACCTTCAACCGAACCGACTGGAGAGCCGTTCGTCAAGGCTTGTTGGCTAAGAGTTATACCTCGCGGACGCAGGCATATGACGCTCTGCGCGATGCCCTCAAGAAGCTAGATGATCCCTACACTCGCTTCATGGACCCCAAACAATATGAGGCTCTCAGCAGTCAAACCTCTGGTGAGCTTTCTGGAGTCGGCATCCGGTTAGAACTCGACGAGAAAACAAAAGTTTTAACCGTCGTTGAGCCACTTGAAAATTCTCCCGCGATTAGGGCGGGTGTCAAAGCGGGCGATCGCATCACGGCGATCAACGGCAAACTAACCAAAGGCATGAGCGTTGAAGATGCCTCTAACCAGATTCGCGGCGAGGTTGGCTCAAAAGTGTCGCTGAGAATTGGACGAGACGGCACCAGCGAGTTCGATCTGCCTCTGACACGAGCCAGAATTGAGCTTCAAACCGTTCGCTACAGCCTCAGACAAGAAGGCAAGAATCGGGTCGGCTACATTCGTCTAAATGAATTCAGCAGCCACGCGTCTGAACAGATGCAGCGGGCAATTCAAGACCTAGCCGCTCAAAAGGTCAACGCCTACGTGCTAGATCTGCGGGGCAATCCAGGTGGGTTGCTGCAATCCAGCATTGAGATTAGCCGCATGTTGATCGACAAAGGCGCGATCGTTCGCACGGTCGATCGCAAGGGCGGCAAAGAAGAGTTTGTGGCAAACAACAACGCTCTGACCAAGCTGCCTTTAGCTGTGCTGGTTGATGGCAATTCAGCAAGCTCAAGCGAAATCTTGACCGGAGCGCTGAAAGACAACAAGCGCGCCACTGTGATCGGCAGTCAGACCTTTGGCAAAGCATTGGTGCAGTCGGTTCACTCGCTGTCGGATGGGTCGGGGCTGGCAGTGACGATCGCTCACTACTACACGCCTGCTGGGACTGATATTAGTCACAAAGGCATTACGCCAGACATCAAGATCGATCTGACCGATGCTCAACGGAAGTTTTTGGCAACCAATCCCAAACTGATCGGCACCCAGCAAGATCCTCAATATGCGCGGGCACTTGCGGTTCTTGAGCAAACGGCGTTTGCACCGTCCAATCAAGTCAAGCCTTTGCAGCAGAGTTTGGTGAATTCTGTAAAGTAGGCTGATTGAATTCTAATGAGTGGGGGCGTTTCTAACCGGAACGTCCCCTATTTTTTGGCAGAAATTAAAATGTCACCTTATATAGCTGAAACAATTCGCCAGGTAGCGTCTTGACGATTTTCGCTCCTTCGGATTTGATAGCTTTTTCCCAGTCGGATAAGGGGTTTAGTAAGACTTCTGCTCCCATATAGGTTTCTAAAATCGCCCAATTTTCGGCTAACGGCGATTCAGGTAGCACATCAAAGACAAAGATTCCTCCTGGTTTAAGGACTCGCTTGACCTCAGAGAGAACGGTCAGCCAGTAATCGATCGTGTAATAACAGCTAAAGCCCGTGGCGATCGCCAGATCAAACTGGTTAGCCTCATGGTGCAACTCGTGAGCCGCACCTAAATTTACGCCTTTAAACAATTTCGAGTTGAGCTGTGGAGCACGGGCATTCAGTAAATCTCGCGCTACGGTGCTGATTTCTTGCCCATAAAAGAGCGCCTCCCAGTCTCGCCAGGGATAGATCAGAAAGCTGACTCCACAGCCGATATCTAGACAGCGCTGATTTTTTTGCGGTTGGGCAAGTTGCCAAAACGGAGAGGTCAGTTTGGCTTGCAAAATGCCAGAGGCACGCTCCCGAAAGATCGGCATCTCCTGCACTTCTTCCGGGAGGTCAAATGGCTCTCCTCGATATTCTTGGTTAAACCGCTGGGCGACGGCATTAATCTGAGATTGCCAATCTAGGGATTCATTCAAGACGCTTATCCCTTCAGTGCTTTGGTGAAATTTTGGCGGTAGGACTTACTAAATAGCAAGACGGGCCACAGCAACGCGAGATGAAGCCGTCCTTGACTGAAATTGGTGCGACGAAAGCCCGTCCAAAATTTCCAAACTCCACCGACGTAAGCAACAAATGCTAAAAAGCCAAGTATTCCCATCTCATGATCCCCCAATCGACGATAAAAACAAAGAGAATAGAACTACTAGCGATTCTAGCAAGCCCTGATCAACTACTAGGAGTCAGTGTGTCTCTAAAACGCTGAGATTAGGCGATCGTCCACAATATTTCTTGAAGATTGCAGTCTTGACGACCCAAAATCTTGAGATCAAAACGATTTGCTAACAATTGTTAGGTTTGATGGCACAAAAATCGATAGCACTGTCCAATAAAGTAAACACCCACCATTGACTTAACTTCCACGATCGAGCGTCGTCGAGTCACACCATTACGCGCAAACCAGCAAGGAGACCGTATGCGAGCAGTGCTAATGGCAGGCGGATCGGGAACGCGACTGCGCCCCCTTACCTGCGATCTGCCTAAACCGATGGTGCCGATTCTCAATCGTCCGATCGCCGAGCACATTATCAATTTACTCAAGCGTCACCACATTCGAGAAGTGATTGCTACGCTGCACTATTTGCCGGATGTCATGCGGGACTATTTTCAGGATGGCAGTGAGTTTGGGGTGCAGATGACTTATGCCGTGGAGGAAGATCAGCCGCTCGGCACGGCGGGTTGTGTCAAAAATATTGTTGAATTGCTAGACGGCACCTTTTTGGTGATTAGTGGAGACAGCATTACTGATTTTGATCTGACGGCGGCGATTCAGTTTCACAAGCGCAAACAGTCTAAGGCGACCCTGATTTTGACGCGAGTGCCGAACCCGATCGAGTTTGGCGTAGTAATCACGGATGAAAATTATCGAATTCGCCGCTTTCTAGAAAAGCCTTCGATGAGCGAAATCTTCTCAGATACGGTCAACACGGGCATCTATATTCTGGAGCCAGAAGTGCTGGAGTATCTGCCGTTTGGCGAAGAAGCCGACTTTTCTAAAGATCTCTTTCCTCTATTGCTAGAGAAAGATGAGCCGATGTATGGATATGTTGCGGATGGCTATTGGTGTGACGTGGGGCATCTAGACGCTTACCGGGAAGCTCAATATGATGGGCTGCTGCGAAAAGTGAAGCTAACGTTTCCTTACGCCGAGCGATCGCCGGGGCTTTGGGTGGGCGAAAACACCTATATCGATCCATCTGCTCACATTGAGGCTCCTGCGATCATTGGCAATAATTGCCGCATTGGTGCCAGAGTGCAAATTGAGGGCGGAACCGCGATCGGAGATAACGTCACGATCGGCACCGATGCCGATCTCAAACGTCCGATTGTCTGGAATGGCGTGATGATTGGCGACGAAGTGCATCTCCGGGCGTGTGTGATTGCGCGAGGGTCGAGAGTCGATCGTCGGGCACAGGTGTTAGAAGGGGCGGTGGTGGGTCCGCTGTCGAGTATTGGTGAAGAGGCGAAAGTCAGCCCCAATGTGCGGGTGTGGCCTAGCAAAAGCGTCGAGGCAGGAGCGACGCTTAACACCAATCTGATTTGGGGATATGCCGCTCACCGCAATCTCTTTGGGCAGCGCGGCGTGTCAGGACTTGCGAATGTCGATATTATTCCAGAGTTTGCCGTTAAGTTGGGGGCGGCTTATGGTTCGACGCTGAAATCGGGTTCTCACGTCACGGTGTCGCGCGATCAGCGCCCGATCGCCCGCATGGTGTCGCGATCGCTGATTGCTGGACTAATGTCAGTCGGGATAAATGTCCAGAATTTAGAAGCCACTTCGATTCCAGTCGCTCGATCGGTGGTGCCGACGATGAACGTCGTAGGGGGCATTCATGTGCGCGTTCACCCGGAGCGATCAGATCACATTCTGATTGAATTTTTTGACCACAAAGGCATCAATATCTCCAAAGGAGTCGAGAAGAAAATTGAGGGAGCCTTCTTTAAAGAAGATTTTAGGCGGGCACAAATTCAAGAGATTGGCAATGTGGTGATCGTCAATCACGCGATTGATATCTACAGTCGCGGATTTGAGAAACACCTGAACCTACACGCCGTTCATCACAGTAGCTCTAAAGTGGTGATTGATTACGCCTATGCGGTTTCGGGGGCAGTCTTGCCTCAACTGCTGGCAAAGTTTGGCTGCGATGCGGTCGTGCTAAATGCCAGTTTGACTCAAACGGCTCCAACGATCGCCGATCGAGAAGGCTTGCTCAATCAACTCGGTCATGTGGTCGAAGCGCTGAAAGCGACCTTTGGAGTGCAGGTTTCTGCCAACGGGGAACAGCTTGTTCTCGTCGATGAAACGGGTAGCCCGATTCGAGGCGAGATGCTGACGGCGTTGATGGTAGACATGATTTTGACCTCAAACCCTAGAGGGACGATCGTGGTTCCGGTTCAGGCTTCTAGCGCGGTTGAGTTGATTGCTCGTCGTCACGATGGCAAAGTCATTCGCACCAAAGCAAACCCAACGGCGTTAATGGAAGCCTGTCACACCAATCACAGCACCGTGTTGGGCGGCAGTGGCGAGATGGGCTTTATTTTTCCGCAACTGCATCCTGGATTTGATGCGATGTTTTGCATTGCCAAACTGATCGAGATGCTAACTTTGCAAGAGAGAACGCTGGCGCAGATTCGGGCAGACTGTCCTCGAATTTCTCACAAAACCTACTCCGTGCGCTGCCCCTGGACGGTTAAGGGAGCTTTGATGCGTCACTTAGTCGAAAGCCATCCTGTAGAGACCTTAGAGCTGATCGACGGGGTGAAAATCTTTAATCATCAGCGCGATAGCTGGGTGTTGATTTTGCCCGATGCTGGAGAGCCATTGGTGCATATTTACGCTAATAGTCACGATCGGGGCTGGGTCGATGAAACACTGCGGGAATATCGGCTGCGAGTGCAGGAGTTTGTCTATCAAGAACAGGGAGTCGAAGAAATCAAAATAGAAAGTGTGTACTGAGAATAGTGCATCGGGACGTTTTATACGCCCCGATCGCGTTCATCTCTACAGCGCTTGCAGATAGTTGGCAGATACATAATCGGCAAGCTGAGTGCCAGAAATGTAGCTAGCATCTGCGTCCCACTGATAATTCACACCGAGATAAACCCGGCTTCTGCCATTCTCTAACGCAGCCGACGAGAAGCTATTAAAGGCTCGCTTCACGTTGACAGCACTGGGGTCTTCGGTATCGAGCTTAAACGTGACGTTATCGGTTCCAAAGAAATTCCGCAGAATGCCTGCGTGGGTTGCGCCAAAGGTCGCGTGACCCGAAACGTAAGCAGGAAATGCGGGGCTAAAGTGCTTGCCGTTGCGATCGACCGAGAGCGGTTCCCACGCAGCATCTTGATCGGTGGCAGGATTTCCATCCATATCAGCTAGGTGAACGGCGGTTTCGGGTCGCCACAGATCCAGATCGGTAGAGTATTTTGCATCCCAGGCGACGATCCCGGCATCTCCGAGAGCCAACCCAACCAGCGCAAACAGACGGGCAGTTTCGACGATCGAGAGGCTGCGCTGTTCGGCAACAATTTGTGTGAATCGGAATAGCTGACCCGGTGGTTTATAGGTTCCATCCAAATCGTTTGCCCAGAAAAAAGCAATCTCGGTTTCTTCGGCGGTGCGGCTGCTCGACGTGGCTGACCCTAGCCGCTTCACTTCGTTGAACTGTGCGGCATATTCAGGGCTACTCAACAGGTCGCGCTTGGTGGCATAGCCTGCAGGTCGTGAGGGACGGAATTGATTGCCTGTCTGCATCGCAAACGGACGCACTTTGTCCCAGTTAGGAGTGACGGCGTTCCCCGATCCGGTGGGTCGCCAGTCTCCGGCGTTGGTGCCTGGAGTGTAAGGATCGGTGTTTTCGGCTCCATCATTGGTGCGGTGAGCAATCATGGCATAGGCGGCGGCAGTGCCGATAACTCGTCCGCTTTCGACGTTTTGAACACTGTCAGCCGCCGAGATGCGATCGAGCGAGTCTTGCAGGCTCAAATCAAAGCTGTCTGTCTGTTCGGGGTAAACGCGGGTGAGAACTTGATAAGCGGCTTGGGCGGCAGCAGCGTCGATCGAAGCTCCGTCCGCAGCCGGAATGCTAATTAGGTAGGGTTGATGAGTCTTGACGATCGAGTTGACAGCATCATAAATCGCGCCGTGCACCATTGCGCCTTTTCTAGCGATCCCGCCAGGTGAGTCTTTTTCCTTGTTGCGAATGGCATTGAGATAAACGCAGTTCCATTCGATTACGATATTTGGCATCGTTAAGTCTCCTAGTTGAGTATTAAGTTCTGAGTCAGTTCTGTAATGTCCAAATGCCTTAGTGAGCAGAGCTTGTAGGCAAGTTTTGGGATTGATCATTGGAAGATCGGGGTGAGTGAGAATCGAAGCATTGCGCCCTGAAATTGGCTTCAATTGAGAAACCAAATGCTTTAGTGATTTACTCTTCTGTAGTAGAATTCACTGCACCTAAGCTAACCAGCCAGCGATCGCTCAGGCAGTACCCACCTGGGTAATCTCCTCAGTCATGGTTAAAAGTGCAGGGTTGATCAGCCAACGGTTAAAATTGAGAAGCGACGGTGAGGACAGACAACTTCGCTTGCAGGACTCGCTCAATTACAGCAACCACCGAGAGACAAAGGACGACACCCATGAATAACTGCATCCTGATGGCAGAGGTCATTCAAGATCCTCAACTCCGCTTTACGCCCGATAATCAAACGCCGATCGCTGAGATGCGCGTCCAATTTGCCGGGTTGCGCCCCGAAGAGCCTCCGGTGACGCTGAAGGTCGTGGGATGGGGCAACATCGCGCAAGACATTCAGGCAAACTATCATGTGGGCGATCGGGTGATCATCGACGGTCGCTTAACGATGAACACGATCGAGCGTCCCGAAGGCTTTAAAGAAAAGACCGCAGAAATGACGGTGCAGAAGATCTACACCTTGGATGGGGGCGATATTCGCACAACGGCGAGTGCGCCTACGGGAGCGGTGTCTCAGCCAGCGGCTCAACCTGCGGCCACTCAATCTGCGAAACCTGCGGCAACTCCACGAGCAAAGACCACGACGGCTAAAGCTCCAGCGGCACCTGCCCCGATCGACCAGCCTGAACTGGATGATATTCCGTTTTAGTTGAGGGATAGGGGTAAAAAAATTGCCGCGATTCCTGAATGGAGTCGGGCACTAACGTTGAAGTAATTGATTTTCTACAAGTCCGTAATGACAATGACATCACTACGGACTATGGATCAGAGATTAGTGAGTTGCCCGATCGGTGAGTTTAGTTAGCACCTGGTTCGATCGCTCTACAAATGCTTTCATGCCATCGGCATCAAACCCTTTTTGTGCCATCAACGCCAGATCATAAACATGATGACAAATCATGTTGGCGAGTTCTGCTGACGGAGATTGACCCTCGGTGACGATCGCGCCTTGACTCAGGTTAATCAAGTTTTGAATCATCGGATGAGTCGTATTGACTAACAAAATGTGTTCTTCAGGGAACTGAATATTTTGCTGCTGCATCAGCGCATTCATTTCCTGCATCCGGCGCAGTTGCTCAGGTAAAAGAACCATCGCGGGGGGCGTGCTGGCGGGGTCGTCTCCTTTAAGTGCCTCAGTGCGAATGATTAGCTTCGGCTTGTTGAGCGCTTTCTTGAACAGTTCTTTGACTTGTTCGCTGCGAGTCTGATTGGTTTTAGGGTCGACAATTTCAGACTGCTCTTTGTCGATTAGCGTGTCATCTAGTTCGGCATCCACTCGTGCAAACTGCACCTGCGAATATTCTCGCTCTAGGAAGCTGACAAAGTGACTGTCGATGAACGAGTCCATAAACAGAACTTCTAAGCCCTGACTGGTGTGAAGCTGCACATAGGTTGCCTGAGTGACCTCATCGGTGCAGTAAAAAACGCGATTCTCGTGGCGTTCTTTGTTGCGTTCTAGATATTCTTTGAGCGTCGTGTACGATCTGCCGTCTACAGTGTTGTTGACTGCGTTAGAAGTATCTTGCCAAGCATCTCCATCTGGCGTTTGCACTTCTATTTTAGGAGCGTCATCGACCAGATTCGCTGTAGTGCGATAGATCAGAATATCTTCGACTTGCTTTTTGAATTTGTCATCGTTAATTGAGCCAAATTTAACAAAGGTGCCTAAGTCTTGCCACGATCGGATATATTGCTCTCGATCGTCGCGATACAGTTCCTTTAAGCGATCGCCAACTTTCTTGGCAATGTAGTCTGCGATGCGGCGCACGGTGCGATCGTTCTGCAAAAAGCTCCGCGACACGTTGAGCGGAATGTCGGCGCTATCGACAACCCCTCGCAGCGGCAGCAGAAACTTGGGAATCACTTCCTCACAGTTTTCGCTGACAAACACCTGATTGCAAAACAGTTTGATCTGTCCTTTAGACACATCAACATCGGGCTTGAGCTTCGGGAAGTAAAGAATGCCGTTGACGATGAACGGAAAGTCGGTGTTGAGATGCACCCACAGCAGCGGCTCTTCTTGAAACGGATAGAGGTAGCGATAAAACTCTAAATAGTCTTCAGTCGTGAGATTTTTGGGCGACTCTTTCCAGGGGGCTTTTTGGCGGTTGATCTGCTCGATCGCTTTGGGTTCTTCCCCTTCTTTGAGTGGCTCGATCACCTCTAACTTGATCGAGACGGGCAGAAAGTCACAGTAGGTTTTGATCAGTTGCCGAATTCGATAGGGTTCTGCATACTCGTGTTCTTCGTCTTGCAGTGCCAGGGTAACGGTCGTGCCGCGAGTGGGACAATCGCCTTCTGACAACTTAAACTCAGTCGAGCCATCACAAGACCAGTTGACCGCCTGCGAGTCGGCTTTGTAGGATAGCGTGTCGATCGTGACAACTTTCGCCACCATGAACGATGAGTAGAAACCCAATCCGAAGTGCCCAATGATCTGCTGATCGCCAACGGCTTTATATTTCTCGACGAACTCTTCGGCGCTAGAGAAGGCGACTTGGTTGATATATTTCTTCACCTCGTCGGCGGTCATGCCGATGCCGTTATCGGAGACTGCCAGGGTTTTGTTTTCGGAGTCGATCGTGATCACAATCTCCGGTTCGCCCAGCTCGCCCAAAAACTCATCCGAGGTTGACACCATCTTGAGTTTTTGAATGGCATCGACCGCGTTAGACACCAGCTCTCTCAAGAAAATCTCGTGGTCGGAGTAGAGCCACTTCTTGATAATCGGAAAAATATTCTCAGTATGAATACTGATATTCCCCTGTTCCAAAATCGTTGTCATAGTCTAGTCCTGGTTACTCAAAAGACCTCAGCCCTATTTTGGACGAGGATGACCCAATCGCCTTCATTGTAATCAGTAGGGTTTGCCGATCGCTAAGATCGGATTTCCCTACTCAAGGCGAGCGTAGAAGTGGATATTGTTCGTTAAAGAGTTGACTGAAGCTGATCTAACAGCGTTTCAACATAAGTCAGCGCTCCGCGAATTGTCTCAGGATCTTCGAGGTCAACCCCCACAAATTGACGCAGGGCTGCTACTTGATCCAAACTACCGCCAGCCGCTAATAGCTCCAGATAGCCAGGAATGAACTCTTTGCCGACTTCAAGATATTTTTTGTAACATGCCAAACTGACGATATTCGACGCAGTGTATTGATAGCAATAAAACGGCTTGAAGTAAATGTGACCAATCCGCGCCCAATCATATTGATGCTCTGGCAAGACTTCCACTGCATCGCCACAGAGTTCTTGATAGAGTTTTGTCCACTCTTCATTGACAAACTCGTGATTAAAACTGCCCTGAGTCGCCCGATCGTGCACCGCTAACTCCAATCGGCTAATCGTGCTTTGTCTAAACAGCAGATTTAACTGATCTTCTAATTGGCGAGTAATCAGAGATTTGGTCAGCGCTTTGTCGTCTTTTGCCTGTTTGAGCAAATAATCTAGCAACAGCAACTCGTTGAATGTGGACGCGATTTCTGCCAACACCATCGGCGGATTGCTGTTGAAATAGGTTTGACGATCGTCGATCCAGGCAAAGTGCAGCCCGTGACCCATCTCGTGTGCGAGTGTAAACAGCGAATTGTAATCGTCGGTGTAAGAGAGCAATAAATAGCTGTGTCTGCCGTAAGTGTAGGCGCAAAAGGCTCCGCCCCGCTTGCCCTGCCGGACTTTGGCATCGACCCAGTTGTTCAAAAAGAATTCTTCGGCGCGACGGGCGTAGTTGACATCAAACTGCTCTAACGCAGCGATCAGTGTCTCGACTCCCGCTTTATAAGGAATGGGCGCGATTTGCTCGTCACCTGTTGTCCACGGCGCATACACGTCACAGGTGCGAATTTTTTGCCCGATCGCTGCTCCCTTGAGTCGATAATAGCGCTGGAATAAGTCAAAGCGGCTGCGAGTTCCTTCCATAATGGCGCGAAACACTGGCTCCGAGACTTCATCGGCGATCAGTTGCTTGTGCAGCGTCGAGTCATAGCGTCGCATCTGATTTTCGATCTTGTGATCTTGTGCGACGGTATTCAAAATGAAACCATAGAGCGAGTTGTGCTGATTCATCACCTTGCGAACCGACTGATAGGCGGCATAGCGAGTTTCGGCATCTGGATGAAAAAGCAGCGCCCCTAAATCAGCTTCTGTGGTGGCAGTTTTGCCGTCTGGAGTCGTGACCGATTCATACTGCTGTTCGCCGAGATGCACCGATCTCAGTTGAATAAATGCCTGCCTTCCGGTCAAACTATCTTGGTTGCGAGTCTGCTCAACGTCTTCTGACAGCGTGTGCGGACGATATTTGGCGATTTGGCTCAAATAGTGGCGATAGGGTGCTAACGGGGCTGAATTTTGGAATGCGTCAAACTGCCCAGCTTCTAAAGTTTGCAACTCTAAGTCAAAGAATAAAAGCTGATTCTCGACTCCCGTTAGGGCTTCCATCACTTTGTCTAAAAACTGTTTTGCCTCAGCGCTGCGAGTGTCAGCAGAAAAGATCAGCGACGGAAACGCGTAGAGAACGCCCGATTTTTCAGCGATCGCTTCCAAAGTCTTAAGACACGTCGCCAACTGCTCTGGCATTAGCCCCGTCACCTTGCCGCGAAACTGGCTGCGAAAGTCTGCGGCTTCTTGTTGCAGACTCTCTAAATCTTGCTCTAATTTAGGATCATCAAATCCTTGATAGAGGTCAGACAAGTCCCACTCTTGAGGGCTATCGATTGGATTTTGGGAAGTCACGATCGCTGATGTCATCTTAAAAACTCCTGAGTTTATTTCTAATTTACGCCACGAATCTTGCGCGTGTTGTCCACGAGGCTTTGAGCGAAGCGATCGAACCGTTCAGCAAGTTTTTCATCTAGCAGTTTGCCATCGTCACCAAAGGCTTTCCACGCCTGCGCGATGCCGATTTGTTCAGGAATCACCCACGCATTGACCCACCGCATAATGACGCGCAAATCATTTAGGGCGTTGCTGTTTGCCTGTCCGCCTAAGACGCTGATTAGCCCAGTGATTTTGCCTGCCATTTCTTCAAAGCCCATCAAGTCAAGAGCGTTTTTCAACACTCCACTAACGCTGCCGTGATATTCGGGACTGACTAACACGATCGCGTCTGCTTCTTTAACAACATCTTGCAGCCGCTTGACATCGGGATATCCCGCATAGTCATCTCCGCCATCGCAAAATGGCAGATTCATTGTTCGCAAATCAAGCAGTGTGACCTCGGCACCCAAAGCCGTGAGACGATCGACGGCTTGCTGAAGAGCTAAATAAGTAGAGGAACCCGATCGTAAGCTCCCTCCAATTGCAGCAATCTTAACCATGGTTACTGTTCCTGTCTGTGAATAAAAAACGTTTGTGACGAGAGTGCTTCACCCCTTAGTTTGCAGAAGTTAAAGCAACCTTGCCTATGTCAAGAGAGATGAGACGTGGAACAACCCCTAGAATGAAGTCGTTATGACTACGCATAGTTTAGCAGATGAAAGAAAAACGTGCCAGGTTATTCTATGAGTAGGCAAAAATCTAAACAGATGTTGTGTAGAGACATTTCCGATCGCGTTCCTGCACAACCGAGTCAGTGTTGTACCCACTGCCGTAATTTAGGAGGCAACTCTTTTCGCGATCGACCTACTGGATCAATGCACACATGACGAGTCAGCGCTCGACTAGCAGGACGATCGAACCCCACTAAACTAATCTCATAAATAATTTCAAACTCGCTGTCGTTAATGGGATGGGGACTGATTTGTACCGATAAGCGATCGCCACAGTGCAACGGTCGAAAAAAATCAACATCGGCATGAATAATGGGAACTGCAACATCAGAATCTCGAAAAAATGATTTGAGATCAAATCCTGCTGTGATTAAAATTTCTTCATAGGCTTCGTGGCAGATCTTTAAGACATTGGCAAAATAAACAACGCCAGCCGCATCAGTATCTTCAAAGCGCACCGTTCGCTGATAGATTTGGGTCATGAATGAAATGGCTCAAATAGAGCTAAATCGGCAGTGAGAAAATCGATAAACTGTCGGGCAGTTCTGCCCGATCGTCCGTTGTGTCGGGTCGCCCACTGCAACGCGCGATAGTCTAAATCTTCTGACTCTAATGTGATCCCCGCTTGCTGTGCGAGGTGATGAATCATTTTTAGGTAAGTCGCCTGATCCGCAGGTTCAAAGGTGAGCGTTAAGCCGAAGCGATCGCTGAACGATAATTTTTCCTGCACTGTGTCCCAGTGGTGAACTTCGTCAGCATCTTTGGGGCGAGGACGATCGTCAAAAAACTCGCGCACTAAATGCCGTCGGTTTGAGGTCGCATACACGACAACATTTTGAGGACGCGCGGTGAGATTGCCTTCCAATACAACTTTCAGCGCTTTATAGGCATCGTCATCTTCTTCAAACGAGAGGTCGTCTACAAAAATGATGAATTTTTGAGGTAGATTTCGCAACGGCTCGACGATCGCGGGCAAGTCTTTGAGTTCAGATTTGCCGACTTCGATTAGACGCAACTGACGATCGCCATACTGCCGCAGCAGCGACTTGACGAGCGAAGATTTCCCCGATCCCCGGCTGCCGTAGAGCAAGATGTGCAAAGCCGACTTCCCCGACAGCAAGAACTCTGTGTTTTTGAGCAGCATCTCGCGCTGAGTCTCATAGCCAATCAGATCCGATGCCTGCTGCAAATCGGGGTGCGCGATCGCCGCCAGTTGCCCACGTTGCCACCGAAACGCTTGATACTTCGCGAAGATTCCCGTCCCAAATTCACGATAGTAAACAGATAATTCGTCTACCGCGTCTGCCCAATCCTGCATCGTTTTCAGCTTAGCTTTGAGCGGCGCAGCAGTTTTTTCTTGGAGCAACTCATCTGACCATGCCGTCAAATTTTCAGCAGAAGTCTGTTGACTAACCCATTCACAAACCTGCTCACTTCGACACTTGTAGAGACTCTGCAAGATTTGTAAGTCTCGTTTCACAGCGTCGATCAAAGCAGACGGTAAATCGTCAGATTTCTGTTGTGAAAAAGAATTCTCTGCGGTTAAAAGTCGATCGAGCAAATAGTCTCGCCATCCCTGACCGCGTTCAGCCAATGCCGAAAACCACGACCCATAAGCCTGTAGCGCGATCGCACTGTCTGCCCGGATCAGCGACTGCAACAACTCTAAAAAGGCTTGCCCGACCCGATCTCCTAAAACCTCCCGATACACCAGCAGTGAAAGAAGATTCTGATGAAGCGCCTGAATCGAGGTGACTTGAGTATTCATCATCTAAAGGCTCAACCACGCCAACACAACTTTGGGCGCAGGTAAAATGACCAGCAGCACCAGAGCTAGAGCCAAAAGCCCGACCACATCGCGAGAATTATCTAACTCAGTGATATCGTTAAGCGCAGGCTCATCTGTAGCGGGAAGCAGCAGCAGCAAGATTGCCCACAGCAGCAGATGTTGTTGAGCAAACGAGAGAATCAGCAGCAACAGTCGAGAAACTTGCCCGATCGCCGCCCCCGTGCGCTGCCCAAACATGGCGTGAACCATCCGTCCGCCATCTAACTGTCCGACGGGCATCAGATTAAATGCGCTAAACAGCACTCCAATCCAGCCCGCGACCGCGATCGGATGGAGATTGATTGCTTTCGCCGCTACTAGCTGGTTTCCCAGCGCCAACTTTCCTAACCCTGCCAGCACTAGAGAATATTTGGGATTCAGTGCCTCAAAGCTGAGTAACCCAGCTCCTGGCTTTGGCGGGAGAGCGACTACAGACGAATGATCTAAGCCCCAATATAAGAGAGGGATCGCGATCGCGAATCCTGCTAGTGCGCCAACTACGCCTACATCAAACAGCGCCTTGCGATGAGGAATCGGCGATCGAATCTGAATAAATGATCCCACCGTTCCCAAGGGCAGCAGAGGCAAGGGAATCACTGGAATAAAGTAGGGCAGCGTTGCAGCGATATGATAGCGGCGAGTCGTCCAATAACAGCCCAGCGATCGCACAGCAAAAAATCCCACAATCGCCAGTGCATAGGGCAATCCCTGCACCAATACTGAAGGGTCTAACGTGACCTGTTTTTTCGCAATCTCAAGCCCTGCTAGCAAAGTGGTCAGCAACGTCATTGCTGCTAGCCCCAGCGCAATGCCCGGACGGGTCAGTCGTCTATCTTGTCTCGCCTCTATGCTGGCTTGAGAGTTAGGCACCAGCGCAAAGAACGGTTTTTTGTCTACTCCTTCTTGAAACACGACATAGAAGCGATCGCCAAACTTTCCCTCAACGTTTTCTTGAATCGTTTTATAAGCCACTTCTGGCGTGGTGCGTAGCTGTCCTCGGCAAATTACGGCTTGTGGACGATAGTCAATATTCTGCAAATAATAGACTGACCACGGAAAACAACCTTGTAAACTCGTCTCCTCTGCCTTGTTGATCGGGCGCGAAGTCGATTGACCAGACTTTTCAGGAGTCGAAGATGGCACTTGAGGGGTAGTGGAGTCGATCGCCGAAGTCGGAGCAATTCGCCCCTTTTGGATCAGGTAAAGATAAAGCGCTAAACAGCCCACAAACAGCAAAATAACTAGCTCTAGCGGCATTCGTCGCTGAGTCCCAAACGCCAGTGCCCAAGCAGTGATCGAAAACGCAGGCATCATAGCAACCAGCCATAATGCCCAAACCGGAGTGCGAGTGATCCCGGTCACTCTCTGCACGATAAAGTAGGTAATCAGTCCTAGTACGAATAACCAGATCATGCGCTGAATTTTACAGATTTAAGATGCAGTGGACTCAGGAGCGCCGCCGCACAGCCTTGTTGGGCAGTTGATAAATAACTAAGCACGGGTTTTAACCATAGCACTCAACCTGTTAGCATCGTCTGTCTAGGTGGGTGAGTCAATCGATCAACCCATAACCTTTGCGAAAGCCAATATTTTTGCATTCTTTGCAGCATCTTCAACAATCTGGGAAGATCGACGAGAGCTAAGAGAGTGTTTGTAAACAACTATTACAAACTTAGTACCTGTTCAGTAGTGAAGTGATATCAGGGAATAGGTTTGGCATGAGATGAACTATGGGTG